>JANRFG010000012.1:91891-105209 GCA_030725715.1 Opitutales bacterium
CTCCCGCGGCGGCCGGCTCGCGACGGTGGTCGCCGGCGTCGCCCTCCTGCAAGGCCTCGGTCTCTGGTATACCTTCAACGCCCGCCGAACGGGCTCGGTCCTCGGACACCTCGCGGGCTGCCTGATGTTCGGCGCAGGCATCGCGCTGGTCGGCCAGACGTATCACATGGACGCGCATAGCCCGGATGCGGTGCTGGCCTGGTGTCTCGGCACCCTGCCCTTCGCGCTCGCCCTGGAATCGGCGCTGCTCCACCTCGCGACGATCGCCCTCGCCTCGGTCTGGATCATGATGGAAATGGGCGACCGCTCATTCGCGCCTTCGCCGCAGCTGATCGGACTACGCCTGACCTTCCTGCTCCTGCTGCTCCCGGCTGCCGTGACCGCCTACCGCAACCGGTTGCCGGTCATCGCCGGCACGCTCGCCTGGGCCTTGATGGCGAACTGGGTCAACTTCGGCGGCGGCGCGACGGCCGCCTGCTTCGTCCTGCCGCTGGCCCTGGCCGCCCTTCACCCGACAGGCAGCGCCTATGGACGCGGCTTCCGCTTCATCGGGGCGCTCGGCGTGACGATCATCACGCTCATCATCGGGGCGCTCGGCCGGTGGAACTCCTCCCATGACATCGGACTGCTCCGGGATCCGCTCCTGCTGGCCCTCACGCTGATCGCCGCGGGCTGGGCCCTCTGGACGGGCAAGCGGGACAAGGACGCCTCCCGCACCTGGCCCGCCGCCATCGCCCTCGGTACGCTCGCGCTTGGACTCCCCCGCGAACTGAGCTTCGACTCCGACGCGGCCAAGGCGCTTATCAAAGCCGGCGCCAACGTGCTCACGCTCACCACGGCGGTCTGGTTGGTGCGCACGGGTCTCGGCGAAGGACGGCTCCGCCCTTACGTCTACGGCTCCCTGGTCTTCCTCGCCTGGCTGACGGCCCGCTACGTCGATATCGCCAAGGACTTCGGCATGCTCGGCACCGCGGGCTTCTTCGCGGCCATCGGGGTGATCCTGTTCATCCTGGCCCGAGTCTGGCGCGCCCAGAAAGACGAGGCTGCGCCGGCCGCGGAACCTAACTTGGACCTGCCCTGGTTGGAACGCGTTTTCGCGGCGGTCACATCCCGTGCACGTGCGGTGGTCCTGATCGCCGCGTTGCTGCAGTGCCTAGGTCTGCTCTGGATGGCCTGGAACCACAGTCGACCCTCCGAGGTCGGGCAGCGCTTCGTACTGCGCTGCCAGGCGGTCGACCCGCGCGACCTGCTGCGCGGCGAATACGTGACGCTGGGGTATGAATTCTCCAACCCGAACCCCGCGGACATCAAACGACTCAACCGGGAGTGGATCCAACTGAGCGGCGCCGACCGCCGGGATGACGTCGAATCCTATTGGTTGCTGCCAGAAGACACGATGATCTACGTCCCCCTTAAGGTCGACGCCAAGGGTCTGGCCAGCGGAGGATCCCCCACGCTGAAGCGCCCGGAGTCGGGCCCCTATCTCAAGGGCTACGCGGGTTCGCGTCGCTTCGGGCAGATCCGCTTCGGCATCGAGGCTTTCTATGTCAAGGAAGGCACCGGCAACACCTGGGAGAAACTCCGTAACCAAGGCCTGCTCGTCGCGGAGATCGGCGTGCTGCCCGACGGCCGCGCCGGCTTGGTCGGCCTACGTAAAGCCGACGAATCGATGACGAAAGCCATCCCCTTCCATCGGCTGGAACAGCACTTCTACTCAGGGAAGGATCAATGGGTGCAACGCTACGTCATCCGCACGCCGGAGGAGTTCCAGCGCTTCCTCAGCCCGGCCCGGGTCGCCGGACCGGCCCCGCGCCTGCCGGACTTCTCCAAGGAGATCGTGGTGCTCATCTCCCAGAACGAGACGGACCGCGACGTGCGCATCGCCGTCACGGGCGTCGAGCGTTTCGGAGGTTCGCTCATGGTCCGCTACCGCGTCACGCAAGGAGCGAAGACCTCGCACAAGTCCAAGCCGATGGAAGCCGTGATCATCGAGCGAGGCGACGCGACCGAGGTCACGCTGCTCCAAGAGCCGCTTGGCGACGGGCGCGGCATCCGGCTGCCATTACGCTGAAACAAAAGGCCCGGTCCTCTCGCGAAGACCGGGCCTTGGTTTTAAGATCGGTGCTGCTTACTTCGCCGGGACGAGGTCGGCCTCGGTCAGCATGGGCTTGCCGACTTCGCCGCGCAGCGCCTTGACCTGGTCAGGCGTGACGGCCGGAGCGGAGTTGCCGAAGCTGTTGCGGACGTAGGTAAGGACGGCGGCGATCTGCTCGTCGGTCTGATGCGGCAGGGCCATCATGGGTACGGGCGGCGTATACTGCTTGCCGGAGACGGTGATGGGGCCCTGCAGGCCACGCAGCTGGATGCGGATGAGGTTCTCGACGGGGCCGTTGACCCAGTTCGACTTGGCCAGCGGCGGCGCGAGGACGGTGCCTTCGCCATTCGCTCCGTGACAGGCCATGCACGTCATGAAGGCCTGCTTGCCGGCGGCCAGGACAGCCGGATCGACGTTCGCCACGACCGCGGCGGCCACGGGCTTGATGGTCGAGATGTCGAGCGGCTTAGGGTCGGCGGGCTTGGCCTTCTTGGGCGCCTTCTCGAGGGTCGCGAGCCAGGCGACGATGTCGCGGACTTCGTTCAGGGTGAGGGCGTCCATCGCCGGCATGCCGGAGACGGGGGCGCTCATGGCCTTGATGTCCTTGCGGGCCACGCGCCAGCGGTTGCCGGCGACGTCGACGTCGACGTGCTCCTTCTCTTCCTTGATCAAGGTGCCGACCAAGGCCCCGCCGTTGGCGAGGTCGAGGTTGACGGTGCCGTAACCGGAGACGACGACGGCGCCGGCGTTCACGACGGATTCGAGGAGGTAGCGACGGTCGCCGCGCTTGGCGATGCCGGCGAGGTTCGGGCCGGCTTCGCCGCCGGCGGCATGGGAATCATCCGAAGCCCGGTGACAACGGAGACACTGGCCGGCCGGCAGAGCGGTGAAGAGCGCGAAGCCGTTCTTGGCGTCGCCGCCTTCCAGCGCGGGCAGCCACTTGGCGAGCTTGTCGGCGCCTCCTGCGATCGCCTTCTGCGTGGCGGCGAGGGCTTCCTTGACGGAGGCCTCGGGACGCTGCGCGGAGGCTTCGAGGAGTTCGATCGCGGCGGGCGAGACGCCCTTGGCCTGCTCGAGCGCCTTGAGGCTTTCGACGAAGAGCGCGTCGACACCGGGAGCCGTCAGCTTGGCGAGCGCCTTCCAGGCGCCCTGACGACGGGCGGCGGAGCCGGCCTTGGCCGACTGGGAGAGCTCGATGAGACCTTGGGCGGGATTCAGCTGGGCGAGCGCGCCAAGGGCGACCATGGCGACTTCGTCCTGCGTGTCCTTGGCGAACTTGCCGGCGACTGAAGCGAGATCGGCGGGCTTGCGCTCGAGCCAGAGTTCGAGGGCCTTGGCGCGGGCGGAGCCGCTGAGCTTGGCGTTGCCGACCAGACCGGCGAGGAGGTCGTTGGAGAGCGAGGCGACCTCGAGCTTATACTGCTCCACGAGTTCGAGGGAGGCGCGGAGGATGTCGGACTCGCCCTTCAGCAGGGTCGGCAGCGCGGCGCTCAGGCTGGCGCGCAGTTCCTTCGCATCGCGGGCCGGCAGCGGGGCCCAATGGCCGGTCGACTGGTCGACGGGATACGGATTGGCCCAGAGGGCGAGGAGACGCAGGGCTTCGGCGCGGGCTTCGGCGGGCAGCTTCTCGTTGGCGGCGATGGCCACGACGCGGGCGGCGTTCTTTTCGCCCCCGAGACGGAAGGCGCTGTGCGTCAGGCGACGCAGCATGAAGGTCGTCCACTCGCGGGAACCGAGGTCATCGATGAGGGCGGCGACGGCCGGGCGGCCGGCTTCGAGGCCAAGGTCATGCACGGCGCGGATGGCTTCGTCGGCGACGAGCGGAGACTTGTCCTTCACGAAGCGGGCGGCGGAAGCATCCAACCGGCGACGCAGCGCGATGACGGCCGCAAGTCGCACGGATACGTTCTCATCCTTGGCCACGGCGTCGAAGGCGGCGGCGTCCTTGCAGAGATGGTCGATGGCGAAGGAACCGGCGTGACGGAGCACGGGATCGGCGTCGGCGTTCTCCTTGAGCATCGCCAGGACTTCCGGGAGATACTTGCCGGCGCCGAGACGGGCGGCGGCGATGGCGGCGAAGGAACGGACGCGCGGCGACGGATCGAGGATCAGCTTGCCGAGCGGCAGGTCGTCCCCCTTGAGCGGCGACTCCTCGAGGGAACGGACCACCTGCGCGCGGACTTCGGCGTCGGCGTCGGCCAGCAACGGCACGAGGCGCTGCGCGGCGGCGGTGCGGTCGGCCAGCGAAGCCACCGGCGTCGGGCCGGTCCAGGCGGCGCCCGGCGTGATGGCGGCGCCGCGGCGGGCGAGGATGCCGAGGCCCCAGATGCCGTGCAGTCGCTCGAGACGGTTGGCGGACTGGGTGGCGGCGGCGAAGCGGTCCGCGGCGTCAGGGCGACGGGTGAGTTCGATCTGGGCGCGCAGGCGGACGCGCTGGTCGGCGTGCGCGAGGAGCGCCGCGAGTTCGGCGGACGAAGCCTTGGCGATGCCGCCGTTGATGAGCGCGGCCACGGGGGCGACGGCTTCGGGCTTCATCATCTTGCCGGCCTCGAGGGTCACGAGACGGCCGGCCTGGTGGGATTCCCAGCCGGTGATGAAATCGGAGACCACGAGGCGTCCCTTCCAGTCATACTCGACGTCGGTCGCGGCCACGCCCCAGAGCAGCTGGTGCGAGGAGGTCATCTTCATGCCGGCGCCCGCGGGCTCCATCTTGAAGGACCAGATGCCGGACGCGCCGGCGGAGCCGCGGTAGTCGCAGATATGGAAATGACCGGCTTCGGCTTCGAGGAAGCCCGCGCCCGGGTGATACGTCAGGCCGGAAGGACCGGAGCTGATGTAAGCGGAGGGCGGGATGATGAAGGCCGGTTGCGCGGGGTTCTGGAGCTCCCAGACCTTCTCGGTCATCCAGCGGGAGAGCGGGCGCTGCTCGAGGCCGATCGAGCGGTGGAAGGTGTGCATGGCCTGGTGCTCCATCTCCCAGCCGGAGTCGGCGCCTTCGACGACGTAGACCACGCGGGCGGCGTCGCCCTGGTCGGAATTATTGTCGACGGAGAAGGCGTTGCCGAAGTCGTCGAAGGCGATTTCCTTCGGGTTACGCAGGCCGAAGTGGACGACTTCGAAGTTGGTGCCGTCGGGTTCGAAACGGAAGACCGCGCCGCGGTTGCGGGAGTCATACTTCTTGCCTTCCTTGGTGGTGAGATTGAAGCCGCGGTCGCCGATGGTGCCCCAGACGCGTCCGTCCGGACCGATGGCGAAGCCGTTCATGTCGTGACCGGAGAGGGAGATACGCACGCCGAAGCCGTCTTCGATGACCTTGCGCTGCTTCTCGACGCCGTCCTGCTTGGCGTCCTGCAGCATCCAGAGCTTCGGGATGCAGGCGAAGTAGACCGTGTCGTCCCAGGCCATGACGCCGGCGCCGGTGCCGTCGAGGACGTCGTTGAAGCCGCCCGCGAAGACCTTCTGGGTGGTGAAGGTGCCGTCGGCCTGCTCGCCGCCGACGTGGCGGATGAGCTCGGACTTGGCGGTCATCCACTCGTGCGAGCGCTTGGCTTCCCACTTCTTGTGTAGCGCGAGTCGATCGGCGGTCGTGGCCGCGGCGAGATCGTCGTGATACCAGTAGAGGTGGTTACGGTCGTCCTCGACACCGAAGCGGAAGCGATGGGTCTCGGCCACGTAGACGGAGCCGTCGTTGCCGAAGCCGATCGCGGTCGGCGAGGTGACGCCGGTGACCTTGCGGTCGGCGGTCGTCTTGAAGGTGGCACCAGGGACGAGCGCGGCGCTGCCTTCGCCGGGAACGCGCACGAGGCTGCTGTCGGCCTTCGGCTTCGGGCGGCCGCCCGCCGGGAACTTCGGCTTGGCGTCGCTGGAGAAGAGGAAGTGGTCGGCGGCGATGAAGCCCCAGGATCCGACATGCGCGTCGACGATGCGGATGACGCCGGTCTTGCCCTTGAATTCAGCGATGTCCCAGACGGTCTCGCGCAAGGTCAGGTCGTTGGCGCCGGTCGCCTCACGCACGACCTTGCCGCCGACGAGGAGTTGGACGGCGGTCTTGCCGGGGTGGTTGCCGCCCGCGACGAGGAAGCCGAGCTTGGGATGGGTAAGCTTGATCTCGGGCGAGGTCAGCGTGCCGGTGGCGGCGTCGCCGCGCAGGCCGGAGCAGACGAGGGCGTTGCCGCCGTAGTTGCGGAACTCGCCGTTGACGCCGTCGACCTTGCCGGCGATCGGCGCCAGGCCGAAGCCGGTACCGGTGGCCTGCCAGCTGTCGAAACCGTCGCCTTCGAAGGCTTCGATGACCTTGGTGTCGGCCGACAGGACGGACGCGCCGAGGCAGAGGGTGAACGTGGCGAAGAGGGAGGACTTCATCGGGAAAAGAGGGGTACACCCCAGAAAAGGAGATGTTCCCTGCAGGTCGAGCGTGGCTTCCAAAAACCTGCGATTAACCCCGGATCGCGTGCAGGACCTGGAACTTCGCCCCGAAATGCGCCGGGTGCGTCAAGGCCCGCAGCCGCCCGGTGGCCTCAGAGTCTCCCGAGAGGGCGATGTGCTCCATCTCGGCACCGGCATACTTGACGAAAAAGGCCTCCTGACGGTCGAGACGGACATTCCGGAAACCGGCACCGGCCAAGACGGGCTCGATCCGGTCCCAAAGCACATGGCAGGTGAGGTCCTGCGAGCCGAGGTTCTCGAGGATCGCTCCCGAAAGCTGATGACTGCGATAGGCCCGCGCGGTGCCGGCCGGCGATGAGTCGAGGCACTGCGCGATGGTCTTCCCGTAATCGAGCAGAATCACGGCGCCCGCCCAAGACCCGGCGAGGAACTTCCGGAGCAGATCTTCCGCCGCCAACGGCGCATCAAGGATCCACCCCTCTTCGGCCTCAGGCAAAGCGCGGGCGAACTCCGCCGCCGCCGGGGTGGAGAATTCCGCGAGAGGCTCCACGGTCAGCTCGGCGCCGTCGACGCGTATGCCCAGTTCATGCCAGACACCTGCCTGGAAGACGAAGCGATGGAAGGGCTGCGCATCGAGGAGTTCGTTCGCGACGAGGACGCTCTGCGCCGGGAATGCAGGCTCAGCACCGAAGCGGAAGGTGCGCAGTTCGGCGAAGCGCGACGCGACGCCGGCATAGTGGGTCTGCCCGGGTTCGGCGCCGACCTCGACGAGCGCGTGCGTCTTCAGATCACCGACGAGCGAATTCGCCGCGCCCGCGATGAGTTCTCCGAACATGGGGCCGAGCGCGGCCGCCGTGGTGAAGTCCGTGCCGGCGGCCTTGCCGACGCGCGTCCGGTCCGCGACGTAATATCCGAGGCCAGGCGCGTAGAGGGCCGCCTCGACGAGGCGCGCGAACGAGACCACCCCGCCGCGGGCCTCGCGACGGAGCAAGGCGACGATGGCGTCATGTCGGGCCGCGGGCTCCACGCCAGAAGCGTTATGCGGTCTTTTCCGCTCCGCCAGACGAATCGGGATTGAGCCGACCTCCGAATTGGGCTGACTGCAGGCAGATGATCCTCGCGATCGAAAGTTCCTGCGATGAATCGGCCCTGGCGCTCTTCGACCCGGCCCGCGGCCTCGTGCGCGAACTGATCAGCTCGCAGGCGGCGGAACACGAGAAATACGGCGGCGTGGTCCCCGAACTGGCCAGCCGGATGCACCTCTCCGCCCTGCCCCTCCTGCTCGCCGATTTCCGCGCCGAACTCGCCTCGGCCCGGACGATCGCCGTCACCCGCGGCCCGGGCCTGCTCCCCTGCCTGTCGATGGGCGTGACCCTCGCCCGCTCCTTGGCGCTCGCCCGCGGCCTGCCGATCGTCGGCGTCAATCATCTGCGCGCCCACGTGCATTCGCCTTTCATCGCCGTGCACGCGGCGGATCCGGCAGGTTTCGCCGCGGCCCGCGCCGCCCTGCTTCCGCATCTCGCCATCGTGGTCTCCGGCGGCAACACGCTGCTGGTGAAACTCGACGAACAGCTCCGCCTCACGGTCGCCGCACGCACGGTCGATGACGCCGCCGGCGAAGCCTTCGACAAAGGCGCGAAGCTCCTCGGCCTCCCCTACCCGGGGGGTGCGCTCATCGAGAAGCACGCCCTGCAAGGCGACGTCCGGAAATTCGTCTTCCCGCGCGGCATCCCGGAGAAGGCCGATCTCCGTCTGAGTTTCTCCGGACTCAAGACCGCCCTGCGCTACCAGCTCGAGAAGATGTCCGACGCCGACGTCGCCGCGGCCATGCCTGACCTCTGCGCGGGCTATCAGCATGCGATCATCGAACAGCTGGCCTCCAAGACCGGCGCGGTCCTCGACCTCGGCGGCTACAAGTCCGTGGGTCTTTCCGGCGGCGTGGCCAACAACCGCACGCTCCGCGCCCGCCTCACGCACGCGGCCCAGCAACGCGGGCTGCCGATGCTGGTCGCCGAGCCGAAGCACTGCGGTGACAACGCGGGCATGATCGCCTTCGCCGCTTGGGCGGATGTCGGCCTGCTCGTCGGCGCCGCGGTCGTGCCGGCGGCGAGCCTGACGGTCGATCAGGCCTAAGCGGCCTGCTTGACGAGTTCGGTGAAGGCGCGGAACCGGGGATGCGTCGCATCGCCCAGCATGGCGTAGAAGACGGTCTCGGTCGGCAGCACATGCGCGCCCGCCGCCCGTAAAGCTTCAAGGCAGGTCAGGCCGTCCGCGGAACGACGACCGGTCACGGCGTCGGAGAGGATCGTGACGCCCAGGCCTTCGCGGAGCGCGTCCATGGCGGTCTGGTAGACGCACACGGGGATCTCCAGGCCGCAGATCAGCAACTGGCTCACCTCGGTCTTACCGAAGGCCTCGGTCAGACCCGGCGCCCCGAAAGCCGAGAAGGCGGTCTTACCGAACACGGCCCGAGCTTCGCCCGCGGCGGCCAACAGTTCCGGATGGGTCGGTCCGAGCTTGGCCGGGACTTGCTCGGTGAACAGGACGGGGACCGCCAGCAGCTGGGCGGCGGCGACGGCCAGCCGGCAACGGCGCAGACAGGCCTCGCCCTCAGGCATGGCCTTCAGGAAGGTCGGCTGGACGTCCACGACGAGCAAGGCGACGCCGGCGGCGGGGGTTTCGGACATGCCCGGCAGACTGCCCGGGAGGGCCAATAAGTCAGCCGCAAACCGCCGTGAATGGGGTTGCCCGCCCCGCCCCGCCCGACTTCTCTTAACGGTCATGGACTGGCAGGTTAAACCTATCGCTCGCACCTGTGCCGCTTCCGGCAAGGAACTCCACGTCGGCGACCTCGTGACGTGCGTCGTCTTCAAGCCCCTCGGCGGCAACATCGAACGCCTCGACGTGCTCAAGGACCACGCCGCGAGCTTCCGGCCGGATGGCATCCTCCTCGGCCGCTGGACCCGCGAGGTCAAGGAACGCGGCGAAGAAGACCAGGCCCAGCGCGCCCAGCTCCTCGCCTCGCGCGAAGAGTTCTTCCTCTCCCTCTACGAAGACCCCGCCGACCCTTCGGGCGACAAGGGCGTGCTCAAGCACATCCTCGCCATGCTCCTCGAGCGCAAGCGCATCATCAAGCAGGTCGGCGCCGCCGCCGAAGGCCAGCTGACCTACGTCCACGCCGCCACCAAGCAGACCTACCTGGTGCCGATGATCGACCTCCAGCCCGCCCACATCCTGCAGGTCAGCGCTTCGCTCGACATGCTCGTCGGCTAAGCCTTTCCATGACGTCCCTCCGCCTCCTGTCCGCCCTGGCCGTCCTGCTGCTGGCGGGCTGCAAGAACCACGACATCCCCGAGGAGCTCGCCTCCATCTTCGTCGAGGCGCCTCCTTCCATCGGCGGCTCGATGAAACAGGAAGTCACCCTGCCCGTCAGCCAGCTGAAGCTCTCGGTGATGACGCGGGCGCTCGTGCCGGCCGAAGAGATCCTCAACACCCACCCGATCACCAGCGGCGAACCGGACCTGCGTCAGGAGTTCCTGCTCGTGCAGCTCGACCGCAAGGCCGCGGTCGACGTGATGAACTACACCAAGGAGGCCGTCGGCCGTCACTTCGTGCTGGTGATCAACGACGCCGCCGTCGGCATCATGCCGATCGACAGCCAGGTCGTGGACGGCAACCTGATCTTCCACGTCGAGAAGAAGGGCCTGAACAACACGCAGGCGGTCATGGACATCAGCCGTCGTCTCAACATTTCCGCGCTCAAGCTCCGCAAGATCAAGGAGTCCGAACGTCCGTGAGCCGGCTGTCCCGCCTCACCCTGTTCCTTCTCGGCCTGGCGACGGCCCCGTTGCCCGCCACTGAAATCGTCTGGCCGACGACCCTCGACCTGACCGCCGTCCGCACGGCGCAGGACTACCTCCAGCCGACCGTCTCCGGACGGCTGGAATCCGCCACCTTCGGGATGGTCCGCGAAGAGGGTCACCGCTTCCACGAAGGCATCGACATCCGGCCGGGCCGGCGCGACGCCGCCGGCGAGCCGCTCGACCTGGTGCGCGCCGCGATGGACGGACAGGTCGCCTACGTGAACCCGCACGTCAACGGCCCCTACGGCAGGTACGTGGTGCTCGTCCATCCGGGCGCGGAACTCCCGGTGTATTCGCTCTACGCCCATCTGGCCTCGGTCGACCCCGCGGTGAAGCTCGGCATGTTCACGCGCCGCGGCCTGACGCTCGGCCGCATGGGGCGGACTTCCGCGGGTGCGAGTCCGATCACGCCCGACCGGGCGCACCTCCACTTCGAAGTCGGCCTGCTCCTCTCGACGGGCTTCAACTCGTGGTACGCGGCTCAGCCGGAGAACCGCAAGAGCCCGAACCACCACGGGCTGTTCAACGGACAGAACCTCATCGGGATGGACCCCCTGCCCCTCCTCGGCCAACGGAGCGTCGACGTGCTCGCGCTTCTGCGTCGCCAGCCGACGGCGCTCACGGTCGTCCTGCGAGCGGCCAAGACGCCTGACTTCGTGGCGCGCTATCCCGTGCTCGCGCGCGGCGAACGCGCCAAGGCCGCGGGCTGGTATGTGGAGTTCTCCTGGCAAGGCATGCCGCTGCGCTGGACGGCGCTCGAAGCGGGCAACCCGCGGCTCCCCGCCCAAGGCTGGCAGGTCGCCGAAGTCTCCGTCGCCCAGCGACCGTTGCTGATCCGCCGCAAGCTGCTCGCGGCCGACGGACGTAAGCCGGGTGAACTGCTCACGCAGAACGTCGGCATCCTGCTCTCGACGGCCCGCTAGTTGAGGCCGGGATCCTCGGGCGAATCCGCCTCGAGGCGGAGGTCGGGACGATGGGCCGCCAGCAGATGCTTCCAGAGATCTGAGCCCTCGAGGTCGGCGCAGGCGAAGTCGAACGGACAGACGACCCAGGCATTCATGCGGAGTTCGTTCTCAAGCTGCCCGGGCGACCAGCCGGCATAACCCACGTAGGCCCGCAGGGCGAAACGGCCCTCGGCGGCGAGGCGGACGGCCTCCTCCTGATCGAGTCCGAAACGGACGTCGGGCGCGGCATCTTCAGGGAAGCACCAACCGCCGAACGCGAGCCGGTCCGTGGCGACGGGGCCGCCCTCGAAGAGCGGCACGCCTTCCAAGGGCGCGAGGTTCACGGCGGCGTCGACCTGCCCGAGTTCGCGGCCCAGCGGACGGTTGATGATCACGCCGAGCGCGCCGTCCTTGGCGTCATGCGAATGCAGCAGGACGACGGTCTCACGGAAATGGTCGTCGCGCAGCTGGGGATGCGAGACCAGCAGCCAGCCTGCCAACGTTCGCGGCGTCCGCGCCATCAGCGCGCGAGCCGCGTGACCTTCACGCCGGCCTGACCGAACATCTCCGCGACGAGCGGGTCGTTCTTGTAGTCGTGACGATAGCGGACCTCGGTGATGCCGGCGGCGGCGAGGATCTTGGCGCAGTTCACGCAGGGGAAATGGGTGACGTAGCAGACCGTGCCCTGCAGCGAGACGCCGCGCTTGGCCGCATCGGCCACGGCGTTCTGTTCGGCATGGACGGTCGCGAGCTCGTGGCCGTCGCGGACATGCGAGTCATGCGGCGCGCCCGGCAGGAAGCCGTTGTAGCCGGCGGCGACGAGGCGGTTGGGGTGCTTGCCGGTCGAGACGATGATGCAGCCGACATGCAGGCGTTCGCAGCTGGAGCGCGAGCTGACGAGCACCGCGGTGGCCATGAAGTATTCGTCCCACGTCGGACGGGAACCCCCGTTGACGAGGGCTTCGAGCTGTTCGGCGAGGGACGGGGGCTGGCTCATCGCATCCACAGGCTGTCAGCCGGCACCCACCCGAGGCAAGTGGCAGTTACGCACAACGCCGTGGCCAGCAGCATCAGCACGGCGGCGCGGCCGAGAAACGGCAGGAAATCGGCCGGCTGGGAAGCCTGGCGGAAGGCAAGGTGCTGCCAGAGGGCCAATGGTAAAAGAATCATGGGAGCCCAGCCGAAGACATGGCCGAGGCAAGCCAGGCCGAAGATCGAGTTGAAGCCGTGCAGATTACGCGCGAAGCCGCGGCCGAAACGGACGACCGTGGTACGCTTGCTGACGACGAGGTCGGTCTCGAAGTCGCGGGCGTTGTTCGCGACGAGGATATTGTCGGCGAGCAAGCCAAGCCCCAAGCCGGCCAGGAGCGCAGGCAGCCACGGCATCGACGGCGTATGGCAGGCGCAATCGCCGGAAGTCGGCGTACAGACCGCCCAAGAAGTGAGCACCGTCGCCTGGACGCCGAAGCAACCCACGACAAAGACGTCGCCGAGACCGCGGTAAGCCAGCGGGAACGGGCCGAGCGTATAGGCGAGGGCGCACGCGATCGCGAGGAAGCCCGCCAGCAACAGCCAAGGCGAAAGCGAAGCGACCGGAGCTCCCAGGACCAACGCGAGCACGCAGGCGATCCAGATGCCCCGGCGCATGGCGGCGGGCGTGATATCGCCTGCCGAGACGGCGCGACGAGGACCGACGCGGGCGGCGGTATCGGCGCCACGCAGCGAGTCGCCGAGGTCGTTGGCGAAATTGCAGGCGACCTGGACGCAGAGGGCGAAGCCAAGGCAGCTCAGCTGGGTCAGGACGAAGAGTTGATCAGCCCAGAGGCCGGGCGCCCCCGCGTAGGCTACGACGACCGCGCCCCCGAGAGCGACGGGCGCGACGGCCGCCACCAGGGTCTTGGGGCGGATCGCGGCGAACCAAGCACGGAAGGTCGACATGTTGAACCCGAAGGTGTCAGGCCGAAGCGGAACGGAAACAAAAAAGCCCCGCGTCGCGGGGCTTTTCAGAAGAGAGCCGCGAGGGCTTACTG
>JANRFG010000013.1 GCA_030725715.1 Opitutales bacterium
AGCTCTCCCGGCTGCTTACCTTCCGGTTCCTTGAGCTGGTCGCCCCAACCAAGGATACGCGCCTGGGCGCCGTGATGCTCGGCCTTGGTCTTGTCGCCCCGCTCCATCCAGATGCGGGACATCGAGGTGTGGATGTGGATGTCCTTCGGGCGCAGCGTGAGGGCCTGCTCGCCGGCGGCGAGGGCTGCGTCGTATTGACCGGCGGCGAAGTGGACTTCGGCTTTGGCCAGCCAAGCTTCGAAGCAGGCCGGATCGGCCGCGACCGCCGCCGCCAGCTTCGCGAGGGCGCCGGCTTCGTCGCCGATCGCGAAGTCGAACGACGCCTCTTCCGCCAAGGCCAGGGCGCGCGCTGAGGGCGTAGGATCGGACATGCGGACACCGTGCGAGGAGCCCGCGGCATCGCAAGCGCTCCTTTCACGCTTGGAAAGGGCCCGAGGGGGTCGCAACTTACCCGCATCATGGATCCTCGCTACGGAAAGCTCGCCGACGTGCTCTGCGGTTTCTCGACCCGTCTCAAGAAGGGGGAGAACGTGCTCATCGACGCCCACGACGTCCCCGAGGACTTCGTCATCGCCCTGATCCGGGCCGCCCGCGAACGCGGCGCCACCCCGATGGTCAACCTCCACAAGGCCCGCGTCGGCCGCGAGATGGTCAAGGGCGGCACCAAGGAACAGTTCAAGCTGGCCGCCGACCACGAGCTCGCCCGCATGAAGAAGATGCAGGCCTACATCGCCGTGCGCGGTTCCGACAACATCTTCGAAGGCAGCGACATCCCGGCCGCCCAGGCCAAGCTCAACGGCGAAATGATGCGTCCGGTCCTCGACCACCGCGTCAACAAGACCAAGTGGGTCGTCCTCCGCTGGCCGACGTCGTCCATGGCCCAGCAGGCCAAGATGAGCACCGAGGCCTTCGCCGACTTCTACTTCCGCGTCTGCACGCTCGACTACTCCCGCATGATCCCGGGCATGGAAGCCCTCAAGCAGGCCATGATGAAGACCGATGAGGTCCACATCGTCGGCCAGGGCACCGACCTGAAGTTCAACATCAAGGGCATGAACGCCATCCCCTGCGGCGGCGAATACAACATCCCCGACGGCGAGGTCTTCACCGCGCCGATCAAGGACTCCGTCAACGGCGTGCTGCAGTATAACTGCGCCACCATCTACCAGGGCGTCTCGTTCGAGAACATCCGCCTCGTCTTCCGCAAGGGCAAGATCGTCGAGGCCACCTCGAACAACACCAAGCGCCTCAACGAGATCCTCGATACCGACGGCGGCGCCCGCTTCATCGGCGAGTTCGCCATCGCCTTCAATCCGCACATCCTCAACCCGATGCAGGACATCCTGTTCGACGAGAAGATCGCGGGCTCCTTCCACTTCACGCCCGGCAAGTGCTACGAGACCACCGACAACGGCAACCATTCGTCCATCCACTGGGACATGGTCTGCATCCAGCGCCCCGAATACGGCGGCGGTGAGATCCGTTTCGACGGCCAGGTGATCCGCAAAGACGGCCTCTTCCTTCCCAAGCCCCTCCAGAAATTGAATCCCGCATACCTCCTCGGTAAGGCCAAATAACATGGCCAACCAAAAAAAGCCGAAGAAGGCTCAGCCCAAGCGTCTCGGCTCCCGTCCGCAGGCCCGCACGGCCAAGGCGCTCAAGCGCAAGGCCAAGCCTGCCCCGCACGTGCCCTACGCCGCCCGTCCGGCCAAGGCCCCGCTCGAAGAAGTCCGTCCGGATGAGATCTTCAAGACCCGCATCCCGGACGAGTTCGAACCCGCCCGCGCCGACAAGATCATCGCCACGCTGCTCGACGGCGTCAGCCGCTCCCGCGTGCAGAAGGCCCTCGACCTCGGCATGGTGAAGGTCAACGGCCAGACGGCCGATTGCCGCACGCTGCTCAATCCCGGCGACGCCATCGAAGTCGCCCTGCCCTCCCCCGGCGAGCCCACCGCCCGCCCGGTGAAGATGGCCCTCGAGGTCCTCTTCGAAGACGCGCACATCATCGCCGTCAACAAGCCGGCCGGTCTCCTCACGCACCCCGTCCAGGGTTCGGACGAGGTCTCGATCGTCCACGGCCTGCTCCATTACACCAAGGGCAAGCTCGCCCCGGCCGGCGGCGCGCCCCGCCCCGGCGTCGTGCACCGTCTCGATCGTGAGACCTCCGGCGTCATCGTGCTCGCGAAGACCGACAAGGCCTACCACGCGCTCGTCGCGCAGTTCGCCGAACGCACCGCCAAGAAGGAATACCTCGCGCTCGTCGACAAGGCCCCGCGCCTCCTCTCCGGCGTCATCAACGCCAACATCGACCGCCACCGCACCGTCCGCGTGCGCATGGCCGTCCGTGAAGACGGCCGCGAAGCCATCACCGACTGGCGCGTCGAAGAAAAATACGGCGTCGAAGCCGCGCTCGTCCGCGCCTTCCCGCACACCGGCCGCACGCACCAGATCCGTGTCCACCTCGCGCACATCACGCACCCGATCCTCGGCGACCGCACCTACGGCAAGTTCGACGTCCCGAGCTACACCGGCTGGCCGATGCCCCGCGTGATGCTCCACGCCCACAAGCTGACCCTGACGCACCCTCAGACCGGCAAGCCGCTCACGATCACCGTCGAGCCGCCCAAGGACTTCCAGGAGCTCAAGGAATGGCTGGCCAAGAAGTTCGGACGTAAGTCGTACCTTCTTCCCGCGTAAGCGGTATAAGCGGTTGGCGGTTAGCGGTTGGCGGTTGGGAGCAGCCATGGGGATATGCTGCCCTAGGTAGGGACGTGATCACCATCGCCCCCTCGCGCACTCGAGCCCTCCGGTCCTCGTCTAGTATCCCTTCTGGCCGGGCTTAGGCACTTTGCTCGGGGCTTTCCAGTCGGCAGGCAGGATCTTCGCGGCGGTCAGCGGGTCGTTGTCGCCGTCGGCTTTCATCTCGGCGGCGAGCTTGGCGAGCATCTCCTTGATACGCTCGGCATGCTCCGGGAGCGTCGACAGGTCCTTGGTCTCGTAAGGGTCGGCCTGGAGATCGAAGAGTTGGGTACGGTCGACGTGCGGATAACGGATGAGCTTCCAGCGTCCGTCGCTGAGCGCCTTCTGGATGCTCCTGTAACCGAACATCAGGAACGGGCGGGCGGACTGGCTCGGATCCTTGAGCACGGCGGCGAACTCGCGTCCGTTGGAACCCGGCGGCGTAGTGACGCCGCAGAGCTTGCCGAGCGTGGGCAGGACGTCGAAGAGGTAGCACATCGCCTCGCTGCGCTTGTCCGCGGCGATACCAGGTCCGGCGACGATCAGCGGCACGCGCATGGAGTGCTCATAGAGGTTCTGCTTGCCGATGAGGCCGTGCGAACCGCGGGCCACGCCGGAGTCGGCGGCGTAGACGATGATCGTATTGGCGGCGTAGGGTGAGGCGTCGACGGCGTCGAGGACGCGGCCGACCTGGACGTCGAGGAAGGAGATGTAACGATAATACTCGGCCAGCATGGTCTTCACGTCGGCCTCGGGACGCGGCCACTTCATCAGCTGCTCATCACGGATGACCATCTGGCCGTTGTCGAACGGATGCTGCGGCAGGAAGTTCGGCGGCAACGGGATCGAGGCCGGCGCATAATCGATCGGGAACCCTTCCGGGACGATGTGGGGGTCATGCGGTCCGTCGAAGGCGAGATACGAGAAGAACGGCTGCTTGCCGTCCTGCGACTTCAGGAACGCGAGGGTCTCGTCGGTGGCCTCCTCGCAAAGGTGTTTCGGGGAGATCTTCGAAGGGGTGAGCTTACCGGTCGGCAGCATGTCACTGGTCGGCGCCTTAAGCGGATTGGCCATTCCACCCACGAAGAGCGCTTTGGCCTGCTGGAAGGACTTAGGGATCGAAGGCGGGCCGTTATGCCACTTGCCGGCAGCGAAGGTCGCGTAGCCGGCCGCGCCGAAAGCGTGAGGCCAGGTCTGATGCTTCAGCAGCTTCTCGTCGATCTGCGCCAACGAGCGACCGGATAGCAGCATCGCCCGCGAAGGAACGCAGGTCGCGCCTTGGTTGCCGCCCTGCATGTAAGCGCGGGTGAAAGCGACGCCGCGCTTCACGAGGCGATCGAGGTTCGGGGTCTTGATGACCGGATTGCCCAAGGCCGCGATGGTATCGGCGCGTTGGTCGTCGGCGAAGATGAAGACGATATTCGGGGGCTGGGCGGCGGTCAGGGACACGACCGTGACCAGTAAAGCAAGGCAGAGACGGGGCAGGCTCATGGCCTCATCAAGCCCGCCCGCCCAGGTAAGGCAACCCCTTTTAGGCGTTGAAGCCGTGGTGACCGTCCTGCTTCCGGTGCTCCGGGACGTCCGGTTCGACGTGCACCAGCACCGAAATCACCTCGGGGTGGGACTTCAGGATATCGGACTTGATGCGGCCCGCGATGGCATGCCCTTCGGCCACCGTAGCGGTCTCGGCCACCTGCAGGTGGAAATCGACCTCGAAGCGGTCGCCCAGACGACGGGCCCGGAAGGCGTGGAAACCCTTGGCCCCGGGGGCCGCGAGGATGTGCTCACTGAGGTCATGCAGCACGTGCGCCGCGGGAGCGGTATCGAGCAGGTCTTCGCAGGCGCCTTTGAAGAGTTTAATACCCTCAGAACCCAGCCAGCCGGCGAGTACGAGGCCGACGACCTTATCCAGAGCGCGCCAATCTGGGTTCACGTTAGCCACGACGACCGCGACCAAGGCGAGCAGCGAAGCCACGGCGTCGGCGCGGTGGTCCGTGGCGTTGGCCATGAGCAGGCGCGAGCCGAGACGTTCAGCCTGCCGGCGCGCATACTGATAGAAACCTTCCTTGATGAGCAACGCCCCGCCGGCGACCCAAGCGGCGGCGAGACCCGGCTGAGCGACCTCGGCGCCGCTGACGAGCGCGGAGAGCGACTGCCAGGCGAGGCCGAGGCAGAAGATGAGCACCAGCGACGAGATGAGCATCGTCGCCAAGGTGGAAAAGCGATGATGGCCGTAGGGATGATCGTCGTCCTTGGGAAGATGGGCGAACTTCAGGCCGATGATGGCCGCGATGTCGCTGGCGATATCGACCAGCGAGTGGATGCCGTCGGCGACCAAAGCCTGCGAGGACGCAATGATTCCCACGCTCAGCTTGGCTCCCGCCATGAGGACGTTGACCGCCAGGCTGAGCGCCACGGTCAGACCGCCCTCGTGCTGCAGCGTCGTGCTCATTTGGGCGAGTTCGCTTTGATCAGGTCAGCCTCGGCGACCCAGTCGATCCGGACGAGCTTGGCCTCGGCGACGGCCGGGTGGCCATTCAGTTCACAGACCAGAGCTTCGAGCTGCCCCCACGGGGCGCCGCCGGGCTGCTTACGCCAGGCATCGAGACGGAGGAGGACTTCTTCGTGGCCGGCCCAGGCTGCGGCGACGTCACCAGAAGCGATCTTCACCTCGGCCGCCTGATGGCCGGGCTTGAGCTTGAGGGCGATCCGGTCCGCGAAGGTGAACGCATAAGCCGAAACGGGGCCAGGCTCAGCCAAGGCGACGCCGGCGGCATAGGTCTCCTTGATCAGGATATGCTCCTCGGGCAGTTCCTTGCCTTCGGGCGAATAGCGGCGCGTGCCGCCGGTGACGAGCGTGCGGACCTTGCCTCCGTCCTTGGCTTCCGCGACCTGCTCGAAGAGGACGTAGGCGCCGTAGAATCCCTTCTGCTGGACCGCGTAGTCATACATCATCGGGGCCATGCTCAGGGAAGAGCGCACCATCCGGAGCTGGTTCTGCTTCTCGCTGCCGCAGGACTTGCCGCCGAGCAGGACCATGACGCCCAACAAGGCGCCGACCAGGAAGATGACGAAACGTTCGCGCTGACCCATGCCGAGACTTCAGCCGAGGAAGCCCACCGGGGCAAGGAGAAGCCTCCGGCAGTGCGTTTGGCGTTGGAAAATCACCCGCGGACGCCAAAACAGCCTCATGCTTCAGGCCACCGTCGAGACCCGCGTCCGCTTCGCCGAGACCGATGCGATGGGCGTCACCTACCACGGCAATTACCTCCCTTGGTTCGAGATGGCCCGCGTCGCCCTGCTCGACCAACTCGGCACCCCGTATCGCCAGCTCGAGCAGGAGGGCTTCCTGCTGCCCGTCCTCGAGACCGGCCTGACCTACCACCGCCCTTCCCGCTTCGACGACCGTGTGCGCATCACGGTGACCCTGGCCGAGAAACCCAAGGCCCGCCTCCGACTCACCTACCGGGTCGAGCGCGACGGCGAGCTGCTCGTCGAAGGCTTCACCATCCACGCCTTCGTGAACCGCGAGTTCAAGGCCGTGCGCCCTCCGGACAACGTCGAGGCCGCGATGCGTCAAGCCTTCGGAGCCTGATTTCATGAAGATCGCCGCCGCCCCGCTGGGGCCTTTCGAAACCAACGCCTACCTCGTCGTCGCCGAGAACGGCAAGGACTGCTGTGTCATCGACGCCCCCAAGGACGCCGGCCCGCTGTTGCTCGCGGAGATCAAGAAGCAAGGCCTCAACCTGACGCACCTGCTCATCACGCACGGCCACTGGGACCACATGTGCGATGGGCGCTATTTCGCCGACGCCGGCGCCAAGGTCATCGCCCACAAGGACGACCAACAGCTCATCGAGAACATCGAAGCGTATCGTAATCGCTACCAGTCGATGATCCCGTCGCTCTCCGACGACGACTTCCGCTCGGTCAAGGTCGACCGCTGGGTGGATGACGGCGACGTCGTCGAGACCTGCGGCTACAAGTTCGAGATCCGACATGTGCCTGGCCACTGCCCCGGCAGCATCCTCTTCTACGCCGCCGACCAGAAGATCGCCTTCACCGGCGATGCCATCTTCAAGGGCTCCGTCGGCCGGACCGACCTCCCCAACGGCGACTGGAACCAGCTCCTGACCTCGATCCGGAAGCGCATCTACAGCCTGCCGGACGATGTCGTCCTCCTGCCGGGCCACGGCGGCCAGACCTCGGTGGGCGTCGAGAAGCAGACCAATCCGTACGCCAAGCCCTGAGCCGCGTGCCGACCCCCTGCCCCTTCCTGCCGTCCTGCGGCCGCCCGCTCTCCTGGCGCGACCTCAACGCCCTGCGTGACGACCGCGGGCCCGAGCTCTATCGCCTCTGCCTGGAATACGGCCAGCAGCTCTGGTTGGACGACCTACCCGCGCGGGCGCTGCTCGCCGTCGACCGGGCGCTTTATTGCGACGTCCCCGGAGACGCGGGCGTGCTGACCGAATATCCCATGCCCTATCGCGCCATCGGCTGGATGGTGAAGCAGCCGGCCGACACCTTCACCGGCAACGCGCGGGTGCATTACCAGCACCTCGCCGACCGCGTGCGCGGCGAGCGAGCGGACCTCAAGAAGTGGCGTGCCTGGGCCGCCTGGGCCGTCACGCGATACGTCCGCCCGGACCTCACCGGCGACCCTAAGCATATCGTCTCCGAGCCCACCCACGCCGAGATCGAAGCCGGCCTCAGCACCTATGGCGTGAGCGGTGAAATAGACGAGTGGCGCCGCGCCCTCGCCGACTGAACCCACCTGCTATTTCCCTATGAATCTCCACGCTGACCATTCCCTCCGCATCGTCGTCGACGGGACCGACCTACAGGCGGGCAGAGCAGGAGAACGCCCACTGGAGCAGCGCGAAGTCCCGGCACCTAGCCGCATCACCCTTCGCTCGTTCGAAGCCGGCGAGACCTGGTCGCACGACGGAGGCAAGTTGCTCGAAGTGCTCGTCGTCCGCGGGCTCGTGAAAGTGAACGGCGAAGACCTCGGACCCGCGTCCTACGCCCGACTCGCGCCGGGCGTATCCGCCGCGTTCACCGCCGTCGAGGCCAGCATGGTCTACCTGAACGAACGCACGCCTTCAGAGCCGGAAACGGACTCTTACGCGCTCCGTGGCGCGGACTTGGACTGGCGGCAAGGCATGGTCCCGGGACTCAAGGTCACCTCATTGCACCAAGGCCTGATCAAGCATACCGCCTTGGTGCGCTGGGCTCCCGAGACGCGTTTCAATCCGCACACCCACGTCGGCGGCGAAGAAATCCTCGTCCTCGAAGGGGTCTTCCGCGACGAGCATGGCAGCTATCCCGCCGGCACGTGGATCCGCAGCCCGCATATGAGCCACCACCGGCCGTTCACCGGTCCGGAAGGCGCGACCATCCTCGTCAAAGTCGGCCACCTCGACGTGGCCTAAGCCGTCACTTCGACAGGTCCAGAATCTCGGCCTCGAGCGCGATCGTCCGTCCGCCGGCGCCGCCGAGGAGCGTCTTTGCGCCGGGCTTCACCGTGATCGTCGTGTTCGTGCGCGAGACCGCGACCTGCGGAGCAGGGGCGTCCACGATGACCGCCTTGTGCAGGACGAGTTCGACCGACTGACCGAGGCGGGAGAGCGTGAGCGCCTCGCGTTTCTCGTCATAGGACTTGAGCGTCCAGCCATCGATGCGACGGCCCAGCGGGACCCACTGGCGCTTACCAGCGGCATCTTCGATCGAGAACAGCTTGTCCTTGGTCAGCACGCCATGGAAGAACGGCAGGTTGCTCTTGGCGCGGGCGGGAGCGGCCGGGGCGGCAGGCGTCACCGCCGGGAACGGGGCCGGTGCCGGCGGGGCCTCGCGGGACTCCGCGACCGCTTCAAGCGTGAGAGTACCGTCCTTGTTGACCTTCGGGGTGACCGTGAAGACCACGCCCTCCTCGGCTGAGCCCACGCGGATGGTCGTCTGCTTGCCGTCGACCGTGATCACCGTCGGTTCGGCGTAGACCTCCGGCTTACCGTCCTTGTCCGGGCGCATGAACGTGGCCTTCACCTTCAGGTGGGTCGGCACGGCGTCATCGGCCGCGAAGGCCGTGGAGACCAGCAGGACGGCGAGCAAGGAGCGGAGCATGGCTTAGCGGGCGACCGGTGCGGCCACCGGCGTGGCGGAGACGATGCCGCTGACGGAAAGTTCGAGGCCGCCGACGCCGGGGACCTTGGCGATCTCACCGGGGCGGACCGTCACGACCGTGCTGAGTTCGCTGGCCGAGGCTTCGATGGAGGACTTGTAGAGATGCAGTTCCTGCTGGGTCGCGCCCTGCGAGACCGTGAGGACGTTGGTCTCGACGTCGAAGGCCTCGAGTTTCCAACCTTCGACGGTCGCACCGAGCTTGTACCAGCGGCGGGCGCTGCGGCTGTCCTGGATGGAGAACAGCCCTTCCTTCGCGAGCACCGAGTAGAAGACCAGCGTGCCGTCATGGTCCTTGGATTCGCGCTTACGCTCGCGCTTGGCGTCCTTGGGGTCGACGACCTCCGGCTTGTGGCTGATCGAGACGCGGACCGAGATGCTGAGCATGCCGTCGGGCTGGACGGTCGGGGAGATCACCAGTTCCATCGAGGTCTCCGGCTTGCCCTTCGGGTCCTTGGGGTCCGGCTTGCCGGCGACCGAGACGCGGGCCTCGGAACCCGAGATCACGGAGACGGACGGGAAACTCATCAGGTCGGACTTGCCGGTCTTCGGGTCGATGTGCGAGACCGTGCCGCGGACCGTCACGGTAGGCGGCGGGGCGGGCGGAGCCGGCGTCGCGGCAGCCAGGCCAAGGGACGTCAGGACGCCGAGCGCGAGCAGGAGGAAGCGGGGGGCCATGGGGATGGGCATGGTTCTATTTCCTTTATACCCCATCGCGAGGTAAAAGGTTGCATCCCGCGGCCCAGAAAGGCTTCAGAGACGCTTGAAGATCAGCGAGGCGTTGTGCCCGCCGAAGCCGAGGTTGTTCGAGATCGCGACGTCCACCTTGCGGGCCTTGGCGGCGTTCGGCGTGTAGTCGAGGTCGCAGTCGGGATCCGGGTTCTCGTAATTGATCGTCGGCGGGATCATGCCCGTATGGATGGCCATGACGCACGCGGCCGCCTCGACGCCGCCGGCGGCGCCCAGGAGGTGGCCGGTCATCGACTTGGTCGAGGAGATGGAGATCTTGGGAGCGAGGTCGCCGAAGCAGCGCTTGATCGCGAGGGTCTCGCAGCGGTCGTTGATCGGGGTCGAGGTGCCGTGGGCGTTGATGTAGCCCACTTCGGACTTCTCGATGCCGGCCTCGGCGAGGGCGCGGTTGAGGCAGAGCGCGAGGCCCTTCCCTTCCTGGTCCTGTCCGGTGATATGATAAGCGTCGCAGGTGGCGCCGTAACCGGCGAGTTCGCAATAGATGCGGGCGCCGCGGGCCTGGGCGTGTTCGAGGGACTCGATGACGAGCACGCCGGCGCCTTCGCCCATGATGAAACCATCGCGCAGCTTATCGAACGGACGGGAGGCCTTCTCGGGCGTGTCGTTGAAGTCGGTCGACATCGCCTTCATGTTGCAGAAGCCGGCGTAACCGAGACGCGTGATGGCGGCTTCGGAGCCGCCGGAAAGCATGATGTCGGCGTGGCCGTCGCGGATGTGACGCAGGGCTTCGCCGAGGGCGTGGGAGCCGGAAGCGCAGGCCGAGACGACGCCGAAGTTGACGGACTTCGCCTGGAACTCGATGGCCACCACGCCGGAGGCGATGTTGGCGATGAGCGAAGGGATCGTGAAGGGGGAGACGCGGGACGGGCCGCGTTCGACGAGGATGCGCGCCTGGTTCTCGATGGTCTCCATGCCGCCGATGCCCGAGCCGATGATCACGCCGAAGCGTTCGGCGTCGAGCTTCGTGACGTCGACGCCGGCGTCCTGGATGGCGAGGCGGGAAGCGGCGACGGCGTACTGCGTGTAGCGGTCGTTGCGCTTGGCTTCCTTGCCGTCCATGTACTTCGCGGGATCGAAGTCGCGGACTTCCGCGCCGACCTTGGACGGAAAGTCCGTGGGATCGAAGCGGGTGACGCGCGAAATCCCGGAACGACCCTTGATCAGGGCGTCCCAGAAGGTCGCGTTGTCGTGACCGAGGGCCGTGATCGAGCCGATGCCCGTCACGACTACCCGGCGAGATTTGCGGTCGGAGCTCAAGGGGACGGGCCTATGCGAAAAGCCCGGTCAGGTTACTTGGTGGCGCTGGCCTTGATGTGCTCGATGGCATCACCAAGGGTCTTGATGCCGGCGGCCTTGTCTTCCGGGATCGTGATGCCGAACTCGTCTTCGAAAGCCATGATGATCTCGACGAGGTCAAGGGAGTCAGCCTTCAGGTCGCCCTGGAAGCTGGCACCGGGGGTGAGCTGCTCGGGGGTGACGGAGAGTTGCTTGACGATGATGTCCTTGACGCGCTGTTCGATGTTTTCGGGCATAATAAAAGGGTGTTTTGGTGGATTTTTGGGTGTCAGATGGCCATGCCTCCGTCAATCGAAAAGACCTGCCCGGTGACATAGCCCCCCTCTTCCGAGGCGAGGTAGTCGACCATGGCGGCGATATCGTTGACTGAGCCAAATCGTCCCAGAGGAATGACGCCGAGGATCTTCTGCTTCACCTCGTCGGAGAGCTCGCCGGTCATGTCGGTGGTGATGAAGCCAGGAGCGACGGCGTTGGCGGTGATCGAGCGGCCGGCGAGTTCGCGGGCGAGGGTCATCGTGAGGCCATGGAGGCCGGCCTTGGCGGCGGCGTAGTTGGCCTGGCCGGCATTACCTTGCACGCCGGTGACGGACGAGATGCTGATGATGCGACCCCAGCGCTTCTTGGTCATCGGGCGCACGAGGCCCTTGGTCCAATAGAAGGCGGAGGAGAGATTGGTGGAGATGACGTCGTTCCAGTCCTGGTCGGACATCGCCATGACGAGCTTGTCGCGGGTGATGCCGGCGTTGTTGACGAGGATCTCGACGGCGCCGAATTCGGCGATGATCTGCTCGCAGGCCTGGGCGACCGCGGCGGCGTCGGAGACGTCGACCTGGAAGGCCTTGGCCTTCTGGCCCTTGGCGAGGATGTCGTTGGCGACCTGCACGCAGGTGTCGGACTTCGAGACGCAGAGCACGGTGTGACCGTGGGCGGCGAGACGTTCCGCGATGGCCTTGCCGATGCCGCGACCGGCTCCGGTGACGAGGGCGACGCGAGGATTGTGCGTGAGATGCATCAGGGTTTTATGTGCAAGGAAACGGGGCCGCTGGCAAGTGGCTAATGCCCCGCCGCAAGCCCCCTGCCCCGCCCGCCGCTCAGTAGACGTCGCGCTGGTAGCGGCCGTCCTTCTTGAACTGCTTCACCCAATCCACGGCGGCCTCGGGCGTCATGCCGCCCTGCTCGGCCACGATGGCGTGCAGCGCGGCGTCGACGTCCTTGGCCATGCGCTTGGCGTCGCCGCAGACGTAGAAGTACGCGCCCTGCTGGATCCACTTCCAGAGCTCGGCGGCGTTCTCGCGCATGCGGTCCTGGACGTAGACCTTGGCGGCCTGGTCGCGGGAGAAAGCCGTGTCGAGGCGCGTGAGCACGCCCGACTTCTGATACTCCGCCCACTCGTCGGCGTAGAGGAAGTCGTGGTCCTTGCGCTGGTCGCCGAAGAAGAGCCAGTTCGGGCCCTTGGCGCCGCGGGTGGCGCGGTCCATGACGAAGCTGCGGAACGGCGCGACGCCGGTGCCGGGGCCGACCATGATGACCGGGAGACTATCGTCGGCCGGCAGGCCGAAGTGCGAATCCGCCACGAAGACCGGAAGGTCGGCTTCGTTCATCCGGGCGCGGTCGGCAAGGTAGCTGGAGCAGACGCCTTCGCGCGGGCGGCCGTTGGTCTCGTAACGCACGACGGCCACGGTGAGGTGGATCTCCTGCGGATACTTCGACGGCGCGGACGAGATCGAGTACAGGCGCGGCATCAGCTTGCGCATCAGCTCGATGACTTCCTGAGCGGACGGGCGGGCGGACGGGTGCTCGAGGAAGAGGTCGAGGAATTCGCGCTGTTCCATCCAGGCCTTCTTCTTCTCCGGGTCGGCTTCGCCGATGGCGGCGGCGAGGCGGGCCTGGTCGGCGGCGTCGGTCGCGCGGTCGTGGAGGAGCTGGGCGAACTTGTAGGTCGGCCCGTTGAGGGCGAGGCGGGTCGAAAGCGCCTGGCGGAGCGAGATCGGGGCGGTGTCCTTCGGGATGGTCACCTGCTCGTCGCCCGTGAAACCGGCGGCCTGGAGCAAGGCGTCCACAGATTTAGGGTTGTTGGTCGGGAAGACGCCGAGGCTGTCGCCGCACTTGTAGGTCAGGCCGCTGCCGGCGAGGGAGACCGAGAAATGCTGGGTGTCCTTCTGGCTGGCCGGGGAGCTCAGGCGACGGCGGTCGACGAGGCGGGCCGGGAACGGATTGTTCTTGTCGTAAGGAGCGGACATGAAAGTACCCCGCAGGATGCCTAGCGGGGTACTGATGCAAACCTCTTTTGGAGGCGGGCTTACTTCCAGACCTTCACCCAGTCGACGTCGACGTCGTCCGGGAGGCTTTTGACGACCAGCCTCGGACGGTCCTGCTCTTCGATGCGGTGGGTCAAGGCCAGCGACATCGGCCGGACGAATTCCTTGCGCTCGAGCTTATGGACGGCCTTGCCGTCCATGTACCAGGTGAAGCCCTTCTCGGTCCAAAGGATGCCGTAGGTATGGAACTTCTTGGAAAGGTTCGTGAACTTGCCGACCGGCTTGTCGGGGCGGAAATCCTGGATCACGGACTCCATGACGCCGCGAGCCCAGGGGCTGACACGTTCCTTGCCGGTGCCATGGAAGGAAGCGGTGATGCTCGGCGGGGTCTTCTCGTCGTCGGTGATGATGCGGAACGTCCCGGCATGGCCGTCGCCGGCGTTCATCCGCATGGAAGCCTCGAAGTAGCCGAACTGCTGGCTGAACTTGCCGCGTGTGGTGAGCACGTTCTTCTGGATCATGTCGTCCTTGACCTTGAGGCCGATCCGCAGGGCGCCGCCCTTGCCGGACTTGACGAAGGTGAACACCTCGCGTGCGCCGATCACGTTCCACTTGGTCTCGTCGATCTTGCCGGCGTCGAAATCGTCGGAGAAGACGAGCTTCTTGCCCAGGGAAGGATCGGCGGCGAAGACCGTCGCACCGACCAGGAAGAGGAGAAAGGTGAGGCGCATGGCGATTATTTCCAGACCTTGACCCAGTCGATGTCGACGTCGTCCGGCAGTTCCTTGAGCACGAGCTTGGGGCGCTCCCATTCACCGATCCGGTGGGTGAACTGCAGGGTCATGGGCGCGGTGATGGCGATGCGATCCGCCTTGTGGATCTGCTTGCCGTTCACGAACCAAGCGAAGCCCTTCTCGGTCCAGAGGATGCCGTAGGTGTTGAACTTCTTGGACGGCTCGCCGCCCTTGAGGATCTTCTTGCCCGAGTTTTCGGAGCGGAGGTCATGCTGGCCCTTGTCATCGAGGTAACGCGCCCAAGGGGCGAGGTAGTCGTCGCCCGTGCCTTCCCACAGCGCGAGGATGTAGGGGACGACCTTGTCGTCCTTGCCGCGGATGGACATGTTGCCGGTGTGGCCGGGATTGGCGTTCATGCGGATGGAGGCCTCGAAGTAGCCGCGGACCTGCTCGTACTTGCTACGGATGCCGTTGGTCTGGATCATGTCGTCTCGCTTCATCAGCGTGATGCGGAGGGCCTTCGACTTGCCGACCGTGACGAAGGACATCGCCGTGGGCTCACCATAGGTGGACCACTTCGCCGCATCGAGGGCGGGGCCGTCGAACTCATCGGAGAACGCCAGCTTCATGTTCGAAGCCGGGTTGACGGCGCTCAGGGTGGCCGTCAGGGCGAGGAGGCTGAGGAGTTGCTTCATGGGGGTGGGTGGCGAAAAGGAGTGAAACTCAGGGAAGCTTGAAGACCTTGACCCAGTCGACCTGCATCGGTTCGGGGCCCAGCTTCGGGTTCATGAAATCCTTGAGAAGGCCGCCTTCCGGGAGGTTCTGGTAGAACTCCAGGTACATCGGCGCCTTGGGAATCGGGCGGGACAGCTTGTGGACTTGCCGGCCTTCGACGTACCAGATGTACGAGGTGGCGTTCCACCGCAGGCCGTAAGTCAGGAACTTCTTGTAGGACTTGCCTCCGTCCATCGCGATGACCTTCTCCTTCGGGACCAGACGGTGGGCGCCGGAATCGTCGACGATATTGAGGTTGGGCTCGATGCGGTCGGCGCCGGTGAAGACGAACGAAAGCGAGGCCGAGGGCACGATCTCCATCTTCTCGTTGCGGATACCGTAGACGGCCCAGCCGCGGTTCTTAGACTGCACGGCGCGGATCGAAGCCTCAAAGTAACCCTGGCCATGGGTGAACTTCCTGGAAGTGTGGGCGTTGCTGCCGTTCCAGAAGCCCGCCTTGTCCTTGGGGGTGATCTCGAGCTGGAGCTTGCCGTCGACCACGCGGGCCTGACCGCCGACGTTCCAGTTCTTCTTCAGATCATAGTCCTTGGCGTCGAAGTTATCCTCCCAGACCGGCTTCAGGCCGGTATTGGGAGCGGCGCCCAACGACAGGGCGGCCAGCAGGGAGAAAAGCGTAAGGGCTTTCATGAAAGGGGTATGATTGAAGTAAATCCGGTGTCCGGGGGGAAGCAAGCCCAGGCGGGTCACTGGTAGACCTTCACCCAGTCCACACGCATCGGCTCCGGGCCCATCTTGGGGTCCTTGAAGCTCTTGAGCAGGCCGGCTTCCGGAAGGCGATTATGGCTCAACCCGATGTACATCGGCTTGGGGGTGGCCGGGATATTGTACGAGATGCGGATGGTGTAGGCCAAGCGGCCGTCCACATACCAGCGATAGTCGTTCGGACCCCACTGGAAACCGAAACGGTGGAATTTCTTGGAGTAGGAATCATCCCTCGGGATCGGATTTTCCTTCGGGTTGAGGCCGCGCCCTCGCTCCTCGTTCCGCACATACAAGCCCAGGCTGACGGTATTGCCGCCGCTGTTGCTGAAACCCATGCCGGCGGAGGGCGGACGGTCGTCTTGATTACGGATGCCGAAGCCGCAGCCATGGCCGCCGGTCTGCACGAACATGATGGAGGCTTCGATGAAGCCGGCCTTGGAGGCGTATTTGCCCCGCGTGTCGACGTTGGAACCGCGCCAGAACATGGGCTTGGAGCCGGGCGTGATCTCCAGCGAAAGCTGACCGTCGACGATGCGCACGCCATCGGCGTTGCCGATGTTCCACTTCTTCTTGTCGATCTCCTTGTCGTTGAACTCGTCGGACCAGACCAGCCTGAGGCTGGACTCGGGACCGGCCCAGAGAGAGGTCAGACAGAGGAACAGGGCGAGCAGGCGCGAGGTGTGCACGGCAGTAAGGGGTATCTCCAAGAAAAAACCCCTAGACCTAGGGTGCAAGCCTTAGATGCCGACCGGACCGCTCAGTTCTCGAAAATCGAGTCGATTTCCTTGCGGGAAAGCGGTCGGCAGTCCCCCAAGGGCATCTTCCGCAGGACCAGCCCGCCGATCTGGAAACGACGGAGGGTCTTCACATGGAAGCCGAAGATCTCGAAGAGGCGGCGGATCTCGCGTTTACGTCCCTGGTCGAGGTGGACCTCGAGATGGGCGGCGTGATCGGGGTGACGGATGACCTTCTTGAAGCGGAGGTGCTCCCCTTCTTCGACGGCGCCCTTGAGCAGTCGAGGCGTGAGGGTCGGGTCGTAGTCGCGGTTGAGGACGATCTCGTAGCGTTTGATGACGCCGCCCGAGGGGTGCATGACCTTGTTGGCGAGTTCGCCGTCGTTGGTCAGGATGAGCAGGCCTTCCGAATCCTTGTCGAGACGGCCGACGCAGAAGAGGCGCAGCGAGCCGTATTCCGGCGGGACCATGTCGAAGACCGTCTGGCCGCCATGCGAATCATCGTTGGTGCAGAGGTAGCCGCGCGGCTTGTTCATCATCAGCACCACCGTACGGCTGAGCGGCTTGATGTGCTGCCCCTGGCAGATGACCGTGTCCACGGAGGGGTCGACGGGCTGGCCGGTGACCGCCAGCTTCCCGTTGATCATCACGGACCCCGAGGCGACCAGCCGCTCCGCCTCACGACGGGAGCAGACCCCCGCCTGGGCGAGGTACTTGTGGATACGCATGGGTCCTTCGGAAGGCACGCCCTACCCTTTGAGGCTTTTGCCCCGCAGGGCGAGACAATCATCCGACGGAAGGCCGAAGGACTTTTCTCGCCCTCGGCGGGGTGGTCGTCTTAGTCCTCCCCCATGCGCCTCATCGACGGAAACGCCATCGCCCAACAAGTCCTCGCCGAAGTCAAGGAACGCGTGGCCAGGCTCGCCCCGGTCGTGCCCCACGTGGCCTTCGTCCGCGTCGGCGACGACCCCGCCTCGGTCTCCTACGTGACCAAGAAGCAGAAGACCGCCGCCGAAGTCGGCATGAAGGCTTCGCTCCAGCTCTTCCCCGAGACGGTCTCGAAGGAAGAACTCTTCGCCCACCTCGACGCGCTCAACGCCGACCAGTCGGTCCACGGCATCCTGATCCAGGCCCCCCTGCCCAAGCACCTGCCGGAGACCGAGGTCTTCAACCGCGTCTCGCCCGACAAGGACGTCGACGGCTTCGGCACGCAGAGCATCGGCCGCCTCGTCCAGGAACTCCCCGGCGCCTTCGCCGCCTGCACGCCCGCCGGCGTCATCGAACTCCTCCGCCGCTCCGGCGTCGAGACCGCCGGCAAGCACGCCGTCGTGGTCGGCCGTTCGCTCATCGTCGGCAAGCCCGCCGCCGCCCTGCTCCTCGCCAAGGGCTGCGACTGCACCGTCACCATCGCCCACTCCCGCACCAAGGACCTGCCCGGCATCGTGCGTCAGGCCGACATCATCGTCGCCGCGATCGGCAAGCCCCGCTTCATCACCGCCGACATGGTCAAGCCCGGCGCGGTCGTCATCGACGTCGGCATCAACCGCGTGCCCGACGCCACCAAGAAGACCGGGTACCGCATCGTCGGCGACGTCGACTTCGACGCCGTGTCGCCGCAGTGCGAAGCCATCACGCCCGTCCCTGGCGGCGTGGGCCCGATGACCGTCGCGATGCTGATGAAGAACACGCTTGATGCCTGCGAGCGCGCCCAAGCCCGTGGCTAATCCGCCCCCGATCCCGCCGCCTCCCGCGGGATACTGGTGGCGCACCTTGGCCTGCCTGGCGGACATCATTCCGCTGATGATCCTCGGCTGGGCCTTGGCCGGGCTTCTCGCCGGACCCGAAGAACTCGCCGCCCGCCAGCAGGCCGACGACTGGACGAAGCGTTTCACGGAACAATACGTGAAAGCGATCAAGAGCGGCTCCCCGCGCGACCTGCAGCTCATCAAGGACATGGCGCTCAACCCGAAGGAAGCGGATGTCCAAGCCTTCACGACGTGGTATTCTTTCCAAGGCAACGTCAGCTTCGTCACGATGCTCCTCGCGCTCGCGCTTCAGGAGTGGCTCCTCGCCGGTCGCACCCTCGGCAAACGCATCTTCAACCTCCGGACGATCGGACTGCCCGACGTTGAACCGCCCGGCTTCCTGCCCGCCTTGATCCGCTCGGCGTGGAAGGCGGCGTTCTTCGCGCTGCCCAATCCGTTCTTCATGCTGCTCGGCATCGTGAACTTCCACGTGCCGCTCTTCCGCCGCGATAAACGGGCATGGCACGACTTGTGGACGCGTACGCAGGTCGTCGACGGCAAGGGAGACTGACCCTTCGATGCGCCTCGCCCTGCTCCTGTTGACCTTGGCGAACGCGCTCGCGGCGGCGGACCTGACCTTGCCACCGCTGACCGACCAAGGACCCCAGCCGGGCAAGCGCGCGGCCGTCACGGCGCCCGAATACGCCGGCACGAAGGTCCATCACCTGATCGTCCTGCCCGATGACTGGACGCCGGACTGGCAGGCCAAGGGCAAGCGCTGGCCGGTGATCGCCGAGTATACCGGCAACTATTTCCCCGCCTCCGGTTCGACCGGCGAAGTCGAAGGCGCCGCCCTCGGCTACGGCCTGGCGCGCGGTCGGGCCATCTGGGTCGTGTTGCCCTACGTCGCCAAGGATCGCACCAAGAACGAGCGCACGTGGTGGGGCGACATCGACGCCACCGTCGGTTACGCCAAGGCGAACCTCCCGCGGATCTGCGCGGAGTTCGGCGGCGACCCCAAGAAGGTCGTGCTCTGCGGTTTCTCTCGCGGCGCCATCGGCGTCTCGTTCCTCGGCCTGCACGACGACGAGGTCGCCCGGCTCTGGTGCGGCCTCTGGGCCCACGATCACTTCGACGGCATGCTGGAATGGAAAGGCCACGCCTGGGGTTCGCCGCTGGCCCGTTATCGCGAAGAAGCGACGGTCCGCCTGCGCCGGCTCGCCGGACGGCCGCTGCTCGTCACCCAAGCGGGCAGGAGCGCGACGGGCATGCCGGCACTCCTGCCGGTGGGCACGGAGACGAAGAAGTTCATCACTGCCATCGCGCCGACGAACGTGGAATTCCTGAACATCGACATGGCCGCGCTCTTCGGCGGCTTCCCCAACGACTTCGTGAAGCACCCGCACAACGACCGCTGGCCTCTGCGCGACGGACCGGCGACGGAAGCCGCGCGGGCCTGGTTCACGCGCGCGACGACGGCGGAGCGGCCCGCCAAGTAAGCGGGCACAAAAAAGGCCCCGGGGTGAGCCGGGGCCTTGTTCGGTGAAGTCAGCCGGGGTTAGCCCTGGCCGCCTTCGCTGTCACCGCCGCGTTCGCGGAAGGGACGGCGTTCGCCACGATCCGGACGGTCGCCACGGGGGCGGTCCATCGGCTTCGGGGCCGGGGTGTATTCGCGACCTTCCTTCTCGGCGATGGCGGCGCGGCGCGAGAGGCGCACGCGGCCCTTGTCGTCGATGCCGACGCACTTGACGATGATCTCGTCGCCGAGCTTGCAGATGTCCTCGACGCGCTCGACGCGGTGGTCGGCGAGTTCGGAGACGTGCACGAGGCCTTCCTGGCCGGGGAGGCATTCGACGAAGGCGCCGAATTCCTTCACGGAGCGGATGATGCCCTTGTAGGTCTTGTTGATCTCGATCTGGGCCGAGAGGAGGTTGACCTCGTTGACCGCGCGGGCGAGGGACTCGCCGTCGGTCGCGAAGATCGTGACCCAACCGGAGTCGTCCTGGTCGATGTCGAGCTGGCAGCCGGTGTACTCGGTGATGCGCTTGATGTTCTTGCCGCCCGGGCCGATGAGGGCGCCGATCTTGTCCGCCGGGATCTTGATGCGGTGGGTGCGGGGAGCGCAGGACTTCAGCTCGGCGCGGGTGGCCGGCATGGTCTTCGTCATGATGTCCAGGATGGCGTCACGGGCGCCCTTGTTCTGGGCGATGGCTTCCTTGGCGATGGCGATCGGCAGGCCGTGGATCTTGAGGTCCAGCTGGAAGGCGGTGATGCCTTCGCGGGTGCCGCAGATCTTGAAGTCCATGTCGCCGTAGTGGTCTTCGGCGCCGATGATGTCGGTGAGCACGCGATGCTTCACGATCTTACCGGCGGCGTCTTCGGTCACGAGACCGCAGGAGATGCCGGCGACCGGGGCCTTGATGGGCACGCCGGCGTCGAGGAGCGCGAGGGTGCCCCCGCAGACGGACGCCATCGAGGTGGAGCCGTTGGACTCCATGATCTCGGAGACGAGACGGATGGAGTACGGGAAGTCCTGCTCGGACGGGAGGACGGAGAGCAGCGAGCGCTCGGCGAGGTTGCCGTGGCCGGTCTCGCGGCGGGAGGTCATGCCGAAACGGCCGGTCTCACCCACCGAGAAGGGCGGGAAGTTGTAGTGCAGGAGGAACGAGCGCTTGCTCGGGCCGCCGGTGATGGCGTCGACTTCCTGGGCGTCCTTGGAGGTGCCGAGGGTGGCGAGGACGAGACCCTGGGTCTCGCCGCGCTGGAAGAGCGAGGAGCCGTGGACGCGCGGGAGCACGTCGACTTCGCAGGAGATGGCGCGGAGATCCAGCGGCTTGCGGCCGTCGGCGCGTTCGCCGCTCTGGATGATAGCGTTGCGGTAGACCTTCTCCTGGAGCTTCTCGAAGGCCATCTTGATCTGGCGGGAGTCGAAGACGTCGCCGAGCTCGGCCTTGCAGGCGGCCTTGGCCTTCTCGACCACGGCCTTCACGGCGTCGCCGCGTTCCTTCTTGGAGGCGAGGAAGATCGCCTTCTTGAGCTGGTCGCCTTCGCCGGCGACGCGCTCGCAGATGGCGAGGGCCTTCGGCTCGCAGACGACGAGCGGGAAGACGCGCTTGGTCTTGGAGTACATCGCGGCGAGCTTGCGCTGGGCGGCGATGATCGGCTGGATGGCCTTCTGGGCGTATTCGAGGGCGGCGATGAAGTCGGCTTCCGGCAGCTGGTCGGCCGAACCTTCGATCATCATCATGTCGTTCTCGTTGCCGACGTAGATGAGGTCCAGGTCGGACTCATACTGCTGTTCGTGGGTCGGGTTGACGACGAACTGGCCGGCGACGCGACCGAGGCGGATGCCGGCGATCGGGCCGTTCCACGGGATGTCGGAGCAGAGGAGAGCGGCGGAGGCGCCGTTCACCATGAGCACGTCGGAGTCGTTGATCTGGTCGGCCGAGAGGAGGAGGCCGATCACCTGGACTTCGTTGAGGAAGCCTTCGGGGAAGAGCGGGCGGAGGGGACGGTCGCAGAGGCGCGAGGTCAGGATCTCCTTGTCGGAAGGCTTGCCTTCGCGGCGGAAGTAGCTGCCCGGGAATCGGCCGGCCGCCGCGAACTTCTCGCGGTAGTCGACGGTCAGGGGGAAGAAGTCCTGGTCGGGGGAGCGCAGGTCTTCGGCGGCGGTGGCCGACACGAAGAGCGTGGTCTCGCCCTTGCTGATGGTGACCGCGCCGTTGGCGAGGCGGGCGATGGAGCCCGTGTTGATCGTGATGCCGAGTTCTTCGATGGTCACGGAGTGTTTCTGTTTCATGGGTGTTTTATGCTTGGTGCGTTGTGCCGGGCGGGAGTGCCCGGCGGGTTGTGGTTTGGGTGGGTGAAAAGCGGACGTCCCAGCCTAGGCTGGGACGCTCGGTGAACAAAAGCGCCCGGAGGCGCCGTTCACTTGCGGAGGTTGAGCTTGGCCAGGAGCGCGTTGTAGCGGTCCAGGTCGCTCGACTTCAGGTAGGCGAGGAGCTTGCGACGACGATTCGTCAGCATGATCAGGCCGCGACGGGAGTGGAAATCCTTGCGGTGGGTGCGCAGGTGCTCGGTCAGGTGGGTGACGCGGGCGGTGATCAGCGCGACCTGGACTTCCGGAGAACCGGTGTCCTTGGCGTCCTGCTGGTGCTTCTTGATGACTTCAGACTTATTGACCGACATGGTGGTGGTTAGTTTTGGGTTGAGGATGGCCGACTTGGGAGAAATTCCCGAAAGCCCCGCCGTTTGGCCGGACTCTCCGTCTGGAACAGGCTTGCGCCCGCCGACCAGCGTGAGAAGGGCTCCGCCCCTCTCCCTAACGAAGTTGACCCATGGAAATGACCATCCCCCACCCCCTTAGCAAGAAGGAACTACCCCTCCGGGAGGCGGACCATAAAGACCTATTTGCCCGTTTTCGCTCAGTTCGGCAGATCCAGCCAATAGACATCTCCATCATTGCGGCGGATGGACGGGAAGAACCACCCCCTCGGTTCGGGGATGATTTCCGCCAGGTCGAAGACCCGTACGCTCCGGGGCATCTGGCGGAAGTACAACGTGAACTGGTGCGGCTGCCCGTCGGGAATATGGTACCAATGCGGATAGAGGGAGATGTTCTCGAAACGGATCATCTCGCTGGTGATCGAGGATGCCTGGTCCAGCAGGAACGTGCTTTGCCAGATGCGGACCGACGGCGCGTAATCCGGCGCGCAGCGGATGTGGACGACGATCGGATCTTCCGGTTGGACCTGATCCTGCGTGGCTTCGACCGGAAGGGTGCGGACGACGGGCGCGATGAGCGGGGCGGGCATGGCGTCATCGTGCCGCGGAACTTCCGGCCCGCAAGCGCCAGCCGTGTCATTAGCCCGTTGACTCCCCTGCCCCGCCTTAGCGTCATAGCGGGCATGGAACCAGGCTCCGAAGACCAACCCCGCCTCACCGGCGCCGAACGCGGCAAGCTGCGCAGCCTCGCCCAGACGCTCGACCCGAAGGTCTTCGTCGGCAAAGTCGGCGTGAACGCGGGCATCGCCAAGCTCCTGGAGGAAGCCTTCCGTAACGCCGACCTGGTGAAGGTCCGCTTCACCGCCGAACGCGAGGAGATGGACAAGCAGGCCCAGGAACTCGCCCAGCTCACCGAAAGCGAAGTCATCGGCAGCGTCGGCCGCACGGCGACGTTCTTCAAGCTCGGGACGGACATCGAATAAGCCATGGACGCCTCGCTGTTCCAGTCACGGCACGAGGCATTCATCACGCAGGCGGAAGCTTCGCTGCGCCGGCTGACGCCGGCCGCGACGGCCCGCCCGGCGCGCCTGCACGGCGCGATGCGCTACTCGCTCGAAGCCGGCGGCAAGCGCCTGCGCCCGGTCCTCTGCCTGGCGACGGCCGTGGCCTTCGACCCGCAGGCCGACGCCACGCACGCCGCGACGGCGCTGGAGTGCATCCACACCTATTCGCTGATCCATGACGACCTGCCGTGCATGGACGACTCCGACCTGCGCCGCGGCCGCCCGTCCTGCCATAAGGCCTTCGACGAAGCCACGGCCCTGCTGGCCGGCGACGCCCTGCAGCCGCTGGCCTTCGAACTCCTCGCCGTCGGCTACGCCGACCGCCCTGCCCTCGCCACCGCACTCGTGCGCGAACTGGCCGTGACGGCGGGCTCGACGCTGCTCGTCGGCGGACAGACCGAGGACATGGGCGGACTCGCCGCGGGCGCGACGGACGACCGCCTGCGATTCATCCTGCTCGGCAAGACCGCCGCGATGCTCAGCGCCTCGTTCGCCATGGGCGCGTTGGTCGGCGGAGCCTCCGCCGCCGACGTCGAACACTGCCGCCTTGCCGGCCGCGCCGCGGGCATCGCCTTCCAGCTGGTCGACGACCTCCTCGACCTCACCGCCGACGCCGCCCAGCTCGGCAAGCCCGTCGGCGCCGACGCGCAGAACGGCAAGTTCACCTATGCCGGCCTGCACGGCGTCGAAGCGACGAAGCAGCGCATCGGGCAGCTGACCGCCGAAGCCGTCACGCACATGCAGGCGACGAAGGGCGATACCGCCTTCCTCGTCGAACTGGTGCGCCGGATGGCGGCGCGCCGCACATGATCAGTCGTCGAGCCGCCGGCCAGCGGACGGCAGCTGGTCGGACAGGAAACCGTAATAGGTGCCGATCCAGAGGCGCCAGGCGAACGCGTGGATGAGCGGCGGCACCACGAAGATCGCGCCCACCGCGAGACGCACCGCCCAGTCGCCGCCGACCCAGCCGAGGCGATAGGCGCCCAGGAGGAGCGGCAAGACCCCGAAGGCGGTGAGTCCGTAGTTCCAGACGATGGCGCCGAGGAAGAAGCCCTCCTTGCGACGTAGGGTCATCCCGCAGCCCGCGCAATGCGTGGGCGTATCCCAGAGACGCGCGAGCCGACCCGTCCGGTCGTCCGCGGCGCGGATCGGCGCACCACAGTCCGGACAACGCCCGCAGGCTGATTTCCAGAAGATATCCGCGCGGAAAGCCATGTCCGGAGTCTGTCCGCACCGACCCTGGGTGCAAGCCAAGCAAAAGGCCGGCTGCCTTTCAGCAGCCGGCCTTGATGAGCCTAGGCTCTTCGCTGATTACTCGGCGGCGGTCTCACCCACCTGGAAGCGGGTGAAGCGGACGATCGAGACTTCTTCACCGACCTTGCCCTTGGCAGCGGCGATGAGGGCCTGGATCTTCTGCTCGGGATCGCGGAAGTAAGCTTGTTCGAGGAGGCAGGAGTCGGCGAAGAACTTGTCGACGCGGCCGGAGATGATCTTCTCCATGTTGGAGAGCTGGCCCTTCTTGCGGCCTTCGGCGGCGATGACCTGCTTCTCGCCCACGGCGATACGCTTCTCGAGTTCGGCGATGGCTTCGGCGTCGTTGGCGGCCTTCTGCTCGACGAGCTGGCCCTTGTAGTCCTCGACGATGCGCTTGGCTTCGTCGATGGCCTTGTCGGCTTCGGACTTCGTGAACTCGGCGGCGATCTCGCGTTCCTTGGCGACGACGTCGGCGGAGACGTCTTCGCGGCGGACGAAGCGGGCGTTGTTGGCGACGACCTGCATCGCGAGCTGGCGGGCCAGTTCGGCGACTTCCGGGTTGGCGGCGGCGGCCTGGGTCTTGAGGCCCAGTTCGAGGAGGACGGCGATCTTGGCGCCGGTGTGCACGTACGCGGAGACGCGACCCACGCCGGTGGCTTCGAACTTCAGGACGCGGGAGACCTTGAGGTTCTCGCCGATCTTGAGCACCTGATCGTTCAGGTAGTCGTTCACCTTGCGGGAATTGTCGGCGTGGTAAGGCTGCTCGAGGAGACCCTCGGCGCCGTTGGCGGCGGCCTGGCCCACGAGTTCCTTGGCGAGCGCGATGAAGGCCTCGTTCTTGGCGACGAAGTCCGTCTCGCAGTTCAGTTCGAGGAGGGTCGCGGCGCGGCCGTCGGCGGAGACGTTGACGGCGAGGATGCCCTCGCTCGCCTTGCGGTCGGCCTTCTTGTTGCGGGTGGCGACACCCTTGATGCGGAGGATCTCGACGGCCTTCTCCATGTCGCCGGCGGCCTCGGTCAGGGCCTTCTTGCAATCCATCAGACCCGCGCCGGTACGCTGGCGCAGATCGTTGACCGTCTGGGCGGTGATAGCGGACATGGTCGGATTACTTGGACTTGCGGGGAGCCGGGCGCTTGGCGGGAGCGGCGCCTTCGACGGCTTCCGAACCTTCGTTGGCCTTCAGGAGTTCTTCCGAGATCTGGACCTCAGGCTGGACGGATTCGCCGGCGTCCTGGCGGGCGACGGGGGTCACGGTCTTGCGGTCCTGGGTCACGGCCTTTCGGCGGGAGAGACCGTTCTGGACGGCCTGGGTGAGGACTTCGACGACCAGGCGGATGGACTTGGCGGCGTCGTCATTGCCCGGGACGGGGAACTTGAGGAGGGTCGGGTCGGAGTTCGAGTCGCAGAGGCCGATCACGGGGATGCCGAGACGGACGGCTTCGTTGACGGCGATCTCTTCGAGCTTGGTGTCGACGACGATCATCGCGGACGGGAGTTCGCGGTATTCGAGGAGGCCTTCGAAGTTACGCATCATGCGCGACATCTCGCGCTTCACGGCAGCGGCTTCCTTCTTGTGCATCTTGGCGAGGGAACCGTCCTGCTCCATGCGGAGGTAGGTGCGATACTTGTCGAGCGAGCGCTTGATGGTCGCGAAGTTGGTGAGCGTGCCGCCGAGCCAGCGGTTCACGGCGAAGGGCATGCCGGTCGACTTGGCGGCCTGGCGGACGACTTCCTGCGCCTGGGGCTTGGTCGCGACGAAGAGCACTTCCTTGCCCTTGGCGGCGGTGTCTTCGATGAAGGCGGCGGCGGCGGCGAGGCACGCGTGCGTCTTCTCGAGGTCGATGATCGACACGCCGTTGCGGTGGTCGAAGATGTACGGACGGCTGCGGGGATTCCAGCGACGGGTCTGGTGTCCGAAGTGGACGCCGGCATCGAGGAGGTCTTTGACTGTGATGTTCATGGTATTTTTGGGCTCCGTATCCCTTTTCCTGCCGAAGGAGGGGACATTGGATCAGGTAGGACTGACTGGGTTTTGGGTTTTATGTCCGAGGCGATCGGCGGTCGCTTCAAACGGTGGAAAGTGGGTTCAAACACCCCTGCCCGCCCGGGGCAAGCGGGAAAATCAACCGAAAGGGGCTCCTTTGGAACTGACACGGGATGCCCGTCTCGGCAGGGTCGGCGCAACGCGATGTCTTGGGCCTACCGGATACTCTTCCCGCTGCTGCTGATCCCGGCCCTCCCTTACTACTTCTGGCGGATGCTCCGTCGCGGGGGCTATGGCGCGGGATTCAGCCAAAGGTTCGGCTTCTTCCCCTCCCCCGGCCCGAAGACCCCCGGAAAACGCCGTTTCTGGCTCCAAGCGGTCTCCGTGGGGGAAATCGAGGCCATCGGCCCCCTGCTCCGCCAGCTGCAGGCCACGGGCGAGGCCGAGATCATCCTGACCACCACGACGAGCACGGGCTTCCGGCTGGCCAAGGAAAGGTACGCCGACGTGGCCCAAGCCATCGGCATCTTCCCGGCCGACCTCTGGCCCTGCAGCGCCCTCGCCTGGAGCCGCATCCGCCCGGACGTCGTCATCCTGGTCGAAGGCGAGCTCTGGCCGGAGCACCTCGCCCAGGCGCGCGCCCGCGCTGTGCCCGCCTATCTCATCAACGGACGCATCTCCGACAAGTCCTTCGCGCGCCACCGTCGCTTCCGGAAGCTTTCCCGTTACGTCCTCGGTCACTTCCGGCAGATCGCCGCGGGCAGCGAAGAAGATGCGCGCCGTTTCCGCGAACTGGGTTTCGCGACCACGCTGACGGGCAACATCAAGTTCGATGTCGCGAGCGATGCGCCGATGTCGGCCGACGAACGCGCGCGACTCCGCGCGGAACTCGGCTTCGGCGCCGACCCGCGCACGGTGGTGCTCCTCGGCTCCTCCACGTGGAAAGGCGAGGAGGCGCTTCTGCTCCGCTTCGTCCGCGAGTTACGGGGAGCCGACATGGATGTCCGCCTCCTGCTCGTCCCGCGTCATTCGGAACGCCGCGCCGAAGTCGCCGCGGAAGTCAGCGCCAGCGGCCTCGACTGGCACCAGCGCTCTTCCGGCGGACCGACCGCGCCCGACGGCACCGTCGTCCACCTGGCCGACACCACCGGCGAACTGCGCCGCCTCACCCGCGCGGCCGACCTCGCCTTCTGCGGCAAGAGCCTTGCTCCGCACGAAGGCGGCCAGACCCCCATCGAATGCGCCGCGGCCGGAGTCGCCATCGTCTACGGTCCGCGCATGTCCAATTTCCGCGACATCTGCCGCGGGCTCGAGACGGCCAAGGCGGCGTTCCGGGCGGAAGATGCCGACACGTTGGAGGTCAAGATCCTGGCCCTCTGCGCCGACGAGCGCGGACGCCGGGAAATGGGCCGCAACGGCGCCGTCTGGCACCAAAGCAATCGCGGGGCGACCGAACGGACCCTCGCGCTGCTGCTCGGACGCTGATCAGGCGACGCGGAAAGCCTCGCGCAGACGACGGGCTTCCTGACGCAGCTCTCCCCCGAGCACGATCTCGCGGGCGCGCCGGGCGCCGGCGGCGGGATCAGCCGCCTGACCCGCGATCCAGAGCGCCGTGCCCGCGCTGAGACAAAGGGTGTCCATCAAGCCGTCGGAAACGCCGCCCACGAGCAGGTCGCTGAACATCGCGATGTTCTCCTCGGGCGTGCCGCCGCGCAGGTCGGCGACCGCGCAGGTCTTGAAGCCGAAATCGCCCGGCAGCCAGACCGCGTCGACCGAAGCGAGTTCGCCGCAGCCGCGCACGCGTACTTCGCCGGCCGTGGTGATCTCGTCCATGCCGCCGCCCGCGCGGGAATGCGTGACGAGGCCGCGCTTCACGCCGAGCTCACCGAGCGTCGCCGCGAGCGGCTCGACCCAGCGTTCGTCATAGACGCCCACGACCATGTAGGCCGGGCGGGCCGGATTGATGAGCGGACCGAGGACGTTGAAGACGGTCTTGGTGCCGCTCTCGGCGAGCTGCTTGCGCACGCCGAGCACGGCCTTGAACGCCGGATGGAAAGCCGGCGCGTAGAGGTAGCAGAAGTTCGCCTCGCGCAGGCCGCGCAGCAGCTGTTCGTCCGAGGCGTCGAGCACGACGCCCAGACCGGCGAGGAAATCCGCGCTGCCGGACTTCGAGGTGATCGAGCGGTTGCCGTGCTTGAGCACCGGCACACCGGCCGCGGCCACGATGAGCGCGCTGGCGGAGGAGATGTTGAAGCTGCCGGAGCGGTCGCCGCCCGTGCCCACGATGTCGATCGACTTCGCCGGCCAGTCACCGAAATCGGTGCGGCGGGCGAGGTCGCGGTAAGTGCGGGCGAAGCCCGTGACCTCCGCGGCCGTCTCCCCTTTGCGCGCCAGGGCGAGCAGGAAGGCCGCCTTATCCGCGTCGGACACCGCGGCGGCGGCCATCGCCAAGGCGGCGGCGGCGGCCTCCGCGGGGGCGAGGTCACGACCGGCCGACAAAGCGGCGGTCAGGTCAGGAAGGGCCAGGGCCATGCCGGATTAGCCACGTTCGGGGCCTTCGGGACAAGGCATTTTCGCCACAAGGGGTTTGCAACGGGGGGAAAGCACCCAATGATGGACCCTATGGACGATGGCGACCAACCCCAGGGCGACTTCGACGGTTCCGGCAACGCCTCGTGGGGCGAGGCCGACTGGTCCGGCTACCTGCAGCGCAACGACCTCGAGGTCGGCCGCTTCCTCGCCTACTACAACGAGGTCAAGAACCTGCCCGACCGCCTGGACATCAGCGCCCGCCGGATGGGCTGGGAGAACGCCGACTGGGCGCCCGGCGACGGCCCGGAAGAGGTCAATGACGACGAGGACGAAGGACCTGACCTCCCCTACTGCATCCACCAGCACCCGGTCTACGTCGTGGCCCGCGCCCTGTCCCTCCAGCTCACCCAGTCCTTCCGCCGCCTGAACGTCGACGCCGGCGCGCAGCTCACCGCGCTCGAGGCGACCAACATCATGCACTCCTTCTGGGACGGTCAGCATCAGATGATCATGGCGATCAACGCCACCGACACCGGCGACCTGCCCCTCGCGCTCGTGCACATGAAGCGCGCGCTGGCGGCCATCAATTATTCGATCGGCCTCACGGCCGGGATGCCCGCGGGCGTGCGCCTCTCCTCGGCCGAAGCCGCGCATGACCTCGAAGCCACGCTGTTCGACCTCCGCGAAGTCTGCCTGCGCGTGATGGCCGACTGCCGCTGGGACGGACGGAAGAAGTAGGTCAGGCCTCGCCGCCCTTGCCCTTGGCCATGAACTCGATGAGCCGGTCGCTGAACTCCTTGGCGGAGTCGTGACCCATCGCGCGCAGGGCCTGGACGGAAGCGGCCACCTCGACGAGGCGGGCCATGTCGCGACCGGGGCGCACGGGGATCGTCATGTGCGGCACCTTGCGGCCGAGGATCTCGAACGTCTCGACCTCCAGACCGGAGCGCTCTTCGTCCATGCCCGGCTGCCAGAGCACGAAGGTCACGACCAGGTCGACGCGCTTCTCGCGCCGGATCGAACGCACGCCGAAGATCGAAGGGATGTTGATGATGCCGATGCCGCGGCACTCCATGTAGCCGCGGTTGAGCTCCTTGGCGGTGCCCTGCAGCTCGCGGTCGCCGATGAGCGTCACGATGACGTAGTCGTCGGCGACGAGGGAGTGGCCGCGCTCGATGAGCGCGAGGGCGCACTCGCTCTTGCCGATCCCGGAGTCGCCGCGGAGGATGACGCCCACGCCTTTGATGTCGACCAGCGTGGCGTGCATGTTCGTGCGCGGGGCGAACTTCTCCTCGAGGAGGACGGTCGCCTCGGCGGAGAAGTCCTTCGACTTGAGCTGCGTGCGGATGAGGGGCACCTTATGGCGGTCGGCGATGCGTAGCAGGACTTCGTCGGCCGGCAGGCCGCGGGAGATCACGACGGCGGGGATCCGCTTGGAGAAGACGTCGTCGAGGAGCTTCTCCCGCACCGCGGCGGCCTGGTCCGCGAGGTAGGCCATCTCGCCCGCGCCGAAGAGCTGGAGACGCTTGTAGGCGAACTCCTTGAAGTAGCCGGTGACCGCGAGCGCCGGACGGTTGAGCGACTTCTCGGCGATCATGTTGTCGAGACCCTCGGCGCCGGCGAGGAGCTCGAGCTGGAGCATGTCCTGGAAGGAAGCCAGGAACTCACGCACCGAGACGGATTCGGGGCGGGTGTCGGGAGCAGGGTCGGACATGTTCGTCAGAGTTTGAAACCTTCGCCCAGATAATGGCGGCGGCTTTCGGGATTGTCCACGATTTCGGCGGGCGTCCCGGAGACCAGCACCCTGCCCTGGTGGATCAGGTAGGCGCGGTCCACGATCGAAAGGGTCTCGCGGACGTTATGGTCCGTGATGAGGATGCCGATGCCGCGGGCCTTGAGCTTGCGGATGATGGACTGCACTTCGGCGACCGAGATCGGGTCGACGCCGCTGAACGGCTCGTCCATCAGGAGGAAGCGCGGACGCGTGGCGAGGGCCCGGGCGATCTCCAGGCGACGGCGTTCACCGCCGGAAAGGGTGAAGGCCGGCTGGCGGGCGAGCTTCTCGAGACCGAGCTCGGCGAGCTGCTCCGCGGTCCGCTCCTTGCGTTCGCGTTCGCCGAGGTCGAGGGTCTCGACGACGGCCATGACGTTCTCCCAGACGGTGAGCTTGCGGAAGACCGAGGCCTCCTGCGGCAGGTAACCGACGCCGGCCCGGGCGCGACGCCACATGGGCTCGGCCGTGATGTTCTGGCCGTCGAGGAAGACGCGGCCATGCGTCGAAGGGATCAGCCCGACGACCATGTAGAAAGTGGTGGTCTTGCCGGCGCCGTTCGGGCCGAGCAGGCCGACGATCTCGCCTCCCTGCAGGAACAGGCTGACGTCCTGGACGGCCACCTTGGCGTCGTAATGCTTGGCCAAGGCCTGCGCCCGGATGACGCCCTTCTCGCTCGATGCGGCCATGCGGATAAGAGGAAGCGGTCAGCGTCCCTTGTCGAGGCTTTTGACCTCCGGCAAGGTGAAGTCGCGGCCGAGGAAGATCTTCGGACGCACCACCTGACCGGGGTTGAGGTCGTCAGGCGCGGACTCCATCCGCCACGACTTGGTCTTGTGGTCATACGTGACCTCCTTCGCGGGGACGCCTTCGTTGCCCTTGTCGTCGAGGATGCGCGCATCCCCCAGCAACCGGGCCGTACCCAGTTCCGGATTCATCTCCAAAGACCGCCCCTTGGCGCTGGTGCCGCCGGCGACGACGCCCACGTTGCCACGACCGACCACCCGACGGGCGACGAGCCGTCCGGACTTGTCCGGCGAGGCGAGGCCTTCGAGGAGGTCGCAGGTGGCGTCCGTCGCTTCGGAATCGATCGCGACGCCTCCGCGGAGGAAGAACTTGGTCAAAGCCGGGGTATGCAGCACCTCGTGCGCGTCGGCGACGAAGGCGACTTCCTGGCCGACGCCCTGCGAGACGAAGAGCCGCGGGCGCGTCGGACCGACGCCCCCCGACAAGGTCAGCAGCCGCGGCTGGCCGACGAGCGCGTCCTGCGCGAGGATCTCCTCGATCTGGACCGCCGGGGTGAGGTCCAACCGCTCACCGAGGCAACGCAGACCCGGCTGGGCGTAACGGACCTGCCCCGACAGGATGACCTTGCTGAGCGCATACTCGCCCCGCTTCTTCGGGACCGGCAAAGCGAAGGCGACCATCTGGTCGGAAGATGTGACGACCTGACCGGCGACATACCGGACCGAGCCGAGCAATTCGGCCTGCATGGCCCCGTCCTCGGTCACGACGACGACCTGATCGGCCTCGGCGAGGCCGGGGACGCCGCCGTTCTCTTCGGGCGGCAGGCGCAGGGCGGCGCGCAAGCCGGGACCCGAACGGATTTCGATACGGTCCTTGAGGGCGTCGGTGCGGATCGAGAAACCGGCCGCCTCGAGTCCGCGCTTCTCGCGCAGGCGCGGCGTCTCGGCCAGGTCGACCACCTTGGACTTACGATCCCAACGGGCCCGGCCCGCGGTGAATTCAGAACCTTCAAGTCGGCCCTGCACGTCGCCTTCGGCTTCGAGCTGTCCGCCCCCGGCCTTCGCCTCGATGGCGACCAGGCGTCGCGCGGTGAGCCGGGTGTCGGCCGAGAGGTACGTGGCTTCGTCCTGGACCTCGATGCGGGTCAGGCCGGCGGCAAGGTCGCGACGCAACGTGACGCGCGCGCCGGTCAGGTCAGCCGGGGCCTCCTGTTTGCGACGAAGTTGCATCCGGACCGGCTGGCCGTCGCCGGCGTAAAGTTCGGTCAGTCCAAGCTTGGGCTGGTGCCGGAGACGCTGGGCGAAGCCCTTGGCCTCAGGCTCTTCGATCTCCACACGGCCGACGAGTTCGGCGGAGTCCTCCTTCGGCTCGAAGGTCGCGCGGTCGCCGCGCAGGGTCTGCTCGCCGACGACGCGGACGACGCGCCCGGTGGCGACGAGCGAGCGCACCTCGGCGTCTCCGCCCGGTCCGTCGCTGACGAGACATTCGAGACGCTCGCAGGTCGTGCGTTCGCCGGCCCGCTCCGCGACCACGCCGCCGGTGAAGACCATGAGCGTGCCGCCGGGGGCCGGCGAGGCGTCGAGCCGCAACGCGCGCAGGCGCAGGCGGCGGGCCGCCGGCTTGGTGAGGTCGAGTTCCGCGACGACGTCGGCGAAGATCGCGAAGGTGTCGCCCTGCGGAGAGGAACGCCAGCTCCAGCCCTTGCCCGCGAGGTCGAAGCTCGGCGAAGTCGCCCGGACTTGGGCGGCACCCTCCGCGGCGCGAGCGGCGGGCGTCATCACGCCGGAAGGACTCACGAAACGGGCCAGCGGCCGTCCGTCCCGGAAGGAGCGGAGGGTGATGTCTTTCATGTCCCACTGCCCTTCCTTCGCGGACGGGCGCATCTTCAAGGCCGCGGCCTCCCAGACCTTCTCGGCCTTGGCGTCCTCGGAGAAACCGGAGAACACGCCGCCGGTGACCTCCTGGAAGGAGAGCTCCTTCGGCTGCGCCAGGGCGCCAGCGGCCAGGCAAAGGCAGAGGATGGCGGCGCGCATGGGCCTATGACAGCAGGCCGGGAACGCTTATCAAGCGATTACGCCTTCGGCGCCCGGGGAAACGGGGCCGTCGCGACGAAGGCCGGCATCTCGGCCGAGGCCACGGTCTCGCCGACGGCCAGCGGGAAGCCCGCCAGGAATTCTCCGACGGGGAGCATCTTCCCACCGGGACGCTGCAACTGGTGAAGGACGAGCACGCCCTGCCCGCAGGCGATGCGGACGCCGGAACGGTCGGCGGAGAGGATCTGGCCCGGCACACCCGAACACGCCGAGCCTTCGCCGCGCGCGGCGCCGACTTTGATCGTGACGCCGCGATGCTCGAAGGTCGAACCCGGCCAGCCTTCGAGCGCGAGCACGCGCTGCCCGAGCACGGCGGCCGACTGGCGGAAGTCCAGCGGCGCGTCCGTCCGGTTCAGTCGGCGCGCATAGCTGACGAGCGCTTCGTCCTGCGGGACCGGCTGGGAAACACCCTCGAGGATCGAAGGCAAAGCCGCGGTCGCGAGTTCGCCGGCGAGCACGCCAAGGCGCGCGCGCAGAGCCGCCCGGGCTTCGCCGGGCGACGGACGCAGGCTCCGCGAAGCGTGGATGGGGCCGGCGTCGAGCCTGAGCACGACCTGCTGGAGCGAGACACCCGTCTCGGCGAGGCCCAGCGCGAGCGCGCCTTCGACGGGCGTCGCGCCACGCAAGGCCGGCAGGAGCGAGCCGTGGAAGTTGACGAAGCCCAGCCGCGTCGCCGCGAGGAAATCGGCCTTCAGCAACTGGCCGTAGGCCATCACCACGCCGAGATCGGCGCCGAGATCGGCGAGCTGGGTCGCGTCTTCAGGGCCGAGTTTCTCCGGCTGACGGAGCGGCAGACCGGCGGCCTTCGCCCAAGCGGCGACGGGGTTCGGACGGACCTCCTGACCGCGACCGGCGGGGCGGTCCGGCTGGGTGTAGACGGCCACGACCTCGGTGTCGGGCAAGGCGCGGGCCACGGCGAAAGCCGGGAGCGCGATCTCATCCGAACCGAGCAGGACCAGTCTCCGCGGCATGCTTTACTTGCGGGCCTGGCGCGCGGCGCGGCCTTTCAGCGAACGCGGCTTATCCCAGCGGGTATAGGATTTCTTGCGGACCGGACCCACCTTGCTGCGCGGGTTCTTGGACTTGCCCAGGCGCGGACCCGAGGGACCGATGGCCTTCTTCGGGGCGTCCGAGACGACGGCCTTGCCGGGGACCTTGGCGGACGGCTTGCGGGCTTCGCCTTCCTCGGCCGGGATCACTCCGCCCATGGCGCCGGGACCCCCTTGACGGCGGCCGGACTGCTTGGGCTTTCCGACGATGTCCAGGAAGAGCGGGACGCCGGCGAGGTCGAAGCTCTCGTGCACGCCCTTCACGAGGAAGCGCTGGTAGGCGTCCTCGAGGCGTTCCTCGGAGTTGCAGAAGAGACGGAAGCGGATGGGGCGCTTGGAGACCTGCGTCACGTAGTAGCACTTGAAGCGCTTGCCCGAGACCATGCGGGGCGGGCGCTTGGTCATCAGGTCCTGGACGACGCGGTTGAGGCGGCCGGTCGAGATCGCCGTGCCGGCGCGGACGAAGACGCCTTCGGCGGCGTCCAGCATGTCCTCGGCGCGGAGGCCGGTCTGGGCGGACACGAAGAGGATGGGAGGATCAGGCAGGAAGAAGAGTTCGCGGCGGATGGCCGCACGGAACTTCGCGCGGAACTCTTCCTCGTCCTCGAAGCCGTCGATGTTCTTCTCACGGAAAGCCTGCTTCGCGAGGTCCCACTTGTTGACCACCAGGACGATGCCGCAACCCAGCAAGGCGAGTTCGCCGGCGAGCTGCTTGTCGATGCGGGTCACGCCCTGGCCGGCGTCGAGCACGAGGAAGACCACGTCGGTCTCGGCGAGGATCTCATCGGCGCGGCTCTGAGAGAAGAAGTCCAGCGTGTCGCGCTTGTTGGCGGTGCGGCGGCCGGCGGTGTCGACGAGCGAGAACTTGGCCTGGGAGCCGTCGGCCTTGGTGCGGGAAAGACGGGAGCGGACGGGGTCGCGCGTGGTGCCGGCGACCTCGCTGACGATGAGGCGGGAACCGCCGAGCAGGCGGTTGCCGAGCGAGCTCTTGCCGACGTTCGGGCGGCCGGCGAGGGCCAGACGGATCGGGCGCGGGCCTTCTTCCCGCGGCGTCTCGGGCTCAGGCCCGAGCTGCTTGATGATGAGCGCCTGCAGCTGCGGGATGCCGCGGCCGTGTTCGGCGGAGATCAGGAGAGGTTCGCCGAAACCGAGGGCGAAGAACTCGGACATCAGTCCGTCGCGCTCTTCGGTGTCGGCCTTGTTGGCGACGACGATCACCCTCTTGCCGGCCTGACGGAGCTTGACGGAGACCTCGAGGTCGAGCGCCGCGCAGCCTTCGGAAGCGTCGACGACGAGCAACACGAGCGAGGCGGCGGCCAGGGCGAAGTCCACCTGCTCTTCGACCGCGTCGGCGACGACCTTCGGCGTGAGCTCGGCGCGGTACAGGCCGATGCCGCCCGTGTCCATCAGCGTGTAGCGGCCCTCGAACACGTCGGACGTGATGAGGTCGCGCGTGACGCCGGGCTGGTCGTGCACGATCGAGATGCGCCGGCCGACCAGGCGGTTGAAAAGGCGGCTCTTCCCGACGTTGGGACGGCCCACGATGGCAACCGCGCGGGAAAGTTCAGTGTTCCGTTCCATGGAGGGACAGTCAGGGCTACCCGCCCGGCTAGCAAGCAAGGATGCTCAGCGGCCCGGGAGGCCGTCCAGGAAGCGGGCGATCCGCTCGCCGGCCTCATGGATGCGCTCGTAGCTGGTCGAGAACGACGCACGGCAGAAACCGGCGCCGGCCGCGCCGAAGGCGGTGCCCGGGACCATGGCGACCTTCTGCTGTTCGAGGAGCTGCTGGGCGAAGGTCATGGAGTCCATGCCCGTCGAGGTGATGTCCGGGAAGGCGTAGAACGCGCCCCGCGGGAGATGGCACTTCAGGCCGAGCTCATTGAAACGACGGACGATGAAGTCGCGGCGTTCGCGGTACTTGTCGCGCATGTGCAGCATCGAATCGCGGCCGTTGCGGAGGGCCTCGACGGCGGCCTCCTGGCTCATGATCGGGGCGCACATGATGCCGTACTGGTGCACCTTGAGCATGCCGTCGATGACGGCGGCGGGACCGCAGGCGTAACCGATGCGGAAGCCGGTCATCGCGAAGGCCTTCGAGAAACCGTGCAGGAAGACCGTGCGCTCGCGCATGCCCGGCAGCGAGGCGATCGAGACGTGGTCGCCTTCGAAGGTGAGTTCGGAGTAGATCTCGTCCGAAGCGACCAGCAGGTCCTTCTCGATGGCGAACTTCGCGATGGCCTCGAGCTTGGCGCGGTCGGCGGTGCCGCCGGTCGGATTGGTCGGGAAGTTCAGGACCAGCAGCTTGCAGCCGGGCTGCCAGGCGGCGCGGAGGGCGGCCGGGTCGAGCGCGAACTGGTCGGCGGAGACGGTGCGGATCGGGATGGCCTCGGCGTGGCAGAGCGCGACGCTCGGAGCGTAGCTCACGTAGCAAGGCTCATGGTAGAGGACCTTGTCGCCGGGATCCAGCACCGCGCGCAGGAGGATGTCGAGCGCTTCGGAGACGCCGATGGTGCCGAGGATCTCGGTCTCGGGGTCGTATTCCGGGCCGTAGTTACGGGCCACGTAGCGGGAGATCTCCTCACGGAACTGCTGGGTGCCGCGGTTGTCCGTATAGGACGTACGGCCCTTCTCGAGGGAAGCGATCGCGGCCTCGCGGATGTGATACGGCGTGACGAAGTCCGGCTCGCCGATGCCGAGCGACACCGCGTCCTTCATCTTGGAGACGATGGCGAAGAAGTCGCGGATGCCCGACTTGGGCAAGGTCGCGACATGCCGCGCCACGAAACGTCCGGAGGAATCCATGGTCAGGCGTGGTTCAGGGGCTGACCGACGGACGGTCGCGGCCGGAGCCGTCGGCGGTGACGACGAAGCCGTCCTTCTTGTAGGCGCGGAGGAAGAAGTGGGTGGACGTGCCCTGGACGCCGTCGATGCGGGCCAGCCGCTCGTGGACGAAGCCGGCGACCTTGTAGAGGTTGTCGGCGGTGACGACGACCAGGAGGTCGTAGCCGCCCGACATGAGGTAGCAGCTCTCGACCTGCTCGAAGGCGGAGATGCGCTCGGCGATGGCGTCGAAACCGCCGACGCCTTCGGTGCGCACCTTGATCTCGATGACGGCGCGGACGCGGTGCTCGGACTCGAAGCCCGGATTGAGCACCGGACGCATGCCCAGGAGGACGCCCTGCTGACGCAGGCCCGCCAGCTCGCGCTCGACGGCTTCGGCGCCGAGGCCGAGGATGCGGCCGATCTGGGCGGTGTCGAGGGCTTCCCCGTCGAGGATGAGCTTGAGTACGGAGTTCATGGCGGAAATCAGGAAGCCGGAAGGGCGCGACGGGCGCGGACCGCGGCGGCGAGGCCGTCGAGGACGGGCACGGTCTGCTCGAAGGAGATGCAGGCGTCGGTGATGCTGCAGCCGTAGGCCGAAGCTTCCTTGCCCTTCCAATCCTGGCGGCCTTCGGCGAGGTGGCTTTCGATCATCACGCCGGCGATGACGCGCGAACCTGCGGCGACCTGCGCGGCGATGTCGGCCGACACGAGCGGCTGGCGACGATGGTCCTTGGAGCTATTGCCGTGCGAGCAATCGATGACGAGGCGCGTCGAGAGGCCGGCCTTCTGGATGCGGGCGGCGGCGTCGGTCACGAACTCGGCGCCGTAATTGGGACCAGTGCGCGAACCGCCGCGCAGGATGACGTGCGCGTCCGGGTTGCCCGAGGTCTGGAAGATGGCGACGACGCCGTCCTTGGTGACGGAGGGGAACCAGTGCGAAGAACGGGCGGAGAGGCAGGCGTCGACGGCGACCTGGACCGAGCCGTCGGTGCCGTTCTTGAAACCGACGGGCATGGAGAGACCGGAAGCCAGCTCACGATGGATCTGGCTTTCCGTGGTGCGCGCGCCGATGGCGCCGTAAGCGACGAGGTCGGCCACGTACTGCGGCGTGATCGGGTCGAGGAACTCGGTGGCGGCGGGCAGGCCGGCTTCGGCGATCTGCGCGAGGAGACCGCGGGCGAGGCGCAGTCCGTCGTTGATGCGGAAGGAACCGTCGACCTGCGGATCGTTGATGAGACCCTTCCAGCCGACCGTCGTGCGGGGCTTCTCGAAGTAGACGCGCATGACGACCAGCAGCTCGCCGGCATGCTTCAGGGCTTCCTTCTGCAGCAAGGCGGCGTACTCCAAGGCGGCCTGGGTGTCATGGACGGAACAAGGACCGACGATGACCATCAGACGGTCGTCCTGGCCGGAGATGACCTTGGCGGCGTCCCGGCGGGCGGCGGCCACGACCTCGGCGGCGCGCTCGGAGACCGGCAGTTCGGCGAGCACGAGGGCGGGAGACAGCAGGGGGTGCTGGCTGCGGATGCGTAGGTCGTCCGTATTCTGAGTCATCGGTAGGCGGGCTTTCCCGAGGGGAAAAGAGGGCAAATGAAGGGCTACCGAGGGCGGGTGTCAATGACGCGTCCCGTGTTGACGCGAGGGGCTTTCAGTATCAAAAGTGTCTCAAATCGGCATGCCCAAGCAACCCAACCCAGAATCCGCCGTCCAATCCGGAGCCTTCAAGGCGTTCATCGCCGAAAAGGGACTCCGGGCGACGCGTCAGCGGATGGCGGTGTTCGAAGCGGCCCGGACGATCCAGGGTCACTATACGGCCGAAGACCTGCTGAAGAAAGCCCGCTCGCTCGACCGCAGCGTCTCCCGCGCGACGATCTACCGCGCCCTGCCCCTCCTCGTCGGCAGCAACGTCATCCGCGAGATGGACGTCGGCCGCGACCAGAAGTACTACCTCGCCGAAGCCGGCAGCGCCACCTTCCGCGCCCAGCTGATCTGCGAGAACTGCGATTCGATCGTCGAAGTCGACGCGCCGTTCATGGAATGGTACGGCAAGGCCGTGGCCGCCAAGCACGGCATGCGCCCTCTCTCCCAGAAACTGCAGGTCACCGCATCCTGCCTCAACGACCGTTGCCCGCGCCGCAAGCCCGCCCGCTCATGAACACCTATCCGACCGCCTCCGTCTTCCCTCCCCTGCCCCTCGGCGGGACGCCCCTCTCCGCGCTGCAGCAGGAAGTCATCGCGCTGAAGAAGGCCAAGGACGCCCTCATCCTCGCGCACAACTACCAGTGCGAAGACATCCAGGGCGTGGCCGACTACGTCGGCGATTCCCTCGGCCTCGCCTACAAGGCCGCCGAAGCGAAGCAGTCCACCATCGTCTTCTGCGGCGTGCACTTCATGGCCGAGACGGCCAAGATCGTGAACCCCACGCGGCGCGTGCTGCTGCCTGACCTCGCCGCCGGCTGCTCGCTCGCCGATTCCTGTCCGGCGGAGAAGCTCGCCGCCGCCAAGGCCAAGGACCCTTCCCTCTACGTCGTCGCTTACATCAACTGCAGCGCCGCGGTGAAGGCGCTCTGCGACGTCATCGTCACCAGCGGCAACGCCTCCAAGATCGTCAGCCGCGTGCCCGCCGACCGGAACATCCTCTTCGTCCCCGACCAGAACCTCGGCCGCTGGGTCTCCGGCAAGACCGGCCGCGCGATGCAGCTCTGGCCCGGCAATTGTTACGCCCACGTGCAGTTCACGCCGGGCGCCCTGCTCCGCACCAAAGCCGCCCATCCGGGCGCGCCCGTCGTGGCGCACCCCGAGTGCACCGAAGCCGTCCGCGACCTGGCCGACATGGTCTGCTCGACCGAACTGATGGTCGGCTGGTGCAAGGAACAGCCCGCGAATACCATCATCATCACGACGGAATCGGGGATGATCCATCGCCTCCGCAAGGAAGTGCCGGGCAAGACGTTCGTCGCCGCGCCGACCGACCGCTGTTCGTGCAATGATTGCAAGTTCATGAAGATGAACACGCTGACGAAGGTCCGCGACTGCCTGCGCGACGGCACGCCGGAGATCTTCCTGCCCGAAGACGTCCGCGCCGCCGCCGAGATCCCGCTGCGTCGCATGCTCGATTGGAGCAAGTGAACGAGACGGCGGAGCCCGCGAAAGGCGGGCGGTAGGGTGAAAAACTTTTTACAAAAGTTTGACAATTCGTAATATTATAAAACCCTTGAGAGTACGGACAAATCCTTAGGCTGGTCGCAGACGAGCCAAGGAACTGCCGGACCCAGCAAACCTCTCATGAAAATCGACCTCGACCCCTCCGCCTTCACTTCCAAGGACGCTTATGTCCGCGCCGCCCTCTCCAAGGCCCGCGACCTGGCCGTGCAGGCCTGGGAAGACGAGCACAGCGAACGCCAGTCGCTCATCGAGCGCGAAGTCGCCAGCCTCTCGAAGCCCGAGCTCGCCAAGCGCCTGATCAAGCTCCTCTCCCGCCCCAACCGCGCCCGCGCCCAGATCTCGGACAGCATGCGCAACAAGGCCCAGTCGATGCGCCGCAAGGGCGCTCCGGTCCGCGAGATCGCGGCCGAGCTCGGCATCTCGATCCCGTCGGTCTACAACATCACCAAGGACTGAACTTGCCCGCGGGCCCTGTCTCGGCGAGTCTCCGCCGATGCAGGAATGGACCCGCGGCGACCCGGCGAAAGGCCCCAAGCAGGCCCCTTTGGCGCGCGGCGGGAAGCTGAACGCGGACACGTTGATCGGCGCCTATCGGGCCGGCATCTTTCCTTGGTACTCCGCGGATGAGCCGGTGAAATGGTGGTGCCCCGACCCTCGCTTCGTGATGCGTCCGGGCGACTTCCGGCTGACCGACAGCCTCCGCAAGACGATGCGCAAGGCCGGCTGGACGGTCACCTTCGACCGCTCCTTCGAGGCGGTCATGCGCCGTTGCTCGGAAGTCCCCCGCCCCGGCCAGGACGGCACCTGGATCACCGAGGAGATGATCGCCGCCTACTGCGAGCTGCACCGCCGCGGGATCGCCCACAGCGTCGAAGTATGCTGGCAGGGCGAACTGGTCGGCGGCCTGTACGGCGTGGCCCTCGGCCGGCTCTTCCACGGCGAGTCGATGTTCCACCTCAAGGCCGACGCTTCCAAAGTCGGCTTCGCGACCCTCGTCGCCCGGCTCGCCGCGGCCGGCTACGTCCTCATCGACTGCCAGGTGCCGACGGCGCACCTCGCCAGTCTCGGCGCCTTCGCGGTCGACCGGACGGAGTTCCTGGCCGCCGTGCGGATCTTCCGCGACCAGCCGCCGACGGGCGACGCGTTCGTCACTCCGGCTTCGGACGCGACCTGAGCAAGGCGCGGGCCTCGCGCTCATAGACGCGCTCGACGATCACGCACAGCTGCTGCAAGGAACGTCCGTCGGTGTAGACGGCGATGCCCGCCTGCATGTAGGCCTGTTCGCGCTTCTTCATCAGCTCACGGATGCGGGCTTCGGGATCCTCGCCCTTCAGCAACGGACGACGGGAATTGCCGGCGGTGCGGCGCAGGATGGTGTCCACCGAAGCGAACAAGGTGACGACGATGCCCTTGGATCGCACCAGTTCGCCCATGCCGGGCGGCACGACCAGCCCGCCCCCGCAGGCGATGACGGCGCCGTACTCCGGCAGCATGGTCTCGACGACCTGGCGCTCGAGTCCGCGGAAATGCTCCTCGCCGTGCTGGGCGAAGATGTCGGCGATCGTCGCGCCGGCGAGTTTCTCGACGAGTTCGTCGGTGTCGTAGAAACGACGGCGCCAACGCTTGGCAAGCTGGCGTCCGAGCGCGGACTTCCCCGTGCCCATGAATCCGGCGAGGATCAGGTTCGGCGAGTTGTCCTTGTTGGCCACGGGCGACATGCGACCATAGCAAGGCTCCGCCCGCCCCTCGGCAAGCGACAAGCGTCGGGGGGATTACTTGGCCGGCAAGGCGTCCAACGCGGCCTTGGCCTTCGGCGCCAGGCGTTCGGAGAGGCCCTGCGCAGCCTCGGTCAGGACGGCGCGGTCGGCTTCGAGGAACAGGCGGGGCACGGCGGCCCAGGCGGCTTCGGTGAGCTCGTTGGCGGGGCCTTTGAGCAACGGGAGGAGCGACGCCTTGAGGGCGGCGCGGACCTTCGGGCTCTTGGAAGCGCGGACGGCGACGATCCGCACCCAGGCGGCCTTGGACGCGAGCGAGGTGCCGGCAGGCTCGGTCGGGACATGCTTGGCGGCCAGCGACACCGGAAGGCGCAGGATCTCGTCCTCGACCTCCTGGACCTGCGAACGTTGCGAGAGCTTGCCCAGACGCTCCCAGAGGATCGGCGCGGCGGTCGAGGAACTGACGCGGCGGAGCAGACGATTGGCGCGCTGGGCGGTCACGAAGTCCTCGTGCTTAGTCAGCGCGACGAGTTCTTCGACGGTCAACGGGTATTCCTTCGCGGAGCGACGCCGGTCGAGCACGCGCTCGAGGTGCGCGAGCTTGGTCTCGGGCGTGGTGCCTTCGGGGTCCTCATACCTGTTCGGCTGCCTGGGGTTGAGCGGCAGGCGCGGCTTAGGATTCGGATCGAACAGGAGAACCTGCTGGAGGGCAGCCTGCCCTTCCGGATTCTCAAGGGTCTTCGCCGCGGTGCGCACGCGCTCGAACCATGCCTTGGCTTCCGGCGAGGCCTTCGTGAAGCCGCGCGAGTGGTCGAGGATGGCCTGCTGGGCGGCGAGCCGCTTCTCCGGGATCGCGAGGTCGGCGAAGGTGGCGTCGGTGGGGACGTCGGCGGCGAACAGGGCGGCGAAGAAGAAGAGCGGGAGGCAACGATACATCATGGGGATGAGGTTTAAGATGAGGCGGCGGGGAGAAGTTCGGCCAGCGAGCGGCGATGCCAAGGGCCGAGGACCCACATGGCGAAGGCGGCGCCGAGGAAAGCGCAGAGCATGTCCGCCTGGGTGTCCCAGACGAAACCTTGGGAGCCGAGGAAAGCGTCGGCGGCCTGGCCGAGCAGGATCGCCGAGCCCCATTCGAAGATCTCGTAGGCCGCGCTGAAAGCCCCGGCGAAGCAGAGGCCGGCCCAGGCGGTCAGGCTCACCGCGCCGGCCGCCGGCCCGCGGAGCAGCCATTCGCGGACCATCAGCGCCGGGACGACGCCCTGCATCAGGTGACCGAGCCGGTCGTAAGGATTGCGCGTCTGCCCCAGCCACTCGGCCACCCACGCTCCGGCCGGCACTTCGGCATAGGTGTAGTGGGCCCCGACGATGAGAACGATCGCATGGAAGAACATCCAGCGACCAAGGAAGACGCTGGGCGTCCAATCGAGCCGCCAGGCGGCGCCGGCGATGAGGAAGACCGGCAGGACCTCGAGCATCCAGATCACGTGGTCACGGGCGCCCCAGGCGGACATGAGCCCGAGGGCGGAAGCGAGCACGGCGAGCCAGCGGAACTGGCGACGGGCGGACTGGAGGTTCAGATCGACCATTGGCCGCGCAACGCGGGCGAGTGGAGCTGGTTGGCCTGGTCGTCGCCGACGAAGCCGGAACCGTCGGACTTGAAGTTCAGTTTGCGGCCCAGCCGGACGCTGAGGGCGGCGAGATTGACGAGCGTGGAGCTGCGGAAAGCCTCGTTGACGCCGTAGCCGAACGGACGCTTCTCCCGCGCGCACGCGTCGAAATCGTCTTCCTGATATTCCGGCAGCGGGAACTCCGCGGCCTTGACGAGGAGTTCGGGACGGCTGCAGCGCATGCCGGCGAAGAGCTTGCCGTTCGGTCCTTCGAGGAAGGGGTTCTCGGGATTACGCTCGGCGAGCTCGGATTCGAGGATGATGCGCGTGCCGTCCTTGTAAGTGAGGGTGACGGTCTTCCAGACGCCGCAAGCCATGGCATCCTGGGCGGGCGCGTCGCACTCGACGGTGACGGGCGACTCGCCGTCCTTACCGAGGAAATACTGCACCGGGTCGAGGAAGTGCTGACCCATGTCACCGAGGCCGCCTTGGTCGAAGTTCCAATAGCCGCGGAAGGAGCCGTGCGCCCGATGCGGGTGATATGGGATCAGCTGCGAAGGTCCGCAGTAGAGGTCCCAGTTGAGGTGGGCCGGGACGGGCTCGGGCTTGAGGTCCGGCTTGCCGGTCCAGAGGTTGACCTTCCACTGGATGCCGCCGACCGGGGCGAGACGCACCGTGAGCGGGCCGCCCAGGACGCCGCTCGCGACGACGCGGCGGATCTCCCGGGCCGGGCCGACGCCGTAATAATTGGTGCGGTTGAGACGGAACCAGGTGTTCACGCGGAAAGGCACGCCGGTCTGCTGCACGACGCGGCTCAGGGCGATGCCCTCCCCGATCGTGCGGGTCAACGGCTTCTCGCACCAGACGGCCTTGCCACGGCGGGCGGCCATCGCGGCGATGACGCCGTGCCAATGCGGCGGCGTGCAGACGTGCATGACGTCGGCGTCCGGCATCGCGATGACTTCGCGGAAATCCTCGGCCGTCATCGGCGTGCCGCCGCCGGCCTGCTTGATGCGCTCGAGCTTCTTCTGCACGCGCTGGGCGTCGACGTCGCAGATGCCGACGATGCGGTTCTTGCCCGTCATGCGCGGCTCGGAGTGCATGGAGGAGATGCCGCCGCAGCCGACGATGACGTGGTTCAGGGTCTCGCTGGGCGGGACGAAGCCGCGGCCGAGGACGTGCCGGGGGATGATCGTGAAGCCAAGCGCGGCGACGGCGGCCTTACGGAGAAATGAACGACGGGGTAATCGCATACGGGGAGATATGAGGACAAAAGACCTCGTTCAATCCTGATAGTTCCGTCCGAGCACTCCGCGCCCACCTATATGGCATTATTCAGCCGTTAAAAGCATCCGGCGTTTTGCTTTCGCCCGCCTTATCTGCTCCTTGAGGACATGCCGACCTCGCACCTGCCCGCCGCTCGCGCCTCCGAAGAGGCCACGCGCCTGCCTGCAGCCATCGCCCAGACCGCCGGGGTGCCCTTCTATGATTCCGGCCACTGGCAGGCGGCGTTTGCCGATCGCTCGGCTCAGCTCGCCGACTTGCCCCGCATCACGAAGAGCCAGCTGCGCGAACACTCACCCGAAGGCTTTCTGCCGCCTGGGCTGACCGTCGAATCGCTCCTCGCCCGCGGCATGATCGAAGAAGAGAGCACCTCCGGCACTTCCGGCGCCAGCGTGCGCGTGGTGTTCGGTAAGACTTGGTGGGCCGAACAGGAGTTCCGTGCGCTCCTCCGGAACCCATTCCTGGCCGAGTGCTTCGGCGACCGGACCAGCCTCCGCCGCGCCGTCCTCACGACGCCCGGCTGCAGCGGCGTCAGCTGCTATAACCGCTGGCTCAACCTCGAGCAGCGCACCCTCGGCGACAGCCGCTACGTCAATCAGACGCGCATCCCTTTCACTCTCGGCGACGACAGACTAGCCGTCATGGCGGACGAAGTCGCGGCCTGGGAGCCCGCCTTCCTCGACGTCGACCCGGTGCACGGCGCTTGGTTCGCCCTGCATTGCGAGCGCCACGGCCGACGCTTCCCCTCCCTGCGGTTCATCCTGACGAGCTACGAGTTCACCAGCGTCACGCACCGCGCCATCATGGAACGGGTCTTCGGCGTGCCGGTAATCGACCTCTACGGCTCCAGCGAGACCGGACACCTGCTCGTCGAGTCGGACGGTGTCATGCGCCCGAGCCCGGAGACCGCGCTGCTGGAATCCTCTTCGGACGGCGGCCTCGGCGAGCTGCTGGTCACGACGCTCACGAATCCTTACCTCCCCTTGGTGCGTTACGAGATCGGCGACTACGTCGAACGCGTCGCCGGCGGCTACCTCGTCCACGGACGCAAACGGGACGCCCTCCGCGGCGCCGATGGCCAGATTCTCACCACTCGTCAGGTGGACGCGGCCTTCATCGGCGTCCGCGGCATCGCCCATTACCAACTTCGCCAACGGACGGATGGCTCCGCCCACCTCAGTCTCCTGCCCGAACAAGCCGGCGACAGCTTGGAGTCGGTCCAGGCCACGCTGGTCGAGCGCCTCTCCCTCCTTCTGGGGCGCCCGGTCACGAGCGAGTCGGTCGGCTTGCTCACCCCGGAAGACTCAGGCAAATTCCGCCTGACGGTCCGAGAGTCCGCCTGAACGGGCAGATTAACGCCGGAAAAGGGGCTTTCGGGCTGGAAAAACCCCACCTAAGCCCCCAAGGTGGCCTTTTCACCACCATGGAAGTCTACATCGACGGTAAGTTCTACCCCAAGGCCGAGGCCAAGATCTCGGTCTTCGACCATGGTTTCCTCTATGGTGACGGCATCTTCGAGGGCATCCGCCTCTACCAGGGCTGCGTCTTCCGCCTCGACGAGCACCTCGAGCGCCTCGAGATGTCGGCCAAAGCCCTCTGCCTCGAGATGCCCTGGTCCCGCAAGGAGATCGCCGAGATCGTCTGCGAATCCTGCCGCCGCAACAACCTGACCGACGGCTACATCCGCCTCGTCGTCTCCCGCGGGTTCGGCGACCTCGGTCTCTCGCCCAAGAACTGCCCGACTCCTTCGATCATCTGCATCGCCGACACCATCAAGCTCTACCCCGAGGAACTCTACGCCACGGGCATGCGCATCATCACCTCGCCGACCCGCCGCATCAGCCCGGCCGCGCTGCCGCCGATGATCAAGTCGTTGAACTACCTGAACAACATCATGGCGAAGATGGAAGCCCAGCAGCATGGCTTCCACGAGTGCCTCATGCTCAACGAGCAGGGTTACGTCTCCGAGTGCACCGGAGACAACGTCTTCCTCATCCACAAGGGCCGCCTGATCACCCCGGCCTCCCATGCGGGCGCCCTCGTGGGCATCACGCGCCAGGTCGCCCTCGAAGTCGCCGCCGCCCTCGGCATCCCGACCGTCGAGACGAACATCACCCGCTACGACGTCTGGAACGCCGACGAATGCTTCCTGACCGGCACCGCCGCGGAAGTCATCCCGGTCATCGAAGTCGACGCCCGCAAGATCGGCAACGGCAAGCCCGGACCGCTCACCGCCCGCATCCTCGCCGAGTTCCGCAAGAAGGCTTCGCGCGAAGGCCAGATGATCCGCTGAGCCAGCCTGCGCCCTGACGCGGATGCCCGCCGACCCCGTCCCTCCGACTTCCGACGCCCGTGACGCCACGCTGCGTCGGCTGCTGCGGATCGCCTGGTCGTACCGTGCGGATTGCCTCCAGCTCCTCGGCCTCCAGCTCACCGTCGTCTTCCTGACCGTCGCCGTCATCGCGCTGGCCGGCGTCGGCATCGACTTCGTCCGTCACTGCGTCGACCGCACCGTCCCCGCGCCGGCCCTGCCCTTCTTCGTCCCCGCCGACGCGACGGACCAGGCCGTCTTCGTCTGGCTCGGCGCCGGCATCCTCGTCGCCGCGGTCCTGCGGGCGACGCTCGCCTTCGCCTTCGGCCTCGTCTCGGTCCGCTTCCTGCACGGTCGCATCGTCGTCAACCTCCGCTCCCAGGTCTTCGCCAAGCTCCAGCAGCTCAGCTTCCGCTTCTTCGACTCCAACGCCAGCGGCTCGATCATCAACCGCGTCACGTCCGACGCGCATGCCATCCGGCTCTTCATCGAAGGCGTGGTGCTGCAGCTCGCCATCATCGCCCTGACGCTGGCCGCCTGCGCCGCCTACATGTTCCGCACCGACTGGCGGCTCACGCTGGCCTGCCTTTCCGTCCTGCCGTTCCAGGTCTGGTTCGCGATCCGCTTCTCCCGCAAGGTGCGCCCGGCCTACGAGGAGAACCGCGAGCTGATGGACCGCATGGTGCTCGGTTTCTCGGAGAACGTGCAGGGCATCCAGGTCGTCAAGGGCTTCGCCCTGGAGCCGCACGTGCAGGGACGTTTCGCCGGCTGGAGCGAGGCGATCCGCATCCAGAAGCGCAAGGTCTTCACCGAAGTCGCGCTGTTCTGGCCCGTCATCGACGCGCTCAACCGTCTTTCGATGGCCATCCTCATCGGCTACGGCGGCTGGATGGTCGCGCGCGGCGAGCTCGCCCTCGGCACCGGCCTGGTCGCCTTCGCGGGCCTGTTGCAGCAGTTCGACGCCCAGGTGACGACGCTCGCCTCGGTCGTCGACAACGCGCAGGTCTCCTTGGCGGGCGCGAAACGCATCTTCGAGATCCTCGACACCGATCCGGGCGTGGCAACCGAGGCCGGCGCGAGTTCGCCGGGACGGTTCCTCGGCCGCGTGGCCTTCGAGAACGTCAGCTTCGAGTTCCAGGACAACGCCACGGTCCTGCGCGACCTCTCGTTCGTCGCCGAACCCGGCCAGCGCATCGCCATCGCCGGCGCGACGGGCGCGGGTAAGTCCGCCCTGCTCTCGCTCATCCCGCGCTTCTACGACCCGCGGTCCGGACGGGTGACGCTGGACGGCCATGACATCCGTCTCCTGCCGCTGCCCGAGCTGCGCCGCCAGGTCGGGATGGTCTTCCAGGAGAACTTCCTCTTCTCCAATACGATCGCGGCGAACATCGCCTTCGGCCACCCTGAAGCCACGCAGGAACGCATCGAACGGGCCGCGCGCATCGCCGGGGCCCATGGCTTCATCACGGCGCTGCCCGAGGACTACGAGACCTTACTCGGTGAAGGCGGCGTGAACCTTTCCGGCGGCCAGCGCCAACGCATCGCCATCGCCCGCGCCCTCCTGCTCGAACCGACGGTGCTCCTCCTCGACGACCCGACCTCGGCCATCGACCCTGAGACCGAGAAGGAGATCATGGAGGCGATGGAAGCCGCGATGGCCGGCCGCACGACCTTCATCGTCGCGCACCGCCTGAGCACCCTCCGTCGGGCCGACCTCATCCTCGTCCTCGACCGCGGGCGCCTCGCCCAGGTCGGCACCCACGCCCAGCTGATGGCGGAAGACGGCCACTATCGTCAGGCGATCCTCGTCCAATCAGAAGGAGCCCCCGCATGAGCAAGCCGCCCCTCGAGATCGCGGTCCGCCGCCTGCGCCCCGACGAGGAAGAACCGGATCGCCTGCCCCTGCGCTGGTCGACCATCGCCCGGCTCCTCGCGTTCACCCGCCCCCATCGCCTGCAGCGCAACACGCTGCTGATCCTCTGCGTCTTCCGGGCGATGGCCCTGCCGGGCCTCGCCTGGCTCGTCGGCGCCATCATCAAAGGCCCGGTCCAGGCCGGCGACGGCGCCGCGACGTTCCGGGCCCTCGCCCTCTTCACGGTCTTCTTCGTCGTCGCCGACGTCGCCCTCTACTGGCGCATCCGGTTGGCGCACCAGATCGGCGAGAACGTCCTGCGCGACGTTCGCGACCGCCTGATGGCGCACCTCCTCACGCAGCCGCTCTCGTTCTTCCACGCCCGCCGGCACGGCAGCCTGATCAGCCGCATGGTCTCGGACATCGAGGCGATGCGCAACGGCGTCCAGAACAACTTCTTCATCGCCTTCGTCTCGTTCGGGCAGATGACCTGCGCCGCCGCGCTGATGCTCCTGGCGAACCCCCGGCTCTTCCTCGTCCTGCTGGCCATCGTGCCCTGCCTGCTGCTCGTCCACGCCTTCTTCCGCGGCAAGATCCTGCACGCCTCCCGCGTGCAGCAGGAGACCTTCTCCCGCGTGACCTCGGCGCTCGCCGAGACGGTCCAGGGCATCCGCGTCACGCAGGGCTTCGCCCGCGAGGACACCAACGCCGGCATCTTCACGCGCCTCGTGCGCAGCCTCGCCGGCAACGTCGTGAAGACCGCCAGCCTGACCTCCCTCTACCTCCCCCTGCTGGAACTCAACGCCCACGGCTTCATGGCCGCGCTCATCGGCGTCGGCGGCTGGGCCGCCCTCTCCGGCACCGGCACGGGCTTGGGTGACCTGGTGACGTTCTTCTTCCTGGCGGACCTGTTCTTCTCGCCGATCACGATCATCGGGACGCAGCTCTCGGAAGCCACGCTCGCGATGGCGGGCGCGGAACGTTACTTCCGCGTGCTCGACACGGCGCCCGCCTGGACGGACAAGCCGGGCGCGACCGAGTGCCCCCGCCTGAGCGGACACGTCGAATTCCGGGACGTCGGCTTCGCCTATGTCCCGGATCGTCCGGTGCTGCACGAGATCTGCTTCACCGCCCGACCGGGACAGGTCATCGCCCTCGTCGGCCATACAGGCTCCGGGAAGTCGACGATCATCGGCCTGCTGGCGAAGTTCCAGCTGCCGCTGGCGGGTCAGGTGCTCGTCGACGGTCACGACCTCGCCGACCTGCGCCAGGACACGCTCCGCCGCCAGATGGGCTTCGTCTTCCAGCAGAACTTCCTGTTCGCCGGCACGATCGCCGACAACGTGAAGGCCGCCCGCCCCGACGCGACGGATGAAGAGATCCGCCAGGCCTTCCGCGACCTGGACTGCCTCGACCTCATCGAAGCCCTGCCGGAAGGCATCCATACGCCCTGCTCCGAGAAAGGCCGCGGCCTGTCGATGGGCCAGCAGCAGCTGGTGGCCTTCGCCCGCGCCCTGCTGGCCGACCCGCGCATCCTCGTCCTCGACGAAGCCACGAGCGCGGTCGACACCCTGACCGAAGCCCGTCTCCAGGTCGCGCTGACGCGCCTGATGAAAGGCCGCACCAGCTTCGTGGTCGCGCACCGCCTCAGCACCATCCGTCGGGCCGACTGCGTCCTGGTGCTGGACGCCGGACGCTTCGTCGAACGCGGCACGCACGACGAGCTGCTCGGCAAGCAAGGCGCGTACGCCGCGCTGCACCGCGACTTCCTCAGCTCGACGACCTGACCCGCTTACTTGGCCGCGGGCGCCTCACCGAATTGCGGACGGACCGGACGGCCCTTGGCGGAGTCCGCCGCCTTGGCCGGCTCGTCGGCCGCCGTCGTCGGGAAAGCCGGCGCTAGGCCCTTGGCCAGGACCGGGGCGTAGAGATCACCGACCGGGGAGCGGCGGAAGACTTCGGCCTGAAGATACTGGTACGCCGGCACGCCCTCGCGCGTCTTGACGGCGAGCGAAAGCTCGAGGCGGACGGCCTGGCTGACCGCTCCGCCGCTGAAACGGACGGTCTTGGCCGGACCCAGGACGGCGAGCGCCATGCCTGTCGGTTCCTGATGGACCGGCAGCTCCCAGGTGTCGGCGGCCAGATCCGGCGGCAAGAGCACCACCAAGGCGCGGACGGGACCGCCGGGGTTACCCGGATAGACCAGGCGGCGACGCCAGAGCGGCCAGTAACGGCGGCCGGCTTCGTCCAGGACTTCCGTCCCGCCGGGTCCGTCCACGACCAGCATCCGCTCTTTCAGGAAAGCCGCCTCGGCCGGCGTGAGTTCGGCGCGCACCGCGCCGACGCGTCGCACGGGACCTTCGTCCGGCCGGACGTCCGCGTTCACGAGCAGGACGATTTCCACGGGGCCGGCGACACGATGGTCGATCCAGGCGATGACGCCGTAAGGCACCGCCGTCATGGCCGCCGTGAGCAGCAGGCCGCCGCCCAAGGCGCGGCCGAACTCGTGACGTTCCCGCAGGGCGACGAGCAGGCCCGCGCCGGCGAAGCCCGCGGCATGGACCGAGATGTCGGTACCCAAGGTCCACTGCGCGGACAGGAAGTCGTCGGGCCGGCCGAACCAGCGCAGCCGGAAGAACATCAGGACGACCCAGAGGGTGCCCGCGGTCGCGCCGAGCAGCGGCGCATAGCGCGCGCCCGCGCGGACATACGTGCGCGTGAGCAGCGCCGAAAGGCCCGAGGCGAAGAGCCCGCCGAAGAAAGCCTCCTTGAGGGAGGCCACGCCCGTGAGGGCGGCGGCGACCACCAGGAAAGCCCAGGTGAACCAATACGTCAGCGCGTAGGTCTTCATTCCCCGACCACCGTGCCGGGAGGCACGATCGCGCCCTTCTTGACAACGATCACGCCGTCACGGACGAACAAGGCCTCGGTCTCCCACTTCTCCGGCAGGCCCGTAGGCGACAGACGGCAGCCTTCGCCGATGCGCGCGTTCTTGTCGATGATCGCGTTGCGGATGTGGCAGGCGGGACCGACGCCGATGTCGGGACGACCGAGGGAGCTGTTGCGGGCGAGGTCATGCGGACGCTCGAAGGCGTCGGCGCCCATCATCACGACGTTCTCGAGGCGGGAACCGCCGCGGATGACGGAGCGCACGCCGATGACGCAGCGGTTGAGTTCGGAGTCGTCGACGATCGCGCCGTCGGCCATCAGGACGCGGGCGGAGCGGGCGCCATTGAGCTTGGCCGGAGGAAGGTAACGGGAGTGGGTGTAGACGGGGTTCTGGCCGTCGAAGAAATCGAACGGCGGCACCGGGTCCGTCAGGGTCAGGTTGCACTCCCAGAAGGAGCCGACCGTGCCGATGTCTTCCCAATAACCGTCGAAGACATAGGCCATCATGCGCTTCGAGGCGAGGAGGCCCGGGATGACTTCCTTGCCGAAGTCGGTCTGGGTGTGGTCCGCGAGGGCTTCGCGCATGACCTTGCCCGAGAAGAGGTAGATGCCCATCGAAGCCAGACAGTAAGGCTGGTCCGACTTGTCGGAGAGGCGGGCGCGGGCGTTGCCGCCGAGCACCAGGGAGGAGATGACCGCCGGATCCTTCGGCTTCTCGACGAACTCGACGATGCGCAGGTCGGCGTTGACGCGCATGACGCCCAGGGCGGAGACCTGGTCGGAAGGCATGGCCTTGGCCGCGATGGTGACGTCCGCGGCGTTCTCCATGTGCTGGCGGGCGAGCTCGTCGAAATCGAGGCGGTAAAGCTGGTCGCCGGAGAGGATCAGCACCAGGTCCTCGTCCTTGAGGTTGTAGTGGTGCAGGTTCTGGCGGACCGCGTCGGCCGTGCCCTGGTACCAGGTCTCCTTGTCGCCGGTCTGCTCGGCGGCGAGGATGTCGACGAAGCCCCGGCCGAAACCGTCGAACTTGTAAGTCTGCTGGATGTGCTTGTGCAGGGACGCCGTGTTGAACTGCGTCAGGACGAAGATCTGGTTGAAGCCCGAGTTGAGGCAGTTGCTGATCGGGATGTCGACGAGGCGGTAATTGCTCGCGAGGGGCACCGCCGGCTTGCAGCGGTCCTTGGTCAGAGGGTACAGGCGGGAGCCACGGCCTCCCCCCATGATGATGCTGATGACGCGAGGAAGGGAGGGCATGGCGGGATGACCTACCTTCCCTCCGGTCGCGGTCGCCCTCAAGCGGAAAAGGTCGAATGGCGGCTTGAAGACGGCGAGTTCACGGGGTTGCATCGCCTCCCGCATGGCTTTCGCCTTCCACATCCTCGGCACCAGCAGTTCCGGCAACTGCTCCTTGCTGGAAGTCGGCGGCGCGCGGGTGATGCTGGATGCCGGTTTCCAGGGGCCGCGGCTCGAAGCCTCCTTGCAGAAGCTCGGCATCGAAGCCCGGGCCCTGGACGCCGTCTTCATCACGCACGAACACTCCGACCACTGCGTCGGCCTGCCTGCCCTGCTCCGCCAGAATCCCCGCCTCAAGGTCTTCGCCAACCGCGAGACCGCCCGGCGCATCAAGGACTCCTTCAAGTCGCAGCCCGACTGGCAGCTCTTCGAGACCGGCACGACGTTCGAGTTCAAGGGACTGCAGGTCACCGCGATCCCGATCCCGCACGACGCCGCCGACCCCGTCGGCTATGCGTTCGACCTGCCCGCCGAGGACGCGCGTCCGGCGAAACGCCTCACCTGGCTGACCGACCTAGGGCACGTCACCCCGGTCGTCCGCCACCATGTCGCCCTCGCCGACATCCTCGTGCTCGAGGCGAATTACGACGACGAGATGCTCGACCTCTCCAAGCGGCCGATCTCCCTGAAGCAGCGCATCCGCGGGAACTTCGGCCACCTCTCCAACACCCAGACCAAGGACCTGCTCGTCGGCCTGCGCGAATGGCAGGCGACCGAGCTCTACCTCGGCCACCTCAGCAAGGAGTGCAACCGCACCGTCATCGTCGACGCCCTGATGAACGAAGTGCGCGACCGGAAGACCGACCTCCGCGTGACGGTGGTCGATCCTCTCGAGGACAATCCGGTCAGCCTCTGGTGAGGCTTACTTCGTCGGCGGCGCCGGGATGTCGTCGGCGGCCGGCGGCGTGGGCACGGCGCCCTCGGAGCGGATGACGGCGCTCTCGGCGACCGCGCGGGCCAGACGCTTGACGGCGGCGCCGCAGGTCGGCGAGGCCGGATTCATGTCCTGGGCGGAAAGCCAGGCGGACAGGGCCGCGGCTTCGGCGCCTTCCTTCTCGAGCTTCTCGGCCCGGCCGATCAGCTGGGCGTAGCCGGCGACGAGCGGCGCGATGTCGGAACGGGTCTTGGCGAGCACGAGGTCATCGGACTCGGTCTTGTAGATCTCGACGATCACGTCCCACGCGAGGTAAGGGTTGTTCTGGGCCGCGAGCATCGAGGCCTTCTGGATGTTGGCGTCGAGCTCGCCCACGCGCTGGACGACCTTGCGGAGCTTCTCCGAGCGTTCCTTGTCCTGGGCGAGGGCCAGGGCGTATTCGAGCTTCTTGTTGAAGATCTCGCGCCATTTGGCTTCGGCCATCAGCCGGTCGAACTCGGGGATCTTCTGGGCGAGGGTGTCCTGTCGGCTCACCACCTGGTTGGCGAATTCCTTCACGCCGGGATTCTGCGGCCAGATCTTCGTGGCGCGCTCGAGCGCGGCCTCGGCCTTGGCGTTGTCGCCGGCGAGCGCGGCCGCCTTGGCGGAGAGCAGCGACATGTTGGATGCGTTCATCGCGTTGTTGACCTTCGAGAGCACCGGAGCGCTCGGGAAGTCGCGGGCCTGGCCGCGGACCTTGTTCACGTAGGCCTCGACGTTCGCGAGGTCGCGTTCGTCGCCGAGGCGCTGCAGTTCGCGCAGGTCCTTCCAGAGCGCGAGCATCTGGCGCTTCTTCTCCTGCGGGTAGAGCATGACCGGCGGCTCGAACTCGCCGAGGAAGAAGGTCTCCTGGAGACGCTCGAAGGCGCCGTAGAGCTCCTCATGTTTCACCAGGTCGTCGACCGTCTGCATGCCCTTGCCCACGTCCTTGACCGCCTCGCGGGCGAGCAGGTCGATGGACTCGAGGGTGGGCACGAAATCCGAGACCGGGAAGAACTCCTTCACTTCCTTGGCGCCGACCACGACCTCCTGGTTGCTGGCGTTGAAGATGACGCGGTAGAAGGCGCTGGTGACGAGCGCATGACGGTAGCGCCGGGCCATCAGGAAGGCGACCATCTGGGACTGGAACTCGATCTTGGCCTTGAGGCCGACGGCGGTGAGACGCGTGCCTTGGGCGAGCATCTGGGCCTGCGTGCGGGCCTCGTCCTTGACCCGGTAACCCAGCTCCGTGGTGCCGGTGGAGCCCTTCGTGACGACCTTGCCCTTGGACTGCTGACGTTCGGCGTTCGCCTCTTCGACGCGGTCCACCCGGTTGACGATCACGGACTCCTGGACCTTGCGCAGCATCTCGAGCTGGTTGAGGGTGACCTCGATGTCCTTGTACTCGCCTTTCATGCGCCAGGCTTTCTGGACCTGCGTGGCGATGGTCAGGCAGCCGTCGCCGTCGAACTCGAACTCGGCCGCCTTGAAGAGGAGGTTGAAGGCCTCCTGCTGGTTGCGGAAGTAGTTGTCCCGGGTGAGCGACTGGGGCGAAAGCAGCCGCTGGATCTGATCGAGGATCGCGACATAGTGCTTCATGTCGCCGTTGTCGGTCGGCGCCGCGAGGTAACGCTCGAAGCGGGCCCGGACGGTGCGGGTGTTGCCGAGGTTCATCGTGGTACCCTTCCACTGCATGGTCCCGTTCTCCAGGTCGATGGAGTCGCTGTTGACGTTGAAGAGACGGTCGGCGGCGCCTTCGGCGGTCGAGCTCTTGTAGTTGCCGGCCGTGCCGCCTTGGGCGGGCGCGGGCGGAGGCGCCTGGGCGAAACCGAGCACGGTCAACGCGCACCAGCCGAAGCATGAAAGGATGAGGTGACGCATGGCGGGGAGAATCAGAAGCGCTCGAGGGCTTCGACGACCAGGAGGTCGCGGGTGACGCGCAGCTTGCACTTGAAGCGCTGGCCGACCTCGAAGGAGTCGGCGGAGCCGGCGGGGATGAAGACCGGGATGCGGCCGACGGGGTCCTTGCTGATCGGCTTCACGGCGAGGACGCGGCCGCGGCCTTCGACGAAGGCGAGCTGCTGCTCGACCTGGCACTCCAGACGGTAGCTGTTGCCCTGGAGCGTCGCCCAATCGCGACGATAGGTCTCGACCGAGAACGGGGTCAGATCGGCGAAACGACCGCCACCGCCCATGCGGGGCACGACGATCGCGACCAGGATCACGATGACCACGACAGGGATGCCGAGGGCGAAGAAGAGGGGGTTGATCTTGGACATGCGGAAGAAGGGGCGCAGGGTACCCTGCCCCATCAGCCTAGCCCGCTTTGGGATTTGTTCCAGCGATTTCCCCGCCTAGGGGAAATCCGACGCCCTCCGGCGGGACCGCTCCTCAGCTCCAACGCTTCTGCTGGCAGCCGAAGACGACCAGACAGATGCCGAAAAGCCCTTGGACCAGGAGGACCGTGAGTCCAAAGAACGTGTCAGCCACGAAGGCGCTCTGGTTGGGCATGCTCGCGGTATAAGCATCATATAGAGGCAGCCCCATCATGGACTTCATGTAGCCCGACCAGCCCCAGTAGGCGTTGATGAAGGGGCGGCAGAGCCAGGTCAGCGCCGGCGGCAGGGCCAGGACGACCCCCGAGAGGGGCAGCTGGAAGCCCACGAGATAGATCGAGAGCAAGGACGACTTCTCGGGCGAGGTCAGCATGGCCGAAAACCCCAGGCAGACCACCGACATCGACACGCAGCTGCCGGCGAGGACGGCCAGCTGTTCGGCCCACGGACCCGGGAAGTTGCAGATGAGTTTCACGAAGAAGCACATCCAGACCCCCTGGGCGACGCCGATGAGCGAGACGAAGACGATCTTCGAGAACGCGTAAGCCCACGGGCGCAGACCGGTCATGCGCTCCTTCTCGTACAGCACGCGTTCGGCGGAGATCTCGCGTCCGCCGTTATTAGCCCCCATGAGGGTGAGCAGGATGACCTGGAACATCACCAAGCCGGCGGCGAGGCCCGCCAGCTGGGCGTTGGCCATCTGCACGCCCAAGGCCTGCTTCACTTCCTCCATCGAGGCGATGTTCCGATCCATCGGGATCTTCAGCACATCCCAGGAGCCTTCGAGATTGAAGATGATGACGAGCAGCGGGAAGCCGAAGGTGATGGCGAGCGTGAGGCCGAGGTAGCCGGTATCGCGGAAAAAGAGCTTCAGCCGACGCGAAAGCAGCGTGGTGAACTGGGAGACGCCGCCCGGTACGACGGGCTCGGGGAGCGGCTCGACCTCGGCGGGAGCGCCGACCTTGGCGACCGCCGTGGCGTAAGAATCCGGATGCTCGGCCTGATGGATCGCCCAGCGGTCCCGCCAGGTGGCCAGGTCGGAGGCGTTCAGCACCTCATAAAGACGGAGACCGTCCGGAATGCCGAAGTAACCCAGCAGTTCGTCGGGAGACCCTTGGAAGACCACGTCCCCCTGATAGACGACCGTGACCCAGTCGAACTGGTTCAGCTTGCCGAGATTATGGATGATGCAGACGAAGCTCTTGTGGTGCGACTCCGCGAGGTTGCGCAGGAGCGCGAGGATCTGGTCCTCGGACTGCGGATCGAGGCCCGAGGTGACCTCGTCGCAGACCATGCAGGCCGGGTCGAGGGTGAGCTCCAGGCCGAGGGAGAGACGACGGAGCTGGCCGCCGGAAAGGGCGGAGACGCGCTTGTCGCGGTGCGGCGACATCCCGGTCACGCCGAGCACGGACTCGAGGCGACGTTCACGCTCGGCGGCGTCCGGCACCGCCAGTTCGAGGGCGTATTCCAAGGACTCCGCGACGGTCAGCTGCGCCTGGGCGGCCGTGAACTGCGGAGCGAAACCGACCTTACCGATGAGGTCTTCGGTGCAGGTGATCGGCTGACCGGCGAGGCTCGCCACTCCGGTCGAAGGCAGGATGCCTAGGATAGCCTTCATCAACGTCGTCTTGCCGCAGCCCGACGGCCCGATGACGGCGTTGAGTCCCCGCGGGAGGAAGCGGGCGTTGGCGCCGTCGAGGATGACGGGGCCGTCGGCGCCCGCCCTCACGGTGAGATTCTCGCAGCTCAGCATCGGTTGCAGTCTTGCCTCCCCCCTGCCCATCGTAAAGGCTTAACCCCATGAGACCCCTCGCCCTCGCGTTGCTCGCCGCCCTGGCCCTCGTCCCGCAGGCCGAAGCCCTGCAGATGACCAAGCGCGCCATCCGCAACCAAGGCATCTTCGGGATTAAAATCGCCCGGACGGACATGGCCTTCTACGGCCGCGCGGACGCCATCCTCTCGATCTCCTTCCAGGAATACACCACCGGCTCCTTCATCGTCGCCGAAGTCGTGATCGACATGCGGGACTCGAACCAGCAGCTCCGCCTCTACGCCGCGCGCCCCCCGGGCACGGACGATGTCGCCAACCGCGTCAACCGCGCCAGCGAGGCGAACTCCCAGAACCGCGGTCTGGATCCGAGCCAGGCGTCGAGGCTTCCGGTCCCGGGCCAGCTCGCGGCCGTCGAATCCAAGCTGAACAACATGGTCTCCGGCACCACCGGAGACATCGTCGTGAAGACCTACCCGACCACCACCCACGCCAAGACCGTCGAAATGGTCGTCTCCTCCAAGGCGGAACTGCAGCGCCTCTACTCCAACCTGATCACCCTTTACACCGGCTTCGAGATCGAAGCCCAGGACGGCGCCTCCGTGGAGGGCACCAACGCCGCCAAGGCCACCATGACGACCAGCGGCGCCACCCCGACCATCAAGATCAACCAGATCGGCGGGGTCCTCTTCACCGTCGAATAAGCGGGCCGACCTCGGTCCGACCCCGGTTTCAAGCGGTCCGCCCCTCCCCGGAGGGGTCGGGTAAGTCCGGCTTGACCGTTCCCGCGGCCTTCGCTTGTGTCCGCCCTTACTCCCATGGCCTCCCTACCCGTCAATCGCATCAAGAAGAAGAACATCATGAGCTACAACGGTGAGCTCTGCATCGTTCTCGAGTGCCTTGTCCGCACCCCCCCTAACAACGCCTCCTACGTCCAGATGGAACTCCGCTCCATCAAGACCGGCGCCAAGATCCCGGTCCGCTGCGGCATCGGCGTCAGCTTCGAAGTCTTCGACAACAGCATCAAGTCCCTCGAATTCTCCTACGAAGCCGACGGCAGCTACGTCTTCGCCGACACCAACACCAACGAAGAATACTACATCTCGGCCACCACCCTCGCCGACTCCAAGGAGTTCCTGATCTCGGGCACCTCCTACATGGTCCTCTTCGTCGAAGACAAGCCGGTCACCGTCGACCTCCCCCCCTCCGTCACCGTCGAAGTCCTGGAAGCACCGCCCGCCGTCAAGGGCGACACCGCCGGCAACGTCCAGAAGACCGTCACGTGCGAGAACGGCCTCCAGGTCAACGTCCCGCTCTTCATCAAGCAGGGCGAGAAGATCAAGGTCAGCACCGAGAATAAGGAATACCTCGGTCGCGCTTAAGCCGCCCTTACAGCCCTCCTGCGAGAACCCCGGACCGCCGGGGTTCTTTGTTGGCCGGACGGACCGAAAGGAGCGTAGACCCGCAGGGATTCGAACCCCGACAAAGTGAACCAAAATCACTTGTGCTACCGTTACACCACGGGTCTGCGCATCCCGACTGAACATCGACTCAGGGGTCGGAGTCAAGCGAGACCAAGGCGGGGTTGACGCTGGGGGAGGACTGTCTCATTTCCCCTGTATGCCCGCCTCCGCCTCCCAGAAGCCGAAGTATCGTCGGATCGTGCTCAAGATCAGCGGCGAAGCCCTCCGCAACGACGCCACCGGCGAGTCCATCGACAGCGCCGTCCTCGACCGCCTCGCCGAGGAGCTGCGCTCGATCCAGAAAGTCGGCACCCAGGTCGCGGTCGTCGTCGGCGGCGGCAACATCTTCCGCGGCCTCGCCGGCGCGCGCGCCAACGGCACCGACCGCACCACCGGCGACAACATGGGCATGCTCGCCACGGTGATCAACGGCCTCGCCCTCATGGACCGCCTGGAAAAGGCCGGCCTCGAATGCCGCGTGATGACCGCCATCCCGATGGACCGCATCGCCGAGCCCTTCATCCAGCGTCGCGCCACCCGCCACCTCGAGCGCGGCCGCATCGTCATCTTCGTCGCCGGCACGGGCAATCCGTACTGCACCACCGACTACGCCTCGGCCCTCCGCGCCAACGAGATCGGCGCCGACGCCATCCTCAAGGCCACCAAGGTCGACGGCGTCTACGACAAGGACCCGATGAAGCACAAGGACGCCAAGCGCTACGACCGCGTCTCGCACGCCGAAGCCCTGCAGAAGCGTCTCGGCGTCATGGACGCCGAAGCGTTCTCGCTCTGCGAAGCCAACAAGCTCCCGATCATCGTGCTCTCGATGTCCGCGAAGGGCGCCGTGAAGAAGGCCGTCCTCGGCCAGCGCATCGGCACGCTCGTCGCCTGATTTTCCAACAACCAACAACCCCTACCCTATCCTATGGACATCAAGAAAGTCATCGCCGACGGCGCCAACGCCATGAAGAAGGCGGTCGATCATACCTCCCACGAGTTCGCCACGCTGCACACCGGCAAGGCCTCCCCGGGCATGATCGAGAACATCCAGGTCCACGTCGAAGCCTACGGCATGACGCAGCGCCTCAAGGACATGGCCGCCATCACCACCCCGGACGCGCAGACGATCGTCGTGCAGCCGTTCGACAAGGGCGTCATGGATGACATCCGCAAGGCCATCATGGCCGCCAACATCGGCATCAACCCCGTCCCGCAGGGCAACTTCATGCGCTGCCCGGTCCCCTCCCTCTCCGGCGAACGCCGCCTCGAGCTCGCCAAGCGCGCCACGCAGATGGCCGAAGAAGGCAAGGTCCGCGTGCGCAACGCCCGCCGCGACGCCCTTGAAGTCCTCAAGAAGGGCAACAAGGAGAAGCTCGTCACCGACGACGAGCTGAAGCGCTCCGAGAAGGAGATCCAGACGCACACCGACACCTTCACGGCCGAGATCGAAAAGAATCTCAAGGCCAAGGAAGCCGACCTGAAGGGTTAATCGTCAGCCTCGTCCCGTTGCCATGAACATTCACGAATACCAAGCCAAAGAACTGTTCGCTCAGTTCGGCGTCGCCGTGCCCAAGGGCGTGGCGGTCACCTCTGCCGCCGAATTCGAAGGCGCGCTCGCCAAGATCGACACCACCGGTGGCATCATGGTGAAGTCCCAGATCCACGCCGGCGGCCGCGGCAAAGGCACCTTCACCGACGGCTTCAAGGGCGGCGTGAAGTTCTCGCCGACGAAGGAGAAGGCCCTCGAGAACGCGAAGGCGATGCTCGGCAACACCCTCGTGACCGCCCAGACGGGCCCGGACGGACGCAAGGTCCAGACGATCTACTTCACCGAAGCCGCCAACCTGGGCAAGCGCCCGGACGGCCGCGACGACGAGTACTACCTCGCCATCCTCCTCGACCGCGCGACCTCCTTCCCGGTCATCGTCGCTTCGACCGAAGGCGGCATGGAGATCGAACACGTCGCCCACCACACCCCCGAGAAGATCTTCAAGGTGCAGGTCGACCCGGCCGTCGGCCTCCAGGCCTTCCAGGCCCGCCAGATCGCCTTCGCCCTCGGCTTCTCCGGCGACCTCTTCAAGCAGTGCGTCACCCTGGTGACGAAGCTCTACCAGTTCTACTGGGAGAAGGATTGCGCGATGGTCGAAGTGAATCCGCTCCTCGTCACGAAGGAAGGCAAGCTCCTCGCCCTCGACGCCAAGGTGTCGTTCGACGACAACGCCCTCTTCCGCCACCCCGACGTGGTCGCCCTCCGCGACCTCAACGAGGAAGACGCCAAGGAGATCGAAGCCTCGAAGTTCGGCCTCTCCTACATCGCCCTCGACGGCAACATCGCCTGCCTCGTCAACGGCGCCGGCCTCGCGATGTCCACGATGGACATCATCCAGCACTTCGGCGGCAGCCCCGCCAACTTCCTCGACGTCGGCGGCGGCGCGACGAAGGACCAGGTCACGGCGGCCTTCAAGATCATCCTGGGCGACGCCAACGTGAAGGGCATCCTGGTCAACATCTTCGGCGGCATCATGGACTGTAACGTGATCGCCACCGGCATCATCGAAGCGGTCAAGGAGACCGGCCTCAAGCTGCCCCTCGTGGTCCGCCTTGAAGGCAACAACGTCGAAGCCGGCAAGGCCACCCTCGCCGCTTCGGGCCTGACCATCGTGTCGGGCGATTCGATGGCCGACGCGGCCCAGAAGATCGTGAAGCTGGTCAACAACAAGTAACCCCCTACCGCACACTCTCATGTCCATCCTCGTCAAAGAAGACACCCGCATCCTCGTCCAGGGCATCACGGGCGATTTCGGCGCGCGCCACGCCCGCCTCTCGCTCGACTACGGCTCGCAGGTCGTCGCCGGCGTCACCCCGGGCAAAGGCGGCCAGGTCTTCGAACACGCCGGCAAGAAGGTCCCGATCTTCAACACCGTCGCCGAAGCCGCCAAGCAGACCGGCGCCACGGTCTCCGCGATCTTCGTCCCCCCGCCCTTCGCGGCCGACGCCATCCTGGAATGCTTCGACGCCGACCTCGACCTCGCCGTAGCCATCACGGAAGGCATCCCGGTGCGCGACATGGTCCGCGCCAAGCGCGCCATGGCCGGTCGTCGCACCCGCCTCATCGGCCCGAACTGCCCGGGCCTCGTGACCCCTGGTCGCGGCGACAAGTCCTCCGGCGGCTGCCGCATCGGCATCGCCCCGGGCTACATCCACCGCCGCGGCAACGTCGGCGTGGTCTCCCGCTCCGGCACCCTGACCTACGAAGCCGTCTGGCAGCTCACCTGCCGCGGCAAGGGCCAGTCGACCTGCGTCGGCATCGGCGGCGACCCCGTCAACGGCACCTCGCACCTCGACGTCATCAAGCTCTTCAACGACGACCCGGAGACCGAAGCCATCATCATGATCGGCGAGATCGGCGGTAACGCCGAAGTCGAAGCCGCCCGCTGGATCAAGGCGCACTGCAAGAAGCCCGTCGCGGGCTTCATCGCCGGTGCCACCGCCCCGGCCGGACGTCGCATGGGCCACGCCGGCGCCGTCATCGGCGGAGCCGAAGACACCGCCGCCGCGAAGATCAAGATCTTCCAGGAGTGCGGCATCTCCGTCGCGGCGACCCCGTCCGACATGGCCGACGCGCTCCTCCGCATCTGGAAGGGCTAAGAAACCTTCAAGTTCACCTCAAAGAGGCCCGGCGACGGGCCTCTTTTGTTTTTACAGGGGATCAGGCATCAGGCACAAACCATCGTATGTGGTATTACGAACAGAACGGTAATCGCGTCGGCCCGGTCGACGAGGCAACGATGCGCGGCCTGATCGCCAACCGGACGATCTCCATCGATACGCTGGTCTGGACGAACGGCATGGCCAACTGGACCCCGCTCCAGCAGACCCAGCTCGCCGCCGGCCTGCCAGTGCCCCCGCCGATGTCCCACTCGGCCCCGACCACGCCACAGTATCACCCCATCCCGAGCCAGCACCACCCGGACGCCAAGGATCGCGTCGCTTACGTGCTTCTCGCCGTCCTCCTGGGCATCGGCATCCATAACTTCTACGCCGGCTACACGACCCGCGGCATCATCCAGCTGCTCGTCTCCATCCTGAGCTGCGGCATCCTGTGGTTCTTCATCTGGATCTGGTCCATCATCGAAGCCTGCACGGTCACGCAGGACGCCAACGGCGTCCGCTTCAAGTAAAGCTCCGCTGACTCCCCCAACAGAAAGGCCGCCCATCGGGCGGCCTTTTGCTTGGGCTGACGAGTCGGCTTACTTGCCAGCGACGTAGGCCAAGCCGGCAGCGGTCTTGGCTACGGGCTCGGCGCCTTCGAGCAGGTCGGCGATGGGGTCCCACTTGCCGTTGACGAGGCCGTCGCGGGCGGAGGCGGCGATGCTGGCCTTCCAGGTCTTGGCGCCGGCGGAGACGGTCAGCTGGGCGACGTCGACGGTGACTTCGACGTCCGGATTGGCGCGCACGAAGGCGTCGCATTCGGCGAGGTCTTCCTTGGAGAGGGTGACGCAAGGCACGCCGAGGGTCGTGGAGTTGCCGAAGAAGATCTCAGCGAAGCTGCCGCCGACGAGGGCGGTGAAGCCGAAGCGCCAGATGGACTGCGGGGCGTGCTCGCGGGAGCTGCCGCAGCCAAAGTTGAAGCCGACGACCATGACGCCCTTCTTGGCGGCGGCGATGCGGGCGGCCTGGGCCGAGTTCATCGGGTGCGGGCGCTCCTTGCCGTCGGGACCGGTGCGCTCATCGCGGAAGGCGTGCTCGCCGAGACCGTCGAAGGTCACGCAGCGGAGGAAGCGCGCGGGGATGATGCGGTCGGTGTCGATGTCGTCGCCGGGGACGGCGAGGGCGAGGGCTTTGACCTGGGTGATTTTGGCGAGGGACATGGCGGATCGGAAGGGGTTAGGCGGCGACGGGGCGACGGATGACGCAGACGGGCATCGCGAGGGAGGACGCGAGGGAGGCAAGTCGTTCTTCGGCGACGGAGGCGGCGATGGTCTCGTCGGCCAGCAGCAGCGCGTGGCCGTCCACGACCCAAGGCAGGGTCACGGTGCACACGGGCTTACCGTCGTAATGGGCGTCGACGCTCACGTCGCGCTGAAGAGCGAGCCCTTCGGCCGAACAGGCCGCGGCGACGTCATCACCCTGGGCGATGCGCGCGAGCACGCGGTCGACTGGCGCGGAGACGGACATCAGACCGTGAAGACTTCGCGGGCGTCGGTGACCTGGCCGGTGATGGCGGCGGCGGCGACCATGAGCGGGCTCATGAGCACGGTGCGGCCGGTCTGGGAACCCTGGCGGCCCTTGAAGTTACGGTTCGAGGAGCTGGCGCAGAGCTGGTCGCCGACGAGCTTGTCGGGATTCATCGCGAGGCACATGGAGCAACCTGCGCCGCGCCATTCGAAGCCGGCTTCGATGTAGATCTTGTCGAGGCCTTCATGGACGGCCTGGATGGCGGTGAGCTGGGAGCCCGGGACGACGATCGCCTTGACGCTCGGGCTGACCTTGCGGCCCTTGAGGTACTTGGCGACCTCACGGAGGTCGGAGATGCGGCCGTTGGTGCAGGAGCCGAGGAAGCAGACGTCGACCTTGGTGCCCTTGATCGGGGTGTTCGGCGCCAGCTTCATGTGAGCATAGGCGTCTTCGGCGGTCTGGCGGTCGGCGGCGTTGAGGGTCTCGAGCGCCGGCATCTTCTCGTCGATGAACACGGCCTGGCCCGGGGTGATGCCCCAGGTGACGGTCGGGCGGATGTCCTCGGCCTTGAAGACCTTGACGTCGTCGTATTGGCAACCGGCGTCGGAAGCGAAGGAAGCCCAGCGAGCCACGGCGGCATCCCAATCGGCGGCCTTCGGGGCGTAGGGCTTGCCCTTGATGTAGTCGAAAGTCTTCTGGTCCGGATTGACGTAACCGCAGCGGGCGCCGCCTTCGATGGACATGTTGCAGACGGTCATGCGCTCTTCGAGGGAGAAGCCGTCGAAGGTCGTGCCGGCGTATTCGTAGGCGTAGCCGATGCCGCCGTTGACGCCGAGGACGCGGATGATGTGCAGGATGACGTCCTTGGCGTAGACGCCGGGGGCGAGCTTGCCGTTCACTTCGATGCGGCGGACCTTGAGGGGGCTGAGGGCGAGGGTCTGGGTCGCGAGGACGTCGCGGACCTGCGTGGTGCCGATGCCGAAGGCGATCGCGCCGAACGCGCCGTGGGTGGCGGTATGGGAGTCGCCGCAGGCGATCGTGGTGCCGGGCTGGGTGATGCCCTGCTCCGGTCCGACCATGTGGACGATGCCCTGGGTGCCGGTCGTGGTGTCGAAGAAGCGGATGCCGTAGTCCTTGGTGTTCTTACGGAGGGCCTCGATCATCTCCTGGGCGATCGGATCGGAGTAGGGCTCCTTGAGCTCGTTGGTCGGGACGATGTGGTCGACCGTGGCGAAGGTCCGGTGCGGATACTTCACCTTGAGGCCGAGGTCCCGGAGCATGCCGAAGGCCTGGGGGCTCGTCACCTCGTGGATGAGGTGCGTGCCGATGAACAATTGGGTCTGGCCGTTAGGCAGCTTGCGCACCGTATGCGCTTCCCAAACTTTCTGGAACAGGGTCTTGGCCATCTGAGTAAAAGGTGAAGGGTGAACGTAGGACGGGACGGGGGCTGGTCAATCCCGCAGGCGGGCCGGCCGCAGGCATATTTCCCGATAAATCCGCCGCCGTGCCCGGGCCGGCGCCGCCGTGTCTTGACCCCTGCGCCCCTCCCCTTCCATCCTCCGGCATGGCCCGCACCCTGACCCTCAGCTTCTCCTGCCCTGACACCAGCGGCATCGTGGCCGGGGTCTCCGCGTTCGTGGCCGGACATCAGGGCTGGATCACCGAGGCCAGCCAGCACACCGAGACCGAACTCGGACGCTTCTTCATGCGCGTGGAGATCCGGGCGGAGTCGCTCGACTTCCCGGCCGAGGAATTCGCCCGGCGCTTCGCCCCGGTGGCCGCGCAGTTCGGCATGGACTGGAAAGTCTCCGACTCCGCCCAGCCCCGCCGCGTGGTGCTCCTCTGCTCCAAACAGGAGCACTGCCTCTACGACCTGCTCGCGCGCCACGTCGCCCAGGACTTCCCTTTCGTCGTCCCCTGCGTGATCTCCAATCACGAGAACCACCGTAAGGTCGTCGAAGCCCACGGCATCCCCTTCCACTTCGTGCCCGTGACGCCGGAGACCAAGCAGACGGCGTACCGCAAGATGGAGCAGCTCTTCCGCGACGCCCAGGCCGACCTCATCGTGCTCGCACGCTACATGCAGGTGCTCGACGAACCGATGTGCCGCGACTTCGCCGGCAAGATCATCAACATCCATCATTCGTTCCTGCCCTCCTTCGCCGGCGCCAAGCCGTATCACCAGGCGCATCGCCGCGGCGTGAAGCTCATCGGCGCGACCTGCCACTTCGTGACGCCGGACCTCGACGAAGGCCCCATCGTGGAACAGGACGTGATCCGCATCGACCACTCGGACACCCCCGAGGACATGGCCCATCTGGGCAAGGACATCGAGAAGGTCGTGCTCGCCCGCGGCCTCCGCGCCGTGGTCGAAGACCGCGTCCTGCTGGCCGGCAATAAGACCGTTATCTTCCGTTAAAAACCGCCTTTTCGGGAGGGTTTGGCGTTGGCGGGCGGAGGACGGAAAGCCAAGGTGACGCCACCCCTCCCCATGCGTCTGCTTTGCGCCTCCCTGTTCGCGGCCTCCGCCACCTTCGCCGCCGTTTCTCCGGAAGAGATCACGCCGACGAAGAAGGCTCCGTTCACCCAGCCCGCCGAAGCGGACCGCGCCGAACTGCATGCGGCCATCAAGACTTTCATGGCGAAGGAGCCGGGCACCTTCGAAGCCCACGCCGCCTCCCGCGACTTCCCTGGCGTCGTCGAGTCCAAGGAACGCGTCGCCCGGACGGTCGCCTACGACTCCGACCTCGTCCACCGCTGGGACACGAAGAACGGCGGCGCGCCGAACCTCTACACGAGCCCCGATGTCTGGCAAGAGACGGGCCTCTACGCCGCGCCCGGCGAAGTCGTCGTCGTGAAGGTCGCCTCGATTCCCGAGCATCGCACGGTGAAGGTGATCGTCGGCTGCCACCGCGACAGCCTGCTGAAGCTGCCGAAATGGAACCGCTTCCCGGTCATCGCTCGGACCTTCGAACTCAAGGTCGGCGAGAACAAGATCGCCAACGCCTTCGGCGGCCAGCTCTTCATCCAAAGCTCCCACAAGGACTGGCGTAAGCCGATGAAGGCCTCGCCGTCCACGCCGCTGCAGTTCAGCAACGCCGTCGCGATGCCGACCTACGTGCTCGGCAAGGACACCCCGGAATCCTGGGCGAAAGCCAAGCAGCTGCCGGCCCCCTGGGTCACCCTCTCCGGCAAGCAGGTCATCCTGCACGTCCAGGCCTCCGCCGTAAAGGAACTCACCGACCCGAAGGCCTTGCTGGAGTGGTGGGACAAGTCGATGGCCCTCGAAGACGACCTCATCGCCCTCCGCCGGCTCGCGCCGGAGCGCGTGGTCCCGGACCGGCAGATCTCCGCCGGCTTCATGCATTCGGGTTATCCGTTCATGTGCTGGATCGACCCGTCGCAGAAGGACAGCGTCGACCTCCCCAAGCTCATGAAGGAAGGCAACTGGGGCTTCTTCCACGAACTCGGCCACAACCATCAGTGCTCCGCCTGGACCTTCGACGGCCAGACGGAAGTCACCTGCAACCTCTTCTCGCTTTACGTCATGGAGAAGCTCGTCGGCAAGCCGACGGGCCGAGGCCACCCCTCAATGGAGAAACTCGACGAACTCCTGGCGAAGCGCTTCGCCGCCGAGCCGAACAAGGGTCCGTTCGAACAGCTCGCGACCTTCGTCGTGCTGATCCGCGCCCACGGCTGGGGTCCCCTCCGCGAGACGCTCCGTTCTTACGCGACCGACGCCGCCCCCAAGGGCACCAGCAAGGAACAGCTGCAGAGCCTCTTCGCCCTGCGCTACGGCAAGGCCGCCAAGGCCGACGTGAGCGAGTATTTCGAGAAGATGGGCTACCACGTCGACGCGACGGCGAAATCCTCCCTGAAGGGCTTGCCGGCCTTCAAGCCTGCCCTGCCCACGCCGGCCAAGTGACGCTCCGGCCAGGGTTCGCCGGGCGACGCCTTCTGCCTCGCCCTGCGGGCTGATTTGAACTTAATAAGCCTCCGCCGGCTCACGTCGCCGGCATCCGACCATGTCCCTCATTTCCCGCCTTTCCGCCCGCCTCCAGAACCACCCCAAGCGCATCGTCTTCCCCGAAGGCTCCGACGCCCGCGTCATCCAGGCTGCCCGTCAGTTCGTGGTAAAGAAGCTCGGCGTGCCGATTCTCGTCGGCGACCGCCAGCGCATCAAGGTCAACGCCGCCCGCCTCAACATCAGCCTCGAGGGCATCCGCATCGTCGAACCCGAACGCAGCGACGAGCTCAAAGGCTTCGCCGAGAAGCTCGGCTCGATCCAGCGCTACGGCAACACGAACCTCCAGGGCGACCCGGCCGAACTGGCCCTCAACCCGAACTACTTCGCCTGCCTGATGGTCGCCACCGGCGGCGCCGACGCCCTCATCTCGGGTGCCACGACGCACGCCTCCTCGGGCCTTCGCGCCATCCTGCAGGTGATGCCCCGCCAGGCCGGCGTCGAGACGGTCTCCTCGATGCAGATCCTCGAGTCCGAAGAAGGCAAGTTCGGCATCGAAGGCATCCTCTTCCTCGCCGACTGCGGCGTCATCCCGGAACCGACGGCCGAGCAGCTCGCCGACATCGCGGTGACCACCGCCGGCCTCGCCGGCCACCTCACCAACACGACGCCGAAGGTCGCGATGCTCGCCTACTCCACCCATGCGTCCAACCCGCGCCTGGCCTCGGTGAAGAAAGTCCAGGTCGCCACCGACCTCGCCCGCCGCAAGGCCCGCGAACTCGGCATCACCTGCGACATCGACGGCGAGATGCAGGCCGACGCCGCGATCAACCCTTTCGCCGCGCAGTCCAAGGACGTGACCGGCGCCGTCGCCGGCCGCGCGGGCGTGCTCGTCTTCCCTGACCTCAACTCGGGCAACATCGCCTCGAAGATGGCCCAGCATATCGCCGACATCCCGGCCTACGGCCAGATCCTCACCGGCCTCGACCGCCCCGCCGCCGAGATCTCCCGCGGCGCCAGCGCCCACGACATCTTCGGCACCGCGGTCATCGTCGCCGCCCAGGCGGTCGACAAGTCCTACCTCTTCCCGAAGCTGAAGGACGGCCCCGCCGCCTGATCATGCCTTCCCGCAAGCGCTTCGCCGACAACGTCCCCGGGCTGCTCCTGCGCCCGATGAACCTGGACACGCGACGGATCTTCGTCGCGGCGACGCGCATGAACGACGGCAAGACGACGACCTGCCTCGGCCTCACGGCCGCCCTGCAGGCGATGGGCCTGCACGTGGGCTACATCAAGCCGATCGCCCAGCGCGTGGTGATGTCGGGCGAGGACCAGGTCGACGAGGACACGCTGCTCATCGACGGGCTCTTCGACCTCAACGTCCCGATCGCGGCGATGTCGCCCGTAGCCATCGGGCCGGACTTCACGAAGCAATACCTCGAGAACCCGGACGAGATCGGCCCGCAGCTCAAGGACCGCATCTGCCGCGCCTTCGACCGTACGGCCTACGGCAAGGACATCGTGGTCGTCGAGGGTTCCGGCCACGCCGGCGTGGGTTCCGTCTTCGGCGCTTCGAACGCCGACAACGCCCGGGTGCTCGGCTCCAAGGCCATCATCGTCGCCGCCGGCGGCATCGGCAAACCGATCGACGAGATCGCCCTGAACAAGGCGCTCTTCGACAAGGCGGGCGTCGAGGTCGTGGGCGCCATCCTCAACAAGGTGATGCCGGACAAGTTGGAGTTCATCCGTGATTTCGCGGGCCGCGGCCTGCGCAAGCTCGGCGTCCCCCTCCTCGGCGTCGTCCCGCTGCAAGAGACGCTCGTTTACCCCAACCTCGACCAGGTCGCCGATGAGACCAAGGCCCGCTGGATCCACCAGCCGGCCGGCCTCCGTCGCGTCCGTCGCGTGGTCATCGGGGCCATGTCCGCCCGCCGATCCGCCGAATACCTCCGCGTCCCCGGAACTTTGGTGATCGTGCCAGGCGACCGCGAGGACCTGCTGGAGGCCTTCATCGCGGGCGTGGGCGCCGAAGCCCTCTCCGGCGTGCTCTTTTCGAACGGGCTGCTGCCCAACGACGACATCGTCCGCCGCCTCAAGGAGGCCGGCATCGCGATGGCCGCCGTCGAGGCCGAATCCTTCGCGGTCACCGCGCGCATCAACAACATGACGGTGAAGACGATGCGCCAGGACGCCGACAAGATCCCGATCATCCGCAAGATGATCTCGGACTCCGTCGACATCCAGGCCCTGCTCCGGGCCCTCTGAGCGGTCAGACCGGCCGCAGCACCTCGCCGAGGCGGGTGAAGTGCCCGTCGTCGAAGCCCATCGCCCGCTTCAGATAGGCGTCACGCTCGATGAGATTGGCGATCTTGCCGGCCTCGCGCCACTGGGCCGTGGTGATCAGGCCGCGCAGGCGCACCCAGAGGGCGCCGACGGGCACGGGATAATCGCTGCCATGCAGGAAACGCCCGAGGCGGCCCGACTCCTTCACTGACCTGAGCACGCCGCTGCGGATCGGGCTGTTGAGCGCGCTGGTGTCGGCGTATAGCTGCGGGAATTCGTCCATGAGTCTGATGAGCTCCCCGAAGTGGTTCTGATCGAAGAAGTGGCTGTTACCCGACGAATGAGCGGCGATGACCTTGACGCCCAGCTCCAAGGGGCGGCGCAGGACGCGCGGGTCCTGGTAGGCGCGATTGATCACCGGCACGGTCATCTCCCCTCCGGTATGGCAGAGGAACGGAAGCCCCGCGGCCGCCATGCGTCGCCAGAACTCCTCATACTTGGGCAGAGAACAATCCACGTTCTGGCAGTTGGGCAACAGCTTCAACGCGCGGGCGCCGGACGCCAGACAGCGGTCCAACTCCTCCAAGGCGTCCTTGCGCCCCGGATGGATCGACACCGCCGGCACGAACCCATGGTGACGGGCGCAGACCTTGAAGAGATAGTCGTTCGGGACGTAGAAAGACCCGAAATTCAGTTTCTTGCCCTCTTCGTCATAGACCTCGTCCTGCGCGAGCAAAAGGGCGGCATCCAGCGATGATCCTGCGACCAATCCCGCGAGGTGTACGACGAAACTTTCGTCAAAATCAGGCTCGGTAGCCTTAGACTGAAGGCCGATGGTCCTTCGCATCACCTCGCCGAGTGCCCGGTGCCAAAGGCCATCCAACCGGAGCCAGCAACCGCTGCCGGAGAGGCCGTTGCCGACGAGATGGACGTGACCGTCGTATCGATGGGTGGGCATGGCGGATTCAACCGGCCTGCTTTTCGGAAGTGATCCGACCGTAGAGCCAGGCGATGCCGAAGAAGGCGATGGCGAGGGCGCCGCAGGCGACGATCCGTCCGAGGAGATCCGTGATGTCGTGCGTCAGCACGCGGGCGGCGGCGATGACGAGCCCGATCAGGCCGAGCATACGGAAGGAGCGCGTGGCGAGCACATGGCCGAGCACGAACGTGAGCACGGCGGCCAAGGCCCAGAAGAGCGAGACGCCCGCGCCCGGTAGGCGCGCCAGCATGATGAAGGCCATGAAGTAGAGCGTCACGACGCCGAGCACTGCTCTCTGCACCGTACCCCAGGCGCCTTGTCCGCGGGTATGGACGGCCAGGACGGACAGCAGGCCGGCCAGGCCGAGCAGCACGAACGGGCTGTGCGCCAGACCGAGCGCCGTCAGTCCGGAACCGGCATTGACGACGCCTTGGATGAAGAATCCGACCAAAGCGCCCATCGCCGCCAGGGAGAGCTCGACCGGCACGGCGCCGAGGCGACGCCAGAGCGCGGTCATGCCCACGAGCAAGGCCACCCCGCCGGACCAGGTGAGGGCGAGCTGCCAAGCGGCCGGCGACCAGGCTTCGTTCGCCATCGGCAGCAGGCTCTTGGCCAGAGCGGCGACGAAGGCGAAGGCCATCACCGCGGTGACCAAGGCCAAGGCATGACGGAGGACCTTCGCGAAGGCTTCCGGGCGTCCGACGAGACGCCACAGGGCGCCGAAATTCAGCACCACCAGCAAGCCGGCCCAGACGGCCCACCACGCCGTCGATCCGGCGGAACCGACGAGGGGACGCCAGAACACCACCACGACACCGGTGAAGAGATAACCCGGCAGAGCCGCCCATGGCAGCGCGGACCGGAAACGGACGGCGGCGACGAACAGCACCACCAACCAAGGCCAGCCATTGTCCTCCTTGGGTAAGCCCTGCTGTACGACCAGCACGAGCAAGGCCAGGCTGAAGATGCCGGCGACCCGGCGGAGCTGCTGCCAAGGCGAGCTCCGCTCCCAGTCCTCACGGAAAGCGAGCAGCGTGGCGAAGATTCCGACGCCGACCAAGGCCATCCAAGGCTGCCCCGGCGGATGGTCGATGAAAGCGAAGGCGGCCACGCCACCCAGGATTTCCGCCGACCAGCGGACAAGCTCCGAGCCGGTGCGCGTACCGACCAGCAGCGTACCTGCGGCGGCGAGCGCCCAGATGAGCCAGACGAGGTGCGGATCCACCAACCAGGCCAGGCCGGCGGCGACGAAGCCCACGGCGGCCAGCAGGAGAATCTCAGAGACCATGCGATTACGTCCGCGCTCCGCCAATCCCGCCAGCGCGGCGGCGGCGGCGATCAGCAATGAGACCGTGGCACGGGCCTGGTCGCCACCGGTCGCGAGGAAGAGGGCGAGCAAGGCTGGCGCGAAGAATGCGCTGAGCTGGAAAGCCGCGCGGGCGTCAGGTCCCGACAGGACTTCGTCCTCCTTCACCAGACGTTCGCCGAGCCAGAGGACGATGAACGACGCGAGGGCGGCGAGCTGCAGCGGCAGATAATCCGCGCCCTTCGAGGGCATCGCATCATAGAGCAGCAGGAGGCAGACCTGCGAGCCGACGAGGCCCAGGATGCCCGCGGAGCCCCACGGGCCTCGCACCATCAGGATGACGCCCAGGAGGGCGACCAAGGCCGCTCCGGTCGCGGTCTGCGCGGACGCCGCGTCCGTGCCGACGGAGAAATACACGGCGACGGCGGCGAAGAGCACCGCGAGCTGGGCGAACAGTTTGCTCCGCCGGGCCAAGGCGACGAAGGCGACGCCCAACGCTACCAGGAACTGGACCACGGCGGCCGAAGCCGGGCTATCGCAGACGCGCATCTTATCGAGTCCGTAAGTCGCCCACGCGGCGAACTGCCAGACGGCAAGACCGGCTGCGGCGACGACCTGACCGAGATCGGCACGCTTGGCGGAGAGACGCAGACCACCCCAGAAGAGACCGGCGCCGACCAACGCGACTTCGATGACGCGGATGATCGGCGGGATGGTGGAACGCAGGTTCAGCCAGAGACCAAGGAAGACGACCGCAGCGACGGCGAGGACGCCAGCGATACGCACGGCCCACCACGCACCGAGCGCATACTCACCCTTCAGTTCCGAAGGCGGAAGCAGGCCGAGATCACGCAGCCGCTCGGCCAACGGATCGGGGCCGCTCGGGACGACCGCAGCAGGAGCCGGAGCCGGACGCGTCACCGGCAAAGGCGGTGGCAACTGGGCTGCTTCGACCACGACCGGAGCCGGCGCCACGGCGACCGGTTTCACCTCGGGGACGGGGGTGGCGGCCGACGCCGTGCTCGGCGTGCGCGCCATGAGGTCCTTGACGGTCTTTTCGAGAACCTTGACCTGTCCGATCAGCAGGAAGAAACGAACGGGCAGGTAGATCAGGAAGCCGAGCAGCGCCAGGACGAGGATGGCCGCGAACAGTTCGCCGGAGTACATGCGGTTAAAATGACCTGAATTCCACTACGTGCGAGGCTTTGATGGGGGCTGCACATCGATAAAATCGATGCGCCATAGGGTTATTCCGACCGGATGCCTCGCGACCAGACGCCGACCACCCGCGGGACAGCCGCGCCGCCATCCCACTCCAAGGCGACCAAGTCAGCCGGCTGACCGACGGCCAACACCCCCCTACCCCCGACCACCCGACCCGGCGCGCGGGTCATCAAAGCAAGGGCCTCCCCGAAAGTCAGACCGACCTGATTGACCAAGACAGGCGCCGCGGCCAGTAACGGCAAGGCGGCGCCAGCGAGGTAGTTACCCGTACCGTCGTCGATCGCCAGGAAGCCGTCGGCCCGCAGTTCGACCTTACCCCCGATCGGGGTCTGGTATTTGCCAGCGGCCAACCCGCCCAGAGCGACGGTGTCCGATACGACCAAAGATCTCCCAAGGCCCTTGGCTCGGAGCATGACCTTAAGCTGCGCCGGGGTGAGATGATGCCCATCGGCGATGAACATGGCCGTGAGCCGATCGTCGGCCAACTGCGGCCAGAGATGGTTATGCCGGCGGTTCAGCAGCGTATGCGACCCGTTACCAAGGTGGGTCGAAAGCGTCGCGCCCGCGTCGACCGCGGCGGTGATCTGCGCGGCATCGGCAGAGGTATGTCCGAGCGAGACGATCACGCCGGACTTCACGAGATGACGAATATATGCCGGGGCCTCCGGCCAGTGAGGACAAAGCGTGACGAGCTTCACGAGTCCCCCCGCGGCTTGCTGCCAGCGATCGAACTCGGCGAGGGCCGGGGCGCGCACGTCCGCCGCCGGATGCGCGCCGCGCGGTCCGTCCTCGGGCGCGATGTGCGGCCCTTCGACATGGATGCCCGCGACCATCGCGGCGACTTCCGGATACTGCGCGCAGGCCTCCCGAATCGTCCGTAAAGCGGCGATGATGCGTGCCTCCGGCGCGGTGATGATCGTCGGGAGGAACGTCGTGACTCCCACCTTGAGCAAAGCGCGGCAGAGCGAACGCACGGTCGACGTGTCGAGGGTCAGTCCGTTGAGTTCGTGTCCGGCGTAGCCGTTGACCTGCAGGTCGACGAAGCCGGCGCAGAGCCAGCGTTGGTCGCCATGCTCGGCGAACTCCACCGATCTGATCATGCCGCCTTCGACCTCCACGACCAGACCGCGCCCCGTGACGGGGTCGCGACCAAGGACACGCTGGGAGGATGTGGCCACGGAATCAGCGGGCGAGCTCGGTCGCGGCGGCGTCGTCGATATACAGCGTGCAGTCAGCGTGGCGCTGGACGATCGAAGCGGGACAGGTCGGCGTCACCGGACCTTCGACCGTACCTTTCACCGCGACGGCCTTACGCTTGTCCGGAACGGAGAGGATGAGGCGCGCGCTCTTCATGATCTGGCGGATCGACATCGACACGGCCTGCCTGGGGACGTCGTCAAAGGTCGGGAACCAGCCCTCGCCGAACTGCTGCTGGCGGCAGGCGTGATCCAGATTGACGACGATGTAAGGCACCTCGGTCTCGAAGTCCGCGGGCGGATCATTGAAGGCGAGGTGAGAGTTCTCGCCGATACCGGCGAAACAGAGGTCGATCGGACAGGCCGCGATGCGCGCGTTGAGACGCTTCAGTTCGGCAGCGAGATCCGGCGCGTCGGCGTCCACAGGGACGAACTCCGCCCGGGCCGGCAGTTGGTCGATGAAACGTTCGCGGAGATACTTGCGGAAGCTCGCGCCATGCGCTTCGGGGAGGCCGACATATTCGTCGAGGTGGAAGACCGTGACCTTGGTCCAGTCGATGCCCGGCTCCTTCACGAGGTGCTTGAGCGTCTCGAACTGGCTGGCGCCGGTGGCGACGATGATGTTCGCCCGGGGCTGACGGGCGAGGATGGCGCGCAGTTCGCGGGCGCCGTGCGCGGCCGCGGCCTGACCCATGGCGACGGCGTCCTTGTGCTGCTGGATCTTCATGGCGGGGCGCAGTCAGACTGCCCCATCCCACCCCTGCCGGGCAAGCGCCTAAACCCTGCCAAACGAAGGCTTTCGGCGATCAACCGACGAGGTCGAGACCGCGGAGGGTACCGGTGGACGAAGCGAACTTGTCCGCCTCGATGCCCATGCGCTGGAGCATGGAGACGTAGAGGTTCGGCAACGGGTAATTGTTCTCGGTGTCGAAGACGTGGTGCTGACCGTGCTTGAAGCCACCGCCCATGAGCAGGGTCGGCAGGTTCGTCGTCGTATGGGCGCTGGCGTTGCCAAGGTTGCTGCCGTACAGGATCATCGTGCGATCCAGCAGGGACTGACCGTCTTCCTTGGAGGACTTCAGGTCGGTCATCAGCTTGGCGAGCAGCGTCATGTGCATGCTGTCGATCTGCTTGAGCTGGGCGAGCTTCTTGGCCGAGCGGCCGTGGTGCGAAAGGCTGTGGTAACCGTCGGTGGTCGTGTGGACGTGGTCGATGTCGAGGGCCGGGGTGTTGACGCTGTCCAGCATCAGGGTGACGGCGCGCGAGGAGTCGGTCTCGAAGCAGAGGCGGGCCATGTCGTACATCAGGCGGACCTTGTCCATGTACTCCTTGGGGCTGCCCGGATCGAGCGGGGCCGGCGTGGTCGCCACGGGACGGGGCTTACGCTCCCACTCCTTGGACATCTGCATGCGCTGCTCGAGTTCGCGGACGCTGGTGAAATACTGGTCGAGGCGATCGCGGTCGCGCGCGCCCATCGTACGGCGGAGTTCGCCGGCCTGGCCGCCCACGGCGTCCAGGATGCTCTGGCCGAGCTGGAGACGGCGCTCCTGCGCCCTCACTTCGGCCTCGGAGCCGCCCATGAACATCTTCCGGAAGACCTCGGAGGCGCGTTCTTCGGTCGGGATCATCACGCCGCCGGCGGTCCAGGAAAGACTGCGGGAGCCGCGGGCGCAGTTCACGCCGAGGGTCATCGACGGGAAGCGCGTGAGGTGGCCGATGCGCTCGGCCATGAACTGGTCGAGGGAGATCGTATTGCGGAAGCCGCCGCTGCTCGGATGCGGAGCCGCGGTCAGGAAGCAGTTGTCGGCCGGGTGGCCGCCATCGACATCCGGATGGGAGACGCCAGAGAAGACGCTGAAGTCGTTGCGATGCGCCTGCAGGAGCTCGAGATACGCCGACGGCTTGTAGTCCTTACCCTTGCCCGTCGGGAAGAAGTAGTCCGGGACGAGGCCGAGGTTGTTGCAGATGCCCAGCATGCGCCGGGGCTTGGCGGTGGGCGCGGGGGCCGCCGCGAAGGCCGGGGTCATGGCGTCGAGCATCGGCAGGGCCAGCAGCACGCCGGTGCCGGCCAGGAAGCGGCGGCGGGAGACGGAGCGCTTGAACGCGACGAAGGGGGCTTGGGAGGGACGGAAAGGGGCCATCGGGGTAGGTTTACTTGTTAAGGAAAAGTTCGCTGGTGACAAGTCCGCGGACCAGGTCGCGGACGCCGTAACGGCCCGCCTTGGCCCCGTCGAGGACGGCTTCGACCTTGGCGCGGTCGGCGAAGCCCACCGGGGCGCCGGTGGCGTAGACGGTGAACTGCCCGACGAGATTGCGGGCCAGCTGGCGTTCGTCGGCGGCGACGAGGCGCTTGAAATCACGGATGTCCTTGAAGGCCTTGCCGTCGAGTTCGCCGTAGGTCTCGATCGGCAAGGCGTCATGGAAGGCGAAGGCTTGTCCGTTCTTGCCGATGCCGACCTCGGGCGTCTTGCCATCGAGGGCACGGTAACGTTCACGGAAGCCGCCCATGACATCGAAACTCTCGAGCGCGAAGCCGGGCGGATCGATCTGGGTGTGGCAGGAAGCGCAAGATTCGAGCGTGCGATGCTTCTCCAGCTGCTGACGGATCGTCACGGCGCCACGGGTGTCCGGTTCGACCGCGGGCACGCTGGGGGGCGGGGGTGGCGGCTTACGGCCGAGGATGCGCTCCATGATCCAGGCGCCACGGATGACGGGCGAAGTCGTGGTGCCGTTGGCGGTGACCTTGAGCACCGCGGCCTGCGTCATGAAACCACCGCGCACGCTGCCGGCCGGCAAGGCCACCTTACGCAGCTTCACGCCCTCGACCGGCGGGAGCTGGTAGAGCGCGGCGAGGCGCTCGTTGACGAAGACGAAGTCGGACTCGACGACGGCGCGTGCCGGCAGGTTGGCGCGCAGGAGTTCGGCGAAGGTGGCATGGCTTTCGTCGCGGGCCGAATCCAACAGATGGTCATCGAGATAGTAGTCGGGATACAGCAGGCTGTCCGGGTCGTTCGCGCCGGCCTTGCGCAGTTCCAGCCAGTAATCCGTGAACGCCCCGACGAAGCGCTCCGAGCGGCCATCGGCGAGCAGGCGGTCCGCTTGGGCGCGGAGCACGGCGGGGTCGCGCAGTTTCTTCGCGTCCGCCAAGGCGCGCAGCTCGGCGTCGGGCGGCGAATTCCAGAGGAAGAAGCTCAGACGCGTCGCCAGCGCGTGGTCGTCGAGGGCGCCGGGGGCCTCGCGGAGATAGAGGAACTGCGGCGAGCAGAGCACCGCGGCGTAACCCGAGAGCATCGCCTCGGCGAAGGAGCTAACCGACTTCAGCGCGCCTTGGATGACCGGCAGGAAACGGACCTCTTCGGCGGCGGAGACGGGGCGACGGTAAGCGGCGCGGACGAAACGACGCAGCAGGCGCTCGGCGTCTGCGTCCGCATCGCGCGGAGTCACGGCATAAGGCATGGCGGAGCCTTTGGCGGTGGGCTTGACCGGGAGGTCGTCGAACAGGACCGCGTAAGGTGCGGCCGGCCACTGCGGGGCGATGGGGCCCTTCACGTCGATCCAGCGCATGACCAGGCCGGGCTGACCTTCGGGCGTGGCGAGCGGGTTCTGGGCACGAGAGGCTCCGGGACGGGAGCGGAAGAAACGGGTGACGTCGATCTGGATGCTCTCGCCGGCCTTCAGGACGACGTCGAGTTCGGCGACGGTGACGTCCGCCCCGAGGTCGATCGTACCGATGCGACGCAGCACGCGCGGGGGCGTCAGCGCATAGACCGTGACCGGCTCGGAGCGACGGCCTTTGCTGATGTTGTCGAGGTCTGGAATCTGCCAACGTACCTTGCCCTTCGACTTGGTGGTGCCCGGCCCGACCCAGACCGAGTGGCCGCAGAGCTTGATCTGATAGCGGCCGGCCTGCGGCGCGCGGAAAGTCCCGAACCAAGGCTCGACCGGCTCATAAGCGCCGTGCACGACACCCACGCCTTCTTCGTCACGCAGCACGGGGTTGGCCTTGCCCACGGTGGCGGGGGCGTTGCCGGCACGCACCTCCGGCTGACCCTTGAAACCAAGCGTCGGGAAGGTCGCGCGTTCGGGCGACATGTTGAACTCCGAGAACTTCATCCTGCCGACGTAGCTGCCTTGCTGGCGGGCGTAATGCCGACGGCTGCCCGTCTCGTTGGGCGAGACGGAGGAGATGAACGCCGAACGGAGGGCCTCTTCAGCCGCCGTGAGCGTGCGCTGCAATTGGACGTGCGAGACGTCCAAGGCTTCGCCGCTCTTATTAAAACGATGCGCCTCGGTGTCCTCCGGCAAGGATTCCTTGATATCAAGCCACGGAGCCTGGAGCAGGTCGCGGACAGCGTTCTCGTATTCGAAGCGGTTCATGCGTCGCTCGACCGAACGCCCCTGGGCGGCGATCCGGGCGACATCCTCACGGAGGAGGCTCGCGGAAAGCGCGCCGAGGTAGGCGGACATTTCGCCGGCGGCGGGGCGGTCCTTCTTCTTGGGAGGCATCTCGCCGTTGGCGGTGCGGTCATGGATCTTGACCCAGGCGGCGAAGGACTTCGGGTCCTGGAGGTCCGGCCTCAGGGCGGTCATATCCAGGCCGCCTTTCTTCGTATCGGCGTCGTGGCACTCGACGCAGTGCTTCTCCAAGAAAGGAGCCAACGCCCCGGCGGAACCGAGGGGCAGCAGAAGGAGACCGAGGATGGCGGCGCGGAAAGTCATGCGGGGCGACTATTCAGACAGCGGAACGAGGGCCGGGTTGCCAAGGCAATACGCCGGGGAATGGGCGGTTTTGCTAGGCTTTGAGCCCTAGGCGTCGGGGATTGTGCCCCGGGCGACCACCCCCTGCCCTTCGGCATGCTTTCCGTCATCCGTTCCGCCGCGTTGGTCGGCGTCGAAGCCGTCCCGGTCGAGATCGAGGTGAACACCGGTGAGAAGGGCGAACTCGGCCTCTGGCTGGTCGGCCTGCCCGACGCCGCGGTCAAGGAATCCGAGGAGCGCGTGCAGTCGGCCCTGCAGAACAGCGGACTCCGACTGCCGGAGACCCGGACCACCATCAACCTCGCGCCCGGCGACCTGAAGAAAGAAGGCGCCATCTACGACCTGCCGATCGCCCTCGGCATCGCGGCGTCGACCGGCCAGATGGATCGGAAGATCTTGGAGCGATACCTCATCGCCGGCGAACTCGGCCTAAGCGGAGCGACGCGACCGGTGCGCGGCGGTGTGGCGATGGCCATCCTCGCCCGGAAGTCTGGCCTGCGCGGCGTCATCCTGCCGAGGGCTTCGGCGGAAGAAGCCGCGCTGGTCGGCGGCATCGAGGCCATCCCGGCCGACACGCTCGACGGCGCCCTGCGTTTTCTGACGGGCGAGAAGCAGGTCACGCCGCTTGCGCCCCCTCCGGCAGAGTCCGTTTCAAGCGAAGGACAACCGGACTTCGCGGAAGTCAAAGGACAGCTGGCGATCCGTCGGGCGGTCGAAGTCGCCGCGGCTGGCGGCCATAATCTATTGATGATCGGCCCGCCTGGCTCGGGCAAATCCCTCATCGCGAAACGCATCCCGACCATCCTACCGCGGCCGGACGCGGAGGAGTTCCTCGAGATCCTCGGCGTGCATTCCGCCGCGGGCGCGGGACTGACCGACGGCCGACGCGGCTGGCAACGGCCGTTCCGTTCGCCGCACCATACCATCAGCGACATCGGACTGATCGGCGGAGGCAGCATTCCCGGACCAGGGGAAGTCTCGCTCGCGCATCTCGGCGTGCTCTTCCTCGATGAGCTGCCGGAGTTCCGTCGCTCGGCGCTCGAGGTGCTCCGTCAGCCGCTCGAAGACGGTCAGGTCACCGTCTCGCGGGCGGCGGCCAAGGTCACCCTTCCTTCCCGGCTGATGCTCGTGGCGGCGATGAACCCCTGCCCCTGCGGACATCTCGGCGACCGCCGACGCGAATGCACCTGCTCTCCCATGCAGGTCCGGAAATACCGCGGCAAGATCTCCGGTCCACTGCTCGACCGGATCGACATCCAAGTCGAAGCGCCCGCGCTCTCGATCGAAGAGCTCCGCGACGCCGCGCCGGGCGAGCCTTCGGCGACGATGCGGGCCCGGGTCGAAGCCGCCCGGGCCCGGCAACGGCAACGGTTCGGCGGGCGGACCGGCGGCTGCAACGCCCTGCTCGGCGGGCGGGAGCTCCGCGAATACTGCGCCCTCGAGCGGGCGCAGGGCGACCTGCTCCAGCAGGCGATGGAGAAACTCGGCCTCTCCGCCCGGGCCTATGACCGCATCCTCCGCGTCGCCCGGACCATCGCCGACCTCGCCGAGGCGGACCGCATCGCCACCTCCCACCTCCTCGAGGCCATCCACTATCGTTCGCTGGACCGGTCCTGAAAACGCTCGCCCAGCCCCGGGAAATGGCCACCAATGGAGGCCTCCCCATGAAATCCCTGCTTAAGCTCGGGCTCTTCAGCCTGCTCGCCCTCCTGACCCTCCCCCTCGAGGCCGCCGACAAGATCCGCGTCCTCATCCTCGACGGCCGTAACAACCACGACTGGGTCCGCACGACCGAGGCCTGCAAGGCCACCCTCGAGGCCACCGGTCGCTTCACCGTGACCGTCGCCACCGCGCCCGCCGGTTTCGCCAAGCCCAAGCCCGGCCGCCCGAAGCCCGGTGACGCCGCGGCCAAGAAGGCCTTCGACGCCGCGATGAAGGAGTGGAACGCCGAAGAAGCCGCCTTCAAGCAGGCCCACGCCGCCGAGTGGGAACAGTGGGCCCCGAAGTTCGCCGACCACCAGGTCATCGTGAACAATTATAACGGCCCGGAATGGGGCACCGCGATGAAGGACTCCTTCACCGAGTTCGTCATGAACGGCGGCGGCCTCGTCAACGTGCACGCCGCGAACAACGCCTTCACCGGCTGGGACAACTTCAACGAGATGATCTGCTGCGGCTGGCGCGGCGCCACCTTCGGCAAGCGCATCGCCGTCGACGACAAGACCGGCCAGGCCGTCGCGCTCGTCGACGCCGAGGAGAAGATCCAGACGAAGGGCTTCGGCTCCGGCCACGGCGCCAAGCACGTCTTCACGCTCAAGACCCGCGACGCCGCCCACCCGATCATGCAGGGCCTGCCCGCCGAGTGGCTGCACGCCAACGACGAACTCTACGGCCGCATGCGCGGCAGCGCCGACCACATGCACGTGCTCTCGAGCTCCTTCTCCAAGCCGGAGTTCGGCGGCACCGACATGCATGAGCCGATGGTCTGGTACGCGCCTTTCGGCAAGGGCCGCGTGGTGACCACCTCCATGGGCCACATGTGGACCGGCGACACGAACTTCGACGCCCTGCACTGCGTGGGCTTCCAGACCATCCTCGCCCGCTCCACGGAATGGGCCGCGACCGACAAGGTCACCCTCGCCGTGCCGGAAGGCTTCCCGACCCTCGACAAGACGAGCGTCATCGAGCCGTCCAAGGTCGTCTGGAAGAAGTAAGCCCGCCAGGCTCTCCGACGAAGGCCCGCGCAAGCGGGCCTTCTGCTTTTCAGGCGAAGCGACGCATCGCCACCGCCACGGTCGCGCAGATCTGCTCGGGCGAAAGGCTGATGCTGACGTGCAGGCACCTCTCGGTGGCGAGCTTCGGACGCTCCAACGTGGCGAGCTGGCTGCCGAGCAGGCCCGGCGGCATGAAGTGACCCTTACGCGCGTCCATCCGCGCCTGCAGGAGTTCCCGGCTGCCGTCGAGGAAGACGAAGAAGAGGTCCGGGTCGCCTTGACGCAGGCGGTCGCGATAGGCCAGCTTGAGCGCCGAACAGGTGAGGACCATCGCCTCGCCGCGCGCCTTGCCTGCGGCCAGGCGGTCCGCCATCGCCGCCAGCCATCCGGCGCGATCTTCGTCGGTCAGCGGCGTGCCCGCGCTCATCTTCGCGACGTTCTCCGGCGGATGAAAGCCGTCGGCTTCGATCAGCGTGGCCCCGGTACGGGCCGCATAGAGCTCCGCGACGGTGCTCTTGCCGCAGCCGCAGACGCCCATGAAGACGAGGTTCGGATGCGCCACCGGCGTTCAGAGGTTGATCGTACGGCCCTCGCGGAAGGACTGGTCCGCCGCGGCGACGATGCGCATCGAGTTGACGGCGTCGTCCATGTGCGCGGTGAGGTCGAGATCCTCGCGGATGGCCTTCTCGAAATAGACCTGCTCGCGTTCGCAGAGGCCGTCATGACCAGGGTCGGCCTCGGTCGGGACGATCTCGTCAGGCTGGGTGAACTTACCATCGGGACCGAGCTGCGAAGAGTGCACCTTGAGCGCCTGCGCGGCGGAATGGGAGTCGACGTCGGCGGAGTTGCCGGCCTGCGCGGCCTTGCCCGCGACGATCGAGACGCAGCCCTTCGGACCGATGACGTCCTTCACGAAGAAGGCCTCCTCGGACATCATCGGACCCCAGCCGGCTTCATACCAACCGACGGAACCGTCGGCGAAGGTCACCTGGAGGTGGCCGTAATTGATCTGGCCGGCGGGCATGTCTTCGGTGAGACGGGCGCCGATGCCGGAGACGCGCACGGGGCGGCTGCCGGTCATGAGGCACATCACGTCGACGTAATGGACGCCGCAGTCGACGACGGGGCTGCAGGTCTGCAGGAGGGACTTATGGGTGTTCCACATGTCGCCATAGCTCTGCTGGTTCAGGTTCATGCGCATGACCAGCGGCTTGCCGAGGGTCTGGACGGTCTTGATGAACTGGGTCCAGGCCGGGTGATGGCGGAGGATGTAGCCGATGACCACCTTACGCTTCACGGCCTTGGCCTTGGCGACGATCTGCTCGGCCTCGGCGACGGTGACCGCGAGCGGCTTCTCGACGAAGACGTGGCAGCCCGCCTCGAGCGCGGCGACGGCGTATTCCGCATGGGTGTCCGGATAGCTCGAGATCGAGACGGCGTCGGGCTTGGTCGCTTTGAGCGCCGCATGGAAGTCGGCGTACTCCGCATAACCGCCGCCAAGCTCGGCGTTGAGCTTCGCGCGCGATTCGGCGGAGCGGGTGACCAGGCCGACGATCCGGAAACCGGGCAGCTTATGGTAAGCGAGGGCGTGCGAACGGCCCATGTGGCCGGCGCCGACGCAAAGGACTCGGAGAGGGGTCGTGCTCATGCGCCGAGCATCACCCATCCCGCCCCGGCTTCAAGTCGGGAGAAGGTGGCCCTCCGCCCTTCCCTGCCGTCACTGCGGCAAGGGCTGGCCGACCCCCTTGGCTTTCTGCGCATCGAGTTCAGCCTTGAGCCGGGCGACGACCTCGGGGTTCGCCGCAGCCAGATTATGGCGTTCAGCGGGGTCGGCGAGGAGATCGTAGAGGCGCGGCCCGGCCTGCTCGCGGCGATCGCGTTCCAAGTCAGCCTCACTCCCCAGCAAGTCGACCAACGGCCCCACGGCCTTGGCGGCAATCTTCTTGGCCTTACCTGGTGCGCCGGACCCAGGAATGAACTTCCAGCGGGCATCCCGGATGGAGACCTGATTGCTTTGCGTGCTGGAGATGAGCGTCTCGCGACCTAGGCCGCCGGTGAGGGCCGCGGAGGAATCGACCGAGTCGAGCTTCAGGAACTCCGCCGGATCGCCCCCAGCGACCTTGGTGAAGACGGCCGGCAGATCCACCTGCGAGATCAGCGCGTCGGAGACCTTGGCGACCGGCGTATGGCCGGGCCAGCGGGCGATGAAGCCCACGCGAGTGCCACCCTCGAGGATGCTGTACTTACCGCCACGGAACGGACCCGCCGGGGCGTGCGCCGCGGCCTTGTTACGTTCCACCGCCTGGTCCTTGTAACCATCGTCGAGCACCGGGCCGTTGTCCGAGGTGAAGATCACGAGCGTGTTCTCGGCGAGGCCCTGCTTGTCCAGTTCGGCGAGGATGCGGCCGACCTGGTCGTCGAAGGCGACCACCGCGTCGCCCCGCGGGCCGAGCGGGGTCCGGCCGGCGTAGCGCGGATGATGGACGCGCGGGACATGGTTCTCGTGCGAGGCGTAATAGAGGAAGAACGGCTTGTCCTTGTTCTTGGCGATGAAGCCGCAGGCCTTGTCGGCGAAGGCGTCGCCCATCGTCTCGTCGTTCCAGACGGCGGCCTTGCCGCCCTTCATCCAGCCGATGCGGCCGACGCCGTTGACGAGGGCCATGTTATGGCCGTGGGACCAATCCATCTTGAGCTTCGCGCGCTCGGCATCGGTCTTCAGGTCGGGGTCGCCGGGGTAAGGCCGCTTGTAACTGATCTCGATCGGATCCTTCGGATCCAGGCCGACCACGCCGCCGTCCTCGACGAAGACCGTCGGGACGCGGTCGCCGGTGGCGGCCATGATGAACGAATAGGTGAAGCCGATCTGATTGGGCGAAGGATCGATCTTCTTGTTCCAATCGACGTCGCCGGAGCCCAGGCCGAGATGCCACTTGCCGACCACGCCGGTGGCGTAGCCTAGCTTGGCGAGGCTGGCCGCCATCGTCGGACGGCCGGGCCTGATGATCAGACGGGCGTCGCCCGGCAGCACGCCGGTGCCTTGGCGACGCCAGGCGTATTCGCCGGTCAACAGCGAGTAGCGCGACGGCGTGCAGGTGGCCGACGTGCAGTAACCCGAGGTGAAGCGGGTGCCCTGCGCGGCGAGGCGGTCGAGGTTCGGGGTCGGGATGACCTTCGCGCCGTAGCAGCCGAGGTCGCCCCAGCCGATGTCATCGGCATAAAGCAGCACGATGTTGGGCGGGCGTTTCTCGGCCGCGAAGACGGAGAGCACGCAGGACAGGGCAATCAGGGGCAGGAGGCGCATGGGTGGGTTGTAAGCCCGGCCGAGGCGGAAACCAAGCCGACAGATTGGCCACCCCTTGCTTGCCAAACCCGCCCCGAAAGCCCAATCAGAAGACGACCATGCGTTTCGCCAAATACCACGCCCTCGGCAACGACTACCTCGTCCTCGAGCCCAAGGACTGCCCCGCCCTCTTTTCGCCGGAAGCCATCCGCAAGGTCTGCCATCGCCACTTCGGCCTCGGTTCCGACGGCATCCTCTACGGCCCGATCGAACGCACGGACGGCACCTTCGGCCTGCGTATCCTGAATCCCGACGGCTCCGAAGCCGAGAAGTCCGGCAACGGCATCCGCATCTTCTGCCGCCACCTCCTCGAGACCAAGCGCATCCAGGAAGGCCAGGAGTTCAGGCTGCACACCCTAGGCGGCATCGTCCGCTGCGAAGTCTTCGACGGCGGCGACCGTATCCGCGTCGAGATGGGCAAGGTCTCCTTCCGCGCGCCGGTCATCCCGCACGTCGGCGCCGACCGCGAAGTCCTCGGCGAAGAGATCACCGTCCTCGGCAAGACCTTCAAGTACTGGGCCGCGACCGTCGGCAACCCGCACTGCGTGATCCCGGTCGACGACCTCACGCCCGACCTCGCCAAGACCTACGGTCCGCACCTCGAGGTTCACCCCAACTTCCCGAACCGCACCAACGTGCAGTTCATGAAGATCATGGACCGGAAGAACGTCCGCATCGAGATCTGGGAACGCGGCGCCGGTTACACCATGGCTTCCGGCTCCTCCTCGTCGGCTTCGGCCGCCGTGGCCCGTAAAATGGGCCTGGTTGACGCGGATTTGACGGTCAATATGCCCGGAGGTCAGATTATCATTGGCATCGGTGAGGATTATTCCATCGTGATGACAGGCCCGACGACCCCCGTAGGCATCTTCGAGATGCACCCAGGAGTCCCGGTCCAAGACGTCGCCGTCTAGGCGATACGTCTTCCCGCTAGGTTTTCCCTCCTTTGGCGCGTCCTTTCGGACGACGCTTTTCACCGCACACCCTCACCATGGCGCCGCGTCAGCCGTTGCCCAACATCTCCGAAGACGATCTCATCGATCTCGCGGGCGGTGCGACCGTGCTCCTTGCCAAGGAGCTGATCGCCAAGGGCATGGTGAAGAAAGCGCTCTGGACCCCTCCGGTCGCGGAAGCCCTCGTCGACGACGGCACCGAGTCCCGTGAGGCCCGCTGGAATCTCCGTTCGGTCACCTTCCAGCGCAATGAATGCGGCTGCGACGTCTCGGTCGGCCGCAGGAAGCTCTGCGTCCACTCCGTCGCGGCCTATCTGGTGTTGGCGGCCAAGGAAGGCTACTTGAAAGCCGAGCCCGCGCCGCCGGCCAAGCCTGCCGCGCCGCCCGGCAAGACGCCGACGACGACGGCGACCAAGGAAAAGACGACGGACCCTAAGAAGGAAAAATCAAAGCAAGCGGAGACGACCCCGGCAGGACCCCGGCTCAAATCCCTCACCCTTTCGGATAAACGCGGCACGCCCATCGAAGTGCGCTTCATCGTGCCGCCGAACATCGCGACCGCCGCCGCGCGCGATGAGATCATCTGCCGGCTCGAGCTGCGCGTCGACGGCGCCCAGGTCGCCCCGGAGAACCTCGACCGCAGCAAGGCCTGGACCATCGAGCCCGACACGGTCTTCTTCCTGGCGATCCTCGAGAACCTCTGCCACGGCAAGCTGCAGGGCATCCTGCCGCTCACCCGCCGCCACCTGCGCCAGCTCCTCGCCATCGGCAAAGGCCTGCAGATCTTCCGCATGGCCAACGCGCCGGAGAGCCCGCTCGCGTGGGACGGCGACCATCTCGACAAGGTCCACGAACACCTCGACGAACCCGTCGCGACCCCGCAGACCAACGCCGCCGGCGAAGCCCCGGACGACGGCCCCGAGGAGCAGGAAGTCCGCTCGCAGGAACGCGGCCGCGACGACCGCCCGTGGGTCGACGGCTCGATGAAGTGGCTGCGCATCCGCCTGCCCCAGCAGTCTTCCGGGCCCGTCGCCGAGCTCCGCGACGTCCTGCAACGCAGCGGCTTCACGCTCGAGACCACCACCCGCGAGTGGTACCTCGCCGGCACCATCCAGGTGCTCAATTTCCTCGCCCGCCATCACAAGCTGCTGATGACGGACAACGACGCGTTCTTCACGCACAACCTCTCGCACTCGCTGCGTAACGTCGACCTCGCCAAGGCGAAGTGCGACGCCTCCGAGGAGAACGACGGCTTCCGCTTCGCCATCGGCATCGACCCCGAAGGCAAGTCGCCGAAGGTCATCCAGGAAGCGCTCTCCAGCGGGCGCATGTTCTTCTACACCGACCGCGGCCCGCGCCTCATCACGCCGGAGCTGATGCAGTCGATCCGCAACGCCCAGCGCCGCATCACCGGCGAGGCCAAGCGCGACGTGGACCTCGACCTCAACCTGAAGATCGGGTTCGCCGACCTCGCCAGCGCCGACGCCATCGCCGAGGAGCTGCAGGCCGCCTTCGCCCCGCCCGAGACCTGGAGCCAGCGCTCGTCCGCGATCCGCAACCTCTCGAAGCTCCAGCCCGCCCCGATCCGCGAGGACCTGGGCAAGATGCTCCGCATCTACCAGCAGGTGGGCGTGGCCTGGCTCTGGCATATCCATAATAATTCCCTCGGCGGCCTGCTCGCCGACGAGATGGGCCTCGGCAAGACCGTGCAGGCGCTCGCCTTCATGGAAGCCCTGCGCCAGCACCGCCCGGAAGACGGTCCCTGCGTCGTGATCTGCCCGGCCTCGCTCGTCGAGAACTGGCGCCGCGAAGCCCGCCGCTTCACCCCTTCCCTCAAGGTCCTCGCCCACCACGGCCAGAACCGCTTCACCGCCCCGGATTACCTGCAGCGGTTCGACCTCGTCATCACCTCCTACGGCACCCTTTCCCGCGACATAGCGGCCTTCACCGCGGTGGCGTGGGGCGCGGCGATCTGCGACGAAGGCCAGAACATCAAGAACCCGCGCGCGCAGGCCGCGAAGGCGGTCAAGCAGCTCGTCGCCAAGGGCCGCTACATCCTCACCGGCACGCCCGTCGAGAACTCCCTCGAAGACCTCCGCTCGCTCTTCGGCTTCCTGATGCCGGGCTATCTGCCCAAGCCCGAGGAACGCGTCCACGCCGACGAACGCAAGTGGCACGACGACCGTCTCCTGCAGATGGCCGCGCCGTACATCCTCCGACGCTCCAAGGTCGCCGTCGCCCCCGAGCTGCCCGCCAAGATCGAGCAGATCGTCTACTGCGACTTCGAGGACAACCAGAAGAAGATCTACGACGAGATCCTCGAATCCACGCGTCAGGAGATCTTCGAGATGGAGATGGGCGGCGCCACGCAGGCCCGCATCCAGATGGCGGCCTTCAACCAGCTGCTCCGCCTCCGCCAGATCTGCGCCGACCCGCGCATCCTCGACCCGAAGCTGGCCGAAGCCGATTCGGCGAAGCTCCAGGCCTTCCTCGAACTCGTCGAAGAGTCCAAGGACGCCGGCCACCGCATGCTGGTGTTCTCGACCTTCGTCACGGCGCTCCAGCTCCTCAAGGAAGCCCTCGAGGACCGCGACATCCCCTATTGCTACCTCGACGGTTCCACCAAGGACCGCCAGGGCGTCTGCGACACGTTCAACTCGACCCCGACCATCCCCGTCATGCTGATGTCCCTGAAGGCGGGCGGCACCGGCCTCAACCTGACCGGGGCCGACACGGTGATCCATTTCGACCCTTGGTGGAACCCCGCCGCCGAGGCCCAGGCCACCGACCGCGCCCACCGCATCGGCCAGACCCGGACGGTGACCAGCATCAAGCTGATCGCGGCCGGAACCATCGAAGAACGCGTCATGGAGCTCCAAAAGTCCAAGTCTGAGATGTTGCGTAAGCTCCTGACCGAATCAGACTCCGTCTCGTCCGGCCTGAGCCTTGACGTCATCAAGGACCTCCTCCGCAAGGACTGACCCCCCTCATGCTTTCCGCCTTCATTCGTCGTAATAAATCCCGGAGCGAGATGACGTTCCTGGAACACCTGGACGACCTCCGCGTCTCCCTCCTCCGCGTCCTCGGCGTCTTCGCCGTCGGCATGGTCGCCGCGCTCATCTTCTACCAGGAGACCCCCGCCATCCTGAGCCTGCCCCTCGAATGGGCCAAGCACCCTGAGACCTCTCCGGTCGGTTTCATCCTCAGCCAGCCCGACCCGGGCCTGGTCGCGATGGGCGAGCTCAAGGAATTCACCTTCATGGGCGTCTGGAAGGTCCTCATGTACGCCGCCTTCGGCGTCGGCATCGCCCTCGCCTCGCCGGTCTTCCTCTACGAGACCGCCCGCTTCGTCGGCCCGGCGCTGACCGACCGCGAGAAGCGCGGCCTGATCCCGTTCTGCGTGGCCGCGCTGATCCTCTTCCTGCTGGGCGCCGCCTTGGCGTTCCTCTGGCTGAGCCCGATGTCCATCCAGATCTGGCAGCACTTCGCGGAAGGACTCAGCATGGAGGTGACCTGGCAGGCTTCGGATTACTACGCCTTCGTGGTGATGATGTGCCTGCTCACCGGCCTGACCTTCCAGTTCCCCCTCGCGCTCATCATCCTGATGTGGCTCGAACTCGTCCGCCCGCGGACCCTGCTCAAGTCATGGCGCGGGATGCTCTTCGGCATCATGGTGCTGGTGGCCATGATCACCCCCATCGCGGAGCCGATCTCGCTCTTCGTCATGACGGGCATCCTCTTCGGCTTCTTCCTCGCCGCCGTGGGCGTCGGGACCGTGATCGTCCGCCGCAAGCGCGTCGCCCGCGGCGACAAGCCCAACCCGGAAGACGACGACCTGCCGGATGATGACGATGACGACGACCGCGATGACGACGACGGCTATCGCTCCGCCCGTTATTCGGATCCGGTGAAGCCTTCGACCCCGGCCCTCGGCGCCTCCGCGACCAGCAAGCCTAAGTCCACCCCGCCGCCCGCCGAAGGCGACCTCAGCTCCCTCGACTAAGACCATGAAGTTCCGACTCCTCCTCGCCCTGCTCGTCCTCCCGCTGGGAGCCCAGACGACTCCGTTCGGCACCAAGGTCTCGGCTCCCGCCGCCGCCCCGGCGACGACCCCTGCCCCGGCCTCCGCGCCGGCCACCGGGGGCGTCTCGGACGAGTTCGTGGACAACTCGGTGCAGGTCTCGCCCTTCCGCCCGACGCTGCTGCCGGAAGCGAAGTCGACCCGCACCTTCCAGCTCTCGAAGCTCAACCGCCTCGGCTCGACGGAGACCACCAAGGAGCTGCGGCGTCTGTATTCCGCCTTCGCCACGCAGAGCATCGTCGACGGCTCGCCCGCCGGCTCCAGCAAGGCCGTCGGCTACCTGACGACCGTCACCTACTCGGTCCTCCAGGATCTCGGCGACAACCGCTACCTCGCCAAGGCCGCCTGGCCCGCCGCCGGCCCCAACGAAGCCCTCGCCGCCGGCGTCGACACGATGGCGCTCCTCCTCCTCGAAAAACCCGCGAAGGCCGGCGACACGGGCAACCTCACGGGCATGCATGTCGGCACGGTGGCCGTGCTCTTCACGCCCGACTTCGCCCCGCTCAAAGGCCGCCGGCTCACGCTCCGCCGCGAGGCATTCGTGGAATGCGCGACGTTGGAAGATTCTCCGGCCGGCCTGCAGCGTTTCGTCGAAGCGATCGTCGCGGGCGCCGAACTCAGCGTGACGACCAACGAGACGATCCCCTGCAAGAAGTGCGGCGGCCTCGGCTTCACGCGCGAAGCCCAGAAGGGCCAGCTCCTCGACAAGCGCGTGCCCTGCGCCGATTGCGCCAGCACCGGCAAGCTGATCATCTCGGTCGAGACGAAGTTCGTCCCCTGAGCGGGACAATCCGCATCCTGCGCTTGCGCACGGAAGGCTTCACCCGCACATTGCGGCGTGTCCTCTCCGATGCACGTCGGCCTTGAAGCCCATTTCGCGGCCCTCGAGCATTTCCTCGCGGAGCAGGAACTCGCGTTCGAACCCGAAGTCCGTCCGATGGTCCGCGACGTGCTCGCCCATCCCGGCAAGCGCCTCCGCCCGCTCCTCGCCTTCGGCGCCGGCGCCGGCGGTCCGCCGCCCGCGGCTCTGGTGCGTGGTGCCGGCATCATCGAACTGGTCCACCTCGCCACCCTGGTCCACGACGACGTGCTTGATGGCGCCGACACCCGTCACGGCAGCGCCACCCCCAACCGCACCCACGGCGCCCACGCCGCGGTGCTCTTCGGCGACGCCCTCTTCGCGCACGCCCTCGTGCTCGCCGCCGACCACCCGACGCCCGAGCTCTGCCGCATCGTCGCCCGCGCCTCCCGCGAGGTCTGCTCCGGCGAGGTCTGCCAGACCTTCTCCCGCGGCCAGGATGACCTGTCGCTCGAAGACTACACCCGTCACATCCGCCTGAAGACGGCCGAACTCTTCGAGGGCGCCTGCCGGATCGGCGCCCTCCTCGCCGACCGACCCGCGGAACATGTCGACGCCTGCGCCCTCTTCGGAAGACACCTCGGCATCGCCTACCAGATCTACGACGACCTGGTCGACCTCCTGCAGGACGACGCGAAGGCGGGCAAGACGCTCGGGACCGACGCCGCCAGCGGCAAGCTGACGCTCCCGATGCTGCTCGAACGGGACCTTTCGGGTAAAGGCTTCCTGACGCCCCTCCGCGCCGGCGGCGACGCCCGTCAGCTGATCTCCGCGGCCGCCTGGCGCGAATCGTTCCGTCGCCTGGACGCCGAGGTCGCCGCGGCGGAGCAAGCGCTCGGGCCGATCGCCGGTTCGCCGTCCCCCTTCTTCCTGCTCCGTCTCACGGGCTTCCTCCGCGAAGCCGCGGGCCGGCTCGCCCCGCGCGCATGAGGATCTTCCGCACGACCGCCTCGGAACGTCAGGCGCTCGCCTGCGTGCTGCTCCTCCTCGCCGCCGCCGCCGGCCTGCTGTTCTTCTGGCGCTCCCTCTGAGCTCAGGGGAGGAACTTCTTCACGTCGTAACCGCGGGCCCGCACGGCTGACCGCAGGTCATCCAGGTTCACGCGGTCGCCCGGCTTGACGCCGAAGTCGCGGAACCAGCCGGCGCGCATCTCGACCGCGAAGCGCGCCTGCTTCGTGACGGAACGGGTCGTCTCCGTATCACCCGCCGTCATGGTGCGGACCTCGAGGACCGTGCCGTCGCGGGCGACGAACGCGATGTCGAGGTCGATCAGGGTGTCCTTCATCCAGAAACTCATCTCACCGTCCTCGTCGTACAGGAAAGCCATGCCTTCGGCTTCCTCCAGCCGGGCGACCCCCATCAGCCCGCGGGCCTTCTCGAGGTCGGAGATCGCCACGCGCACCTGCGCCAGCACCACGCCCATGCGGAGCGGGAAACGGGTCTCGAGGCCGAGTTCGCGGGCCGGGGCGACCTCCGGACGAGGGCTGTCGCAGGCGACGAACCCGAGGGCCAAGGCGAGGAAGAGCAGCCGGAACATGCGGGCGAGTGTTCCTGCGATTGCCTCGGAGGCAAGTTTCGCTTGCTTGGCCGGATGGAACGCGACCCGCAGGCCCACTGGCTCGAGACCGAGACGGCCCTGCATTACGCCCGGGCCGCGGTCAGAGTGGGACTCTGGGCCTCCGAGCGCGTGCTCATCGAGCGCCACCTGCCGAAGTCGGCCCGCTTGCTCGAACTCGGCTGCGGCGGCGGCCGCGTGGTGCTCGGCCTCCGCCAGGCGGGCTACCATGAGGTGACGGCCACGGACTTCTCGCCGATCATGGTCAGCCTCGCCCGCGCGGTGCTGGCCGACCATGACGAGAGCTGGGAGCAGTGCGTGGAGCAGCAGGACGCCACGGCGCTGACCTACCCCGACGATTCCTTCGACCACGCGATCTTCGCCTTCAACGGCCTGATGTGCCTGCCCAGCCGCGGACATCGGCTCGCCGCGCTGCGTTCGATCCATCGCGTGCTGAAACCCGGCGGCATCTTCCTGTTCACGGCCTCCGATCGGGAGAAAGGCGCCAACGCCGCTTATTGGGCGAAAGAAGATTCATCCGATGAGGGCATCCCGGGCGACCGCTGGCACGAGAGCGACACCTCGCCGGTGTTCATCCATAGCAGCACCGAACAGGAAACCCGCGCAGAATTGTCCGAAACGGGCTTCGCCGTCATCGAGTGCCCGCTGAGCACCGAAATCGCGGCCGACGGGCCCGCGGTGCGCGACTTCGCCGGCGAGACCCGTTTCTACGTGGCGAGAAAGGCTTGAGGGAACTGTCTCGGGGCGGTGTTGTCGGGATGACCATGTCTTTCCGTCTTTCCTGGGTGATCGCATTCCTCCTGCCCGGCGCCGCCTTGGCCTTGGACCTGCACGTCAGCCCCAGTGGCGATGACAAGGCCTCCGGCCGGGTCGACGCCCCTTTGGCCTCGCTCGAAGGCGCCCGTCAGGCCGTGCGCAAACTACCCCGCCCTCTGACCGAGCCAGTGCGCGTGATCTTCGCGGCCGGCACTTACCGGATCACGCAGGCCGTCGCCTTTGAAGAGAAAGACTCCGGCGAGGCCGGTCGGGCCATCTCCTATGAAGCCGCCCCGGGCGCGAAGGTCGTGATCTCGGGCGGCCGCGAACTTCCGCCCTTCATCTCCGGCCGGGACGGACGCTGGACGTTGGAGGCGCCCGCCGAAGCCGGAATCTTCGAGCAACTCTGGGTCGGCGACCGCCGCGCCACCCGAGCCCGCACGTCGCAGCCGGGCACACGTTTCCTCCGGAGCCTCGAACGCGAGACCCCCCTGCCCGCCGGCGCCGCCGCGCCCGGCTTCACGGAGCAGACCCTGCACGTCATGCCGGCGGAACTCGCGGGCTTCGGCGAGGCGTCCCCGGCCGAGACCAAGGACGCGGTGGTCACCTTCTACCATAAATGGGATACGACGCGCAGCCGCGTCGAATCCGCCGACCCGGCCAAGGGCGTGCTCACCGTCCGCGGCCCCGCCCAGAAAGCCAACACCGCGTTCGACCATCTCACCGGGATGGTCATCGAGAACCTCCCGGGCCTGCTGGACGAACCCGGCGAATGGTTCCTGGCCCGCGACGGCCGACTGAGCTATCTGCCGAGAGCCGGTGAGGACATCGCGGCCGTCCGCGGAGTCATCCCGGTCGCGGAAAAGCTGCTGACCATCGCCGGTAACGCCGCCTCGCCCGTCCGTCACCTCGTCTTCCGCGGACTGCGTTTCCATCACGCCAAGGGCGTGCCTTCGCTGGCGACCTCCGTCCCCAACCAGGCCGCGGTGCGGACCGTCGACGGCGTCATCACCGTCGAGCATGCCGCCGCCGTGACCTTCTTCGGCTGCGAACTCGCGCATGTCGGCAGCTACGGCTTCTCACTCCGCTCAGGCAGCCGCGGCGTCGTCGTCGAGAAGTGCCTGATCACCGACCTCGGCGCCGGCGGCGTGAAGGTCGGGACGCTGAACGACGAGGCCAAGCCCGAGAACCATGCGAGCCACAACCGGATCCATAACAATATCATCCGCGACGGCGGCCTGCTCTTCCCCTGCGCCGTCGGCGTCTGGATCGGCTCGTCCTCCGACAACGAGGTGACGCATAACGAGGTCTCCGACTTCTTCTACTCCGCGGTTTCCGTCGGCTGGCGCTGGGGCTACGCGCCCAGCGCGGCCAAGCGCAACCGGGTGGAATGGAACCACCTGCACCACCTCGGCAAAGGCCTCCTCAGCGACATGGGCGGCGTGTATACGCTCGGGCCTTCGGAAGGCACTTCGGTGAGCCATAACCACATCCACGACGTGACCTGCTTCACTTACGGAGGCTGGGGGCTCTACACCGACGAAGGCAGCACCGGGATCACGATGGAAGGCAACGTGGTGCACGACACCACCGACGGCGGCTTCCACCAGCATTACGGCAAGGAGAACATCATCCGGAACAACATCCTGGCCTTTGCCGAGGAGTATCAGGTCAAGCGCAGCCGCGCCGAGGAGCACCGCTCCTATGTGTTCGAACGCAATCTCATCGTCTTCGAACGCGGCGAACTGCTCGGCAGCAACTGGACCGGTACGACCGCGAACTTCCTCCATCAAGGCAACCTGTATTGGGACTACTCCGGCCGACCGGTCACGTTCACCGCCCAGAAGCTTTCCCTGGCGGATTGGCAGAAGAAGGGACAGGACATCGGCTCGGTCGTCGCCGACCCGCTCTTCGTCGACGCGGCCAAGCGGGACTTCCGCCTCCTCCCTGGCTCACCCGCGCTGGCGCTCGGCTTCAAGCAGCCCGACGTGGCCGCGATGGGCGTGCTCCGCGACGACCCGGCCTGGCGGACGCTGGCGGCGACCTTCGACCGCGGCCCGACGACGCCCCGTCCCGCCAAGCCGAAAGCGCCGGGATTGAACCTACGTCACGATTTCGAGGGACGGATCATCGACACGCAACGCCCCTTCCCGCACGCGACGCCGGCCCTGAGCGCCCTCAGCTCCGCCCCGGGCAAGCCGCGCGTCAGCCTCGGCGACGCCCTGCGCCTGACGACGGCCAAGCAGGCCGGAGGCAAGCAGTCGCTGCTCTTCCAGGATGCGCCCGGCCTGCCCCGGGCTTACTTCCCGATGCTCTCCTTCCACCCCCATCACCAGACGGGCACGTCGACGGTGAGCTTCACGCTCTACCTGGAACCCAAGGCGATCTTCATCCACGAGTGGCGCACCAAAGGTAATCCTTACCGCACCGGCCCGGTCATCCACGTCCAGAACGGACGCCTCACCGGCGTCAAGGGCCTCGACGTCGCCCTGCCCGCGCAGAAGTGGATCCGCTTCGAGTTATCGGCCGTCATCGGCGATGCGGTCACGGGGCGCTGGAACCTCAAGGTCACGCCGGAAGGCGGTGCGACCCAGGAGTTCAAGGACCTCCCCTGCCGTCACCCGGACATGAAGACCCTCGATTGGGTCGGCTTCATGAACAACGCGAACGAGAAGACGGAGTTCTATCTCGACGACCTGGCGATCCTGACGGACGCCCCGACGCGCTGATCATTTGCCCTTCGGGTTCTCCCTGAAGAAGCGGACGATCAGCTCGGTGGAGCCTTTGGCGTATTCGTGGCCGCCCTCATGCAGAGCGGTCACCAGCGGTGCGCCCTTGCTGGAGGCATAGATCGTCGCGTCGAGGACGCCTTCCTTGGCCCAAGGCTGGCCCTCTTCGGCGCAACCATTGATCCGGCGGACCGCGGCGAAGGTCGCCTGCTGCCAGGCGAACTTGACCAAGGGGTCCTTCTTCCCCGCGACGTGGATCACCGGCAGCGGCGTCGTGGGCTTGCCGTCGCCGCGAAGGCTACCGGCGACGGAGCCGATGGCGGCGAGGGCGTCCGGGCGGGCCTGCCAGAGCAGGTAGCTGAAAGCGGCGCCGTTGGAATGGCCCATCGAGTAGATCCGACGCTCATCGACGGCATGCTTCTTCTTCAGGTCGGCCAATATCACGTCGAAGAGGCGCAGGTCGCGGCCGCCCTCGCTCGTGACGGACGTCTGCCAACCCGGCATGCGTCCTTCCTTATCGACGAGCGGTGAGACGGTCGGGAGCCCCTGCGGGAAGACCAGGATCGAAGTCTTGTCGATCTCGGGATAACCCCAGTGCCTGGCGGAGTGCGTGGAACGGCCGCCATGGCCGTGCCAGCAGAAGACCAAGGCTAGCGGGCCCGTCACACCGTTCGGCACGCGCACGAGGGCCGTGCGCTTGACGCCATCGACGTCCCAGGACTGCTCGACGCAGCCCTCGGGGGGCCTGGCTGTCAGGAGTTCGCGAATCTTGCCTTGGGCCGACAAGGAAGCGGCGGACAGGACGGCGAGAAGGACTAGCAGTAAACGGCGCATAAAGAAGAAGGGCTCCCCGATGGAACACCGGGGAGCCCTCGGAAGTTTCTTCGGGACAGGCTTACTCGCGACGACCCGCGAAGAAGCGGATCACGTAGAAGAGCAGCGTCACGAAGGCGGAGAACAGGACGAAGGCCGCGGCGACGTGCTGGTCGGTCTCCATGGTGTTCTTGATCTCGTTGGTCTGGTAGAGGATCACCGAGGCCATCAGGACGATCATCGCGATGGAGAACCACGCCCCGAGGCTGAGACCGGCGATGGCCGCGACGATCACGATGGCGAGGGCCGCGAAGCTGCCGAGGACGATGGCGACCTTCAGGAAGGAGAAGTCGAGGTTGGTCATGAACACCAGGGCCGTGAGCGCCGCGATGATCGCGCCGGTGACGATGCCGGCCGGGATGAGCACGCTGCCGGCGTCACCCTTGGTGGAGAGGATGACGTAACCGATGAGCGGCACGAAGATCAGGGCCTCGAGGATGACGAAGAGTCCGAGACCGGCGTACTGGGAGCCGCGCGAGGCACGGTTGAAGGCCATCGACTGAGCCACCGAGTTGGCGCCCCAGAAGGCGAGCATGACCAGCAGGATGCTCCAGCCACCCAGCGAGTTGATCATGGAGAAGAGGCCGGAGAACAGCAGGAACGCGACACCCTGCTTCTGATCGAAGCCGACGAAGAACAGCGCCAGCAACATCGCGAAGGCGCCGAAGGCGGCGGCCACCAGGCCGTAGGTACGACGGAAGAAGGCGGCGCGGTCGGCGGCCGGGGCGTCAGCGACGATGAAGGGATTGGATTCGTGCATACCCCTTCCATCTTAGCCCTTTCCCCCGCCAGTCAAGCCACCCCCGCCCCTCAAGGGTTACGAAACCGTGCTGAAATTATCCTGAACCTCCGGCCTAAAGGCGGGAAAGGATGCTCCTCGGCCACCCGCTGGACCAAAAGTTCGCAGGCGACCGCCCCTTCGACCCCCTCCGCCTGGCCGATCACCCTGAAGGTATCGCCTCGCACGGTGAGCATCGGAGCCCAAGCCTCCAAGAGGTCGGCTTCCTCCAGCCTCAGCGGCCAGCCTGGAGCGACCTCAGAGGGACCATGGTTGATACCGCTCTCCCGGAGCGAACGTGCCAGCAGGCCGGAGCCGGCGAAGGATCGCAACGAAGCGTAAGGCCAACCGCAGACAGGCTGCAGCTCGACGATCTTCTGCGCCCAGGCCTTCAGCCGGCCCTCATCGATACGTCTCAGCAGCTGAGCGCCCTGTGCGGCCTCGGCGGCGAGCGGAGAGAGCGTCTTCAGGGCTTCGTCGCCTAAATCCAAGGCAAGCGGCGCGCCCCACTTGGTCTGCCCCGCGCCCGCTGGGCGCGTGAAGAACAACGGCCCGGACAGCAGCGTCGGTTCGAACGGACCACCCCGCTCCGCCCGCCATGACCCCATCGCGCCTCGCAGGAAAGATTCCCAGGCCGCGGGATCACGCGAGTTGATGTTCCAAGGCCCCAGCACGAAGATGTCCTTCGCCGTTGGCTCGGGCCCGACCGCTTCAGCATCGACAGGAATAAAGAAAGGTTGATGGGAAACGATGCGCGCCTCCGGCACGGCCGGCGGGGCGGAGAAAAAACCGTGGTCCAACCAGGCATGCCACGCCCTTCCCTCCGAAGGCTCCAGGTGACGTAAGGAACCTACGGAAAGATGCGGCCAGCCAGGCATGTCACGTAAGCGAACCGAGGCGAAGGCTCCCGGCTGCCCGGCATCATGTCGGTTCACCCGCAGGTCCCATAAGACGCCCGCCAAAGGAGAGGCGTCCTGATCGACCACATCCAGGGCCGCGAGCAGAGGATGTTGCACGGACCATTCCGCCGCGTGCTCAGGAATTCGTAAATCCCAGTGTGTTCGCTGGAACACGCCGGCCCCGGCCGCCGCCTGGAATGCCGAGGACGATCGAGGCTTGAGCCTGACGCGCAGGCAAGCGCGGCGCTCATCGAGGACATAACCGGCGCTGTCTTCCCGAGAGTAGTCCTCACCGGTCGTCCGGAAGCCGAAATCAGGGAAAGGGACCTCACTCAAGGTGATCGCCGGGGCGGACGGATAAGCCGAGATCGGCTCCTCGCGTGAAGGCTCCCCGGCGTAGGGGCGGAGATGCACCGTGACTTTCTGCCGGAAACGGACGGCGACCTCGATCCGGTCGGCCGGCAGGAAGGTCGTCGGCCCAGGACGACGCCATCCCGGGCCATGCGGACGACGATCCAGGCGCCACGTCGTCCTCGATAAGATGCGCGCCAGACCCTGAGGCTGGGCCTCTTCCGTCGGATTAAGGAAGGCGTAAGCCTCTCCCGGCAAGAGCCCACGACCAGCCATGCCCCACGTCTCCGTATCCGCCACCTCGACCCAGAACCAGAGCCCACGTTCACGCGGACCTTGGCGCACGACCCCGAAATCCTCCTGCGGACAATCGTCGAGGTCGACGACGATCGTCGCGCCTGTCTCCAGGTTCGTCACCGTGACTTCGGGGGCCCCGTTGACCTCACAGAGGAAAAGCCTCCCTTGCGGACCGGCCAGCACCGGCACCGTCAAAGGATTCCAGAGCACGCCGGATCCATGGAAACGAAGCCGATGGCGGCCGTCATGACGGGAGTTGAAGAATCCGAGACTGAGCCGGAAATCGCTCAGCAGCGGCAGCGTCGAGAGACGTCGCTCGGCTTGGATGACCGCGCAGAGCGGCCGACCTCGGGACGGGAGTTGCGACCAGGCCGATCCTGACAAGACCTGCGCCATCTCCGGCCCCGTCGCTTCGGCCAGCCCGGCGGACTTGGATAGGTCCCGCCTCCAACCGCCGTTCACGGGATCCGTCAACAGACCGCGCACCTGCCAGGCCTGACCTGGCCTGAGGGCCTCACCACCGCTAGCCGCGTACAGGGCGGGTCCTCCCACCTCGAGGGCGAGGACCTGCGGCAAGCTGGGTTCGGCCATCAAGGCCAGAGGCAGCTTCGGCCGGCCGGCACTGCTTCTCGCCCAAGCCGACGCCTGCCGGGATGCCATCGGCCGGGCAGCCAGATCGGCGGACAGCGATAAGTCCTCGACCCTCCAGCGCCATCGCAGGCCTTCCCACTCGGCCTCCCCGTCCGGAACCAAGACCACTGGACCCCGGCCGACCCGTAGCCCGCCCGACATGACTGGATAAGTATGGGCGATATCAGGACCCGCGGCCGACTGGAGTTCAGCCAGACCTCGCAAGGCCGCGCCCTGGGCGGCCGCACGCAAACGGGCTTGGGCGGAGAAATGGCCAACTGATGCGCTCTCGGTCCGAACGAGACCCGCCAGGCTGACCATCAGCCCGAGACAAAGCGACAAGGCCAGCAGCGCGAGCAGCCATGCTAATCCATTTCTCTTATGCATAGATGAGGAATAAGCCCCATCCTCTTTCCATTGATAACAAACAGCAAAACAGGAGATATCTCATGTATCGATTCCATGAAGACATCATTACGTAAACTCCGTGTCACCCGGCCGCCGGCCGGGGTTCCCAGTTACCAGCCGATCAAGCCTTACGCCCCGGCGACGCCGGATGCCAAGAAGCGCGTGCTGGTCGTGGAGGACCAGTCCGCGGTGTGCGACCTGGTCTCGGAGATGGTCCAGTCCCATCCGCGCTGCGTCTCGGTCGGTACGGCCTCCGACGGGCTCAGCGCCATCGAACTCGCCCTGCGCCTCAAGCCCGACATCCTGGTGCTCGACGTGATCATGCCCGGCGTGGGCGGCATCGAGATCCTCCGTCGGCTCGGCGGCAGCCTGCCCGCGACGAAGGTGCTGATCTTCTCCGGCAAGCAGGAGCCGCACATCGTCCGCGCCCTCATGCAGGCCGGCATCCATGGCTTCGTGAACAAGAACGGCCCGCTGTCCGAACTCCGCAAGGCCCTCGAGGCGCTGTCGCTCGGCAATACCTGGTTCAACGAGGACTTCAGCCGCACCGTCCGCCTGGCCCTGGCCTCCCCTTCCTTCCTCGGCGACGGGATGATCGACCAGCTGACCCCGCGCGAACGCGAGATCGCCGTCCTGATAGCCCAGAGCCACAGCAGCAAGGAGGTCGCCGCCCGCCTGCACATCAGCATCAAGACCGCCGAGAACCACCGGGCCAACCTGATGCGCAAGCTCGGCGTCCGCGACGTGGCCGGGCTGGTCCGCTTCGTGGTCCGGCAGGGGCTGGTCGACCCGGCGTCGGAATAAGATTGTTACCAAGCGGCGCCTTTTTGCGTTCGCCTGCGGCAAGGGGTCGGCCATTATCAGGCTCACCCCCATGAAGACCTCTGTCCGCAAGGCGAAATCCGTCGTGGTCGTGGAAGACCAGACGGCCATCTGCGAACTGATCATCGAGATGCTCGAGGCCCGGGGCGCCTACCGCGTGCTGGGCTCGACCGCCGACGGCCATGAAGGCCTCGCGCTCGCGAAGCAGCTCAAGCCCGACATCCTCATCCTCGACATCCTGCTCCCGGGCATCAGCGGCCTGGAAGTCCTCCGCCAACTCCACGAAACGCAGCCGGACCTCAAGGTGCTGATCTTCTCCGCGAAGTCCGAGAAACAGATCGCCCGTGGCTTGCTCAAAGCCGGCGTCCGCGGCTACGTACCGAAGAGCGCCCGCCTTTCCGAACTCCGCCAGGCGGTCGATGCGGTCGCCGCCGGCGACACCTGGTTCAGCGAGACCTTCCAGAAGGCGATGGCCGACGCCCTCACGGCCCCCGAGAGCGACGTCGACGCCAAGGGCGCGACCCTCACGGAGCGCGAAAAGGAAATCGCGGTGCTGCTGGCCAAGAGCTACTCGAGCAAGGAAGTCGCGGTGAAGCTCGATATCAGCGCCAAGACCGTCGAGAACCACCGCACGAACCTGATGCGTAAGCTCGGCGTCCACGACGTCGCCGGCGTCATCCGCTTCGTCGTGCGCCAAGGCCTCTACGATCCGACCGAAGGCTGACCGCCGGACCCGGCTTGCGCTCTGGAAGCTTCCGGCCTTAGGTGGTGGCCTGACCATGACCACTCAAGCCCGCGCCTACGGTTCTGCCGCCCCCACCTCCCTGCTCGCCCCGATGCAGATCGCCCGGCGCGCCCCCGGTCCGACGGACGTCGCCATGGAAATCCTCTTCTGCGGCGTCTGCCACTCCGACGTCCATACGGCCCGCGGCGAATGGCCGGGCACGAACTACGCCTGCGTCCCGGGCCACGAGATCGTCGGCCGCGTCACCGCGGTCGGCGCCAAGGTCACGAAGGTCAAGGTCGGCGACATCGGCGCCACGGGCTGCATGGTCGACTCCTGCCGCACCTGCCCGAGCTGCCAGAAAGGTCTGGAGCAGTTCTGCCTCACAGGCGCCACGTTCACCTATAACAGCCCCGACAAGCATCTCGGCGGCCACACCTTCGGCGGCTATTCCTCCCACATCGTCGTCGACGAGGCCTTCACCCTCCGCGTCCCGCAGGGCCTGGACCTCGCCGCGACCGCCCCCCTGCTCTGCGCGGGTATCACGACCTATTCGCCGCTTCGCCACTGGAAGGTCGGCCCGGGCCAGAAAGTCGGCGTGGTCGGCCTCGGCGGCCTCGGTCACATGGGCGTGAAGTTCGCCCGCGCCTTCGGCGCGCACGTCGTGCTGTTCACGACCTCGCCGTCCAAGGTCGCCGACGGCCTCCGCCTGGGCGCCCATGAGGTCGTCGTCTCGAGCGATCCCGCCGCGATGGCCAAGCACGGTTGCTCCTTCGACTTCATCCTGGACTGCGTCTCGGCCCAGCACGACCTCAACGCCTACATGGCCCTCCTCAAGCTCGACGGCACGCTCTGCCTCGTCGGCGTGCCGGAGAAGCCGCTGGCGGTGCACGCCTTCAGCGTGATCATGCCCCGCCGTAACTTCAGCGGCTCCTGCATCGGCGGCATCGCCGAGACCCAGGAGATGCTCGATTTCTGCGCCCAGCACGGCATCGTCTCGGACATCGAGCTGATCTCGATCCAGCAGATCAACGAAGCCTGGAACCGGATGATCAAGCAGGACGTCCGTTACCGCTTCGTGATCGACATGGCTTCGCTGAAG
>JANRFG010000014.1 GCA_030725715.1 Opitutales bacterium
ACGGTCTTCATGCTCGTCGGCGAGAATTCCCGCGAGGTCTCGACGCGCGTGGCGGAGCGCCTGGCGAAGGTCAACGAGAGCCTGCCGGCGGGCGTCATCGCCCAGGCCGTCTATGATCGCACGACCCTCGTCGACAGCACTATCCGCACAGTGAAGGCCAATCTCCTCGAGGGGGCTTTGCTCGTCATTTTCACGCTCTTCATCCTCTTGGGTAACCTGCGCGCGGCCCTCATCACCGCGGCGGTCATCCCGCTTTCGATGCTCTTCACCATCTCCGGTATGGCCGCTAATAAGGTCTCCGGGAATCTCATGAGCCTCGGAGCGCTCGACTTCGGCCTCATCGTCGATGGCGCGGTCATCATCATCGAGAACTGTCTGCGACGCTATGCGCAAGAGCAGGGCAGGCTGGGTCGCCTACTCACCCGAGACGAACGGCTGACCCTTGCCTTCGAGGCGACCCGCGAGGTCCGCGGTGCGACCCTGTTCGGCGAACTCATCATCGCCATCGTCTACATCCCGATCTTTGCCCTCTCCGGTGTCGAAGGGAAGATGTTCCACCCGATGGCCTTCACCGTCGTGGCCGCGTTGCTCGGCGCGATGATCCTCTCCGTGACCTTCGTGCCAGCGGCGGTGGCGATCTTCATCACCGGCAAGGTCTCCGCGCATGAAAATATCGCCGTACGCGGCGCTAAGGCCGCCTACCTTCCACTCCTGCGTATCCTAATGAAGGCGCGGGTAGCCGTCGTCGCTGCCAGCGTCGCCATCGTCGCCATAGCGATTGCGGCGTCCACCCGCCTAGGCAGCGAGTTCATGCCCAGCCTCGACGAAGGGGATGTCGCCCTCCATGCCTTGCGTATTCCAGGCACCAGCCTCACCCAGGCCATCGCGATGCAGTCCGTGCTCGAGGCCCGCCTGAAGGAGTTCCCTGAAGTCGACAAGGTCTTTAGTAAGATTGGTACGGCCGAGATCGCCACCGACCCCATGCCCCCGAGCGTCGCCGATACCTATGTCATGATGAAGCCGCGTGACCAATGGCCTGACCCGCGCAAGTCCAAGGCGCAACTGGTCCGTGAGCTCGAGGTCGCCGTCAAAGCGATTCCGGGCAACAACTACGAGTTCACCCAGCCGATCCAGATGCGCTTCAATGAGCTCATCTCGGGCGTGCGTACCGACGTGGCCGTCAAGGTCTACGGCGATGACCTCGAGGTGATGCTCGCTTCGGCTAAACGGATCGATTCAATCCTCGGGGAGATTCCGGGCGCGGCGGACGTGAAGGTGGAGCAGACCACCGGCTTGCCGATGCTCACCGTCCATCTCGACCGTGAGGCTCTGGCTCGTTACGGCTTGGCGACCGAAGATGCCCAGCGAGTCGTTTCGACAGCCATGGGTGGTTCGCCTGCCGGCGAAGTGTTCGAGGGTGATCGTCGCTTTGAGATCGTCGTCCGGTTGCCTGAATCGATCCGAGCCGACGTCGAAGCGCTCGGTAACCTGCCCGTACCGCTGCCGGTCCGCGGGTCGAGCGATCGTCGCGATTTCATTCCGCTGCGCGAGGTAGCCTCGGTCGAGATCACGCAGGGCCCCAATCAAATCAGCCGTGAGAACGGTAAGCGACGCGTCGTCGTGACGGCGAACGTGCGTGGACGTGATCTCGGTTCCTTCGTGGCCGAGGCTCAGCGCCGGGTGAAGGAAGCCGAGGTGGCGCCTCCAGGTTACTGGGTGGAATACGGCGGCACCTTTGAGCAGCTCATCTCGGCGAGTAATCGGCTTAAGCTTGTCGTCCCTGTGACCCTGCTCCTCGTCTTTGGTCTACTCTACGCCAGTTTCCGCAGTATCAAGGATGCGCTTCTCGTTTTCAGCGGAGTGCCGCTCGCCCTCACCGGTGGCGTCGCTGCTCTCTTCCTACGGGATATTCCGTTCTCGATCAGCGCCGGCGTGGGCTTCATCGCACTCTCGGGTGTGGCCGTGCTCAACGGGCTCGTCATCATCAGCTTCATCCGCGCACTGCGCGCCGAAGGTCGTCTGCTGGAGGCTGCGATCGAGGAGGGCTGTCTGACGCGACTCCGGCCCGTGCTCATGACCGCGCTGGTGGCAGGCCTAGGCTTCATTCCGATGGCCTTGGCGACCGGTGCCGGCTCCGAGGTGCAGCGCCCGCTGGCGACCGTTGTGATTGGCGGCATCATCAGCTCTACCTTGCTCACGCTCGTCACCTTGCCCGTGCTTTACCGCATGGTCCACGGCAAGCGCGAGGACTCCGAGTCCCCGGCCGTCGCCCAGGGCTGAACAGCCTCGTCGAACCAAGCCCCATCCTCTGCCTTACGGTCAGAGGGTGGGGCTTTATCCTTAGAACCCGGGTCAGGCCTTGGCTTTTGGGCGCCAAGTCAGAATTCTGCTTATGGTGACGGTATTCGGTGCAGGCCCCTTGGTGGTTACGGCCTGACCCCTTAGATGCCCGTGGCCCTGGGCGATCGAATGCAGGCTCGCATCGGGGGAGGGCGCGGTGTCTGCTCGGCCTTTCATGGACAACTCATACAAGCGACAGTGGTTCGGGTCGGTGCGCGGCGATCTCCTTTCCGGCACCGTCGTGGCCTTGGCGCTGATTCCCGAGGCGATCGCCTTCTCCATCATCGCCGGGGTCGACCCGCAGGTCGGCCTTTACGCCTCCTTCTGTATCGCGGTGACGATCGCGTTCGTCGGCGGACGCCCGGGCATGATCAGCGCCGCCACGGGGGCGATGGCCCTGCTGATGGCGACCTTGGTCAAGGAGCATGGTCTGCCTTATCTCTTCGCGGCGACGCTCCTCACGGGCTTCCTGCAGATCCTCGCCGGCTGGCTCCGGCTCGGGGATCTCATGCGCTTCGTGGCCCGCTCGGTGGTCATCGGTTTCGTGAACGCGCTGGCGATCCTGATCTTCCTGGCCCAGCTGCCGGAATTCAAGGGGCAGGGCGCGCTGATGTATGGCTGCGTGGCGCTGGGGCTGGGCATCATCTACGGTCTGCCGCTGCTGACCAAGGCCGTGCCTTCGCCGCTGGTCTGCATCATCGTCCTCACCGGCCTCTCGATGGGCCTCGGCTGGGGCGATGCCAAACTCCTCCGGACCGTCGGAGACATGGGGCAGCTGCCCTCGGCCTTGCCGTCGTTCCTCTGGCCTGACGTCCCGTTCACCTTGGAGACGCTCTGGATCATCCTGCCTTATGCCGTGCCGCTCGCCTTGGTCGGCCTGCTCGAATCGCTGATGACCGCCACGATCGTCGATGATTTCACGGACACGCCCAGCGACAAGAACCGCGAATGCAAGGGGCAGGGTGTCGCCAATCTCGTCGCCGGCCTCTTCGGCGGCATGGCGGGGTGCGCGATGATCGGCCAGACGGTCATCAACGTCCGCTCGGGCGGCCGCGGCCGGCTCTCGGTCTTCTGGGCCGGCGTCTTCCTGCTTATCCTGGTCGTGGTGCTCGGCCGCTGGGTCTCGCAGATCCCCATGGCGGCGTTGGTCGCGGTCATGATCATGGTCTCCATCGGCACGTTCAGCTGGGCCTCGCTGCGCAACATCCCGGTCTTCCCGAAGTCCGCCACCTTGGTGACCTTCGCGACCGTGGCCGTCGTGGTGTTCACCCACAACCTCGCCCTTGGCGTGGGGGTCGGCGTGCTGCTCAGCGCCTTGTGCTTCGCCGCCAAGATCTCGGTGCTGATGAAAGTCTCGTCCCGGCTCGACGCCGATTCCTCCGTGCGGACCTATTTCGTCTCCGGTCAGCTCTTCTTCGCCTCCACCACCGCGTTCACCGCGGCGTTCGATTTCCGCGAAAAGGTCGGCAAGGTGGTCCTCGACGTGACGCACGCGCACTTCTGGGACACCACGTCGATCAACGCGCTCGACAAGGTCATGGCGAAATTCCGGGCCGAAGGGGTCGAGCCCGAGATCCGGGGACTGAACGCCGAGAGCGAGGCCATCGTCCGTCGCCTGGCGATCTATGACAAGGCCGCGCCCGTCGGTCAGGATGCCGGCGGACATCCCTGAGCGCGTCAAGCAAGAGGTCAGCGCTGCGGGACGCGGCGGAGTTTGGCGACGTCGTGTCCGTTGTCGGTCAGCCACTTCACGAGTTCCTGGTAGCGGGCTTCGGGGATGGTCTTGGAGCGCGCCATGATCCAGACGTAATCGCGGTCCGGCACGCCGATGACGGTGGTCTCGTAGTTGTCGTCCAAGTAAGCGATCAGGTAGGCGGCTTTGAACGGCCACACGAACTGCATCCGCCATTCGGCGTTGGTCTCGCGGTTGTGGACGAAGCCGGTGGGCCGGTAGGTCTTGAGCGGGCCGTCGAAGCCTCCGTTGTTGAAGACATAGGTGGTCGCGATCGTGCCATCCTTGTCCAGGCGGTAGCTTTCGACGCCGTTGAAGGCCTCGTCCTCGATGAAGGTGGGAATATGGGCGATGACGTACCAGTCGCCCATGAAGCGCCGGAGGTCGACCGCCCGCTCGATGGCGCGCAAGGGCGGCTTCGCCTCGGCTCCGCACGAATCCTTCCAGGACTGACACCCAACCAAGCCGACGCAGAGAAGCAGAATCCAGAAGAGGTTGGACATGATCGCGAATCATGCCCTAGGTGCGGGCGAGGTCGACGGCTGATTCAGCTCAGCGGGCGGCAGGTAATACGCCGATCTGGAGGAGCCAGGCCTGGCATTTATCGGGCCAGGCTTTGACGTCCTTCTCGGAACGGAGGCCATGCCCGTGGCCGCCGGTGGCGCAGCGGAAAAACGCGTGCGGGGTCTTGGTCGCCTTGAGCGCGGTGAAATAGGCGTCGCTGCCTTCAATGAAACGTTTGTCGTCCTCGGCATGCGCGATGAAGGTCGGGGATGTCCGGGCGTCCACGAGCGGGACGAGGCCTTCGTCCAGGTAGGCCGGGTAACCGAGGACGGCGAAATCGGGACGCAGGGGCTGGTCGTCGGCGTCGTCGAGGCGCGCATAGGTCGCCGGACCGGCGATGATGCTGAGCCGGGCGGAGAGATGGCCGCCCGCGGAGAAGCCCATGACACCGACGCGCTCCCGGTCGATGTTCCACTCGGCCGCCCGGTGACGGACGAGGCGGATCGCCCGTTGGATATCTTGGAAAGCTCCGTCGCGGTTGTTCGGCACCCGATACTTGAGCACGACGCCGGTGACGCCGAGGCCATTGAGCCAGGCCGCGACTTCGGTGCCTTCCTTGTTGTAGGCTAAGCCCCCGTAGCCGCCGCCCGGGCTGATGATCACGGCGGGCGTCGGCTTGGGCGATCCGACGGCATAGACCGTGAAGGAAGGTTCGCTGATGTCGGTGAGGCGCACTACTTCGTCGCCGCGCGCAGGCAGCGAGCGCTCCGTACCTTTGATGGCTTGGCCGGGCATGGCGCCCTTCGGCCACAACGGCACGACGATACCGGGTCCCTTGGGTTCGGGCATGGCTCTCTCCGCGGAGAAGGCGGGCAGGGCTCCGCTGAACAGGAAAACGGACGAGAGGACAAGGCGGAGCATGGTGGTCGGGGCGCCTCGGAGGAAACGCCGATGACCTCCGCTCATCCAGCGTAATTTGGGCGTATGGCTGTCCGCTGAGCGGATCAGCAGCAGGAGCGGCGCTTGCCGCGTGGGCTCGGCGCCGCGAGGTCGACGAGCCGGGCGAGGGCAGGGGGCAGGGCCGCGCGGCGGTAATGGCACCAACGGCCTTCCTTGCGACGTTCGACGAGCCCGCATTTACGCAGCATCGCCAGGTGACGCGAGACGGTCGGCTGATCGCGCCCCACGTATGCCTGCAGGTCGCAGACGCAGACTTCCTCCCGGCCGATGCGGGCGAGGAGCTTGAGGCGCGTCGGGTCGGAGAGGCCGAGACAGACCGTTGCGACGGCGGGGGTGGGGGTTGCCTGCTTGACTCCGGGCATGCGGCAACCAACATATATGTTAAAGCATATGCAATTCCTAAAACCGGCTCCGCTGTCCCTCGGAGATTTTCGACAGGCGCTGGCTGCGAACCCCCAGCTCGGCCTGCGTTTCCGCCTGCCGACGGGTGGGCTGACGCCGATTCACCTGCACCTGACCGAAGTGGCCCGCGTCGAGAAGCGTTATATCGACTGCGGCGGGACCATCCGCACGGATGTCTCGGCGCGCCTGCAGCTCTGGGCGGCCGATGATACCGACCACCGCGTCGGTTGCGCCAAGGCCTTGCAAGTGCTCGAGCGTGGCGCCGGCCTTGTCGGCGTGACCGACGTACCGCTCGAGGTCGAACACGACTTCCCTTTCCTGACCGTCTTCCCGGTGGTCGGCTCCGTCGTCGAAGGCGCCGAGCGCATCTTCCTCCTCGCGGCCAAGCAGGCCGATTGCCTGGCCCCTGATGTCTGCATCCCGAACGCCTGTAAGCCCGGTTCCGGTTGCTGCTGATTTTCCCATACCCATGAGCAAGCCCCTCATCCTCGTCCTCTGCACCGGCAACTCCTGCCGGAGCCATCTCGCGGAGGCCATCCTCCGTCGCGCCGTCGGCAGCCTGGCCGACGTCGCCAGCGCCGGCTCGAAGCCCGCTGGGTACGTGCATCCGATGGCCCTCGAGGTCCTGAAGGAGATCGGCCTCGATGCCTCCGCACATCGTTCCAAGCACCTCTCGGAGTTCCTCGAAGTCCCCGTGTCGACCGTCGTGACCGTCTGCGGCAACGCCGACCAGGTGTGCCCGGTCTTCCCCGGTCAGGTGAACCGCCACCACTGGGGCTTCAAGGATCCCGCGCATGCCACCGGCACGCCGGAAGAGATCCGTGACGAGTTCCGTCGGGTCCGCGATGAGATCAAGCTCGTCTTCGAAGCCTACGCCGC
>JANRFG010000015.1:0-62500 GCA_030725715.1 Opitutales bacterium
CGCGACGGCCGGACCGACCTCGAGAACCTCTTCCTGATCGGCACGGACCAAGGTTTTCTGGGGGTTACGGGGGCAATGTTGTCTGGCATTTCCATGGCCAATCTGCACGGTCTGAAGGCGTAACCCCGCCATCATGAGCACCCCTGATTTTCCGGACCAGCAACGCCCTCTCTGGAAGGATCTGCTGCAGCCCGCCGTCATCGTCGGCGCTCTCGGGTATTTCGTCGATATCTACGACCTCACGCTGTTCATGACCATCCGTAAGGACAGCCTGACCAGTCTCGGCCTCGGCCACCTGATCAGCGGCGCGGCTTGGTATCAGGACCTGCTTTCCTGGCAGATGGCCGGCATGCTGATCGGCGGCATCCTCTTCGGCATCCTCGGCGACCGCATGGGCCGCCTGACGACCCTCTTCGGTTCCATCCTGCTTTACTCCGTCGCCAACATCGCCAACGGACTCGTCCATAGCTTCGAGGCCTATGCGACCTGGCGCTTTATCGCCGGCCTTGGCCTCGCCGGCGAGCTGGGTGGGTGCATCGCGCTCGTGTCCGAGACCCTCTCCAAGGAGCGCCGCGGTTACGGCACCGCCCTCGTCGCGACCGTCGGCGTCTTCGGCGCCGTCGTCGCCGGCTTCATGGCCGATCATGTGGGCGACATCGGACGGGTCGTCGGCGGTTTCTTCGGCGCGCCCGTCGAAGGTTGGCGCATGAGCTACTTCATCGGCGGTGGCCTCGGCCTGATGCTCCTCGCCTTGCGGGTCGGCGTGCGCGAATCCGGCATGTACCATCAGGCCCGCGATCACGCGGACGAAGGTTCGGTCGCGCGCGGCAACTTCTTCGCGCTCTTCTCGAATCGCGACCGTTTCCTGCGCTATCTCCGGTGCATCCTCATCGGTCTCCCCACCTGGTTCATGATCGGCATCCTCGTGCAGCGTGCGTCGACCGTGTTCGCCCCCGCCAATGGCATCACCGGGGAGCCCATCAAGGACAACTGGTCCGTCGCCGCCTTTTATCTCGGCCTGACGTTCGGCGACCTTGCCAGCGGGGTCGGCAGCCAGCTCCTGCGCTCTCGTAAGAAGGTCGTCCTCGGCTTCCTGCTCTTCAGCCTGGCCTGCGTCGGTTTCTATCTCTTCGGCTCCAACGGCTGGAGCTCGGACGCCTACTACCGCCTCATCTTCCTGATGGGCTTCGGGATGGGCTACTGGGCGCTCTTCGTGACGATCGCCGCGGAACAGTTTGGCACCAATCTCCGCGCCACCGTGGCGACCACCGTCCCCAACTTCGCCCGCGGTTCGCTGGTGCCGCTCACGTTCCTCTTCACCTATCTCGCCATGCCGCTCACCCAGGCGCGCGTCTCGCCGCCCGTCGCGGGCGCGATTCTCGGCGTGATCTGCTTCGGCGCTGCGTTCATCGCCTTGGCGACGATGGAAGAGACCTTCGGCAAGGACCTCGACTACCAGGAGCAGAAGTAAGCGACGCCGCTTACTTCTGCTCCGGGGCGGGCAGGTCGGCCACGCAGCGGAAGCCCGCGTGGTTCGTCGACGTCAGCGTGTCGAGGCCTTGGCGGGAGGCGGGCCGGTAGCGGAAGCAGTAGCCTTCGTCGCAGAGCCAGGAGCCGCCGCGGATCACGTGCTGACCGAAGCCGGTCTGCTCCGGGTCATGACCGACGGCCGGACCGATGGGGCCGTCCTTGGGCGAGACCTTGTAATAATTGAGGCCATACCAGTCCTCGCACATCTCCCAGACGTTGCCGGAGACATCGTAGAGGCCATAGCCGTTGGGCGGAAAGGATTTGACCGGGGCCACGGCGGTGTAGCCGTCCACGCCGCTGTCGCGCTCCGGGAACTTGCCCTGCCAATGGTTGCTCATGATCTTGCCGCCCGGACGTTCTTCGTCACCCCACACGAAAGGCTTGTCCTTCAGTCCGCCGCGCGCGGCGAACTCCCACTCGGCCTCGGTCGGCAGGCGCTTGCCGGCCCACTTGGCGTAAGCCTGCGCGTCCTTGTAGGTCAGGCAGACCACCGGATGATCCATCCGTTGCTCGATCGACGAGGTCGGTCCGTCCGGGTGACGCCAGTTCGCGCCGGCGATGAACTTCCACCAGGGCAGGTCGGCGCCGCCGCACTGGAAAGGGTTCACGCCGGAGACGCGATGGAAGATGAGGGCGCCGCCTTTCAGGTATTCCTTGGGGGCGTTGGGGAACTCGCGCGGGTCGAGGTCCTTCTCGGCGTCGGTCACGTAGCCGGTGGCGTCGACGAATTTCTTGAACTGGGCGTTGGTCACTTCGGTGACATCCATCCAGAAGCCTTTGACGACGACCGCGTGCGCCGGGGCTTCTTCCGCGTGCTTCTCGTCGGCCTTGTCGGTCCCCATCGTGAATTCACCGCCCGGGATCCAGACCATGCCGGCCAGGTCCTGCTTCGCCGGGGTCGCGGCCGTGGGGCGGAGGCCGAGCAAGACGAACGGAGCGGCCATGAGCACGACGGCGATCGTGATGATCCAGGTCTTGGCCTGGATTGCTGGGCTTGGGCGGGCGTTGGTTTCCATGGGGTGCTTCTTCTTACGAAAGGGGAGGGGCAGGGCGAACCTTTTGCGGGGGAGGGCGGATATCGCCTCGCCCAGCGGGACTTTTCTGCCTTATCCAAGGCGCATGAGTTCGACCCAAGAAGAAGTCCTCCAGATCTTCCGTGATTCCAAGGCCCTCCTGACCGGACACTTCGTCCTCCGTTCCGGCCTCCATAGCGGCCATTTCTTCCAGTGCGCCCAGGTCTGCCAGCACATGGACAAAGTCACCCGCCTCATCGAGCTGCTCCGCCCGAAGCTCGCCGCGCATCCCTGCGACACCGTCCTCGCCCCGGCGATGGGCGGACTCGTGGTGGGACAGGAAATCGCCCGTCAGCTCGGCGTACGTTTCGTCTTCGCCGAAAAGGAGAACGACAAGCTGGTCCTCCGCCGTAATTTCACCTTCCGTCCGGGCGAGCGCGTGATCGTCGCCGAAGACGTCGTCACCCGTGGCGGCCGCGCCCAGGAGTGCCTGGACATCCTCAAGGCCGCCGGAGCCACCGCCGTCGGCGTGGCTTCCCTGGTCGATCGCTCGGCCGGACAGACCCAATTCAGCGTCCCCTTCATTTCTTTGCTGGAGCTGAACTTCCCGACTTACGCGGCGGACGCGGTCCCCGCCGAACTCGCAAAGCTGCCGGCGACCAAGCCGGGTTCCTGAGACGCCGGCCTGGCGGGCGGTATTTTGGCTAAAAACGAGGGCTAGGGCGTCGTTTGATACCTTGTGCCTTGCACCAAGGCGGGGGCTTCCCTACGCCAAACCACTCACTTTCCATGGATCGCAAGAACTTCTTCCTAGGTATGGCCTGCATCGTCGGCGCCTTCGCCCTTTTCTTCCTCACCAAGCCGGCCACCCCGCCTCCGGGCGCCACGCCGGCCCCGGCCCCGGCCACCGCCGTCGCCCCCGCCGCTCCGTCCTTGGTCGCCAAGCCTGCGGCCACCTTGCCCGTCTCCGCTCAGTCCGCTCGCCCGGTCCCCCTTGAGTCGGCCAAGTCCTTCGTCATCGAGAACGAAAAGCTCAAGGTCACGCTCACCGATCGTGGCGGCGCCATCCGGGAGATCCGCCTGAAGAAGGAATTCGCGGATGTCACCAAGCAGGGCGTCGTCGTCTTCAACGCCCGTAACGACGAATCCGCTCTCGCGCTTGCGGTGAAGAATCCGCTCACCGGCAAGCTGGAGACGATCCTCTCCGAGTTCGCCGTGCAGCCCGGCGCTTCCGCCGACAAGATCACCTTCGTCGGCGGCCTCGCCGACGGCACCCGCATCGAGCGTAGCTTCACGCTGGCGACCAAGGATGGCGCCGAGCCTTACTCCCTTGGTTTCGCCACGAAGGTCATTCCCGCCGCCGGCAAGCCCGCCGCCACGGTCTGGGTCTCGACCGGCTGCTGGCAGCCGACCGAAGGGGATTCCGCCAACCAGTTCCTTTCCGTGCTCGCTTACGACGGCGAAGACCTGACCCGCGTCGGCCTCGACGTGTTCACCGATTCCAGCGGCTTCTTCGGTCTCGGCGCCCATAAGGCCCAGGCCGACCACGCCGTCGCGTCGGTCGCCAAGCCGTTCCTCTGGATCGCCTCCGGCAACCAGTTCTTCTCCTCGATCATCCATCCGGCCGACGCCTCCGCCCGTGGCGCCCGCACCGAAGTCCTCGTCCTGCCGGTCGGCTTCGAGGGCGGCAAGCGCGGCCTGCAGGCCTTCGCCTCGTGGGAGCCCGTCCCGGCCGCCGACCTCTCCCGCACCTTCGCCGGTGAATTCTTCGTCGGCCCGAAGGAATACGCGCGCGTCGCCGCTCTGCCGGATGGCCAAGTCGCCGTCCTGCAGTTCTCGAAGCTCCTCGGGTTCATTTCCTTCGGCGCCGTCTGCAAGCTGCTCCTCGCTGTCCTCGGCGGCGTGCATTGGCTCCTCGAATGGAGCGGCGCCTGGTCCTGGGGTTGGGCGATCGTCCTGCTCACCTGCCTCATCAAGGTCATCACCTGGCCGCTGACGTCGATCCAGATGAAGGCCGCGAAGAAGATGCAGAAGTTCGCGAAGCCCATGCAGGACATCCGCGAGAAACATAAGGACAACCCGGAGAAGATGCAGAAGGAGCTCATGAAGCTCTACACCGAGAACAAGATCAACCCGTTCGCCGGCTGTCTCCCGATCCTCATCCAGATGCCGATCTTCTTCGGCCTCTACACGTCCTTCCAGACCACCGTCGAACTCCGCCTGCATTCGTTCCTCTGGATCGCCGACCTCTCGGCGCCGGATACGATCTTCGAACTGGGCGGCTTCCCGGTGAACCTCCTGCCGGTGCTGATGGGCGTCACGATGTGGCTCTCGATGCGCATGAGCCCGCAGCCTTCCGGCGACGGCTCCCAGAAGACGATCTTCCTGATGATGACGCTGCTGTTCCCGGTCATCTGTTACCCGATGGCCTCGGCCCTCACGCTGTACATGACGATCCAGAACCTGTTGACGATGCTGCAGACCTGGCTTACCAAGGACGAACCGGATGTCGTGGTGATCCCGCCCGCGACGAAGAAGGTCAAAGGCTGATTTTCCAACCCCCACCCCATCATGTCTGGTCATAGCAAGTGGCACACGACGAAGCGGCACAAGGCCGTCATTGACGCCAAGCGCGGCAAGATCTTCTCCGTCCTCGCGAAGGAGATCACCCTCGCGGCGCGCGCCGGCGGCGGCAGCCCTGAATCCAACGCGCGTCTCCGCACGCTCATGGACAAGGCCCGCGCCTCGAACATGCCGTCGGATAACATCAAGCGCGCGGTCCAGAAGGGCACCGGCGAGATCCCCGGCGTCGTCTACGAAGAGATCGTCTACGAGGGCTATGCGCCGGGCGGCGTCGGCCTCATCGTCGAAGTCACCACCGACAACAAGAACCGCGCCGCGGCCGAAGTCCGTCAGGCTTTCAACGATAACGGCGGCAACATGGCCCAGACGGGCGCGGTCTCCCATAGCTTCCAGAAGAAGGGCCAGTTCCTCATCGGCGCCTCCCAGATCGGCGAAGACGCCCTGATGGAGCTCGTCCTCGAGGCCGGCGCCGAAGACGTCATCAACAATGGCGACCACTTCGAGGTGCTTTCCCCGATCGCGGCCTTCGATGCCATCTCCAAGGCGCTGCAGGAGAAGTCCATCAAGCCCGAGTCGGCCGAGCTTTCTTATATTTCCAGCATCCCGGTGCCGGTCGGCGACGCCGCCGTGGCCAAGCAGGTGATGGAACTGATCGACGCCCTCGAGGCCCTGGACGACGTCAAAGCCGTCCACGGCAACCAGGAGATCGACGAGAAGCTGATGTCCTAAGCCGGGCGGATTCCGCCCACGCTTTACGGCTTCACTGTCCGGCTGGTCCGGGTAGTGTCGCCTCGTGTCCGCTCCTCGTCGCCAGTCCGGCAGTGTTTCCTCCGGGGTCCGGACGGCGGCTCGTGCCGTCATCCTCCGCGGCGGTGATATCCTGACGGTCCGCATCCGCACCGAAGAGGGGGAGTTCCTGGTCCTGCCGGGCGGCGGCCAGAATCACGGCGAGACGTTGCGCGACACCGTGAGCCGCGAAGTGTTGGAAGAGCTGGGCCTCAAGGTCGTACCCCAGGGTCTCCTGTACCTTCGCGAATACGTCGGCAAGAACCACGCGATGCATCGGATCCATGGCCACTTTCATCAGGTCGAGGCCGTCTTCCACTGCGTCTGCGAGGACCTTTCCCCGATCGGGGAGGGTCGGGAACGCGATCGTCGGCAGGTCGGTTTCGAATGGCTGCCGTTGGCCCGTCTGGCGGATTACCCCCTTTCGCCCAAGGGCTTGGGCGACGTCATCGCCAAGGCCCTCAAAGACGGTTCGGCCACCTATCTCGGGGACGTACATTGAAGGCTTGCCAGAGGGCGGTCGTCTCCCTTTGTTCACTTTCCTCTTTCTTGGGGTTATAGCTCAGTTGGTTAGAGCGCCTGATTGACATTCAGGAGGTCGATGGTTCAAGTCCATCTAACCCCACCACTTCGAAGCCCCGGCCTGGCGAACCCAGTCCGGGGCTCTTGTTTGGTGGGTTTTCCGTAGGGTCGGGCGGGCGAACGTAACACCTTTTTTCTCGCTCAGCCACCCCCCTTGTCCCTAGCCCTATGGGACTTCATTTTCCATCATGAGCAGCACCCAAATCGTTGATATCAAAGCCCGCGAAATCCTCGACTCCCGCGGCAACCCCACCATCGAAGTCGATGTCGTCCTCGCCTCCGGCGTGCGCGGCCGCGCGGCCGTCCCGTCCGGCGCTTCGACCGGCACCTACGAAGCCCACGAACTCCGTGACAGCGACGTGAGCGCCAAGTCCTTCGGCAAGGGCATCGACCCGAAGAAGCGCTACAACGGCAAGGGCGTCCTCAAGGCCGTCGAGAACGTGAACGAAGAAATCGCCTCCCTCCTCGTCGGTCACGACGCGCAGGACCAGATCGGCATCGACACCGCGATGATCGGCCTCGATGGCACCAAGAACAAGAGCAAGCTCGGCGCCAACGCCATCCTCGGCGTCTCGATGGCCGCCGCCCACGCTTCCGCGGCCGCCCTCGGCCAGCCCCTCTATCGCTACATCGGCGGCCCGAACGCCAAGGTGCTCCCGATCCCGCTCATGAACATCATGAACGGCGGCGCCCACTCCGACGCCCCGGTCGACATCCAGGAATTCATGGTGGTCCCCTCCGGCGCCAAGTCCTTCAGCGAAGCCCTCCGCATGGGTACCGAGATCTTCCATGCCCTCAAGAAGGTGCTGAAGGCCCAGGGTCTCTCCACCTCCGTCGGTGACGAAGGCGGTTTCGCCCCGAAGGTCGCTTCCAACGAAGCCGCCCTCGAAGCCATCGCCGCGGCCGTCAAGGCCTCCGGTTACAAGCTCGGCAAGGAAGTCTTCCTCGCTCTCGACGTCGCCGCTTCCGAGTTCTTCGACGAGAAGTCCGGTAAGTATACCTTCCACAAGTCCGACAAGTCCCAGCGCAAGTCGGCGGAGATGGTGAAGTTCTACCAGGACCTCCAGAAGCGTTACCCGATCGTCTCGATCGAAGACGGCTTCTCCGAGGCCGACTGGACCGGCTGGAAGCTCGCCACCGACGCCATGGGCGCCGACACCCAGCTCGTCGGCGACGACCTCTTCGTCACCAACACCGAGTTCCTCTCCCGCGGCATCAAGACCAAGACCGCCAACTCGATCCTCGTGAAGGTTAACCAGATCGGTTCCCTCACCGAGACCTTCGACGCCGTCTCCATGGCCCAGCGCGCCGGCTACTCCGCCATCATCTCGCACCGCTCGGGTGAGACGGAAGACGCCACCATCGCGGACATCGCCGTCGGCCTCAACGCCGGCCAGATCAAGACCGGCTCCCTCTGCCGCTCCGACCGCGTCGCCAAGTACAACCAGCTCCTCCGCATCGAGCAGGAACTCGGAAACCGCGCCATCTACGCCGGCAACACCTGCACCTGGGGCCAGTAAGCCCTGGTCGCAGGCAAAGCAAAGGGCCGCCCGATGGGCGGCCCTTTTTGTTGTCCGATATTAAGCTGCTTACTTCGACTCCAGGCCGGCGGAGTTCACCGCGACGACTTCGTACTTCGCGCCGGCTTTGGCGCCCTTGTCGATGAAGCGCATCGCCGCGAGCGGCAGCGTCGGGGTGTCGCCATAGGTCACGCCCTGGAAGAGCGGGCGACCGAAGGGATTGGTGAGCTTCTCCGGCACGCGGCCGACGACTTGTCCGTCCTTCTTGATGAGGAACTGGCGGACGCCGCTCTCGAAGTCGGCGTGCGCATCCCATGTAAGCTCGACGCCTTCGGTGATGGCCTTGATTGCGACGTTGAAGGGAGCGGGCGGCGGGGTGGTGTCGTTCGTCGCCCCGGTCTTCACGTATTCCGTCCAGGCCTTGGCGAAAGCGGCGTCAGGCAGCCAGTTGGACTCCGCCTTGTCGCCGGCGTATTCGCCCGCTGGCTTGGCTTCGTTGCCGAGGAGAGGGGAGAGCCAGCCCTTCGACTGGTCGATCTTGCGGAGGGTGTTGCCGGACGCGGGTAAGCGCAGCGCGAGGCAGGCGTCGAAGAACGCGATGGCGGCGTACCGCTGGTCGCCCGTCTGGTGGGAGGTCAGGGGGTCGGGCGCGAAGGCGATCGGAGCTCCCTTGCTGCGGTATTCCTTGAACATGGCGAGCGCTCCGGTCCAAGCGCCGTTGAAGCGCTTGTCGCCGTTCTCCTTCACGCCTGGGTTAGCGACCATGGGAATCCCATAGGCTTCGGGCGAGAGGACGACCGGCGGACCATAACGTCCGGGCTTTCCGTCCGCCTCGTTCTGCCAGTAGGCGTAGGCCGTGCCGGATCGGAACCAGATGGCGACGATGCGCTCGGGGTATTTAGCCTGCATGATGCTGGCCCAGGAGCCGCCGCCGCTGTGCCCCCAGAGGCACCAGGGGGTCTCCGCCAACTCCGGATGGCCGCTGGCCTGCCCAAGGTCCTTGAGCGCCTTCAGAAAGCTTAGCCCTGAGCCTTTGCGCGGGTCCGACCACTGCCTGCAGTCCGCCTTTTCCGGCTGATGGATCACCGGTCCGAGGAGCGCGCAGTCCCACTTGCGGGCGAGCGCCTGCCAGTGGAGGTCGTCGGCCGCGGTCACGGCGCTCTTATTGGAGCCTTCGCCGCAACCATGCTGGTGCACGATGATGCCGCGGACTGTCTTCACCCCCTCCGGGAGCCAGAGGTTGTAGGTGGCGGGGAAGATGAGTTCGCCGGGCTTGTCCGAGGCCGGATAGCTCACGGAGTATTTGGCGCCGTCGGCCAAGGCGGCCAAAGGCAGGAGGAGCAGGGCGAGGAGGGATCGCATGGGGTTGTCTTATGGACAGCCAGAATCGGTGTTGGTTCAAGCCGACGTTGGCTGGACGGCCGTCCGCTCCCGCTTAGGGTCGGCCTATGTCCGACGCCAAGCCCTTGGCCGAGCAGCTCGTCGAATGCGAGCAGTGGTGCGCCGCACGTCCGGAGAAAGAGTATGCGCCGGTCGCGGAGCGCGGCCTGCGCGTCCTTACCCAGCATCACGCCGAGCTGACGAAATCTCTGCCCGGCCAGATCCCGCAGGCGGACGGGTGGCTCCTCCGTTCCGACGTGATCGGCTTCCTCGGCTGGTTCCTGGTCGCCTTGGTGTCGGTCGCGGGCACGGCGATGATCTTCGTGTCGGTCTTCAGGTTCCTCGAGCGTACCGAGCACCCCTTCCTTTACGCGACGTTACTGACCTTGCTGATCTCCGCCTTGATGGCCTATGCGCCTCTGCGGATGCTGCTGCGGAGTCACGAGCTCATCTTCGGCGACGACGCCTTGATGATCCGTCGACGCGTCTTCGGTCGTCTCGACCATGAGTGGCGGCTGCCGGTGGGCGAAGCAGTCCGCGTCGGGCTTGCCTATCGCGGTGCCCAGGGGCGTCGTCGTGGGAACCGTGGCGGCACTTACGCCAAGTTGTCCCTGGTCGTGGGGTCGGGCGACGCCGAGATCGCGCTCGGCGATGACCTGAATCACGACGAACGCGCCCGCCTGGCCATCCTCATCGATCACTACTATAACGGCTCCGGCGAAGTTCCTCGCCCCGTCTGAGGCGGTCGCTTCAATCCAAAGAGACACATGGGACTACGCGAAGAATTCCTGGCCAAATTCGCCCGCCTCAAGGCCGAGGCGGAAGCCCGGCAGGCGTCGATGGCGGCCGGACGTGAGGCTAAGGTCTTGACCGACGACGAGGTGGCCCGCGGCCATCCGAAAGTGAAGGTCGAGTCCGGCTTCCAGGGCGTCAGCTACGGCGTACGGCTCGGGACTGCGTTCGGGTGGTTATGGCTGATCTTCACCTGCGTCCACTGTGTCGCGCTCTTCTATGGGATGTCCCAAGGCTCGGTAAAGGTGAACGGCCGGATGGTCACGCAGCCTGACTGGTGGCACTTCGCGTTGCTGGCGCTCTTCTACGTGCCGTTCTTCCTGGTCGGCTTCGCCTTCACCATCGCGCGCTACCGCCTGACGCTGACCGATGAGCTCGTGACCCTGCGTTGGCGAATCCTGCCTTATCTCGGCTGGACGTCGACCTTGCCCGCCGGCGACGCGGTGAAGGTCACTTTGGCTTTCCGGGGCTCCAAGCAGAACAAGCAGCCGGTAGACGCAGTCGTCGTCGCCTCGCAGGGCAAGGAGATCCACTTCGGCGCGTTCCTCCCGGAGGACGTCAAAGAGCACCTGGCCGGGCTCATCCGACATTACTATGGTGACGCGCCGTCTGCGGATGTCGGCTCGGCTGCTCCGTTCATCGCGAACCCCTGAGACTCAGCGGCCGGCCGGATCGATGGCGCGGAACTTGACGACGGTGTTGCTGGCCGGCTCGTAGAGCACGCCGATACGTCCGTCCTTCAGGAGCGCCATGCTGCTATAAGCGAACGGTCCGGGGAACGCCAAGCGTGAGCTCGCCCAAGTGCGGCCATCATCGTGCGTGAGGCGCAGCGTGCCGTTGGCGCGCTTGGGTCCGGCGGCATTAAGGAAGGCGATGGTACGGTCATCCAGACGAAGCAGGCTGCCTTGGCAGATGGGGTCGGTCAGGGTGGCGTCCTCGGCGGCCTGGCTCCAGGTCTCGCCGGCGTCTTGTGACCAAGAAATCTTGCGCAGGCTGGACCCGCGACGCCAGCTGCGAGAATTCAGGTAAAGGCCGCCGCCCGCGGACTCGGCCACCTGAACTTCATTCAATTGGATTGTTTCGGTCTGCGGCACTTTCTCGCCGCGCTTCCAGGTGGCGCCGGCGTCGTCGCTATAGGCGACCCAGTTGAAGAAGTTCTTCTTTGCGTCCTGAGAGTTGAAGGGGATGACAAGTCGGCCGGCCTTGGGGCCGCTCTTGAGCTGGATACCGATGCCAGGGCCAGAAGCGGTGGTGATGGCTTCCTTTGGCTTCAGGGTCGCGGAAACATCGGTCGGCTTGCTCCATGTCACGCCATCGTCGTCGGAGGTCACGTAGCAAGAGCGATTGCCTTTCGGATCGGCTGGTCCGGCGGGCAGCTTCCCGAATTCATGGCTGCCGCTGGGAAAAACCTGATAGAAAAGGAAGATGCGGCCGGACTTGGTTTCCTGGACAAGGCAAGGGTTGTTGCAGCTATCCGCACCTTGTTCGTAGGCGACCTTGGGCTTGGACCACGTGGCACCTTCGTCCTTGGAGAAGGAGATCACCAAGTCGTTGCCGGCTTGGTCGGTCGGCTTGTCGCGGCCTTCGGCGACGGCGAGCAGCGTGCCCTTCTGCGTGCGTAGCAGCGAAGGGATACGCACCGAAGGATGCGACAGGTTCTGCTTGGCTTCGAAGACGACGATGTCTGAGCCGTCGGCCGCGAAGGAGTGGACGCAGAGCAGGCTGAGAAGGAGGGCGAGTCGCATGTTTAGAAATTCCAGCTGAAGAAGCCGATGGCTTCGAGTTCACCGATCATCTTCTTGGTCTCGGTGGCGTCGGGGTTGCCGTTGGGTAGGCGGGCGGGGCCGAGCGGCACGCCGAGGTGGCCCATCAAGGCCTTGGCCGCGCCCATGTAGCCATGCTTGGCGAGGATATCGACGACCGGTTGGACCTTGGCCTGTTCGGCTTCGGCCTGGGCAGCGTCGCCTTTGGCCTGCGCCGAGATGGTGCGGAGCAAGGGGCCCGGGTTGAAGTTGTAGGTGCTGCCTACGCCGGCGGTGGCGCCGGCGCGGAGCGCGGCGAGGAAACGTTCATCGATGCCGTAGGGCAGATCGAAGCGGCCGGCTTCGAGCGCCTGAGCCCGACGCATCGCGTCGAGGTCCGGGTTGGAATACTTCACGCCGGCGAGGTTCGGGATAATCGGCGAAGCTGCCTTCAGGAATTCGTCGACCGGGAAGCCGCTGATGCTGGTCATGCCGGGGATATCGTAATAATAGAACGGCGTCCGTGGGGCGGCCTGGGCGACCATCGCGCAACTGGCCACGAGGTCCGCCATCGTGCGGGGCTTGAAGTAGGATGGCGCGATCATCGACACGGCCTTGGCCTTATTCTTCTCCGCGTGGGCGGCGAGTTGCGCTGCTTCAGTTAGGCAGTTCGCGCCAACGTGCACGATGACATCGATGCCGGTCGCCGGGCCCACGGCGGCCCAGCGGTCGTTCAGTTCCGCGCGTTCCGTGGCGGTGAGAGAGCTACTTTCACCGGTGGTGCCGCCGATGAAGACGGACGTGATGCCGTGGCTACGAAGAAAGGCGGCCTGTTGCTCGACGACGGCGAGGTTCATCGACCCGTCGGCATGGAAAGGCGTGTGGGTGGCCGTGCAGAGGCCAGTGAACTTGAAGGCGGACATGGTCAGGAGGTGGTGCTTTCGCGCGGGCGGATGCAGAGCGCGATGAAGATGGAGAGCAAGGCGATGCCGGCGAAGACGCCGAAGATAAGGTTCAGTGGCATGTGCTGGTCTCGCAAGACGCCGAAGATCCAATCGGCGAAGCCGCCGCAGCTGATGCTTACGAAGTTCATCAGGCCATAGCCCGTGGCGCGATGTTCCGGTCCGACCAGCTGGCAGAGGATGGGCATGCTGTTGCAATCGAAGAAGCCCCAGCCAATTCCGAAGACGATGAGGAAGAGCACGGCCATGAGCAGGGTGGACGCGTTGCCCACGCCGAAGAGGGCCGGCAGGAGCAGGAACGTACCGATTGCGCTGACAAAGATACGACCGCGGATATTCGTACGCATCCAGCGGTCCGCGAGCCAGCCTCCGAGCACCGCGCCGACAATAGCGGCGACTTGCCAATAAAGCACCGCGGAGACGCCAGCCTTGCCTTGGCCAAGGTTGAAGCGTTCGCGGAGGATGTCGGGCATCCAGTCGCGCACGACCCATGCCGCCATGGCGGGCAAGGTGAAGTAAACCACAAGGAGCAGGAAGCTGGGATTGCCAAAGAGCGTGCGGACGGTCGAGGCCGCGGTCGGGCTGACCGTTGCCTGCTCGGTCGCCGGTCGGTTGCGCAGGAATAGGAAAAGCGGTAAGGAATAGGCGATGCCGAGTAGGCCGCACCACGCGAAGGCGCCGCGCCAGCCGATGGTCGGCTCGTCCGCGGCGTAGCCGGCGAAGCCACCGATGATCACGCCGATGTAGATGCCCATCTGGTGGAGGCCAATTGCGCGTGAACGCGTCGGTCCGAGGTGGTAGTCGGCGATGAGCGCGAGCGCGGCGGGAATGTAGAAAGCTTCGCTGACGCCCATGATGGCGCGCGTCCAGAGCAGTTGATCGTAGTTATTGACCTGGCCGGTGGCCCAAGTGACCGCGGACCACGCGAAGAGGCTGAAGCAGATGACGTGACGTCGGCTGACTCGGTCGGCGAGGTAGCCGCCGATGGGGCTGAAGATTGCGTAGACCCATTTGAATGAACCAAGGACCAGGCCCCACTGCGCCTTGGTCTGAATGTCTGGCAGGTCGCCGAGCATGGACGACTTCATCGTCGCGAGCATCTGGCGGTCGAGGTAGTTGAGCAACGCGACCGGGATGAGTAGCATGACGACCAGCCATGCCGTGCGGGAGGCGGAAGGAGTTTCGCTCATCGGTATTTGGCCGGGATCGGCCACCGGGTGAGCCTGGGGGTGCGGACGCCGGGGCGCACCTCGCCGCTCACGGTGACAAGGTCGTCGCCCAGTCTTAAGAGCGGCGCGACCGCGACGGGATGCGGCCACTCGCCGAGGTCGGTCACCTCGAGGGACTCGAGGTCGATCGCGAAGATGCGGCGGGCGAGACCGGTGTGCGTCTCGTAGGGGTGTCCGTATTGCGTGCCGTCGTCACCGCCCACGAAGAAAAGGTGCGTCGCCGTCGCCACGCCCGGCCCGGCGGCGCCGGCGAGCGCATGGGGCAGGCCGTGGAAGCGGTTGCCGGCGTCGAGCGACGACTGGAAGGCGAGGTTCTCGTGGTAGTCGCGGAACGGCTTGCCATCCTTGGCGGAGAGCGAGCAGCCGCCGCCCCAGAGCAGCAGGTTCGGGCCGGCGCCGACGAGCGGGATGATCCGGCCGAAGCTCGGGTCGGCGTCGGTCGTGCGCCAGCCTTTCTCGGGCGCGTCGAGGTCGAGCGACGTCAGCGTCGGGATCGCCTCCGTCGCATCCGGTCCGTCCGTCCCGCCGAGGATGACGAGATGTCCTTTGGTCGCGGTGAAGCCGCCGTAGGCCCGCGGACGCGGGAGGTCGGGCCCGAAGCGGGTCACCTTGCCGTCGAGGCCGATCCGCCAGACGCCGGCGCGGTGGCCGTCGGCCGCGGCGCCGCCGGCGAACACCAGGGCGTCTCGCCGGGGGGTCGCGCAGAAAGCGGCCCCGACCAATCCTTCGGGCAGTTCGCCGAGTTTGCTCCAGCTCCAGACGCCGTCCTTGCGCGCGAGCCTGAGGATGTCCTTGTGATATTTCCGCGGGCCGCCTTGCCAGGGCATCTTGTCCGGGAAGTTGCTGCCTCCGGCCGCCACGATGACCTCGCTGCCATCGGCTTCGCGGAGGACGGCGGCGATCATCCCGGCCCGGCCGAGAGGGTCGGGCAGGTCCGGCAAAGGCTCGCCCTGCGCGCCGGCGAGCGCCGCCACGAACAGGCCGAGCAATGGGGTGAGGCGGAGCATGGCGCCGGGGTGAGGCGTTTATAGCCCGTCTCCGCCGCCCCGCCAGTCCCAATGATTATTCCGCGCGCAGCAGCCAGCCTTCGGCGGAGCGCACGAACGGACGCAGCTCGCCGTTGGTCAGGGCGTAACCGCCGGACCACTTCGTGCAACCGGTGGACAGTACGTTGGCGGAGCCTGCTTCGGCCTCGGTCCAGGTGTCCGTCGATTTGTCGTAAGCGAGGACGGTCTTCGCGTAGCCGGGATGTTTGGCCGCTTCGACCTTGCCCGCCAGCTGGCCGTCGTCGCCACCGAGCACGAGGATCTCGTTCTCGAACACCGGGCAGGGCGAGGGCGCGCCGGCGACCGGCCGGGGCAGCGCGGAAAGACGGCGCCATTCCTTGCCGAGCGTGAAGGCATGGCAGTCGGTGAGGAACTCGCGATCGACGCCCTTGGCGCCGGGGCTCAGCGCGATGCCGCCGAAAAGGTAGAACGTATCCTTCGTGCCGGCGGACTGGGCGAGCATGCGGCCCGAGCCGGCGCAGAGCGGGAGTTCCCTCCAGCCGGCGTTGAGGTTCGCGAGGTCGATGGCGAAGGCGCTGGACGACGCCGCGGTGGCGTCGGGGCGCTCGGTGCCGCCGGCGACGATGACCTTGCTGCCGACGAGGGCGCCGGTCGCGTAGGCCAGCGGGCGTGGCAGGAAGGGGAAGGGACGGACCTTCAGCTCGCCGTCCTCGACGGCCAGCGTGTAGCAGTCCGCGTAGTGGCGATGGGAATCGGCGCCGCCGATCATGAGCAGGCCCTGGCGGATCGAGACGCCGACGCCGTAGCCGCAAGGGCGGGGAAGCTTGCCGACCGTCGCCCACTTCTTGGAGCGCGTGCTGCTGAGCGAATAGACCGTGTCATGCCAGACCTTCGCGCCGCCTTCCCAGGCCGGCTTGTCGGGATAGTTCGAGCCGCCGCCGCAGAGCAGCAGGTCGCCGGAGGTGCCCACGAAGGCGCCGCCGACGCCGGGGGCGTTGGGAGTTTCAGGAAGTCGGGTCCAGCGCATGGGAATACGCACAAGGAAGACAGCCCGCACAGGGGAGTCCAGAGATTAGGGGGCCGTGGGGTGAATGTCGTCGCGACCCCTGTAGACCTGAGCCTTTTCGGATGATTGCGGTGTTTTTGGCCGGAGGGTGCCTGGTCCGATGGGTCGAGGATTTGTTTGACAGAGCCGCCCTGACCTTGCCTTGATTGGACTCCTTTCGCACTGCCTGGTAGCTCAGCGGTAGAGCAGGTGACTGTTAATCACTTGGTCGTAGGTTCGATCCCTACCCAGGCAGCCAGAAAGGACTCTTTCCTCTCCCCGGCCCACCGGGGAAGGTCCCTGAACCTTCTCCTTGACCATCCGAAGGGTTGCGGGAGGATGCTCGGACCATGGGTCAACAGAGCAATAAAGTCATCAAGCGTCGCCGTCGCCGCGCCTACCTCGAGCGCAAGAAGGACCGCGTCAAGATCGCCCGCGCCGCCGCGAGCAAAAAGAAGGCCAAGAAGTGAGCCGAGCGGTGGGCCAGGCCTCTCTGTGGGCCGCGCTCGCTGCGCTGCTCTTCGCGGGTTGCGACACCCCGGTGATCTCGTCCGACGAGGTCCCCGGCATCTCGTATGTCAATGAGCGCCGCCGCACGGCCGCCGACGCCGCCCGTGCGTCCGAATTGCTGGGCGCCAAGGAGGACCATGGTGCCGACGTCGTCTTCCGCACCGACCCTGCCGCCCGCGGAGGCCATTACTACTACATCAAGCTCGCCGACGCTCCGCCGGCCGACGCCCGTCTCGTGCTGCAGGTCGTCCGCACGGAGAACACTCCCGCGGAGCGTTACGAATTTCCGGCCCGCTTCCGTCCGGGCTTCCCGTTCGGAGAGGTTGTCATCGGTCTGACCGGCAAGCAGGCCGGCGACGCGAAGTGGCGGCCGATCGCCTGGCGCGTCTCGGTCGTCGACGCCAAGGGCAAGGTCCTCGCCGCCAAGCACAGCTTCCTCTGGGGCACGCCCCGCGACCTCGGACGCTGAGTCCATGGCCGCGACGGAGTGGACAGCCTGGCGTCCTTTACGGTTGGCCGAGGATGTCCCGGCGGCCTTGCTCGCCGAGCAGCTCGACGGCGGCCAGTCTTTTCGTTGGAGCGCGACGTCCGACGGTGCCTGGGTGGGGATTTTCGGCCGCACGGTCGCCATGCTTCGTTCCGGGGCGGATGGCCTCGAGTGGCGCGGGCTGAAGGGCGCCGCCGGCACGGAGGCGGCGCTCCTCGCTTATCTCGACGCGGAAGGCGCGCAGGCCCGGCTCTCCGCCGATCTGCCGTGGCGCTCCGACCCCGTCCTCCGCGCGGCGCGCGAGGCCTTTCCGGGGCTGCGCATCCTGCGTCAGGATCCGCACGAGACGCTCATCGGCTTCCTCTGCAGTTCCAATAAGCGCATCCTGCAGATCCGTGTGATGGTCGCAGGTCTCGCGGAGAAACTCGGTGAGCCGCTCGGTGCCGGGTTCCACGCCTTGCCGACATGGTCTGCGCTGGCCGCCGCAGACGATGCGGTCCTGAAGTCCTGCGCCTTGGGTTACCGGGCGGCCTTCCTCCGCGGCACCGCCCAGCGACTGCTCGCCCGCCCGCGTTGGGCCGAAGAATTCGCAGCCCTCGACACGCCCGCCTTGCTCGCCGAACTTCAGTCCTTGCCCGGCGTCGGTCCGAAGGTCGCCGCCTGCGTGACGCTCTTCGGTTTCGGGCGGCTCGAAAGTTTCCCGGTCGATACCTGGGTCGTCCAGGCGTTGGGCGATGCCTATGGTCTGCGTAAGTGGAAGCCGGCTCAGCTCGAGCAGTTCGGGCGCGCGCACTTCGGGGCCGCGGCCGGTCTCGCGCAGCAGTATCTCTTCTCAGCGGCCCGACACGGGAAGCTGATCACGCTTCCGCCTGAGCCGAAGCGCCCCAAGTCGCGGCGATGACGTCCGGCGTGAGCGCGGTCGACGGGTCGCCTGCGGCGGTCAGCCGTCCTTCCGCGAGGACCACGACAAGGTCGCAGCTTCGGGCGAACGAAAGGTCGTGCGTGGCCACGATGGCCGTGCCGCCGGCTTGGACGAAACGACGGATCTCCGCCGCGACCAGCGCCTGTCGGGCGACGTCGAGCGAGGCGGCGGGCTCGTCGAGCAACAGCGCGGCCCCGAACGGTTCGGCGAGGGCGGCGAAGGTCATCGCAAGAAACGCGGCTTTCTGTTCGCCGCCGGACAACTGGGTCAGCCGGCGGTCCGTCAGGTCGGCCAGCGAGAGCCGGGTGAGGCATTCGGCGTAGGCGTCCGGCGCGCCGACGATCTCGCCGAGGTCCCGGACGCGGTAATCCCAGGCGCAGACGGGCTTCTGCGCGCAGTAGGCGCGGCGACGGGCATTGGTCCGGGCGGAAGCCGCGCGCGGGTCCGCGCCGGCGATCCGCAGTTCACCGCTCGCGGCGACCAAGCCCGCGAGGGCGCGCAGGAGCGTCGTCTTGCCCGCGCCGTTGGGGCCGACCACGGCCACGACCTGTCCTGGCTCCGCCCGCAGTGAGACGCCGTCGATGACGCGACGGCCGTCGTATTCCACGGCCAAGCCGAGGGCTTCCACGAGACCCTCACTCATGGCGCCCCCTTGCGATCCAGATGAAGAGCGGTGCGCCGAGCACCGCGGTGACGGCGGCGGCGGAAAGCGGCGCCTGCGGCCAGAGGCCTCGTCCGAGCGTGTCGGCTCCGAGCAACAGCGCCGCGCCCAGGAAGGCCGAGCCAGGCAAGGCCCAGGCATGGCGCGGGCCGACGATCCTCCGGGCGAGGTGCGGGGCCAGCAGGCCGATGAAGGCCACCTGGCCGACCAGGCAGGTCGCGGCGGCCGCGGCGAGCGCGGTCAGCAGCACCGCATCGCGCCGGGCTCCGCTCACGTCGATCCCGAAGCCGCGCGCGGCGTCTTCGCCGAAGGCGAGCAGGTCGAGCGCCCGCGCCGAGGGAAGGAGGAGCAGCGTCGCCGCGAGGCACAGCAGGATCGGCAGCCAGGTCAGTTCGAACGTCGCCATGCCGAGCCAGTCGCCGTACGCCCCGTTGGTCAGCAGTTCGCGGGATTCGCCGCTGCGCGAGGCGATCACGAGCGTGCCGGCCGCGGTGAGGGCGTTGAGGCCCAGTCCGGTCAGGAGCAGCCGCGCGGAGGAGCCGCCGCGGCCGCAGAACACGAGCAGGGCGGAGGTCCCGAGCGCGCCCGCGAACGCCGCCGCGGGGAGGCACCAGGCGCGTTGCCAGGCCGCTTCCGGCGCGACGCCGAGCAGCAGGGCGATGCCGAAGAGAGCGCCGCCGAAGACTCCCGTCAGTCCCGGGTCGGCGAGCGGATTACGGAAGACGCCTTGCTGCGCGGCGCCGCCGACGCCGAGCGCCAGGCCGGCGGCCAGCGCCGCCAGCACGCGCGGGGCGCGCAGGAGGGCCCACGCTCCGCCGTCGCCCCAGCCGAAGCCCTGGGCGCCGACGGAAAGGGCCAGCGCGACGAGCGCCGCCAGTCCGGCGAGGCCGGCCAGGGTTGCGCGCGTCGCCGTCATCAGCGACCGAGCTCGTTGAGCAGGTCACCCAGAGGGTTGCGGCGCCGCGGCGGCGCGCCCTGACCGCCGGGAGCGGCCTGCGGAGGCTGGCCGGCCGGCGAGGCCGCGGGGGCGTTGCGCGCGCGGTCGATGGCGGCCTGGAGCTTCTCGGCGAGGTCGGTGCGGATCTGGTTCAGCGAGCCGGTCACGTTGACGCCCGGGCCGTCGGTGAAGCCGTCGGCGGGCGAGGGGCCGGCGCCGAAGCCGAGCACCTGGAAGTATTCCGCGAATTCGCCCGCGCCGCGCAGCTGCGTGGTGAACACCATCGGCCAGTCGGCGAAGGCGGACTTCGGGTCGACGCTGATGCCGCCCTTGGCCGAGAGCTGCAGCGTCGCGCTGCGGATGTCGGCCGTCTCGAGCTTGATCGTGCCCGAGGCCAGGCGGGAGGCCTTGATGGTCGCCGAGGTGTAGGCGAATTCGGCGACGGCTTTCTGGAGCTTGGCGGCCGCGGTCATCGCGGCGCCGATCTTGGCGATCTTCTCGCCCTGCTGCTGGTTCTTGGTGAGGGCGCCGGCGATCAGCGCGAGGCCGCCGAGCGTCTCGCCGATGTCGCCCGCCTTGTTGGCGGACAGCGACATGCTGCTGTTCTTGTCGCCGAAGGCGCGGATGACGCCGCCGCGGGAGGTGAGCTGCGTGTCGGCCTGGAGGCGGCCGGGCAGTTCGCCCGGGGTGCCGCTCACGCCGGAGACGGAGACGGTGGCGTCCCCTTTGCCTTGGAGGAAATCCTTCACGGCCGGGACCGCCTGCGCGACTTCGCCGAAATTGAACTGCGTCAGGTTCAGCGTGCCGGCCAGCGTGTAAGGTCCGTTGCTCGTGGTCGGCTGGAAGGCCAGCCGGCCCTGGCCGCTGAGCGTGCCTTCCGCGAGCCGCCCGGAAAGCTGGCTCAGCCGCAGGCCGTTCGGCTGAGCGTCGGCGCGGACGAGGAGTCCCTCGGCCTTGATGCCATAAGCCTTCGCCGTGCCGACCTTGATTTCCAGCGCGCCGGTGTGGCCGGCCCAGAAAGGAGTCCGGTCCGGCGCGGGCTTCGTCGTGGGCGTCTCGGCCACGGTCTCCTCCGTCTTCGGGAGCAGCGAGAGCACGTCGTCGACGTCGATGTTGTCGACCGTGACCTTGGCCTGCCAGTCGGTCTTCGTCCCGGCGACGCGTTGCGTGAGGGTGAACTTGCCGGCGCTGACGTGCGCGGCCTGCAGGCGGAAGCCGCCCTCGGCGTCGAGCCCGTCCGGCTTGGGCGCGTAGCGTCCCGTGACGGTCGCCTGCGCGATGCGGCCTTCGCTCTGACGCAGGCCGACGTCGCTGACTTCCAGGGAGACCTTGATCTCGCCGTCCTGCGCGCGATCGGCGCTGGCGCTGTAGCGGCCGCCGGTGACGATGCCCAGCGGGCCCGCGAAAGGTTGTTCGGCCAAGGCGCCGAGGTCGCCCTGCAGGCGGAGCGTCGTGCCGGCTTCGCCGAGCCCGACCTTGATGTCGCCTTCGGCGAGGACGCGGTGCTGGTTCTTCAGCGAAGCCTGGTTGAAGCCGATCAGGGTGGACTTTTCGCCGACGAGGAGATCGAGGCTGGCGGCGAGGTCGCAATCCTTGACCCACGCTTTGCCGGTCCAGGAGGCGCTCGTCCTGGCGAAGGCGAGCGGCGCGCCTTCGGTGCGGACGAAGAGGCCTTCGCGGCTGAAGCCGGCGACGAGGTCGGCGCGGGTGAGGTCGCCGGACAGTTTGAGTCCCGGGACCACGGCGGCGAGGGATTCGAGCGGCAGGTCGCGTGCGGTGGCTTCGACCAGCACGCCGGTCGGCCTGGCTCCGGCGGTCGGCAAGGGCTGGCGCAGTTTCAGGGCGAGCAGGTTGCGGCCCTCGCGGAAGATGCGCGCTTCGGCGGAGGCGACCACGGGGGCTTGTCCGGCGGCGCGTTCCACGGCGGCCTTCGCGCTGATGCGGATGCCTTTGAGTTTGTCCACGGGCAGGTCTTCCCAGTTCGGCTGCGAAGCGAGCTCGACGATGCCGACGTCGACGTCGGCGAGCACGGTCCATGCGCCGTCGGCGCCGGGCCGGAGGGTGAGGCGTCCGCCCGCGATCTCGCCGGCGGCGCAACGCACGCTGAAGGGTCCCAGGGCGATCGCGCCGTCGGCCGAGCTCACGGGGAGTTCCGCGTCGATGCCGCGCAGGAGGGGCTTCCCGCCCTGTTCCAGGGTGACGCCGCGCAGGCTGTGCGTGCGGACGCTGCGTACGGCGGGCTGGCCGTCCTTGAAGGATACCGAGGCTTCGCCGGTCCAGCGTCCGGACGTCGCGATGACGCCCGCGGAGGCGAGGAAAGGATTCAGCGCGACGAGGTCGGCATCCTCGGCGGCGATGGTCACCGTCGCCTCGTCGGCGTTCACCGGCAGGAGGCCGTCCTTCCAGGTGAGGGTCTGGGGAATCGCGATCCTCACGCCGTGTCCCGTGACCGCGAGGCGATTGACGGCGAAGCCCGTGTCGGTGCTCTGCGCGTTCGCCGCCAGACGCCATTCGGAACGGCCGCCTTTGGGGAGGACCGGCGAGAATTTCCCGAGGTCCGCCCAGAGCGCCTTGAGGTCCGCGTCGGCCTGCCAGCGCGTGCCATCCAGTTCGCCTTTGGCGCCGCCGGTGATGCGGACGTCAGGGAGCTGCCGGCTGAGGATGCCGAAGCGTGAGGGGTCGACGTCGAGTTCGGCGGCGACCGCGGTGCGGCCGGCGAGATGTTCGCCGCGGAGCTTCACCGCGGGCCGTCCGGCTGAGTCGCTCATCGTGCCCGTGAAAGTGACGCCCGGTTTTCCCGGGACGGTGGCGGCGTCCAGGATGAAGCCGACGGAACCGACGGCGGCGGGGCTGGCATCCTTCGCCGCGAGCTCCATGCGGAGCGTCGCGAGGTCGTCGAAGAGCGCATCGGGCGTGACGCCTTCGGCGCCGAGGGGACGACGGAACGAGGCCTTCAGGGAGACCTCGCCGCGCGGGTCGGTGGTCTGCTTGCCGACGACGAAGCCGGGCCACGCGATGCCGGCGCGGAGATCGGCCTGACCGCTGGAATCGAAGGCGTCGCCGCGGACGCTGAAGCGCAGCAGCGTGCCGTCGGCCAGCCGGACGCGTCCCGTCGCGGCATACGGTCCGAGGACGAAAGGCGGCAACGTGGTCTTCGTCGTCGCCTGGTCGGGAGCGGTGGTCGGCGTCGCGACGGGACGGCGCGTGCTCAGGTCGACGTCGACCGTCTTGAGCTCGAGGCTGCGCAGCGCGTAGGTGCCGCCGATGACGGCGAAGAGGTCGGCTTCGCCTTTGAGCGAAGCCGCGGCGACCTTGGTGCCGTCCGCCAGGACGAGGTCGATGCCCTCGGCGGAGAACTTGCCGTCGAGCGACGCCTCGATGCGGACGAGGCCGCCCTTGATGCCGGCGTCGGCGAGCAGGCCTTTGACGCGGGCGCCGAGGGGTTCGGGACGGAGCTGGGATTCGACCCAGAAAAGGGTGGCTCCGACGGCGACGGCGAGGAGGCCGACGCTCCAGAGGGTGATGCGGAGAGCGCGGGACATGGGAGGCGGAAGCCCATCTTGCCCGGCCGTCCGGAGCGGGCAACAAAAAGCCCGGTGGAATCGCTTCCACCGGGCTGAAATCCGAGGTCCTTATGCCGTTCAGGCCTGCGGGGTCTGGCCGCCCTGCGGGGGCTTCGGCTTGGTGGCCTGGCCGTCGGCGCGCTTGCGGCGCAGGTAGGCGGCCTTCTTCGCCTCGAGGTCCTCGTCGACCCGCATGCTGTAGCAGGCCATGACCGATTCCTTGGTCTGGCTCATCATGCGGGTTCGGCCGTAGCGCGTCTCCTTCGCGGCCATGTTCTCGTCCTCCTCGAGGAGTTGCTTGAGGTATTCGATCTTCTGCTTGGCCCAGTCCGAGAGGCCCGGTCGCTTCAGCAGTTCCTCGAAGCCCAGTTTGGCTTCGGCGAACTTGCGGGCGCGCGTGAGCGCCTCGATGGCCTCCATCTTCTCGGCGACGATCGCCTCGTCGATGAGGGCCGCCACGTCGGCGTCGACCGGCAGGACCGAGAACGCGGCGAGGTCGAGTTCCGGGAGCGCGATGAGCTCGGGGCCGAACTTCACGGCTTCGCCTTCCTTCGTGACCGCTTCGAAGTTCACGGCGGCGAGCGCGTCGGGCTTGGCGCCGGCGCCGATCTTCAGCTCGACGACCGCGACCAGCGAAGCGTCCCAGGGCAGGGTGCCGAGCTTGCGGGTGCGGGTGGCGCCGTTCTCGAGGAGCTCGCCGACCAGACGGGCCTGCACGTCGCTGCCGCCCTGCACGCTGACCTTGACCTGACGCAGGAAGGAGTTCGACAGGATGGCGAACTGTTCTTCGAAGGCCTCGTCGAGGTCGTCCGCGGTCTGGCCGAAGTTGGCGACGCCCTCGCCGGCGGTCGCCATGCCGGTCATGAGCGATTCGTTGAAGCCGTGGCCGAGGCCGACCGTGGAGGTCGTGATGCCGGCGCCGGCGGCCTTGGTGACGCGGGCGAAGATCTCCTGCTCGTTCACGAGGCCTTGGTTGGCCTGGCCGTCGCTGAGGAGGATGACGCGGGCGATGCGGTCCTTGCGGGTGAAGGGCGCGAGCTGCTTGACGGCCTCTTCCCAGCCGCCGAAGAGGTCGGTGGAGCCGCGGGCGTCGATCGAACGGATACGCTGGACGAGCGAGGTGCGGTCGGTGGCCGCGACGAGCGGCTGGACGACTTCGATCTCGCTGTCGAAGGCCACGACGGCGACACGGTCGTCGCTACGCAGGCCGCTGACGATGCGGGCGGCGCTTTCGAGGGCGGCCTCGAGGGGGCGGCCGGACATCGAGCCGGAGCGGTCGATGACCAAGGCGAGGTCGAGCGGGGCGCGGGGAGTGGCGACGACGTCAGCCGGCTGGCTGGGGGCGACGATGCGGACGAGGACGTGCGTCGCTTCGGAGGCGGCGCGGAGGAAGCCCTTCTTCAGGGGCAGGATTTCGATCTTGGGTTGGCTCATGGGAGGAATCATCCCCACCACCATGCCCCAACCCCTTATGCTGTCAACATCGAATAAGATACTGTCATACAACTAACATCAAACTAACACTGTCATAATTATAAATACTTCTTCATCAAGGCTTTGCTGAAATTGTCTGCGATTTCTAGCAGTTCTTCTTTGGTCGGGGTCACGCGACTATCGATGTTGAAGTGGGCTTCGCACCAGTGGGTCAGCCGGACTTTGGTCCATCTTTCGGTCTTGGGTTCATCGCCGCGGGAGGTCGGATTGAAAGCCAGGAGCTGATCCAAAAGGCTGCGGGCGGCTTGATTGAGATCATCCCGGGCTAGCTCCTTTTTTATCATCAGCCGGAGGGCTTCGGCGGGGGATTCCTCGGCGTCGGCCACTTGCTTCATCTGCTGGACCATCGTGAAGCTGGACTTGCGCACGGGCTTGTAGGCGGGGGCGGCGGATTCACCGTCGTCGTCGCGTCGGGAGTAGGCGATCGGCGACCTCGCGCGATGCACGCTGGGTTCTTCGAGGCCTAGGGCGGCGGCGCTATCGGCGGCGCTGGAGCGGGTCCGGAAGAAGAGCTTTTCCGCTTCGGTGGGCGTGGCTAATTCGTCGATCAGCTTGTTGAGGGCGCTGATTTCCAGGTTCTGCAGGAGGAGGGTGCGGATCCGGTCGAGGTCCCAGCCACGCTCGGCGAGCAGGCGGGCGAGCAGGAGCTGGCGGACCTGCAGCTGACCGAAGAGGCGCTGGCGTCCGTCGTCGGGGGCTTTTTCCGGTCGGCTCAGGAGTTTCTGGTAGGCGTAGAAGCGGACCAGGCGCTCGGAGGAGCGGTGGCGCTCGCCGAAGCCGAGCTCGGCCAGCTTCTCGGACACGAAGGTGGCTAATTCCTCGGCGGTGCCTTGGAAGTCCCGGTCATTCAATTGGGCGGAGATTTTAAGCATGGCGGACGAATGAAGACATTCTGGTGTCAGTATTCTAAAGTTGGCAATTCCATAGTAGACCCGGCCACTGTCAGGAAATCCCTCAAAAGAAGCAGGCCGTCCGGCATCGGACGGCCTGCGAGCCGGCTTCCCTGGAGGGGGGCTCAGGAGTTGTGGCTGTAACCTTCTTCGCCGTGGTCCGAGATATCGAGGCCGCGGGCCTCTTCTTCTTCGGTCGGGCGGAGGCCGATGAGGGCCTTGATCACGTAGGCGAGGATCGCGGTGGCGACCAGGGAGATCAGCAGGGTGATACCGATCGCCTTGAACTGTTCGGTGAGCAGGGTCTTGCCGACGACGTCCTTGAGGTTCGTGTTCAGGTTGCCGTTGACGTCGCCCGAGGCGAGGACGCCGGTCACGATGGCCCCGAGGGTGCCGCCGACCGCGTGGACGCCGAAGGTGTCGAGCGCGTCGTCATAGCCCAGCTTGGACTTCATGTAGACGACGGCCAGGAAGGGCACCACGCCGGCGAGGACGCCGATCAGGACCGCCGAGCTGGCGCTCACGAAGCCTGCGGCCGGAGTGATCACGACGAGGCCGGCGACCGCGCCCGAGCAGAGGCCCAGGATGCTGGCGTGCTTGCGGAGGACCCATTCGAGGGCGCCCCAGGTGAAGGCGGCGACGCCGGCGGCGAGCGTGGTGGTCATGAAGGCCTGGGCGGCGACGCCGTCGGCGGAGAGGGCCGAGCCGGCGTTGAAGCCGTACCAACCGACCCAGAGCATGCCGGTGCCGATGGCGCAGAGGACCATGCTGTGCGGGGTCATGGGCTTCTTGCCGAAACCGATGCGGGGTCCGAGGATGATGCAGAGCAGGAGCGCGGACCAGCCCGAGGTCATGTGGACGACCGTGCCGCCGGCGAAGTCGATCGCCTTGATGGCGGCCTTGGCGTTCCAGACACCGTTCATCTCGCCGGTGATGCCCCAGATGTGGTGCGCCATCGGGAAGTAGACGAGGAACATCCAGCCGAGCATGAAGAGCATGACCGCGGAGAACTTCATGCGCTCGGCGATGGCGCCGACGATGAGGGCCGGGGTGATGATCGCGAACATCAGCTGGAACATCGAGAACACGTTCTGGGAGATCCAGTAGGCGTAATCGCCGTTCGGGGCGCTGGTGACGCCGTCCAGGAAGAAGAATTCGCTGCCGCCGAAGATCCTGCCGAGGAAGGTGCCGTCGAAGCTCTTGCCGAAGACCAGGGAGTAACCCACGGCCCACCAGAGGATCGCCACCATGCCGGCCAGGCCGAAGCACTGGGCGACCACGGAGAGGATGTTCTTGGAGCGCACCAGACCGCCGTAGAAGAGGAAGAGGCCGGGCAGCGTCATGAAGAGCACCAGGGCGGCGCACACCATGATGAAGGCGTTGTGGCCCGGGCCCGGGGAAGCGGCGATCGGACCGGCGGCGACCTTGTCGTCGCCCGCCTTCGGGCCCGCGTTGTTCACGTAGGCTTCGAGATCGGCCACGCGCTGTTCAAGGGCGGCCGCCGCGGGGGCGGGTTTAGCGTCAGCGGGAGCGGCCTGCTGTCCCGCGAGGGGGGAGGTCAGGGCACATAGGGTCAGGAGGAGGGCGGAGAGAAATCTCATGGCGGTTCGCCCCCTGATTGCATTTAGCGTGCCAAGACTGATTTTAAGCAGCCCGAAACAAAAAGGGCCGTCTTGCGACGGCCCTTTGGGGGAATTTATGAGTTTCAGGGCTTACTTGGCCGACTTCACGAAGTCCGGGTAGGCTTCGTTGCCGTGTTCGCCGAGGTCCAGGCCTCCGGTCTCTTCTTCGGCGCTCACCCGCAGACCCATGACAGCCTTGATGATGAGGAAGAGGACGTAGGCGAAGACGAAGGTGAAGAGACCGACGGCCGCCACCCCGATGAGCTGGCTGACGAGCTGGGCCATGCCGGCCATGGCCCCGAAGAGTCCGACGCACAGGGTGCCCCAGATACCGCAGACCAGGTGGACGGAGAGCGCTCCGACCGGGTCATCGAGCTTAAGCTTGTCGAAGAAGAACACCGAGAGGACCACGATCACGCCCGAGGACAGGCCGATGATGATGGAGGAGTTCATGTTCATCTGGTCGGCGCCGGCGGTGATGCCCACCAGGCCGGCGAGGATGCCGTTGAGCACCATCGAGAGGTCGGGCTTCTTGATGATGGCCCAGGAGGCGACCATCGAGCCGACCGCGCCGGCGGCGGCCGCGATCGACGTGGTCACGAGCGTCAGGGAGACCAGGCCGGGTTCGGCGGAAAGGACCGAGCCGCCGTTGAAGCCGAACCAGCCGAGCCAGAGGAGAAAGACGCCGATCGTGGCGAGGGGCATGCTGTGTCCGGGCATCGGGACGGCCTTGCCGTCGGCACGGTAGCGGCCGAGGCGGGGTCCGAGCAGCAGGACGCCGGCGAGGGCGCCCCAGCCGCCGACGGAGTGAACCAGGGTCGAGCCGGCGAAATCATAGAAGGGCACTTCCATGGTGTTCAGCCAGCCATTGCCCCACTTCCACATGCCGGTCATCGGGTAGCTGATGGCGACGAACAGCGTCGAGAAGACGAGGAAGCTGGAGAGCTTCACGCGTTCGGCGACGGCGCCGGAGACGATCGTGGCGGCGGTGGCGGCGAACATGGCCTGGAAGAGGAAGTCCGTCCAGTAGGTGTAGCCGGCGTTGTAGACGTCGGTGAGCGCGGCGACGTCATCCGTCACCGAGACCCCGAAGCCGGCGAAGCCGAACCACTTTCCGGCGTAGTCCGTTCCCGGATACATGAGGTTGAATCCGACGACGGCGTAGGTCAGGATGCCGATGCAAGGAATCAGGCTGTTCTTGAACAGGATATTGACGGTGTTCTTCGAACGTGTGAGTCCGGTCTCGAGCGTCGCGAAGCCGAGGTGCATGATGAACACCAGTCCGGCGGAGAGCATCATCCACGTGTTGTTCACCGTGAAGGTGGAATAACCGGGCGATTCCTTGAAGGCCGCGACATCCTTGTACTTCGGCGCCGCCGGCGCCGCCGCGGCCGCCGCGGCGGGAGGATTGTCCGCCGGAGCCGCGGCGGGGGCGGTCTGCGCCCAGGACAGGCAGGGCACTGCCGCCAGGGCGAGGATGGTGAGAGTTCGTAGCAGGGATTTCATGGCAGAGACGCTTTCGCAACCCCCGTGCCAACCCCCGAGATCTCCTTTTTGCCCCTGATTGTGCTTAAATTAGGACGAACGCCTTCACCTGGGGTGCTCTTTTAAAAGCACGCCACCGGTGAGCTTACTGAAAAAGAGGCTTAATTCGCGTTGTAACCTTCTTCGCCGTGGTCGGCGATGTCCAGGCCCTGCGCTTCCGCTTCTTCCGAGGGACGCAGTCCGATGGTCACGGCGACGAGCTTCGCGATGATCCAGGTCATGCCGAGCGAGACGACGATGCAAAGCAGCATGGCCGTCAGCTGGCCCTTGAGCAGGCCCTGGGCGACGAGCTTGCCGCCGGCTTCGTTGACGGATCCGTCCATGAGCAGGGCGGTCGCGAGCGCGCCGATCGTCCCGCCGACGCCGTGCACGCCGAAGGTGTCGAGGGCGTCATCGTAGCCGAACTTCGGCTTGAGCACCGAGCAGGCCCAGTAGGAGATGCCACCCGCAAGGATGCCGATGATCACGGCCGAACCGCCGGAGACGAAGCCCGCGGCGTTCGTCACGGTGGCGAGTCCGGCGATCGCGCCCGAGCAGAGACCGAGCACCGAGACCTTCCCGCGGTGGAGCTTCTCGACGAGCGCCCACATCATCGTGGCCGTGGCGGCGCCGAGCGTCGTGGTCAGGAAGGCCTGCAGGGCCACGCCGTCGGCGGCGAGGGCCGAGCCGGCGTTGAAGCCGTACCAGCCCGCCCAGAGCAGGCCGGTGCCGATCACGCAGAGGACCATGCTGTGCGGAGGCATCGCGCGCTTGCCGAAGCCGATGCGCGGTCCGATGAGCACGCAGAGGAGCAGGGCCGACCAGCCCGAGGTCATGTGCACGACGATGCCGCCGGCGAAGTCCGCCGCCTTGAAGGCGGCGCCCGCGTTGGCGAGGCCGGCGAAGTCGCCGGTGGCGCCCCAGACGGCGTGCGCGACGGGGTAATAGACGAATACCGTCCAGAGGAAGGAGAAGAGCAGCACGGCGGAGAATTTCATGCGTTCGGCGACGGCACCGATGATGAGCGCGGGCGTGATCGCCGCGAACATGGCCTGGAAGAGGGCGAAGGTGCCGGAAGAAATCCCGGCGGCGTAGGCGGTGTCGGGCGTGAAGCCGAGGCCGGCGAAGCCCAGGTGCTCGCTGCCCCCGAAGAGGTGTCCGAGGAACCCGCCCGCGAAGTTCTTGCCGAAGACGAAGCTGTAGCCGAAGGCCCACCACATGAGGATGCCCATGGCGGTCAGCGCCAGGCACTGCGCCGCGACCGAGAGCACGTTCTTGCCGCGGACGAGCCCGCCGTAGAAAAGGAAGAGCCCCGGGATGCACATCATCAGGACCAAGGCGGTGCTGATCAGGACCCAGACGTTATCGGCGGTGTTCGGCGCAGGAGTGGCAGAAATAAGCATGTTGCGACATATTAAGCAAAAATCGTGCCATAAAACGACCAGCGCCGCCTACCCGCTTGCCATCTAAGATTTTCGGGAATAATTTATTTATATACGATGAAACGGCTGCACAAAGTTGAGCAAATCGGCTTAATTTGCTCATTATTACTCATCTCCACGGAGTCCCTCGGCCAGACCCAGCCCAAGCCTTGGCTGCTGATGGCCGACGCGCAGCATCGCGCCGCCGATGTCATCTCCCACTCGGGCGGCGTGACGGGTTCCTTCGGTCGTTCCCGCTCCGGCGCCGAACTGATCTACCAGACCGAGGACCGCGCCATCGACCTGGAGTGGTATCGCTATGCGCACGACTTTTCCGGCGCGGTCGCCGGGACAGATCGCTCTTACGGTGACACGCAGGACCTGATGCTGTCCGGCTTCCGTCAGTGGAAGCTGTCCGACAAGTATGCGGGGCAGGTGATCTATGGGCTGGAGCTCGCCGCCGAAGAATCGGTCGGCCTGGCCGATGGCTTCCGCTGGGGCCTGGGCGGCGCCTTGCGCTGGCAGCCCGACGACGAGACCGACGTCGCGCTCGGTCTGATGTTCCAGGACCGCTTCGAGAACTCGATCCTGCCGGTCCCTTACGTGAAGGCCTTCTGGCGTCCGTGCCGTTACGCCGAAGTCGAACTCCGCGCGACGGGCCTGCAGAACGGCATCATTTTCCGTGGCTTCCCCACGGGTGACCGCGCGACGACGGTGGACATGTCGGTGGCCTACGAGACCCTCAACTTCCGTCTCGCCGACGCCGCTTACGGCAGCCGGGCCGTCATCGTCGGCGAAGTGCCGATCCGCTTCGGCGTCACGCAATTCCTCGAGGCTTCCGGCACTTGGTTCGTGCGCGCGCAGTTCGAGTGGGTGCCTTTCGCCCGGCATAGCTTCAAGCATGACGGCGAGACCCAAGGAGCCTTTCAGCCGGGCGCGACCTGGGGTCTGGGCGGACGCGTCGGCGCCCGCTTCTGATCAGCGTCGTCGCGCGGCGAGCGCGTGGAAGGCGACGATCGCCAGGAGCCGGAGCAAGGTCATGGCGTTCAAGCGGCGTCCGCGCGCAGCGCTTCGTCGCGGCGACGGATGGCCAGCTCGAGGTCGTGGGTGCGCAGCGAACGGCGGACGCGGCGCTTGGTGAAGTCCGCGAGGTGCTCGGTGTAGTGCAGCCACCAGGTCCCGTTGTTGTTCCAGAGGTGGTGCAGGCGGTTGGCCTCGCTGACGCGGATGGACAGCTTGGCGGGGACGGGGGCGGGGCGGGCGGTGGTGTCTTGGGTGTTGATCATGGTGGGCGGCGGTGAAGGGGACGCGCAGCACGATCAATCCTCAGGGGACTGTGATTTTTAGCCTTTCGGCTCTCATCTCGGCGCCTTGCGGCTCCGATGACCACCGTGGCCCGTGAAGGGCTCGGTTGGTGCAGGTTCGGCTTTCGCCCGTCCTGCTCGTGATGCGACTATTGAATGAACTGAGTCCAATATGGGCGGGTGGCCGCCGGAAGGCAAGCGGGACCTGCGTTGCAGAGTGTCATAAGAAAGCAGGCGATGGCCCGGCAGGCGGGCTTGCCTGCCCTCGGACGGCCGCCACGCTGGCTCCCGATGGGTTTCTTCCGCTTCCGCAAAGTCATCCCCCTCGGCCGTCTCTTCCGGATCAACGTCTCGAAGACCGGGCCGTCGCTTTCCGTCGGCCGTCCGGGCGCGACCGTCAACGTGCGCAAGGATCGCGTCGACGGCACGGTGGGGATTCCCGGCAGCGGCCTCTCCTATAAGGAACGTCTGTCGAACCGCGGCTGCGCTTCCGTGCTGGTGCTCGCGCTCATGCTTGCTACCGCGCTCGCCGCCGCCGTCGTCGTCTCCGCGCGCTGAACGCGGGTTCGCGCGACGAGGCTTGCGCGACGTCGGCGATCTTCGCCGCAAGTGCCCGGGAAAGGACTCGAACCTTCACGCCTTTAGAGGGCGGCGGATTTTGAGTCCGCTGCGGCTGCCATTTCGCCACCCGGGCGGATTGCGTGCCTGCATTCATTCCGCGAGCGTTCGCTCGTGCAAGAAAAACCGTGCCTGTCGGCGCGGGATGCGTGGTGCGCGGACACGGCCAACAAAAAAGGCGCTCCTTGCGGAGCGCCTTTCAGCGAGCATCTCGTGAGAGATTACTTGGCGCCGAGGATCGCGTCCTTGGCGGCCTTGGCCACGCGGAACTTCACGACCTTCTTAGCCTTGATCTGGATCGTTTCGCCGGTGGCCGGGTTGCGACCCTGGCGAGCCTTGCGGTTGACGAGGACGAGCTTGCCGAGGCCCGGGAGCGTGAAGGAGTTCTTCGCGTTCTTGTAGGCGAGGGCGGCGATGATCTCGAGGATCGCGGTGGCCTGCTTCTTGCTGATCTCAGCTTTTTCGGCGATGGCACCGGCGATTTGGGACTTGGTGAGGGCTTTGGACATGTTGTTTGTGGGTTGGTTGTGCAGTGATGCGGGTGTATTAAGTAGCGAACCGTGCGCTGAAAACCAGCGAAAAATAAGGGCAGGGTGAAGGTTTCTTCCGGGCCCTGCTTACAGGCGAAAAATCTTTTGCATGCGCCCGCCTTCCGGCTTAGGTGTCTTTCACGCCCCCAAGCCATGCGTCTCCGCTCGTCCGCCGCCCTCCTTTTCTCGCTCCTCCTCGGGATGACTTCCGCCGTCGCGCAAGACGCGGTCGTCCGCCTGGAGCCTGCCTTCGGGGACATGAAGTTCAGCCTCCCGGTCGCGGTCGCTCCTCTGCCCGGAAGCAAGGATGTCGTCTTCGTGATCGAGAAGGGAGACCCGGTTCCCGGCTCCTCCACGGACAAGAAGAAGAAGGGGGGCGACTTCCTCGGCGGGAAGGTTCAGATGATCTCGGGTCTGACCGCGGGTAAGCCGGTCAAGACGGAGGTCTTCCAGCTCAACCCCAAGGACGGCAAGTTCGACGCCGCCGGAGAGTGCGGTTTCCTCGGTTTCGCCGTCCACCCGAAGTATAAGGAAAATAAGCAAGTCTTTGTCTATTATAGCCTTAGAATTGATGGTAAGCTTCACCAGCGCGTCTCCCGCTTCCTGCTTTCGAGCGTTTCGCCCTTCAAAGTAGACCCCCATTCCGAGCAACCGTTCATCACCCAGCTCGACCCGGCGGCTAACCATAACGGTGGCGACCTGCACTTCGGCCCCGATGGCTACCTCTATATCAGCTGCGGCGACGGCGGTTCTGGCGGCGACGCCTTCGATACGGCGGGTTACATCAACAAGGGCTTCCATGCCGCGGTCTACCGGATCGACGTCGATAAGAAGGCCGGCAACCCGGCCCCCAACCCCCACGCCTCCGTCGTGACCGACGCCAAGGGCCAGGCCTTCTACGCCGTCCCGGCCGACAACCCCTTCCTGAAGGTCACCTCCCATCGCGGACGCCCCGTCGAACCCGCCTCGGTCCGGACCGAGGCCTGGGCCACCGGCCTGCGCAACGCCTGGCGCTTCTCCTTCGACCCCCAGACGGGCGCCTGCTTCGCCGGCGACGTCGGCCAGGGTCTCTACGAGGAGATCGACATCCTGGTGGCCGGCGGCGACTACGGCTGGCACGACGTCGAGGGTTTCCACCTCTTCAACCAGAAGGACTCCGGCGGCAAGAAGGCCAAGCCCGCCCTCGCCCCCGCCTCTGCGTTCAAGGCCCCGATCCACGAGTACGACCGCAAGCTCGGCAACTCCGTGACCGGCGGCGTCGTCTGCCGCGGCGAACGCGTCCCGGCCATCGCGGGCGCCTACGTCTTCGGCGACTTCGCCTCGGGCCGGATCTTCTCCCTGCACGAACGCGGCGGCCGCTGGGAGTCCCGTGAGATCGCCCGCGACGCCACGATCGCCGGCTTCGGCCACGACCCCAGCAACGGCGACGTGCTCGTCGCTTCGCTCACCGGTCAGGTGAAGCGCATCGTCCGCAAGTAAGCCGATGCTCTCCCGCCGTTCGCTGCTGGGTCTTTCCGGTTCGCTGATGGCGGGAGCGATGCTCCGGCCTTTGCTCGCGGCGACGCCCTCGCCGCAGGCCCCTGCCTTCAGTCTCTTCACGAAGCATCTCGTCGGCCTGCCTTACGACCAGCTCGCCGAGACGGTCGCGGAGCTCGGTTTCAAGGGCGTCGAAGCGCCCGTGCGCAAGGGCGGACACGTCGAGCCCGCGCGCGTCGAAGAAGACCTGCCGAAGCTCGTCGAGGCCTTCAAGAAATGCGGCGTGGCGATCACGCTGATGACGACCGACATCAATACGGTCAATGCGGCCGACCGCACGGAGAAGGTGCTCCGTACCGGCGCCGCCCTCGGCATCCCGAGCTACCGCATGAAGTGGTACGCCTACGCCGCCGGCAAGTCGCCGTGGGCGCAGCTCGATGAGATCAAGCCGCAGCTGCGCGACCTCGTCGCCCTCAGCCGCGAAGTCCGCATCCTGCCGGGTTATCAGAATCATTCCGGCGCCAAGTATGTCGGCGCGGGCGTCTGGGACATGGCGCTGCTGATGAAGGACTACCGCCCCGACGAACTGTCGTGGAATTTCGACTTCTTCCATGCGATGGTCGAGGGCGGCCTTTCGTGGCCCAACGAACTCGCCTTGGCCCGCGACCACGTCTCGATGGTGTATTACAAGAGCTTCCAGTGGGAGGGCAGGGTGCCGGTCGGTTGCCCGTTGTCCGAAGGCTCCGTGGGCAAGGACTCGGTGGCGTTGCTCCGCAAGTCCGGCTACGCCGGGCCGGTCTGCCTCCACGTGGAATACCTCAAGGGCAAGGTCACGGACCCGGGAGCCCTGCAGGCGGCGGTTGCCGCGACGCGTAAGGACTTCGCCACGCTCCGCCAGTGGTGGGCCTGAGCTGAGGCAGGGTAGGGGCGCTTCCGAAAAGTTAGGCTGGAACTTGCAGGCCTCGGGGATGTAGAAACCTTCACCCCCCATGATCCCCCGTACCGCGCTTTTCCTCCTGGCCGCCGCGTCCCTCGTGGCCGCCCCCAAGCCCGCCCCGGCCGCCAAGCCGGCGCCCGAGCCTTATAAGCCTTCCGAAGGCGGCTCCCTGCCGGCCGGTATCTTCCAGCTGCCCGAAGGTCTCGAGGTCACGCTCTGGGCTCGTTCGCCCATGCTGGCCAACCCGACGAACATCGACTTCGACGCCCAAGGCCGCCTCTGGGTCAATGAAGGCGTCAATTACCGTACCTATAACAAGGGCGGCAAGCGTCGCGTCGAAGGCGACCGCGTGATCGTGCTCAGCGACTCCAAGGGCCAGGGCTTCGCGGATTCCGTCCAGACGTTCGTCCAGAATCCCGATTGGACCTCCCCGCTCGGCATCGCCGTGATCGACAACGTCGTCTACGTCTCGCACGCCCCGACCATCACGAAGTACACCGACGTGAACCGCGACGGCAAGTTCGACGCCGCCGTCGACCAGCAGGAGACTTTCCTCACGGGCTTCGGCGGCCAGGATCATGACCACTCGCTCCACGCCGTGGTCGCCGGTCCGGATGGCAAGCTTTACATCAACTCCGGCAACTGCGGCGCGGTCGTGACCGACAAGTCGGGCAGGACCTTCCGCGTCACCAGCGGTTATGTCGACGAACGCGGCGGCAAGTGGCCCTTCGACGCGCGCGCCAACATCGGCGCGAAGAGCGACGACGGCTTCGTCTGGTCCTCCGGCTTCTCCGGCCGCCTCAACGCCGACGGCACGGGCCTCGAGATCCTCGGCAACGGCTATCGTAACAGCTACGAGAGCTTCCCGTCCTCCCTCGGCGACCTCTTTCAGGGCGACAATGACGACTCCCAGAGCTGCCGCACTTCCTTCGTCCTCGAATACGGTTCGGCCGGTTACACCACTCCGACCGGTGCGAGCTACCGCTCCGTCAAGCGTCCTGGCCAGTCGATGCCCCGCGCGCACTGGCGTCAGGATGATCCCGACACCATGGACGTCGGCGACGTCTACGGCGGCGGCTCGCCCACCGGCATCACGGTCTACGAGAACGGCGCGCTCGGCGAAGCCTGGGCCGGCACGCTCCTGAACTGCGAGCCTTCGCGCAACACGGTCCTCGCCTACAAGCTGGCTCCGCAGAAGGGCACCTACGCCCTCAACGAGACCACGCGCAAGGACCTGATCACCTCGAACCCGGCCCGCGAATTCGTCGGCACCGACTTCAAGAAGATCTCGCCCGAGGAAGCCGCCAAGCCCAACGAACGCATCCTCTTCCGTCCGTCCGACGTCACCGTCGGCCCCGATGGCGCCATCTACGTCGCCGACTGGTACGACTCCCGCGTCGGCGGCCACCAGACCCTCGATGACACCTGCACCGGCGCGATCTACCGTATCGCTCCGAAGGGCTTCAAGTCCGTCGTCCCGAAGATCGACCTCTCCACGCCCGCCGGCGCCGCCGCGGTGCTGCGCAACCCGGCCGTCAACGTCCGCCACCTGGGCTTCAATGCGCTCAAGGGTTTCGGCGCGAAGGCCCTGCCGGAAGTCGCCGAGATCCTGCGCGACGCCAACCCGTATGTCGCCGCCCGCGGCGTCTGGCTCCTGCCTCACCTCGGCGAGGAAGGCGTCACCCGTGCCAAGGCGCTCCTCAAGGACACGAATCCTTCGCTGCGCCGCCTGGCCTTCCAGTCGCTCCGCCGCGCCGGCCATGACACCCTCGGCATCGCCGCCGAACTCGCCGCCGACGCCGATGTCGCCGTCCGTCGCGACGTCGCCACCTCGCTCCATGCCGCGCCGGCCGACAAGGCCGTCCCGATCCTGATCGAGCTCGCCCGTCGCCTCGACGTCTCCGACAAGAACTCCGTCGCCGCCTTCGGCATCGGCTCCGCCAACAAGCAGGACGCCGTCTGGTCCGCCGTGAAGTCCACGCTCGCCAAGGACGGCGCCGAAGCCTGGTCGCCCGAAGTCGAACGCATCGCCTGGCTGCTGCACCCCGCCTCGGCCGTGCCGGAGTTCCTGGCCCGCGCATCTTCCGCCAAGGTCTCGCAGGCCTCCCGCACCCTCGCCGTCGAGTCCCTCTCGTTCGTAGACAGCAAGGAAGCCGCCCTCGCGATGATCAAGCTCTGCGCCGACGGTTCGCCCTCCGCCTCCGAGGCCAAGGGCTGGGCGCTGATGCGCATGACCGGCCTCTGGTCGGCCTACGACATCCGCACCGAGCTCAGGAACGCCGGCGTCTATGACGCCAAGAAGGTCGTCGTGAACGCCATCGAAGTGGCCGAAGCTCCGGCCGGCACCTACACCGAGCAGGACGTCCTCGCCAAGACCGGCGACGCCGCCAAGGGCGCCGCCCTCGCCCAGCGCTGCATCATGTGCCACCAGCTCAACGGCAACGGTCCGGCTTACGGTCCGGAACTCAAGGGCTGGGCCGCCCGCCAGAGCCGCGAGGCCCTGGTCCGTGCCATCGTCAACCCCTCGGCGGACATCGCCCTGGGCTACGAAGGCGTCTCCCTCAAGCTGAAGGCCGGCGGCCGCATCGACGGACGCCTCCAGTCCAACAACGACCCGATCGTCATCACCTCGACCGGCGGCCTCACCCAGCTCGTCCCCAAGGATCGCGTCGCCGGAGGGCAGACCAAGATGACCCGCTCCCTCATGATGTCCGGCGAGCAGCTCGGTCTGAGCGCCCAGGACGTGGCCGATATCGCCGCCTTCCTGGCCTCCTACAAGTAAGCCAGACCCCTGAAAGCGGGTTTCGAGGGGGTTTTCCACCAGGAAGACCCCCTTTTAATTTACCGCTTGCTTCTGGGGCCGGGTTTATCAGGTTCGACCCTCCTTTCCCTAGGCGAGGCACGGCCGCATGACGCGGGTCCGCGACTCACTGGGCACCAAAAGACCTTATACCAACATGAAGCAGCTCACCCTTAACGTCAACAGCCGCGCGCTCCATGGCCGCGGACCCGCCCGACGCCTCCGCGTCGAAGGCTCCATCCCCGCCATCATCTACGGCAAATCCGGCAACCAGAGCGTCGCCGTCAAGCAGGAGGCCTTCCGTGACCTCATGCGCGCCAAGGGCAACGCCGCCTCCCTCATCAGCCTCGATGTCGACGGCAAGAAGATGCTCTCCCTCATCAAGGAGTTCCAGCGTCACCCGATCACCCAGAAGTTCCTCCATATCGACATCATGGAGATCGATCCGAACTCCCCGATGACCGCGGCCATCCCGGTGCGCGCCGTCGGCGAAGCCTACGGCGTCAAGACCGAAGGCGGCACCCTCGCCATCGTCTCCCAGACCATCAACGTCCGCTGTCTCCCGAAGGACCTCCCTGAGTTCATCGAGATCGACGTCACCGAGCTCAAGGTCAACGAGTCCATCCACGTGGGCGAGGTCAAGGCCCCGGCCGGGATCTCCTTCCCTGGCGACCCCAAGCGCGTCATCATCGTCTGCTCCGAGATGGCCGAAGAAGAAGCCGCCGCCGAGGCCGCTCCTGCCGCCGGTGCCGCCGCCGCTCCGGCCGAAGGCGCCGCCGCCGCTCCGGCCGCGGGCGCTGCCGCCGCCGCCGCTCCGGCCGCCAAGAAGTAATTTCCGCGCCGGGCGTTCCCGGTACCTGTTCTTTGAAGTCAAATGCCATTCTCGGTCATCGCCGCCCTCGGCAATCCGGGCCGAGAATATGCCGCCACCCGCCACAACGCGGGCTGGATCGTCATCGACGCGCTCGCCGCCCAGGCCGGCGCGGCGTGGAAGGAAGAGAGCCGTTTTTCGGCCTCGGTCGCGAAGATCACGTTCGGAGGTTCCTCCGTCCACCTGGTCAAGCCGCTCACCTTCATGAACGACAGCGGGTCGCCTCTGGCGGCCTTCCTCCGGTTCCACCGGATCGAGCTCCCTGAGCTCGTCGTCCTCCACGATGACATCGCCTTCGAGCCCGGCCAGCTCCGCCTCTCCCTGGGAGGTTCCGCCGCCGGCCACAACGGCGTCGCCAGCTGCATCCGCCACCTCGGCGAGCAGTTCGTCCGCGCCCGGCTGGGCATCGGACCGAAGAAGCACCCCGGCCAGGATCTCGCCGACCACGTCCTCGGACGTCTCCCCGACGCCGACCTCGCCACCCTGACCCAACGCATCCCCGACTTCATCAGAAACCTCGAAACCCTCCTTTCCCAAGGCCTCCCGGCCGCCCAAAACCTCACCAACAGAAAATCACCATCACCATGACCACCGCCACGATCCGCCGCGCCTACCGCGCCAGCCTCATCCTCGACCTCCGCGGCTCGACGGATGCGCCCGAGACCGTCATCGACAAGCTCAAGGACATCCTGAAGTCCATCGACTGCAATGTCAGCGAAGTCGAGAACCTCGGCCAGAAGGAGTTCTCGCGCGTCGTCGACCGCAAGTTCCCCTCCGGCCTGTACGTCCAGTTCCACTTCGAAGGCCCGGTCAGCGCCCCGACCACCTTCCGCGAGAAGCTCCGTCTCGACCGCACCGTCAACCGCCTGCTCGTGCAGGTGACCAAGTAATCCCCGACCCCGCCTCGCCGTGGCCTCTTCCTTCAATCGCGTGATCCTCGCGGGCAACATGACCCGCGACCCCGAGGCCCGCGCCCTTCCGTCCGGCCAGGCCCTCACGAAGTTCTCCCTCGCCGTCAACCGCGCCTACACCACCAAGGAAGGCGAGAAGCGCGAGGAAGTCACCTACGTCGACATCGAGAGCTACGGCAAGCAGGCCGAGATCATCGCCAAGTACTGCGGCAAGGGCTCCGGCATCCTCGTCGAAGGCCGCCTCAAGCTCGACCAGTGGGAAGACAAGAAGACCGGCGAGAAGCGTTCGCGCCTCGGCGTCGTCCTCGAGAACTTCACCTTCATCGGCGGCAAGTCCCAGGGCGGGGAAGAGGGCGGTTCCGCCCCCCGTTCCCGCGGCGGCAACGACACCCCGGCTCCTTCCGGCGACCACGGCGGCGACGACGTCCCGTTCTAAACTTTCCCTCCCCAACCTTATAACCCAAGCAAGATCATGGCATTCACCGAAGTCCTCCTCATCAAGCCCGTCGACGGCCTAGGCGCCGAAGGCGAACAGGTCCGCGTCCGTGCGGGCTTCGCCCGTAACTTCCTGCTCCCGCAGGGCATCGCGCTCCCCGTCAACCGCTCCAACACGAAGTACGTCGAGGCCCTCAAGAAGGCCCGCGAAGTCCGTGAGGCCCGCGACCTCGAGGTCGCCAACGAGACCGCCGCCAAGCTGGCCGCCATCAAGCTCGTCTTCGCCGTCAAGACCGGCGAAGGAGGCAAGATGTTCGGCGCGATCAGCACCGCCGAGATCTCCGCCAAGCTCGCCGAGCACGGCCTCGAGATCGAGCGCAAGCGCATCCACCTCGGCCAGGGCCCGGTCAAGCTCCTCGGCAAGCACACCACGAGCATCCGCCTCCATGGCTCCGTCATGGTCGAGCAGGAGTTCGAGGTGGTCTCCGAGAACCCGATCGAAGTCGCCGCCGAAGAGGCCCCCGAGGCCGAAGAGCGCGAGTACCGCGACGACAAGAAGGCCCGCAAGCCCCGCAAGGAAAAGGCCGCCAAGTCCGAGTAAGCGGAGCCGGCTCCCCGGAAAGGCGCGAAGCATCCGCTTCGCGCCTTTTTCTTTTCCGGTGCAGCCGCGCCTGTGAATAGGCCGTGAACAAGGCGTGAACGACCCGCCTGTTTGGCGCTGTCCACCGGACTCCCCGCATCCATAGTGCTCCTTTCCCATGGCCGAACGACCCCAGCGCCAGCGCCGCGAAGCCGCCCCCAATTACGGCGACCGCGTTCCTCCTCATAACCTCGACGCCGAGCGCGGCCTGATCGCGAGCATCGTCATCGACGGCGGCGACACCCTGCAGCGCTGCCTCGAGCAACGCGTCACGCCGGATTACTTCTTCGATCCCAAGCACCAGGACATCTACGAGATCGCCGTCAAGCTGGCCCAGGCGAGCACGGGCATCGACGAGATCACGCTCACGGAACAGCTGCGCCGCGACGGCAAGCTGGAGTCCGCCGGCGGCGCGACCTACGTCAACGAGCTGACGGGCCTGATCTCCTCGAGCGCGCACGCTCCTCACTGGCTCGCCATCATCCGCGAGAAGCACTTCCTGCGGCAGCTGATCTCCACCGCCGTCACGACGGTCGAGAAGGCCCACACGCACGCCGAGGGCATCGAGCGGCTCCTCGAGGAGGTCGAGCAGTCCTTCTTCCGCATCAGCGAGGACCGCATCTCCGAATCCGCCCAGACGATCGACGGGCCCATCGCCGAGGCGATGGAGCTCGTCCAGCGCATCATCCGCGATCGTAACTCGGTCCAGGGCGTCCCGACGGGCTTCCCGGACCTCGACGCGATGACCTTCGGCTTCCAGCCGGGCCAGATGATCGTCGTCGCCGCCCGTCCCGGCATGGGCAAGACGTCCATCGCGCTCAACTTCATCGAGGCCGCGCTGTTCCCCAAGCCCAGCGAGAACCGCAAGCCTTCCAACGTCCTGCTGTTCTCCCTGGAAATGCCCGCCCGTGAGCTCGCCCTCCGTCTGCTCTGCTCCCGCGCCCGCGTGAACATGCAGAAGCTGCGCACCGCCCACCCGGACGAACGCATGCAGGTCGACCTCGTCCAGGCGGCCAACGAATACAAGGGACTCCCCCTGGTGGTCGACGACAACGGCGGCCAGAACATCCTCGAGATCCGCGCCAAGTGCCGCCGCGTCCACGCCCGCACGCCCCTGGACATGGTGGTCATCGACTACATCCAGCTCATCAACGGCCTGGATTCGGGCCTGCCCCGCGAACAGCAGATCGCCGAGGTCTCCCGCAGCATCAAGGCCATGGCCAAGGAGTTCAAGATCCCGATCATCGCCCTGGCCCAGCTCAACCGTAAGTCCGAGGACGAGGCCCGCCAGCCGCGCATGTCCGACCTCCGCGAGTCCGGCTCCATCGAGCAGGACGCCGACATCGTCATGCTCATTTCCAAGCCCCCCGTCAGCCAGGGCAAGGCCGCCGAGGCCGAGGCGGAACAGGCCGGCCAGGACGGATGTTACGCCCGTCAGCTGATCGTGGCGAAGAATCGTAACGGACCGACCTCCGACATCAACTTGCTCTTCAATCCGGGGCTGACACGCTTCGAATCTCCGGCTAGAGACTACCGCAATAATGAATAAGACCTCCCTTCGTCGCAGCTGGCTCCGCGCCGCCTGCTTCGCCCTCGCCTTGGCGCCGCTCGTCGGCGGGGCCCAGAACGCCCTCGGACCGAAGGACCCCAAGGTCCGGACCATCCGCATCCAGGCTTCCGGCTCCGCGGTCTCCGAGCAGTTCGTGCGCGGCTTCGTCGCCCTGCGCGAAGGCGAGTCCTTCTCCAAGGAAGCCGTCGCCAGCACCGTCCGTTCCCTTTACGCCACGGGTCGCTTCGCCCAGGCCACGGTCGAGCCGGTCCTCGACCCGAAGACCGGCCTGGTCGACGTCGTCGTCACCGTGGAACCCCGTCCGATCCTCAAGGGGATCGAATACATCGGCGGCGAAGGTATCGTCGGACCCGACGCCTCCTGGTTCGGCGGCGAAGAACTCGAGGGCATGCGCCTCGGGGAGCCGCTCGACATGGCCCAGCTCCGGCGCGCCGAGGTCGGCCTGCAGGAAGCCCTCCGTAAGAAGCGCCCGTTCACGCGCGTCTTCTCCCAGCTCCGCGACGTCCCCGGCGGCAAGATGGTCTCGGTCGTCGTCGACGAAGGCATCGAGCTCAAGATCGACACCTTCCGCTTCGAGGGCGCGAAGTCCTTCACTTCCGCCGAACTGGCGGAGGGCGCCGGTCTCAGCACCAGCGAGCATCGCTGGTACAAGTTCTCCTGGCTGGTCGGCTCGGGCCGCCTCGATCCGGAGGAGTATCGTGACGACTGCCGCAAGCTCCGGGAGTTCTACCGCTCCAAGGGCTACCTGGACGTGCAGGTCGAGGACACCGACCCCCAGAAGATCTGCGTCGTCAAGGATGTCAGCGATTCCGAAGGCTGGCTGGACGTCGTCTTCAGGCTGACCGAGGGCCGCCGCTACACCGTCGGCGCCATGGCCATCGAGGGCAACCGCCTCGGCGCCGCCGACCCGTTGTTCACGGACGCCGCGCTCCGCAAGGTCATCGCCGAGCCGTCGCTCCGTCGGGGAGCGCACCCGGCCGAGTTCGACCAGCTGAAGTCCGGCGACGCGTTCGCCGTCCCCGCCGTCGAGGCCGCCGCCGACAAGCTCAAGGAATACTACGGCCAGATGGGCTACATCAACGCCCGCGTCGAGACGGTCCGTAAGCCCGACCTCACGACCGGCGCCATCGGCCTCCGTTTCGTCATCGAGGAAGGCCAGCGCCATACCGTCCGCGCCATCGAGATCCAGGGTAACACGAAGACCCGTTCCACCGCCATCGCGCGCGAGCTCGCGCTGGGCCCCGGCGAAGTCTTCGACCTCGCCCGCGCCCGCGTCTCCGAGGCGCGCCTGCGCAACACGCAGTTCTTCCAGGAGGTCCGCGTGTCCCCCGTGCCGACGCCCGTCCCCGGCCAGAGCGACCTGCGCGTGTCGGTCAAGGAAGGTCCGACCGGCCAGCTCAGCTTCGGCGCCGGCTTCAGCACCGTCGAAGGGCTCGTCGGATTCGTCGAATACGCCGAGGCCAACTTCGACTACTCCAACCCCGAGGGCTGGTATCGCGGCGACGGCCAGAAGTTCCGCGTCCGTCTCTCGGTCGGCAGCCTGACCAACTCGATCGAGCACTCGTTCGAGGAGCCTTCCCTCTGGGAACGCGACGTCGCGGTGGGCTATTCCATCGAGCGGCGTTTCGCCGGTTTCGCCTCCGCCGACTACGCGGTGCTCACCGAGGGCGTGAACCTCTACGCCCGCCGCCGCGTCTTCGGCAACGTCGAGGGCCGCGTCGGTTACAACCTGCGCCGTCTCTCCGTCGACAACGTGAGCGCCACGGCGCCGCTCGAGGTCGCGAACGAGGGCGCCGCCGGCGGCAAGGTGATCTCGTCGGTCTCCGCTTCCCTGATCTACGACACCCGCGACGAGTTCAACTTCCCGACCCGCGGTTCGCGTATCTCGCTCTCCGAGGAGCTCGCCGGCAACGGCTTCGGCGGCGACCTGCAGTATCTCCGTTCCGAACTCCGGACCGGCCGCTGGTTCCTGGTCTCCCCGACGGCGGAGCAGACCCTCGGGATCATCGGCCGCGTCGGCCTGCTGACCGGCACCGCCGGCCAGCTCCCGTTCTACGAGCGCTTCTACCTCGGCGGCGCCTACGACATGCGCGGCTTCAACTTCAACGACGTGGGCGGCTACTCGACCTACGACACGCAGTTCGGCAACGAGCCCATGGGCGGCCTGACCTACGGCTACTTCAGCGCGGAATATACCATCAAGGTGGCCGACAACCTCCGTTTCGCCGCCTTCTATGACCATGGTCTGGTCAACCGGGGTGAGACCGATTTCAGCCTGTCCGAAGCCAACTCCAGCTATGGGGTCGGCATGCGCATCCTGCTCGGCGGCGCGGTGATGCGCCTCGACTTCGGCTTCCCCCTCCAGATGACCAAGGTCCCGGCCGGACAGCCCAACGCCGGCGCCAACGTCAACGAGGGCGGGATGAAGTTCAACTTCAGCTTCGGCACGGTCTTTTGATTGCCAAGCCACCGCCTAACCGCTACCTAAAACCCACCTCATGAAGTCCTTCTTCGCCCTCCTCCTCGCCTCCGCTTCCGTCTTCGCCGCCGCCCCCAACGTCGGCCTCATCGACGAGCAGGAGATCTTCAAGACCTACGCCAAGTCCGCCGACCTGCAGGCGGAGATCCGCAAGTCCGAGGACGCCGCCCAGGCCTCCGTCGGCGAGCGCGTCAAGGTCGTCGAGCAGCTCCAGGCCGACCTCGTCGCCGCCCAGAAGCGCGGCCAGGACCCGATGCTCAGCGAGAACGGCAAGAAGGCCGTCGAGGCCGAGCTCCAGCAGAAGAACGGCGTCTTCCAGCAGCGCCGCGCCGAGCTCCAGAACTTCGTCAACGAAGCCCGCGGCGCCATCCAGCAGCGCGTGGGTGAGATGAACAAGCAGATCCTCGCCGACGCCCGCGCCCAGGCCGAGAAGGTCGCCAAGGCCAAGGGCCTCCAGCTCGTCCTCGGCAAGAGCCAGGCTTTCTTCGCCGACGCTTCCCTCGACATCACGCAGGACGTCCTCAAGGAGCTCAACGCCGCCTACAAGGCTTCCGCTCCCGCCGTCGCGCCGGCCGCGCCGGCCGCGCCTGCCGCGCCTGCCGCGCCTGCTCCCGCCGCCGGCGACAAGCCGGCCGCCAAGTAAGACTCTGCCGCGCCCCTGCCAGTCAGGGGCGCTTCATTTAGGACCATGACGACTTCCTTCACCATCGCCGAACTCGCGGCCCTCACGGGGGCCGAAGCCGTCGAGGGTGCCTGCGCAGGTCCGGTCACCGGCGTCGCCGCCCTGGCTGAAGCGACTTCCGCCGACCTTTCTTTCCTCGGCAACGCCAAGTACGCCGACGGCGTGGCCGTTTCGCGCGCTGGTGCGATCCTCGTGCCGGTGGCCTTCGCGGGCAAGCCGGCCGCCGGCCAGGCTTTCCTGCGCGTCGCCAATCCTTCCTATGCGCTCGCGCTGTTCTGCGGCGTGCTCGAGGCCCGCCTCTGGCCGCGCCCTCCGGCCGGCATCCATGCCACCGCCGTCGTCGCCGCTTCGGCCAAGGTCGATCCCGCCGCCCACGTCGGTCCGCTTTGCGTGATCGGCGAAGGCGCGATCGTCGCCGCCGGCGCCGTGCTCGAAGCCCGTTGCCATGTCGGCGCCCGCGCCTCCCTCGGCGCTGATTGCTGGCTCAAGCCCGGCGTCGTCGTCGGCGACTACTGCGTCCTTGGAGCCCGCTGCCGGATCCAGTCCGGCGCCGTCATCGGCTCCGACGGCTTCGGCTATGAGCCCGTCAACGGCGAGATCCGTCGTATCCCGCAGATCGGCAACGTGGTCCTCGAAGACGACGTCGAGGTCGGCGCCAACTCGACCCTCGACCGCGCCCGCTTCAGCCAGACGGTCGTCGGCCGGGGCACCAAGATCGATAATCTCGTCCAGATCGCCCATAACGTGCGCATCGGCCGCCAGTGCCTCATCACCGCGCAGGTCGGCATCGCCGGCAGCACGACCCTCGGCGACCATTGCGTCCTGGGCGGCCAGTCCGGCGTGGCCGGCCACCTGACCCTCGGCGACCGCGTCAAGCTCGGCGCCCAGACGGGCCTCTTCGAGGACGTCCCGGCCGACGGCTTCATGAACGGCACGCCCGCCGTGCCCTTCGGCCTGGAGCGTCGCCTGGTCGTCCTTTCGCGCCGTCTGCCCGATTTGTTCAAAAAGGTTGATTCGCTGACCGCCTCCTTGGACTCTGCTAGACGCTAACCGACATGAGCCTCCCTGAGATGAAGATTTTCACCGGCAACGCCAACCCGGCGCTGGCCAAGGAAATCTGCGAACATCTCGGCGTCCCGCTCGGCACCGCGACCGTCAACCGTTTCCCCGACGGCGAGACGTTCGTGCAGATCAACGAGAACATCCGCGGCTGCGACGTCTACGTCATCCAGCCGACCTGCGCCCCGGCCAACGACCGCATCATGGAGCTGCTGATCATGATCGACGCGCTCCGCCGCGCCTCCGCCGCGCGCATCACGGCCGTGATCCCGTTCTTCGGTTACGCCCGTCAGGATCGTAAGGACAAGCCCCGCGTGCCGATCACGGCCAAGCTCGTCGCCAACCTGCTCACCGCCGCCGGCGCCAACCGCGTCCTGACGGTCGACCTGCACGCCCAGCAGATCCAAGGCTTCTTCGACATCCCCGTCGACCATCTCTACGCCTCGCCGGTCTTCTATAAGCACATCAAGGACAAGCCTTGGCTCAAGGACGCCACGGTCTTCTCGCCCGACGTGGGCGGCCTTAAGTATGCCTCGGCCGTGGCCGACATGCTCAATCTTCCCTATGGCTTCGTGGCCAAGCGCCGCACGAGCGCGACCACCGTCCAGGCCACCAGCCTCGTCGGCGAAGTCGAAGGCCGGGACATCATCCTGGTCGACGACATGACCGAGACCGCGGGCACGCTCGTGGCCGCCGCGGAACTGCTCAAGAAGAACGGCGCCCGCTCCGTGCGCGCGGTGGTCTCCCACTGCATGATCCAGGAGATCGCCTTCGAGCGCCTCCGCCGCGGCGTCATCGACGAGGTGATCACGACCAACTCCGTCCCGGCCGACTGGCCGAAGGACCTGCCGATCACGGTGCTTTCCATCGCCCCGCTGCTGTCCGACGCGATCCGTCGCATCCACGGCAACAACAGCGTGACCGACCTCTTCCCGATCAAGGGTCACTGAGGTCCGCGTCAGGACGTAAAAAAGGCCGCCTCGATCGAGGCGGCCTTTCTGTTGGCGGTGGGCGCAGGGCTTACTTCTTCGCGCCGGCGAGGAAGGCGAGGATCACCTGGGCCTGGTCGCCGGTGTGTCCTTTGTGGTCGGCGTAGACGCACTTGCCGTCCTTGAAGAGGAAGGCGCTGCGGCCGGCCATGCCGATTATGTTCTTCACGCCGAAGGCCTCGGTCACGGCTTTCTTTTCCTTGTCGGCGAGGAGGCGGAAGGGGAACTTCTGCTCTTCCTTGAATTCCTTCTGGAGCTTCTCGTCGTCGGTGCTGACGCCGAGGACGTTCACGCCGGCCTTCTGGAGTTCGGCCCAGTTGTCGCGGAGCGAGCAGCCCTGCTTGGTGCAGCCGCCGGTCTTGGCCTTCGGGTAGAAGTAGACGAGCAGGGTGCCCTTGGCGCCTTCCTTGGCGAGAGAGACGGCGTTACCGTCCTGGTCATTGCAGGTGACGTCCGGGATGGAGGCGCCGACGGCGAGCTTTTCAGCCGCGTCACCGAAGAAGGGAAGGAGGGACATGAGGAGGGTGGCGAAGAGGGTCTTCATGTCCCTGAAGATGTGGGTCGCCCGGCAAAAGGCAAATGCGGGCGGAGGTGTTTTCGTGTCGCTTGTCCGTCTTTCCGGAGGCAAAAATGACGCCATGTTGCAGGCTGTCCTCGACACCATCCCTCATCGTCCGCCGTTCCTCTTCCTGGATCGCATCGACGAGGTCCGGGCTGACGGGGCTACCTGCACCCGCACCTTCCGGGCCGACGAGCCTTTCTACTCCGGGCATTACCCGGGTAATCCGATCACCCCGGGTGTCCTGCTCTGCGAGTCCGTCTTCCAGGCGGGCGCGGTCTTCCTGACCAAGAAGCTCCAGTCCGAAGGCGGCGCCCCGGACGGCAAGACCCCGGTGCTCTGCCGCATCGAAGAGGCCAAGTTCAAGGGCATGGTGAAGCCTGGCGATACGGTCTCGATCGAGGTGAAACTCGTCGAGACGCTCCAGCAGTTCCACTTCCTGACGGGCACGGTGCGTCGCGATGGCAAGGCCGTCCTGACCATCCGCTTCGCCCTCGCCCTCGTCGACCAACCCGCCTGACCTATGTCCTTCCTTGGCCTCACCGGTAAGACCTATCTCGTCCTCGGCGTCGCGAACAAGAAGTCCGTCGCCTGGCACGTCGCCAAGACCCTCGAGTCCGAAGGCGCCAAGGTCGTCTACTCCGTTCGCTCCCAAGCCCGCCTGGATTCGTTGAAGGGCCTCCTCGACGGCAAGCCGGTCTATCTCTGCGACCTCGAGCACGAAGCGCAGACGCAGCAGCTCGCCGCCGCCGTCGGCCGCGAGCACGGCCCGTTGGACGGTGTCCTGCACAGCGTGGCGTTCGCCAATTTCTCCAAGGGCATGCAGCCGTTCCACGAGACGGTCCGCGCCGACTTCCTGCAGGCCACCGCGATCTCCGCGTTCTCGCTCGTCGAGCTGGCCCGTGCGCTCAAGCCGCACCTGAAGTCCGACGCGTCCGTCGTCTCGATCGGCATCTCCTCGCAGGTGACCGCCTCGAACTACGGTTACATGTCGCCGATCAAGGCCGCCCTCGAATCCGCCAGCCGCTTCCTCGCGAAATCCTTCTCGGCCGATTCGCGCGTGCGTTTCAACTCCGTCAACGCCGGCCCGCTCAAGACGAGCGCGAGCGCCGGCATCCCGGGTTATCTCCATAACTACCTGCACGCCGAGAAGATGACCTTCCGCAAGGAAGCCCTGAAGACCCAGGAGGTCGCCGACACGGCCGTCTGGCTGCTCTCGCCGCGCTCGAGCGGCGTCAACGGTCAGGGCATCGTGGTCGACGCCGGCATGGGCTGGAATTTCTTCGACGAAGAACTCGTGGCCGCTTCTTCCCGTCTCCCCGGCTCGTGATCTTCCAGCGCACCGTCCTTTCCGGCCTCGTCGCCGAACTGCCTCCCGAGGTCTGGACCTCCGACGAGGTCGAACGTCGCCTGGCTCCGCTCTATGGCCGATTGAAGCTGCCAGAGGGGCGTCTTGAGCTGATGACGGGCATCCGTGAGCGCCGCTTCTGGCCGCAGGCCATCCGCCCGTCCGCCGCTTCCGCGTTGGCCGGTCGTCGCGCGATGCAGGCCGCCGGCGTGGGCCCCGCCGACCTCGACCTGCTCATCCACTCGTCGGTCTGCCGTGATCGCCTCGAGCCTTCGACCGCCGCGTATGTGCACGGACTGCTCGGCCTCGGCCCGCAGGCGCAGATCCTCGACGTCTCCAACGCCTGCCTGGGCTTCCTCAACGCCGTCGCGCTCGCCGCGGGCATGGTGGAGTCCGGCCAGATCCGGCGCGCGCTCGTCTGCTCCGGCGAAGATGGTCGTCCGCTCGTGGAGCGCACGATTCGCATGCTGAACGAAGACCTCGCGCTCACGCGTGAGACCATCAAGCCGTACTTCGCCAACCTCACCATCGGCGCGGGTGGCGCGGCCGCGGTGGTCTCTCGTGACGACCTCGCCGGCCCGGGCGCGATCCGCCTCCTCGGCGGAGCCGCCGAAACCGATTCCTCCGCGAACGGCCTCTGCGAAGGTGATACTTCCTTCGCCGAACTCGACATGCGCACCGACTCCGAGGCGCTGCTCGCCGCCGGCGTCGCGCTGGCCCAGCGTTGCTGGGGTCGTTTCAAAGGCGTCACCGGCTGGGACGAAACCACGCCGCATCGCGTGGTGACGCACCAGGTGGGTCGCCGCCATTCGTCGCTGCTGTTCGAGAAGCTCGGCCTCGACCCCGCGAAAGACTACCAGAGCTTCGATCGGCTCGGCAACGTGGGGTCGGTCTCCGTGCCCGCCACGCTGGCGCTCGGAATCGCCGAAGGCCGGATCAAGCCAGGTGAACGCGTCGCGCTGCTGGGCATCGGCAGCGGCCTCGCCAGCATGATGCTCGCCGTCGAATGCCAATGAACGCCTCCGACCTTTCGCCCGCCGTGCAGGCGCTCTATCCCTTTGCGCCGAAGGATTTCGCCGCGCTCTCGGGACGCATGAGTTACGTCGACCACGGTCCCCGTGACGGCCGTCCGGTGCTGCTGCTCCACGGCAATCCGTCGTGGTCGTTCCTTTGGCGTGACCTGATCCTGAAACTCGCCGCCCAAGGACGTCGCGTGATCGCCCCCGACCATGTCGGCATGGGCCTGTCCGCCCGCCCCGATCGTTTCCTCCGTCTGGCCGACCGCATCGCCGACGTCGAAGCCCTCATCGCCCATCTCGGACTCAAGGAGTTCGACCTAGGGGTGCACGACTGGGGTGGCGCCATCGGCTTCGGGGTGGCCGGCCGTCGTCCGGAGAGGGTGGGGAAGATCCTCGTCACCAACACCGGGGCGTTCCTCTCTGAACGCATCCCGGCCCGGATCGCCCTGTGCCGGGCGCCCTTGATCGGCCGATTCATCGTCCAAGGCCTCAACGGCTTCGCCTGGCCGGCCACCTGGATGTCGGTCGAAAAGCCGCTTAGCCCGGCCGCTAAGGCCGGTTTCCTGGCCCCCTATGGGTCGGTTTCGGTCCGCCGGGCGGTCGCGGACTTCGTGGCCGATATCCCCATGGAGGCCGAACACCCCACTCGGAGCGTGTTGGCGGGGGTGGAAGCCTCTCTGGCGGGCCTGAAGGCCAAGCCCATGCTGCTTTGCTGGGGCATGCGGGACTTCTGTTTCGACCAGACCTTCTTTGAGGGGTTCGTCCGGCGCTTCCCGTCGGCCCAGCAGCTCCTTTTCCCTGACGCCGGCCACTATGTCTTCGAAGACACGGGCGAGGCGGCGCTGGGTCCGATCGCGACCTTTTTCGGACCCTCCTGAAGTCCTGTCCGGCGGGGGCTGTGGGGCGGGCGGGAAATGGCTGTGAGTAACGTGTGAGCAACGGTTTCTTACACCCCTTATTAGTTTTTGTAAGAGGTTGATTGTGAGTTATTTCTGGGCGGCCAAAAACCTTCACGGCGAGGGTGTTTCCTGTTGCAGATACCCCTGTGAAAAACACCATCAAAAGACCCCTCCTGCGGGCGGGGAAATATCATTTATTTACACACCTAGACATGAGCGAAAATTCCGAGAAAACCCCGAATCGCGGCAAGCACGCCGGTAACGAAAGCTACGGCGCGGCCGACATCAAGCGCCTCAAGGGCCTGAAGGCCGTCCGCGAGCGACCCGGTATGTATATCGGTGATACGAACGAGACGGGCCTCCATCACTGCGTGTACGAGATCGTCGACAACTCGATCGACGAAGCCCTCGCCGGTTATTGCAAGAGCATCAAGGTCGAGATCCATGCGGACGGCTCCCTCTCCGTCGAAGACGACGGCCGCGGCATCCCCGTCGCGATGCATCCGGAAGAGAAAGTCCCGACGCTCGAGCTCGTGCTCACCAACCTCCACGCCGGCGGTAAGTTCGACAAGGGCGCCTACCAGGTGTCCGGCGGCCTGAACGGCGTCGGCGCGAAGTGCGTCAACGCCCTTTCCGACAGCTTCATCGCGGAAGTCAGCCGCGAGGGCGAGGTCCACCAGATGAAGTTCTGCCGCGGCGAAGTCACGCAGTCCATCAAGGTCATCGGCAAGACGAAGCGCACCGGCACGAAGATCACCTTCCATCCGGACCCGGAGATCTTCATCGCCACGCAGGAGTTCAAGTACGACACGCTCGTGCGCCGCATGCGCGAGCTGGCGTTCCTCGTCCCGGGCATCACGGTCGAGATGAAGGACCATCGCTCCAACCGCGCCGATAAGTTCGAGTTCAAGGAAGGCATCGCCGAATACGTCTCGTTCCTCAACGCGAACGAAGAGCGCCTCTTCGAGAAGCCGATCCTGATCTCGGCCGAGGTCGACTTCACCGACCTCTCCAATCCGCGCGTGATGGCCGACGGCGAGAAGCCCAAGCCGGGCATGCGCCGCATGACCCTCGACGTGGCCCTGCAGTATAACGACCGCTACGACGAGATGGTCTTCAGCTACGCCAACCTGATCAACCAGCCCGAAGGCGGCACCCACCTCTCCGGCTTCCGTTCCGCGCTCACCCGCGTGATCAACCACTACGCGAAGTCCAACAACCTCATCAAGGACAAGGACGCCAAGCTCAACGGCGACGACATGCGCGAAGGCCTCGTGGCCGTCATCTCGGTCAAGCACCCCGACCCGAAGTTCCAGTCCCAGAACAAGACCCGCCTGACGAACCCGGAAGTCGAAGGCATCGTGACCTCCGTCGTCGGCGAGCAGCTCAAGTACTACCTCGAGCGCGACCCGAAGACCGGCCGTCGCATCGTCGACAAGTGCCTCAACGCCGCCCGCGCCCGCGAGGCCGCCCGCAAGGCCCGCGAGACGGTCCGTAAGTCCGCCATGTCTTCCGGCGGCCTCCCCGGCAAGCTGGCCGACTGCTCCGAGAGCGATCCGTCCGTCTGCGAGCTCTACATCGTCGAAGGCGACTCGGCCGGCGGCTCCGCCAAGCAGGGCCGCGACCGCCGTTACCAGGCGATCCTCCCGATCAAGGGCAAGATCCTCAACGTCGAGAAGGCCCGCATCGACAAGATCCTCTCCAACGAGGAGATCCGCACGATCATCACCGCCTGCGGCACCGGCATCGGCAAGCACGAGGGCGACGGCGCCTTCGACGTCACGAAGTGCCGCTACCACAAGCTGGTCATCATGACGGACGCCGACGTCGACGGCTCCCACATCCGCACGCTCCTCCTGACGTTCCTCTTCCGCCAGATGCCCGGCCTCATCGAAGCCGGCTACGTCTACATCGCCCAGCCGCCCCTCTACCGCATCAAGCGCAAGAAGCGCGAGCAGTACGTCGACAACGACCCGGAACTGAACCGCATCCTCCTCGAGCTCGGCTCCGAGGACGTGAACCTGCTCCGCCTCCGCGACAAGCACGTCTTCCCGGGCCAGAAGCTCGACAAGATCGTCGAATCGCTCGCCCGCCTCGAGTCCCTCGGCGCCGGCATCGGCCGCACGGGCTGCCAGCTGGGCGATTACCTCGACCAGCAGGACCCCAAGACGCATGCGCTCCCGCGCTTCATCGTGCGCACCCGCACCGGCAACGAGGAGACCTATGAGTTCCTCGCCGACACCGACGCCAAGCAGGCCTACCTGCGCAAGGCCGGCGTCGAGGACTTCCTCGCCGACAAGATCGACCGCGAGAAGAAGCTCAAGGACGGCACGGTCGTCCAGGAACGCGTCAACGTGATCGAGGTCTTCGAGAACGACGCCATCACCAAGGTGCTCAAGGAGCTCGAAGCCCAGGGCATGGACGTGAAGCAGTTCCGCGCCGGCGAAGAGCCGCGCTACCACCTGATCGATGGCTCGACCGCCGAGGAGGCTCCTGCCGCCGAAGGCGAGGAGGCGGCCAAGGGCGAAGAGAAGCCGGCCAAGAAGATCGTCAAGAAAGCCGAGCCTATCCCGCTCGGCTCGATCCTCGAACTCATCGGCCAGATCCGCCAGTTCGGCCGCAAGGGCCTGACGATCCAGCGATACAAGGGCCTGGGCGAAATGAACCCCAAGCAGCTCTTCGAGACCACGATGGACCCGGCCAAGCGCCGCTTCCTCAAGGTCGACATCGCCGACGCCGCCGAAGCCAACCGCGTCTTCGCCATGCTGATGGGCGAGGACGTCCCGAACCGCCGCGCCTTCATCGAGGACAACGCGCTCAACACCTCCAACCTCGACGTCTGATCGCCCTGACGAACCTGACCCTAGACCTCTTCGAACATGTACTCTGACAAGGAAAAGCTCACGTCCGCCAACATCACGGACATCATGCAGACGGCCTACATCGATTACTCGATGTCCGTCATCGTCTCCCGCGCCCTCCCGGACGCCCGCGACGGCCTGAAGCCCGTGCAGCGCCGCATCCTCTACGCGATGCTCCGCGAAGGCCTCGTCCACAACCGCCCGTTCGACAAGTGCGCGGGCGTCGTCGGCGAAGTGCTGAAGAACTACCACCCGCACGGCGACAGCTCCGTGTACGACACGCTCGTCCGCCTCGCCCAGAACTGGGTGATGCGTTACCAGCTGATCGAGCCGCAGGGCAACTTCGGCTCCGTCGACGGCGATCCGCCCGCGGCCTACCGTTACACCGAGTGCCGCCTCTCCGAAGTCTCCTCCGAGCTCCTCGCCGACATCGACGAGGACACGGTCGACTTCACCCCGAACTACAAGGAGTCGACCACCGAGCCGACCGTCCTCCCGTGCGCCTTGCCCCACCTGCTGATGAACGGTTCGACCGGCATCGCGGTCGGCATGACGACCAACATCCCGCCCCATAACCTCGAGGAGCTCGTCGAGGCCACCTGCCTCATCATCGACAAGCCCAGCGCCACCGTCGAGGACCTCGAGAAGATCATCATCGGTCCGGACTTCCCGACCGGCGGCGTCATCAACGGCAAGGAAGGCATCAAGCAGTATCTCCGCACGGGCCGTGGCATCATCCGCGTCCGCGGCGTCGCCCACACCGAGGAGCTGAAGAACGGCAAGGAGCAGATCGTCCTCACGGAGCTGCCCTACAACGTCAACCGCTCCTCCCTGGTGAAGCACATCGCCGAGCTCTGCTCCGAGAAGGTCCTCGACGAGGTCTCCGACCTCCGCGACGAGTCCGACGAGAACACCCGCGTGGTCATCGAGCTCAAGCGCAACGAGAACCCGAAGGTCGTCATCAACAAGCTCTACAAGCACACGAACTTCGAGAACTCGTTCGGCGTCATCCTGCTGGCCCTCGACAAGCGCCGCCCGAAGCAGATGAACATCCGCGAGCTGCTCGAGTGCTTCGTCGAGCACCGCCGCGACGTCGTCACCCGCCGCACCCGCTTCCGCCTCCGCAAGGCCGAGGACCGCGCCCACATCCTCGAAGGCTTCAAGATCGCCCTGCGTAACCTGGACGACTTCGTGAAGATCATCCGCGCCGCGTCCAACCGCGACGAGGCCCGCGTGAAGCTCATGGCCAAGTACGGCCTCAGCGAGCGCCAGGCCGTGGCCATCCTCGACCTCCGCCTCTACCAGCTCACCGGCCTGGAGCGCGACAAGATCGAGGCCGAATACCGCGAACTGATGGCGCTCGTCGAAGAGCTCCGCGGCATCCTCTCCAGCGAGTCGAAGCTGCTCTCCCTCATCAAGAAGGAGCTGCGCGACGCCGCCAAGAAGCACATCGGACCCCGCAAGACGAAGGTCAATGCCCAAGAAGGGGACCTTTCGATGGAAGACATCGTGGCCAACGAAGGCTGCGTGGTCACCGTCTCGCACGCCGGCTTCATCAAGCGCACCCCGGTCGCCCAGTACCGCCTCCAGAAGCGCGGCGGCAAGGGCACGAAGGGCGCCGAGCTCTCGAAGGCCGCTTCCGACGAGGACAGCGACTTCATCGAGCACCTCTTCACGGCCAACACGCACGACCATATCCTGTTCTTCATGAACAACGGCCGCGTCTACGTGGAGAAGGTCTACGAGATCGAGGAGGCCAACCGCGCCTCGCGCGGCAAGTCGATCGCCCGCCTGCTCGACCTCAAGGACGACGAGAAGCTGGCCGCCATGGTCTGCGTCTCGAACTTCGACGAGGGCAAGTTCCTCATGATGTGCACCGCCAACGGCACGATCAAGAAGACCGAGATCTCGAAGTACGCCAACTACCGCAAGGGGGGCATCATCGGCATCAACATCGAGCACGGCGACCGCCTGATCTCCACGAAGCTGACCAACGGCGACAACGAGGTCGTGATGATCTCGCAGTCCGGCATGTCCATCCGCTTCCATGAGTCCGACGTCCGTTCGATGGGCCGCGACACGACCGGCGTGATCGGCATGAACCTCGACAGCGGCGATCTGGTCAAGGCGATGGAAGTCGTCGACCCGGCCTGCACGCTCCTCGTCGTCGGCATCGACGGCATCGGCAAGCGCACGCCCTTCGACGATCCTGAATCCAAGGAGCCCGTCTACCGCAAGCAGTCCCGCGGCGGCAAGGGCGTCATCGCCATCGCCACCGAGGTCGGCGTCGCCGGCGCGCTCAGCGTCCAGGAAGAGGACGAGGTCATGCTCCTCACCAAGGGCGGCCAGTCCATCCGTACCAAGGTGTCCGACATCCGCTGCACCGCGGGCCGCAACACCAAGGGCGTCCGCGTCATGCGCCTCAAGGACGGCGAGTCGCTCCTGGGCATCTCCAAGGTCGAGCGTTCCGAGGAAGAGGAAGAGAACGCCGCCAAGCCGCAGGCCTGAACCGGCCGGCCAAGCAGAAGGGGCGCCTTGCGGCGCCCCTTTTTTTGTGCCCTGAAAGGTCGCTTACGCCCGTTCCAGCGCGGCGATGCACTCGACGTGCCGGGTCTGGGGGAAGAGGTCGAACGGACGGACCGAGACGACCTTCCAGCCCTTGGCGCAGAGATACTTCACGTCGCGGGCCTGGGTGTCGGGCGCGCAGCTGACGTAGACGATGCGGCGCGGGCTGAAGGCGTCCAGCTGGTCGAGGAACGCTTCGTCGCAACCCTTGCGGGGCGGGTCGACGATCACGGCGGACTCGCTGCCTTCGACCGGGATCTTCTTGAAGATGGATTCCGCGGAGCCGGCGATGAAGCGGCAGTTGAGCAGGTGGTTGAGCGTGGCGTTCTCGGCGGCCTTGCGGGCGGCCTCGGCGCTGACCTCGATGCCGTTGACGGACTCGAAGAGGCGGGCGCCGGACAGGGCGAAGAGGCCCGAGCCGCAGTAGGTGTCGACGAGGTGCTTGGCGCCGGATTCATGCGCGAGCTTGATGGCGTGGCCGACGAACTGCTCGAGGACGGACGGGTTGTTCTGGAAGAACTCGCCGGCGAGGAACTTGAGCTGGATCGCGCCGACCTTCTCGGTGACGACCTGGCGGGAGTCGGTGATGACGCCTTCTTCGCAGTCGCGGAAGAGCAGGGTGGCGCCGCGCTCGAAGCGGCCGGGGTTGGCCTTGATGTCCTTGCGGGAGCGGGCGTAGGCGGCGTTGATGGCGTCCGTCGCGATCGGGCACTTCGGCACGTCGACGACGCGGCGGGAGGTGCCGGCGGCGAGGAAGCCGATCGGGAAGTCCGCGCGGCGGGGCGTCATGAAGTGCGGCGTGATCTTGGAGCGGTAGCCGTACTGCTTCGGCGAAGGATGGCAGGGATCGACCTTGGTCTTGATGCCGCCGAGTCGCTCGAAGGCCTCCGCGACCTGCTTCTGCTTCCACTCGAGCTGCTGCGGGTAGGCGAGGTTCTGGTACTGGCAGCCGCCGCATTCGCCGAAGAGGTCGCAGCGGGGCTGGACGCGGTGGGGCGAAGGGACGACGACGCGGACGAGGTCGGCGCGGGAGAAGTTGGCGGCGTTATGCCAGATGCGGGCCACGACCTTCTCGCCCGCGAGCGCGCCGGCGATAAAGACGACCCAGCCGTCGACGCGGGCCACGCCCTCGCCGAGGTTCGTCAGGCTCGCGATCTCGACCTCGATCTCCTGGTGATAGGTGAACTTGCCCTCCCGGAACTTGGAGGAGTCGGGTTTGCGGGACTGAGGCGGCTCGAATTCGGACATGGCGATAAAGTCCGCCTCCGGGCGGAGAGGTCGAGACTTATCCCCGCCGAAGGCCTATCCTTGCCCTCGGGCGTCCCTTGGTGCTCACTTCGCCCGTGCCCGACGAGGTCATCCAGAGCCGACAGAATCCCCGCGTGCAGGCGTTGGCCCGCCTGCGCGACCGCGCCGAGCGCGAAGCCCGCGGCCTGTTCATCGCCGAAGGCCTCCGCGAGCTTTCCCGGGCCATCGAGCGTAAGGTCGAGGTGCTCGAGATCTATTTCTGTCCGTCGATGTTCCGCGGCTCCGAGGCCGCCGAACTGGTGACCAACGCCCGCGTCGCCGGCGTCGACTGCTGCGAGCTGGGCGCCTCCGCCTTTGAGAAGGTCAGCGGCCGCGAAGGCCCCGACGGCCTGCTCGGCGTCGCCCGGACCTGGAACTGCTCCCTCGACCGGCTCAAGCCTTCGGCCAATCCGCTCCTGCTCGTCGCCGAATCGGTCGAGAAGCCGGGCAATCTCGGCGCGTTGCTCCGTACGGCGGACTCCGCCGGTTGCGACGCCCTCATCGTCTGCGATCCGATCACGGACGTCTTTAATCCGAACGTCGTCCGCTCCTCGCAGGGTGCGCTCTTCTCCATGCCGGTCGCCGTCTGCACCTCGCAGGAAGCCGCCGCCTGGATGAAAGCCAAGGGCGTACGTTCGCTCGCGACCTCGCCGGCGGCGACCAAGGCCTATTGGGACGTCGATTGTCGCGGCCCGGTGGCTTTGCTGCTCGGCTCCGAGAAGGATGGGCTGACGAATTTCTGGCTCAAGGGCGCGGATGAGAAGATTTCGATCCCGCAGGCCGGTCTGTCGGATTCGCTCAATGTCTCTAATGCGGCGGCGATCTGCCTGTTCGAGGCCGTCCGTCAGCGTCGGAAATAGGCCATGAACCGCCGCTATTTCATCGCGGCAGTCCTTTGCTTCTGCGCTTCCTGGACGTGCCAGATGCTCTATGCGCGCAAGGGCGCGACCGTCGATCAGGACGGCATGCTGCACGAGCAGTTCGGGTTCATTCCGCTAGGCTGGCTGCTCGATCTGGTCGGCTTGGTCTTGCTCGTACTGGCTTGGGTCCGCCGCAAATAAGAAGGCCGGGCTTGGGGCCCGGCCTTGCTTGAAGGACTGACAGTGCTCTTAGCCGATGGCCTTGGCGATCGCGGCGACTGCGCGGATTGAGGGGGCTTGGCCGTGTCCTTCGGACCCGGCCTGACCCGCCTCAGCCCTCGGCCTTCAGCCGATGGCCTTGGCGACCAGGTCGTCGAGCTTCTTGCCGTCGACGGCGAAGGCGCGGATGCCTTCGGCGGTCTTCTCGGTGGCCATGGCGTCTTCGTTGTGGTGCCAGCGGAATTCCTTCTCGCCCCAGGCCTTGGCGGCTTCGCCTTCGGACTTGGCGGCGGCTTCGTCGAGCACCTTAGGCACCGTGGCGGAGTCCTTGGAGAGCTCGTCGAGGAGGTTCGGGGCGATGGTCAGGAGGTCGCAACCGCAGAGGGCCTTGATCTGGCCGCAGTTACGGAAGGAGGCGCCCATGACTTCGGTCTTGATGCCGTTACGCTTGTAGTAGGCGTAGATGCGGCGGACGGACTGCACGCCGGGGTCGTTGGCGCCCGCGGAGGCGGCTTCGTTCCAGTTGGCGCCCTGGGCCTTCTTGTGCCAGTCGTAGATGCGGCCGACGAACGGCGAGATCAGCTGGACCTTGGCATCGGCGCAGGCGACGGCCTGGGCGAAGGAGAAGAGGAGGGTCAGGTTGCAGCGGATGCCTTCCTTTTCGAGCTCGGCGGCGGCCTGGATGCCTTCCCAGGTGGAGGCCATCTTCACGAGGATGCGCTCCTTGGGGATGCCGGCGGCCTTATAGAGAGCGATGAGCTCGCGGGCCTTGGCGACGGTGGCGGTCTTGTCGAAGGAGAGGCGGGCGTCGACTTCGGTGGAGACGCGGCCCGGGACGATCTTGAGGATCTCGGTGCCGAAGGCGATGAGGAGCGCGTCGACGGCGGCCTGGACGCCCTTGCTCTTGTTGTCCTGGGCGGCCTTCTGGAGGAGGGCCTGGTATTCCGGCATCTGGACGGCCTTGAGGATGAGGCTCGGGTTGGTCGTGGCGTCCAAGGGCTGGAAGGCCTTCATGGCGGCGAAGTCGCCGGTGTCGGCGACGACCTTGGTGTGTTGGCGAAGCTGTTCGAGTGCGTTCATGTGGAAGGCTTGCGAGCGTGTTAAAGGACTCAGAGTTGTCCAGCCCGACCCGAAAAAACGGGCATCTCCGCCCGTCCGGGCATCTCTCGCTTGTTTCGGCGGTCAGGCTGGTGCAAATTGCCCCATGCGAATCAAGGTCAAGCAGGCGCTCGCCGCCGAGCAGCCGCTTACGGGTGTCACGGTCTCGGGCTGGGTCCGCACCCGTCGCGACGCCAAGGACTTCTCCTTCGTCGAGCTCAACGACGGTTCCTGCTTCAAGAACCTCCAGGTGGTCGTGGACGCCGGGGCTCTGGGGGGCGAACACCTGAAAGACGCGCTGACGGGCTCTTCTGTCAGCGTGGACGGCGAGCTGGTGCCGTCGCCGGCCAAGGGCCAGAAGTGGGAGCTCAAGGCCTCGGCCTTCCGCTTGCTCGGGCGGGCCGACGAGACTTTCCCGCTCCAGAAGAAAGGGCACACGGTCGAATTCCTGCGGACCATCCCGCATCTGCGTGCCCGCACCAATCGCCTCGGATCGATGATGCGCGTCCGCAGCCGCATGGCCATGGCCGTGCATGAGTTCTTCCAGCAGCGCGGCTTCGCCTATGTGCACACGCCGATCGTGACGGCCAGTGACTGCGAAGGCGCCGGCGAGCTCTTCCGTGTGACGACGCTCGATCCGGTCGCGCCGCCGAAGACCCCCGAGGGCAAGGTCGACTGGGCCGCGGATTTCTTCGCCAAACAGGCGTATCTGACGGTCTCCGGCCAGCTCGAGGGCGAGACCCTCGCGTGCGCCTTGGGCGATGTCTATACGTTCGGGCCGACGTTCCGGGCCGAGAATTCGCACACGAGCCGTCACGCCAGTGAGTTCTGGATGATCGAGCCGGAGATGGCTTTCTGCGACCTCGAGGGCGACATGCGTTGCGCCGAGGAACTGGTGAAACACCTCGTAAAGACGGCCTTGGAGCAATGCGCCGATGAGCTCGAATTCTTCAATGCCTTCGTCGACAAAGGCCTCCTGGAGCGCCTGCGTTTCGTGGCCGAACGGCCGTTCGCCCGCGTGACCTATACCGCGGCCGTGGAGCTTCTGCTCAAGTCTGGTCGCAAGTTCGAGTATCCGGTCGTCTGGGGCGAGAACCTCCAGTCCGAGCACGAGCGCTACCTCACCGAGGAGCACTTCAAGTGCCCCGTGACCGTCCGCGACTATCCGAAGGCCGCGAAGCCCTTCTATATGCGCCAGAACGATGACGGGAAGACCGTCGCCGCCATGGACGTGCTCGTGCCCGGCGTCGGTGAGATCGTCGGTGGCAGTCAGCGCGAAGAGCGCCTGGATCGACTCGTCGCGGCCATGCAGGCCCACGGCCTCGATCTGGAAGGCTATGGCTGGTATATCGACACGCGTCGCTTCGGCTCCGTCCCGCATGCCGGTTTCGGCCTCGGCTTCGAGCGTCTGCTGATGTTCGTGACCGGCGAAGGCAATATCCGCGACGTCATCGCGTACCCGCGGACGCCCGGCCACGCCTGATCTCGGCTTACTGAGCGCGGGTCAGCCGGAGGATCGCCTTGGCCGTCGCGCAGTTATGCCGCACCATCTGCTGGCTCGGCGTCGTCGGCTTGGAGTCCTTGGAGGCCGTATGCGTGAGGGTAGGGGAGGTGAAGACCGGCGACGTCGAGGCCACCATGCCCACGGCGTTGCCGAAGGCATCCATCACCGGTCCTCCGCTCGAGCCGCGTGCCCAGTCGGCGGTGATCTGCATGAAGACGGATCCGTTGCGCTCAGGCTCGTTCATCCGGAAATAACGGGCGATGATGCCTTCCGAGATGAATCCGAAGGAGTTGGCCGGATGGCTGTAGCAACGGACCGGCGAGCCGGCGGGGGCGTCGTCGCGCAAGGGGAGGAATGCCAGGTCCTCGGCGTCGACGCGGAGCAGGGCGACGTCGTGGGCCTTGTCCGCTGCGAGGACTTCGCGCACCGGGAAGAAGCGGCCGTCGGCGGTCATCACGCCCATCGCTTCGGCATCGGCGGTCGCGGCCACGTGATGGTTGGTCGCGATGATGCCGTCCGCCGCGACGGCGAAGCCTGAGGCGAGCGTGTTGTGCCACTTCGAGCACTTGGCGCACTTATAGGAGGCTCCGATGAGCACGGCGGCCTGGGCTCCGCGACGATAGATCTCCGCGCCATCGAGCGGAGCACCCGCAGCGGTGCGCGTGGTGAGACGTACCGCGTCGGTACGGGTACGCTTGCATTGTTCCAAGCGTAGGACTCGGCCGACGGCGACATCGCCTTTCTCCGCGAGCGCGTTGGTCTGTTGCTCCAGCTTGCG
>JANRFG010000015.1:70000-85140 GCA_030725715.1 Opitutales bacterium
TGATCTTTTCGCCGCCCGGAAGCCGATGGAACCAGCTGCTCAGCCACGTCGCGCCCGCGCCGAGCGAGGCCGCGAGCGAAGCGGCCGAGAGCATCGTCAGCGTGGTCGCGCCGACGAGGAAGAAGAGCACGAGGAAGAGCAGGTAGTTCGCGGAACGGTCGCGCCAGCTGCGTCCGCAGCGCACGCCCCAGATGCCGTTCAACGCGTCCTCCACGCGGCTCAGCATGAGCACCGCGAGGCCGAGGATGAGGAGCAGTCCGATCACGCCCGCTTCGCCGCTCGCCGCGGTCTGCAGCAGGCGGTCGACGAGCGCGTCGAGGTCCTTGTTGATCTCGCGCAGCGTCGCGTGATGCTCCGCCGTCGACGCCTTCGCCACGATCTGCGGCGCGGCGTATTCCACCGCGGCGACGATCGCGCGCTTCGCCGGATTGTCCGCCGGGGCGCCGGTGCGCGACAGGATGAAGCCGGACACCGTGAGCGCGAGGCCGAGCAGCGGACCCAGCGACATCAGCGTGTAGTAGGTGAGCGCCGCCGACTGCTGCGGCAGCCGATGCGCGAGGATCCCGTGCCCCGTCGTCGCGAGCACGCGCCACGTCGCCTTGGCCGCGCCGCGCCAGCCGCGTTCGGCGAGCGCGGCCGGCGACCAGCTGGCTTCCAGGAAACCGCCCGCGGGCGTGGTCGGAGGGACGGGATCGGCCGAAGACATGGCCGGATGCTGGGGCGGGGGAGGGTGCCGGGCAATCTCCGGCCGTGAGCAAGACCAACAAGTGGCGGTTGCCCGAGCCGCCTAACCCCGATTTTGTTGAGGCATTCACCCTAAAGCCGCCGTCTTATCAAAAATCCGTCAAAAACCCTGATTGTGAATAAAGTTTTTTACCTAAGTGCACGAATGACAGGGGTTTGCGTAAAATCACTACATCTAGTGTCGAAATAAATTTGCAGCCCCTACATCTAGTATTTTACTTCCGCACATACCAATCACCTAGCGGCCTTCCCGGCCCCTAATTGAGCCCTTTTCCCCACTCTCCCCCATGGAATCCATCACCATCAAAGTAGGTCAGAAAACCTTCATCCTCGACAAGACGAAGGCCGAAGAAGCCTTCGCCAACAAGCGCGTCATCAACGGCCGCGAATCGATGTTCTTCAACATCCTCCCGCTGAAGTACCAGTGGGCGTACGATCTCTATCGCACGATGAAGAACAACCATTGGGAGCCGGAGGATATCCCGATGCAGAAGGACTGCGAACAGTGGCGCGACCAGACCGGCCAGATCACCGAGATCGACCGCTGGATCGTCAAGATGGCCATCGGTTATTTCTCCGCCGCCGAAGGCATCGTCGGCGACAACATCATCCACGTCGTCCGCGAGGTCGTCACCGCCCCCGAGCTCAAGCTCGTCCTGGGCCGCCACGCGCACGAGGAGAACATCCACGCCGACTCGCTCGTCTACATGATCTCCTCGCTCGGCATCAATCCGCACGAGTGCGAGGCGATGTTCGAGGACATCCCGACGATCGCCAAGAAGGCCGCCTTCGTCGTCAACAACTCCCGCGCGCTGCGCCGCAAGCTCGACCTCACCAAGCTCGAGGACAAGCAGGCCCTCGCCCACAACATCTTCCTCTTCGGCCAGTGCATGGAAGGCACCCAGTTCTACGGCCTCTTCGGCATGGTGCTCTCCCTCGCCCGCCAGAACAAGTTCCCGGGCATCGGCCAGATGTTCCGCTACACCCTGCGCGACGAGTCCAACCACATCGACCTCTTCCGCAACCTGCTCGCCGAGCTGGTCAAGGAGAACCCCGACATCTGGACCCCGGCCTTCAAGGAAGAGCTCCGTCAGCTCATGGCCACCGCCGTCTCGCTCGAGAAGGACTTCATCCGCGACTGCCTGCCCGTCAACGCCCTCGGCCTCTCCTCCAAGGAGTTCGAGCAGTACATCGACTTCATCGCCGACCGTCGCCTGCGTAACTGCGGCCTCGATCCGCTCGTCGCCGAGACGACCAATCCTTTCCCTTGGCTCTCCGAGATGATGGACCTCAAGAAGGAGCAGAACTTCTTCGAAGGCCGCGTCACGGAATACCAGAAGCAGGGCGCCCTCGGCACCGTCAACGACGACGAACTCTGAGCGTCCGCTGGCTGAATCCGGGCGTCACCCCCTCCGCGCCCGGTTTGGCATGCTTCCAGTTCTTACCCCCGCATCCTCTCCACTGAAAAAACCTGCGCCGGCCGCCGCCGACGCAATCTCCCTTATTCTCTCCCTCTCCGTCACCACTCCCTCTCCCTGATATGAAATCCGAACTCCCTTTCTTCCGCGAAGACATCGCCCTCAAGCACGCCGTCCGCGCCCCCGCCGACGCCAAGCCCCGCTTCAACTGGCGTGAGTCGCTGCCCGCCGCGTCCGCGCCCGCCTCCGCCGGCCTCGACGCCGCGCAGATCGCCGACATCGTCGGCGCCGCCCTCACCGACCTCCTCGTCGCCCGCCAGGAGCAGGACATCTTCACCGAGTCCAACCGCCAGTTCGTCGCCGCCGTCGCCAGCGACGTCGTCCGCGTGCTCTCCCAGTCCGGCGTCCAGGTGAGCGAGATCCTCGTCCTCCAGGCCATCGAAGACGCCCTCGTGCGCTACAACCGCCACGACGTCGCCAAGAGCCTCCTCTTCTCCCGCGGCGGCGAAGTCGCCCCGGTCGACCCCCTCGCCATCACGACCCGCCTCATGCGCCGCAACGGCCAGGTGGTGCCGTGGCTGCCCAACAAGATCACGACCGCCGTGCGCATGGCCTTCCTCTCCCTCGAGCAGGATCCCGCCCCCGCCGTCCGCGTGACCGCCGCCGTCACCCGTCGCGTCGCCGACCTCGGCCAGACCATCATCGGCATCGAAGAGGTCCAGGACCTCGTCCAGGAAGAGCTCATGCGCCAGGGCCACTTCAAGGTCGCGCAGAACTACATCCTCTACCGCGCCTACCGCGCCCGCCGCCGCGAGGAGCTCGCCGCCCAGCCGGTCGTCGTCGACGACCGCCAGGAGTCGATGATCCTCGTCAAGTCCGCCGACGGCTCGACCTACCTCTGGAACGGCGACGAACTCCGCAAGCGCATCGCCTTCGCCGCCGCCGGCCTCGAACTCGTCCGCACGCCGGACCAGATCGAATCCGAACTCCGCCGCGGCCTCTTCAACGAGATCTCCGAGGCCGACCTCCGCAAGACCATCGAGCTCAACGCCAAGAGCCTCGTCGAGGTCGACGCCGACTTCGCCAAGTTCGCCGCCCGCATCTGCCTCTCCTACATCTACGAGGAAGTCCTCGGCTGGAGCATCACCCGCGACGGCGTCTCCCAGCTCAAGGAATTCCACCGCGCCAAGTTCGCCGCCTACGTCGAGCGCGGCATCGCCATCGGCCGCCTCTCGCCTGACCTGCGCAAGTACGACCTCGCCAAGCTCGCCGCCGCCCTCGACCCGATGGCCGACCTCGACTTCGAGCTCCTCGGCGTGCAGACGATGTACGACCGCTACCTGATCATCGACAAGACGGTCAAGCCGGCCCGCCGTCTCGAGACGCCCCAGTTCTTCTGGATGCGCGTCGCGATGGGCCTCTTCCTCCGCGAGGAGAAGAACCGCGAGGACTGGGTCATCCGCCTCCACGCGCTCTACAAGTCCCGTCGCTTCTGCAGCTCGACCCCGACGCTCTTCAACTCGGGCACGCTCCACAGCCAGCTCTCGTCCTGCTACCTCTACCAGGTCAACGACACGATCGAGTCCATCATGATCCGCGGCATCGCGGAGAACGCCTTCCTCTCCAAGTGGGCCGGCGGCCTCGGCGGCTCCTGGACCTCCGTCCGCGGCACGGGCTCCTACATCAAGGGCACCAACGGCGAATCCCAGGGCATCATCCCGTTCCTCAAGCTCCACAACGACCAGCTCGTCGCCGTCAACCAGGGCGGCAAGCGCCGCGGCTCCGGCTGCGCCTACCTCGAGACCTGGCACAACGACATCGAGGACTTCCTCGAGCTCCGTAAGAACACCGGCGACGACCGCCGCCGCACGCACGACATGAACACGGCCAACTGGATCCCCGACCTGTTCATGAAGCGCCTCAAGAACCGCCAAGGCTGGACGCTCTTCCTGTCCAACGAGACCCCGGACCTGCATGAGACCTTCGGCGCCGACTTCGAGAAGCGCTACGTCGCCTACGAGGAGCGCGCCAAGAAGGGTGAGATCTTCGGCAAGGAGATCCCGGCCCTCGAGCTCTGGAAGAAGATGCTCGGCATGATCTTCGAGACCGGCCACCCGTGGATCACCTTCAAGGATCCGTGCAACGTCCGCTCCCCGCAGGACCATGTCGGCGTCATCCACTCCTCCAACCTCTGCACGGAGATCACGCTCAATACGAGCGCCGAGGAGACCGCCGTCTGCAACCTGGGCTCCGTCGTCCTCGACTCCCACCTCAAGGCCGACGGCGGCATCGACCATGCGATGCTCCGCGAGACCGTCACGGTCGCCGTCCGCGCCCTCGACAACGTCATCGACATCAACTTCTACCCGACCAAGGCCGCCGAGGTCTCCAACCTCCGCCACCGCCCGGTCGGCATGGGCGTGATGGGCCTGCAGGACTGCCTCTACCGTCGGGACATCTCCTTCGCCTCCGACGCCGCCGTCGAATTCAACGACGAGATCATGGAAGCCGTGGCCTACTACGCCTACGAGACCTCCGCCGACCTCGCCGCCGAACGCGGCACCTACAGCACCTACAAGGGCTCCAAGTGGGACCGCGGCCTGCTCCCGCAGGACACCGTCGACCTCCTCGAGCAGGAACGCGGCGAGCCGATCGAGGTCAAGCGCGGCGGCCGCATGGACTGGGCTCCGGTCCGCGCCAAGATCGCCAAGAGCGGCATGCGCAACTCCAACGTCCTCGCCATCGCGCCGACCGCCACGATCTCCAACATCGTCGGCAGCTCGCCGTGCATCGAGCCGACCTACAAGAACCTCTTCGTGAAGAGCAACCTGTCCGGTGAGTTCACCGAGCTCAACGGCTACCTGGTGCGCGACCTCAAGAAGCTGGGCCTCTGGAACCAGGAGATGATGCAGCAGATCAAGTACTTCGACGGCGAGCTCAAGGACATCGCGGAGATCCCGCAGGCCATCAAGGACAAGTACCTCACGGCCTTCACCATCGAGAACAAGTGGCTCATCGACGCCGCCGCCCGTCGCCAGAAGTGGATCGACCAGGCCCAGTCGCTGAACCTCTTCCTTCCGACGCCGGACCTGAAGATGCTCTCGCACATGTACCAGTACGCCTGGCGCACCGGTCTCAAGACCACCTACTACCTCCGCACCCTCGGCGCCTCCAACATCGAGAAGGCCACGGTCGAGAAGGCTCCCAAGGCCGAGAAGAAGGAATACACCGCCGAAGAGAAGAACGCGTGCTCCATCGAGGCCATGCGCAACGGCGGCACCTGCGAGGCCTGCCAGTAAGCCGGATTCGAGGGCCGGAAAATCGAGGGCGTCCGTCAGGACGCCCTTCTTGTTTGGGTAGGGATGCGATGAAATCGCATCCGTTCGATGGCACTGTGGTTCTGCTTCGGGTAGGGTCGGGACCGCGTCACGACATAGGGCCGCCGCAGGGCGGCCGGAGGTAGGGGCGTGGCTACGCCGCGCCCTCCGTGATGAAGGGCACGATGAATCGTGCCCCACCCTGACTTCGCCCTGCCGCGAAGTAGAGACGCCTATGTCGTGACGCGGTCCCGACCCTACCCATCCCCAGCTCTAGCCCACCCTCAAGGCAAGCACTCCCCCGATACTCGATACTCCATACTCGATACTCTACGCCGCTCTTGTCCTCGTGTCCTCCGGCCCTCTATCTTCTTCCCCATGTCTTCCCTCGCCACTTCCGCCGGTACGGTCGAGATCCTCACCCGCGAGGAATCCTTCGCCGAGCTCGCCCGTCGCATCAACGCCCTCGCCGCCCGCGGCCCGGCTTCCGTCGGCCTCAGCGGCGGCTCCACGCCCAAGGCCTTCTACGCCTGGGTGGTCCGCACGGGCGCGCTCACGGCCGAGGCCCTGGCCCGCATCGACTGGCACGTGAGCGACGAGCGTTGCGTGCCGCTCTCGTCCGATGATTCCAACTTCGGCCATGCCGCCCGCGGCATGCTCGACGCGCTCGGCGTGCCCGCCGCCCGGCGTTTCCCGTGGCCGGTGGAACTGCCTCCGCTCGAGGCCGCCGCCGCCTACGAGGCCGCCTGGGCCGCCCGCTCGCCCGCCAAGGCGTTCGACCTCTGCGTGCTCGGTCTCGGCGACGACAGCCACATCGCTTCGCTCTGGCCGCAGTGCCCGCTCATCGGCCGCGCGTCCGGTCCCCGCTTCGTCGCCACGGAATGGCCGGGCCGCGGCTGGCGCCTGACCATCACCGAAGCCGGCCTCGCGCAGTGCGCCTCGGTCGTCGTCCTCGTCGGCGGCGCCGCCAAGGCGTCCGCCCTGCGCGAGATCGCCTGCGGCGAATTCGATCCCTCCGTCCACCCGGGTCAGACGCTGCGCGCGTTCGCGTCGCGCGTCACTTGGCTGGCGGATCGGGAAGCGGCGGCTCAGCTGTGACCGGTACCGGCGCCACGGGAGCCAGGTTCCGGTCCGGATCGAAGTCGGTCACCGCCGCCCGCCGGAGCGGGCTCCGCGGGCTGTCTTCCTGCAGCACGAACACGAAGCGACGCTTCGCGCCCAGGATGAGCGTCGTCGAACTGTCCGCCTTCCACCCGTCCTTGGTCTTCAGCTCGAGCCGGTGGCTGACGATCCGTCGCGCGGGGAAGGCCGTCGGCAGGCGCTTCGCCTCCTCCGGCGCCAGTTCCACGGATTCGCCGTCGATGAAGCAACGCATCCGGCGCGTGGTCAGGTTCAGGAAAAGCACTCCGCCCACGGGCAGGCTGGCCTGGTCGAACGGCAGCAGCTTCACGCGCGCCTTGCCGTCGGCGACCTGGCTGAGCAGCAGGAGGTGACGGCCGCTCGCCGGCAGTTTGATGTCGCCGAGCTCACGCGGCGGCTGGCCCGCTTCCGCCGGCTCGCCGAAGAGCCCTGCCCGGCGGACGTCGGGCAGCGCGGTCGCCGGCATCACGTGGTCGGTGAAGGCTTCCAGCCGGAGCGGCGGAAGCCCGCCCGCGAAGCGTAGTCCGACGAAATCGGGCGCTTCACCGACCTTGCTGACATGCAGTTCGGTGCCGGCCAGGCCGGTCACGACGCCGAAGGAGAGCAGGCAGGCGAAGCCCCAGGCGCGCATGTCCTTCAGAGCGGCGCCTCCGGCTCGGGCGTCGGCGCGCCCTTCTTGCCTTTCTGGGCGGGGCCGCCGGCCTTGCCCTTGCCCTTCGGTTCCGGCGCCGCGACGGGCGCCGGCCGGCTGCCTTGGTTGTCGATGATCAGTTCGGTGTGGAAGCGGCCGTCTTCTTCCGCGCCGGGGATCTCCAGGGCGAAGAGCAGCATGCGGGCGGTCGGCTTGAAGATCATCGTGGTCGAACGCAGCATCTTCTGTTCGCCGTTGGCCTCCGCCGCGGCCATGTAGAAGCGCGAGACGGACAGGCGGCTGAAGACCTTCGGATAACGCGCCATGCCGCGGCTGTTCGCCACGACCGTCGTGCCGTCGATCGACACCGCGATCTTGGCCGAGGTGAAGTTGATCAGCTGCACGGAGCCGTAGGGGAAGGCCTCGGGGCTGAAGTCGAAGACGCGCGTCTGCGCGATGCCGCGCTGGTCGTCGGGGAAGAGCAGCACCGCGAGGTCGGTGTCCGTCGCCGAGACGGGGATGGTGCAATAGGGGACCCATTGCGTGATTGGCTTCCCGCTCTTGTCGAGTTCGGCCAGGACGGTCTTCTTCAGGACGACGGCGTTGGGCTCGCCGCGGTACGGGATGACCTGGCTGAGGGCCAGGACATCCGGCGAGAACGGCGTCCGCTCCTTGTCGCTCTGCAGGGCCAGTTCCGGCGGGTTCTCGGGCGCCTTCCACCAGGCCAGCCGGAGCTGGCACGTGCGCAGCTCGCGCGCGGGCTGCTGGGCCTGGGCGGAGCCAAGCAGGAGATAGCCGCCGCAGAGCACGGCGGTCAGGAGTCGGGGGAAGGACATGTCAGATGTCGTTGGCGTTGAGCCAGCGGAGCGAAGTGGCGCGGAAACGGCGGCCGAGGAGGCGGTTGAGGCGCTGCTCGTTGGCGAGCGCGGTCCGTTCGAGGGCGGTGGCGGTCGGCGGATTGGGCAGGGGCGCGTTCTCGTAGGTCTCGACGAGCACCTGGTTGTCATATTCGCGGCCGCCGGGCGTGTTGACGCGGTAGGCCAGGCGGCGGCGGGTCGGCTCGACGTATTCGGGATATTTCTGGCCGACGGCCATGGCGACGTACTCCGCGGTGCGCTGCACCACGACCTCGACCCAGGCCTTGCCGATCACGTTGCCGGCGTCGTCCTGGGCTTCGCCGTAGGCGCGGACCACGAAGGTGTCGGAACGGGCCGTGAGGTTGGGTCCGACCGAGTTGAGGACGTCCATCTGCGTGACGATGCCCGGGGCGCCCAGTCCGGCGGTGATACGGCTTTCGTTCGCGCCGGTCGGGGTGTTGGGCGCCGCGCTCATCGCGCGGAGGGAGGGGAAACGCTTGTTCGCGGGGATCTGCGGGTAGGCGCTGATTTCCCGCCACCAGCTGGGGGCGGTGGCGTTGTTGCCGTACCGCAGGTTCGGGTCGACCGGCGTGGTCGAGGCCGGCGGAGCGAAGATGCCGCCCGCCGCGGTGATGGCGGTGGTGTTGAGGTTCGACTTGTCGATCGCCGCCTGCAGGGCCCCCTTGAGGCCGAAGGCGTCGTTGTTCACGAGGCGTCGGTTGATGAAGTCGGCCAGCGACATGAACGGTCCGCGCCGGCGGACTTCCTCGGCCACGCGTCCGGCCAGTTCGTCGATCTGCGCGTCGGTCAGCTCGCGGTAGCCGCTCCAGGGGTCGGCGCCCGTCGGGTCGGCCACGCCGAAGGCGCGGGCGAACTTGGTCAGCGGGGTCGCGGTCGTGGTGCCGCTGCCGTCGGGCAGCGTCTGGCCGCGGAGGCCCGAGAGCACGGCCTTCCAGGCCGCCTTGGAGGTCGAGTTCACGTTGAAGCCGCCGTCATACAGCGAGGTGCGGCCGAGGTACTTCGGATGCGGGAATTCGGTCTCCGGCAGGACCAGCTGGGAGACGTACTGGGCGTTGGTCGTGTAGGAGGGCTTGCCGTCGGGCAGGTAGGTCATGCGTCGGTTGGCCAGCAGGGTGCGTCCGGCGTTGAGCGCGAGCTTGTAGTCCGCGAAGGTCGTCGGGTTGCCGAGGCCGGCCGCGGCGAGGGCGGCGGCCTGGGTCGTGCGCACGTCGGCGTCGAGCGGGAGGTCGGCGCCCGAGTTCGGCCAGTCGTTCCGGACGCCGTCGCGGTGCGAGAACGAGTTGGCCTGCAGGTTCAGGCCGCTGAAGTAGTAGCTGTCCCAGAGGGCGTAGTTCGCCGCGAAGGCGTGGTCGGTACGCGGGTTGGCCCGGTTGCGGACGGGGCGGGCGCCCATGTGCTTGGCCACGTAGCCGAGCTCGGGGACGGGACCGCGGACGTCGGGCGCCAGCGCGGTCTCGGACGGGAAGAGGTCGCGCGGGCCGGGCCACTCGATGATGCGGGCGAGGTCGCCGATGCCGGGGTGCGCGAACGAGGACCCTACGGTCAGGTCCGCGTCGGTGTTCTGTTCGGCGTAAGGCGTGACCCCCAGCTGCGAGAGCGAGAGGAGCGGGCGGCGCGGGATCGGATAGAGGATGATGTTGCTCTTGCCTAAGCTGTCGTTGTTCGCGCTCGGTCCCCAGTAGGCCCCGCGGCGGTCCGGGGTGGTCGGGAATTCGGTGTCGATGAGGGAACCGCGGAGCACGCGCTGCGTCTCGGTCCAGCCGATGGGGGTGTGGGCCTTGCCGTCGTAGCCGAAGAGCTGGGCCTGCTGGGCGCGGTCGCTCAGGAAGTACGGAGTCATGGGCGCGTTGCGCATCTCGGTCGGCGTCTGCATGCGGTCGTAGCCCGCGCCGGGGTTGGTGGTCTGCATCCCGAAGCCCGCGGAGAGGTAGTTGGCCGGGTACCACTTCGTCGTGTTGCCGGTCATGTCCGCGGCGCGGCGGACGAAGTCCACCATGAAGACCGGGAGCTTCGGCTCGTTCGGGGTCAGGATCACGTTCTGCGAGTTGCGCAGGGTGTCGGCCTTGTTCGACGTGACCTCGAGTCCTTTGCCGTTGGCGACGTTGAACTCCGGGTCGAGGGGCGTGTTGTGCGAGCCGGTGCTTCCGCGGATGTAGTAGTTCGGGGTCGGGGGATTCATGCCCAGGGGGCGCGTCCACTCGCGGTCGACCTGGGTGTAATAGCCGCCGCCGTCGTGGTTGCTGTTGCTGTACATCGGCCAGCCGGACGTCATCGCCTGGAAGTTGAGGAGCAGGCTTTCGTCGACGAGGTTGAAGCCGTTGACCGTCTGCGTGCCCTCGTAGTAGCGGCGGATGAGGCGGTCCGGGTTGAGCGGGTCCGTGACGTACGTCGAGGCGTCGTCGTCCGGCGAGCCGAACCAGCGGCGGTGGGTGTTGAGGTTGGCGCCGCCGTCGATGCTGCGCTTGCCGATGAGGTAGAAGTTCCAGGACTGGTTGCCGCGCAGGGCGATGGTGCCGTTCCGTCGCGTCGGGGCGACGTAGCGGGCGGGGTCCCGGGTGTAGGTGAAGTTCGGGTTGGGATCGTCGGCCGTGTTCATGAGGCCGTCCGGTCCCGGGCGGGGGGTGACGATCTCGCCCTCGGTCCCCACGACGTAGCCGTTGTAGTTGATCCAGCCCGTGTTGCGGGTGAGGACCTGCAGCGAGCGGCCGCCGAGGAGTCCCTCGAGCGAGGGCAGCGAGCCGTCCCAGGTGGTGAGCGCGTCGTGCACGCGCCGCTGGTTCTTGACGTTGTTCCAGAGGTCCCGGAGCCGGCGCGCGTATTCGATGTCGTTGAGGCCGCCGTTGGTCCAGGTGATCCACGGGCCGGACGCGGACGGCGTCGTGGTGAGGTAGTTGTTGTTCTGGTATTCCGCGAAGATCTTGCAGATGTCGAAATCCATCATCCACATCACGCGCTCCGAGTTCTGGTTGCGGGAGCCGGAGCCGAGGCGGGCGCGCACGTTGTGGAACGGCGTCATCCGGTAGAACGCCCGGCTGGAGAGCTCGAAGCCGATGTCGGCCGGGATCGAGACGTTCGTGTTGCCGCTGTTGATGAGGTCGCCGGTCGAGGGCGAGGTGCCGATGACGCGGATCTGGCCGGGTTCGAGGCGGATGGTGCGGCCGCCGCCGCCCGTGGTCCCGCCGGAGCCGGCGACGATGCGGAAGGACATCGACCGGTTGTCGTTCTCCCCGCCGCCGATGACGACGTCGCCGATGTCGATGGTCGCGTTGTTGACCGGGTCCAGCGCCCCGGCGAGGCCGACCGGCCGGCCGACCAGCGGGTCCGAGTACTGGCGCTCGGTGGACAAGAAGTTCATGCCGTAGGCGCGGAAGATGAAACGGAACGGGGAACTGGTGCCGCTGGTGACCATCGCGAGCCCTTCGAACTCGAGCGCCACGTCGTAAGGGTTGTGGACGACGATGATGGGGTCGACGGTCATGCCGAGCTTGTCGCTCTGCCGCACCGCCGAGTAGATGGTCGAGAAACGGAGGATCGTCGGGGCCAGGATCGGGCTGGTCGGCCAGGTGCGCGTCGAGAGCACCGGCGGCGTGTTGAGCGCGCCGTCCGTGAGGTTGGTCGGCCAGGCCGTGCCGGCGGAGCGGCGCTGCCACGGCACCCCGGAGACCGTGTACTGGTCATGGAACGGGATCTGGTAGCGCCGTTCGGCGAGGAAGGAGGCGCCCACGCCGCCGTCGGCGAGGTTGTTGCGGTGGAAGTAGTTCGTGGCCTCGCCGCCGCCGGCGAAGAAATTGTCCAGCACGGGCGTCAGCGGGGCGGTGTACTGCTCGACGACGCCGCCGGGCACGTTGGTGCGGCGCCGCGGCAGGCCCCGGTTGCCGGTGGCGTAGGTGAGGGGCTCGACGCCGCGCACGATGAAGCTGTTCGAGTCGGCCACCGCTCCTTGGCCGCGCAGGGCCGAGGAATCCGCGGCGGCGGCGGCTTCGATCTCGCGCTTGTACATGCGGTAGAAGTTGCGGTACAGGTCCCACGTCGGTCCGCGGACGATGCGGCTGGTCCAGTTGTCCGGGTGGGTGGCGGGGTCGCCGTTGGGGAAACGGATGTCCGAGTAGGGCAGCGCGTCGTTCTTCAACGCCGAGCGTTCGTTGCCGGCCGCCGTCAGGCTCACGCGGTTGGCGGCCAGGCGGTCGGCGTTGAAGAAGTGGGCGGACAGCGGGACCTCGTAGGCGAAGCCCAGGCGCTCCGGCGTCTCGCCGCCGTTGCGGTTGCGGATCAGGTTGACCGAAGCGCCGATGCTCGAGATCTGGCTGAGGTAGCGCGGCGCCCATTCCGGCGCGCGCGGCGAGGCCTTCAGCACGTCGAGCGGCGAGCCGAGCTTGTCCATCAGGTTGGGGCGGTTGTAGTCGAGGTCGGTCGCCATGCCGGGGTTGAACGTCGCGTTCGGCGCCGAGTGGAAGAGCGCCGCGCGGCGGTCGGCGATGGCGGGGGTGACGGTCGCGTTCTTCTGGCCGGGATGGAGCTCCAGCGTGCGGAAGACCGCGTAGGGCAGCTCGAAGGCGGTCGAGAGGTCGGTCTTGATGCCGCCGTTCAGCGTGTCGCTGAGCACGGAGTAGGAGAAGGGCGTGACGTCATGCCAGAGCAGGCGCGTCGCCGCGCTCATCGCGTCGCCGCCGGCGACGGAGCCATGCCGGGCCGCCCACTGGGCGAGCTCGCCGCGGGTGCCGGCCCGCGGCAGGCGGAGGAGTTCCGGCGTGCCGGCGGCGGCGATGTCGGCGGCGCGCCAGGACAGGAAGTTGGCGCTGAAGTTCACCGGCATCAGGGCCGCGGCGGCCGGCGTGATCGCCGGCGTGACGGACTCGATGGCGCTGCGCTGCGCGGCCGAACCGGCGAAGCCGCGGTCCCAGTCGCTGAGGGCGGCCGTCGCGAACGGCGCATGGGTGTCAGGCAGGTTGGCCTTGGCCTTGATGCCTTCGTCGCCGATCCAGTAGGCGTAACGACCCCGCGAGCCCAGCGTGCCGCTGGTCAGCGTGGGGCCCGGGAGCGGCATGGTCGGCAGGTCGACCGCGCCGTAGAATTCCTGGAGCAGGGCGCTCGTGGCGGCCGCGGGCCACTGCACGCTGCCGGTCGCCGGCGAGCCGGGCACGAGCGGCGAACCCCCGACGAGGCGCACGAAGTTCGGCGCGGTGAAGGGGTTGTTGTTGAGGTTGGCGTTCAGGCGGGCGATCAGCTGCTGGCCTTCGCTGCCGGCGCCGCCGGCGACCTTGCCGGTGGCGGCGTCGAAGTACGTGCGGTTCGGCAGGTAGAAGTTGAGCGCGTTGACGTCCGGCAGTTCGGGGTTGGCGCCGTCGGCCCGCGTCGGCGAGGTCAGCCAGCCGAGGAACAGGCGCGTGTCGTGCGGATCGCCGACGCGCCAGTCGCGCGGCTTGGAACTGTCGACGCCGCCGGTGGCCCAGATGCCCGTCCAATAACGCTTCTGGTGCGCGACGGCGCGCGGCTTGCTGGGGTTGGGATTCGTGCCGGGAACCGGCACCGCAGCAGGCGGCGGGCTCGCCAGCACCTGCGGCGAATACATGTCCGCCCGCATGGTCACGCGCTGGTCGGGGCCGGCGAGCTGCTGGAGCTGGGCCACCGCGATGCGGGCCGAGGCGAGGGCGTTGAAACGCGCCCGGAGATAGCCGGAGTGACTGAGCGCCAGGCGGCTTTCCACCTGCAGGAACGAGGCGAGGACGATCACCATCATCACCATCGCCGCCATGATGGTCAGCGAGAGTACGAGGGAGAAACCAGAGCGTTTAAGTCTCATAGGTAAATTGGGGTAAAATCACAGTAAACCCCCCTAGGGCTAAGTCAAAGGATTGGTTTTACACATTTGTTCCAAAGGATTGGAATAAATCATATAAACCCATTTAAACTCATAAAATCCTCATTTAATGGCAATTTAAAGGGCGGGCTTGCGACCTCTGGGGGTTTCCCGACGCTGGCGATGTGCAAACCCTCATCCAAGGTGCCGGCGCTTTCCTCTGGCCGCTCGGTTTCTGCTCATTCCTCGCGCTCTATCTGATCATCGAACGAGCCCTGGCCCTGCGGGTCTCCCGGGTCGCCCCGGAGTCCGTCGTGAAGGCGGTCTTCGCCGGCCAGCTCGACCAGGTCGGCGCCGCCGACGGCGAGTCCGTCGCGGGCCGTCTCGTGCAGCGATGGAAGGACGGCGCCTCGGGCGAAGTGCTCAAGGCCTGGGCCCGTCATGAACTCATCCGCCTGCAGCGCGGCCTCCACCTGCTCGACAGCATCGTGGCGGGCGCGCCCTTGCTCGGCCTGCTCGGCACGGTCGCCGGCCTCGCCACGCTCTTCCCGGAACAAGGCCTGCCGGACACGCCGACGCTCACGCGCGGCGTCGGCCTCGCGCTCAGCACGACGATGATCGGCCTCTGCGTCGCGATCCCTTCGCTCCTCGCTTCGAACTGGCTCGCGCGTCGGCTCGAGATCCTTTCCTCGCGGCTCGACGTCCTCGTCGAGGCCCTCGAAGCCCGCCGCCGATGAGCCTCGTCGTCGCCCGCCGCCGTCGCGCCGACATCAACGTCGTGCCGCTCATCGACGTGCTGGTGGTGCTGGTGTTCTTCCTCCTGCTGAGCGGCCGCTTCGAACAGACGCGCGCGCTCGCCATCGTGCCGCCCACGGCCTCCGCCGGCACGGCCGGCGCCGAGGCTTCTGCGCTCGTCGTCGGCGTCGACCGCGAGGGTAAGCTCTATCTCGAAGGTAAGCCCATCGCCGCCGACGCGCTCGCCAAGGCCCTCGTCGACCACGCGCTGAAGTCGCCCGGCACCGAAGTCATCATCGTCGCCGACGAGCGTTCGCTCACGGGCGCCGCGGTCGGCGCGCTCGACGCCGCGGCCAAGGCCGGCCTGAAGCCGCGCCTGCAGACCCGCCAGCCGCGCTGAGACACGAGGATACGAGGGCACGTGGGCACGAGGGCAGGAGGCCCCCAGGACCTCATTCTTTGATTTCCCTCGAGTCCTCC
>JANRFG010000015.1:85240-99950 GCA_030725715.1 Opitutales bacterium
CCCTCGAGTCCTCCACCGTTACTCGCCTGTTATTCCCGAGCCCTTGCGTTCGCGAATACCTCCTGCATCTTAACCGCCGCTAACCCTGTTTTTCTTCGAGTCCTCGGGCCCTCTGGTCCTCGAGTCCTCCATCGTCCATCCCTCATCTTTCATCATAGATCGCTCCCCTCATGTCCACCCGTCTCCCTGAAGTCCTCCGCCTGCTCGAAGACTACACGCAGGCCCACGGCACGTCCGGTCACGAGGACGCGGTCCGCGCGATCTTCGTCCGCGAACTCCGCGGCCGCGCGTTCAGCGCCGACGGCCTCGGCGGCGTGCTCGCCGCGCCCGCCAAGGAGAAGGGCGGCCCGCGCGTGGTGCTCACGGCGCACATGGACGAGATCGGTTTCCTGGTGCAGGCGATCACCCACGACGGCTTCCTCCGCCTGGTCCCGGTCGGCGGCTGGCCCGACGGCGTGCTCGCCGCGCAGCGTCTCCGCATCTGGTCGCGCTCCGCGCGCAAGGAATTCCTCGGTGTCGTCGCCGCGCTCCCGCCTCATCAGGGCGGCGCCCAGGCCGCGTCCGCCGACAAGGTGCTCGTCGACATCGGCGCGCGTTCCGCCGACGCCGTCGCGCGTCTCGGTATCCGCCCGGGCGATCCGGTCGTGCCCGAAGGTCCGTTCACGGCGCTCGCCGAACCGGGCCTCTATGTCGCCAAGGCTTTCGACAACCGCGTCGGCATGGCCGCGCTCACGCTCGCCACGCACGCGCTCGACGCCGCTCCGCCGGCCGCCGATCTTCTGGCGGTCGCGACCGTGCAGGAAGAAGTCGGCTGCCGCGGCGCGGTCGTCGCCGCCCGCCTCGCGAAGCCTGACGTGGTCATCGTCCTCGAAGGCCCGCCGGCCGACGACCTGCCCGGCCTCGCCCCGCATGGGGAGCACCAGGGCGCCCTCGGCGGCGGCGTGCAGGTGCGCGCCTACGATCCGACGGCGATCATGAACCCGCGCCTCGTCGACCTGACGCTGCAGGTCGCGGCGGAGCAGGGCATCCCTTGCCAGTTGGCGGTCCGCCGCACGGGCGGCACCGACGCGCGTTCCTTCCAGGCCCACGAGCTGGGCCTCCCGGTCATCGTGCTCGGCGTGCCGGCCCGCTACATCCACACGCACAATGCGGTCATCGACGTCGCCGACCTCCAGGCCTGCGTCGACCTGGCCGTGGCGCTGGTCCGCCGGCTCGACGCGCCGACGGTCAGGTCGCTGACGCAGTATCTGTGAGCAGGGCGGCCGCGGTTTCTCGCCCGGAATCCGCACAATCCGCTTGAGAGGGGAGGGTGCCCCGCCGACAGTAGGCCCATGTGCGCGGACAAGAAACCCGCCTCGGCTTCCGGCAAGGAAGGCTTCGAGGCCGAACTCAAGCAGCTCGAGCAGCTCGTCGAATCCCTCGAGTCCGGCGACGTCTCGCTCGACGCGCTCGTCGCCAAGTATGAGGAAGGCATGCGCCTCCTGAAGTCCTGCCAGAAGTCGCTCGAAGCCGCCGAACTGCGCATCGAGCAGCTGGGCAAGCGCGGCGAAGACTCGCAGGGCTGATGTCGCTCCTCGCGTCCATCCGCGGCCCGGCCGACGTCAAGGCCCTCGCGCCCGAGCAGCTTCCGCTGCTCGCGCAGGAGATCCGCGAACGCCTCGTGGCCGTCACGGCCAAGAACGGCGGCCACATCGGCCCCAATCTCGGCGTGGTCGAACTCTCGATCGCCCTGCACCGCGTCTTCGGCACGCCGCGTGACAAGTTCGTCTTCGACGTGGCCCACCAGGGATACGTCCACAAGCTCCTCACCGGACGTAACGGCGCCGACTTCGACGGCATCCGCACCACGGGCGGGTTGAGCGGCTTCCTCAATCGCGAGGAGAGCCTGCACGACGTCTTCGGCGCGGGCCACGCCGGCACGGCGCTCTCCGCCGCCGTCGGCCTCGCCAACGCCCGCGACCGCCTCGGCGAAGATTCGCACGTGGTCGCCCTCATCGGCGACGCGGCCCTCACCTGTGGCGTCACGATGGAGGCGCTCAACAACGCCGCGAAGTCGACCAAGCGCCTGGTCATCGTGCTCAACGACAACGAGTGGTCCATCGACCGCAACGTCGGGGCGGTCGCCGACATCCTGAGCCGTCTGATCGTCACGCGTCCTTACAATAATTCCCAGCAGGGCCTGAAGCGATTCCTGAGCAAGACCCGCCTCGGCACCAAGGTCCTGGACTTCGGCCGCAGCTTCAAGCGCCACGTGAAGAACTGGTACACGCACAGCTCCTCGCTCTTCGAGCAGTACGGCGTGCGTTACGTCGGCCCGATCGACGGCCATGACCTCGGCGCGCTCGAGCGCTACCTGGATTTCTGCAAGGACTCCCAAGGTCCGATCCTCCTCCACGTCCGCACCGAGAAAGGCCGCGGCCTCGGCGCCGCGCTCAAGAATCCGGAGAAATTCCACGGCACGGGCGCCTTCGATCCCGAGACGGGCGACTCGCTCGCTTCCGGCGCCGCCGGCGCCCCCAAGGCCTGGCAGGACGTCTTCGGCGCGCTGCTCCTCCGCGAAGCCAAGGCCGACTCCCGCGTGGTCGGCATCACCGCCGCGATGCCCTCGGGCACGGGCCTCAACCAGCTGAAGAAGGAACTGCCGGCGCAGTATCACGACGTCGGCATCGCCGAGGAGCACGCCGCGCTCTTCGCCGCCGGCATCGCCGCCCGCGACCTCCGCCCGGTCTGCGCGATCTACTCCACCTTCATGCAGCGCGCCTACGACATGGTCATCCATGACGTCTGCCTGCAGCGCCTGCCGGTCACCTTCTGCATGGACCGCGCGGGCGTCTCGCCCAGCGACGGCCCCACGCACCACGGTCTCTTCGACATCGCCTACCTGCGCTGCGTCCCGAACGTGACGCTGATGCAGCCGAAGGACGAGGACGAGTTCGCGGACATGCTCCACACCGCGCTGAAGTCCGGCGCGCCGATGTTCATCCGCTACCCGCGCGGCGCCGCCGCCGGCAAGGCGGTCAAGGCGCAGCCCGCGCTCATCCCGCTCGGTCAGGCCGAAGTCATTCGCGACGGTGTCGATGTCCAGTTGTGGGCCCTCGGCACGATGGTGCCCGAAGCCCAGTCGCTCGCCGACCGGCTCGCCGCTCAGACCGGTCTTTCCGTCGGCGTGGTCAACGCGCGCTTCGCCAAGCCCATCGACGCCACCTTGCTCGTCACGCAGGCCAAGGCCGCCAAGCTCATCGTCACGCTCGAAGACGGCGCCGTCACCGGCGGCTTCGGCACGGGCGCGCTCGAGACCCTCGCCGAATTCGGCGTCCGCACGCCGGTGCTCCGCCTCGGCTGGCCCGACCGTTTCGTCGGCCATGCCACCGACGTGAAGACCCTGCGCGCCGCCAACGGCCTCGCCCCCGATCAGATGCTCGCGGCGATCAAGGAGAAGGTGGGATGAAGCATAGGTGGTGGCGGTTAGCGGTTAGCCGAGAAGCCAAATAAGGTAGGTAGGGATGCGATGACATCGCATCCGCCTGCATCAAGGTAGGGACAGCACCGCGTGCTGTCCTTTTTTGTGGGTAAGCTTCGCGGATGGGTAGGGTCGGCACTGCGTGCCGACCTAGCTGTCTCGAGGTAGGGGCAGCACCGCGTGCTGCCCTAGTGGAATTCATGTCTCGGGTGACGGGTGACAGCCACGGGAGCCAGCCCTCCAGGTTTCGGCCGTCCGGGTTTCGGCTGCTGGCCTCCGGCTACCGGCTGCTGATGGCTGGAATGCCGAGTCCTGAATGGCTGATGCCCTGATGGCCGTCACCCGTCACCAGAGGATGTCACTGCATTCTGCCTCCATCATCGATGCAGTCATCGTCCCCTTTCAGGTGGCAGGTGGCGGCTCCAGGTGGCGGGTGGCAGGATCCCTGTCCTCTGTAATCGATTCAACCCTCAGGCCCTCGAGTCCTCCTGCCCTCAGGTCCTCAGGTCCTCGAACCCTCTGTCTCTTCCTATCCGCTATCCGCCGACCGCTAACCGCCACCACCTATGATCACTCCTTCTTCTTCCCTTCCTCGATCCTCACCCTCATCTCCTCCGCCCGCGCGGTCGCTTCTTCGGCGTGCTTCACGGCTTCGGTGAGTCGGGTAAGGATGAGCTTCTCGCGTTCCTGGAGGGCGGCGAGGCGGGCGTCGCGGGCTTTCACGGCGTCTTCCCAGCCGCGGAGGGCGGCCTGCCAGTCCTTGGTGCGGGCGACGAATTCGGCGGCCTGCTTGCGGGTCTCGGCTTCGGCCTCGGCGCGGAGCGCGCGCGTGCGGTCGAGCTGCGTGCGCAGTTCGGAGAGGTCCTGCTTGAGGCCTTCGCTTTCGGCGCGGGCCTGGGCGAGGTCGGCGACCAGCCTGGCGCGCGTGGCGCCTTCGGCGGCGTAGTCCGCGCGCAGGCCGAGGTCGCGCCGCCACTGCCAGCCGGCGACGGCGACGAGCAGGCCGATCAACGCGAACTGGATGGCGCGCAGGCTCATCTGCTTTCGACGGGTTCGGCGGCGAAGCGCACTTCGGTGATGCCGGCTTCGCCGACGGCCTCGAGGGCGCGGGTCATCGCGGCGAAGGGCGTGCGGGCGTCGCCCTGCACGAGGGCGGGCCGGCCGGGCGCGGCGGCGGCGCGGCGGCGGAGTTCGGCGACGAGTTCGTTGCGGCCGAGCGCGCGGCCTTCGAGCGAGAGCGTGCCCGCGGCGTCGACGGCGACGACGAGGTCGCGTTCGGCCGAGGCGGTGGCCGCCGCCGAGGCGGGCAGGCGGACCGGCGCGAGCGCCTGGCTCTGCGTCAGGCCGAGCGTGGCGAGGATGAACGTGGCCAGCAGGAAGAACATGATGTCGATGAGCGGCACGATCTCGATGCGCGCGCCCGTCTCTTCTTCCTTCGGCCGGCGGAGGCGGACGGTCATCTCAGCGACGGCGCCCGGCTTCGTCGGGCGCAGGTTGGAATTCGCTCACCGGCTGGCCGGCGGCCGCGGCGCTCTTCAGCGCGATCTCGGCCTGGTTGATGGCCTGCTCGAGGTCGTGCCGCAGCGACTGCGCGCGGCGGTGGAAGAAGTTGTGCGGGATGAGGCAGAGGATCGCGATGCCCAGGCCGGCGGCGGTCGCGATGAGGGCTTCGCCGACGCCGCCGCTGACCTTGGCGACCGCGAGCTGCTCGGAGCCGATGAACTGGAAGCTGCCCATGATGCCGACGACGGTGCCGAGCAGGCCGAGCAACGGGGCGAGCGTGACGATGGTGCTCAGCAGCCACTGGCGGGCGCCGGCCTCCTCGAGCGTCTCTTCGGCGCGCAGCTGCATGGCCGTCACGGGTTCGGTGCGGCCGTTGGCGAGGCCGGAGCGCAGGGCGACGAGGAAGGGCGAGGCCGCGCCCTGCGTGCGCTGCCAGGCGGGGCCGTATTGGCCGAGGCGGACTTCCCAGAGGGCCTCGCTGAAGGCCTTGTCGGCGCGGAGGCGACGGACGTTGCGCCAGTAGAGCAGACGCTCGGCCACGGTCGCCAGGGCGACGATCAGGCAGACGAGGATCGGCCACATGATGGGACCTCCCTTGAGGAAGGTCTCGACGAGGACGTTGGCGAGGGGCATGGTCACTGGAGTTGGAAGTGGATGGAGATCTCGTAAAGGCGGACGTCGCCGGCGGGGAATTCCCAGCGGCGCAGGATGGTCTCGGTCGCGGCCTCGTCGAGGCGATGGCAACCTGAGGTGTTCACCGCGCGGGCGCGGCGCACGGTGCCGTTCTCGCCGACCTCGAACTCGACGCGCACGACGCCGCTCTCGCGACGACGCAGGCACTCGAAAGGATATTCCGGCCAGGGCTGGCGGCCGGCCATCTCGGCGACATCGAGCACGATGGGTCCGGCCGTCACGCCCCCTCGGGCGGCGCCCGTGGTGCCGGTCTTGCCGACGGCGGGGACGGTGGGCGTCGTCGTCGTGCGGCGGAGGGTCGCGGCGGGGACCTGCGGGAGGGACGGCAAGCGCACGTCCGGGAGCGAGGTGATCGGGGCGAGGGGCGCGGGCGCCAGCGCGGCGTCCGGGGCGACCGCGGCGCTGTCGGCGTTCGCGGAGGGGGCGGTGCGGAGCTTCGTCGGGTCGAGTTTCACCAGCGCCGGCTTGGCCTTCGCGGGCGGAAGCGTCGCGGGTTCGAGTCGCGGGGGCGTCCGGGTCAGGCCGCTGACCGACACGCCCAGCGCCACGACCGCGAGCGCCACGACGACGAAGTCGAGGAGGCGGTCGGAGTCAGGCTGGACGGGCGCGGGGCGCATGCGCGGGAAAGGTGACGATGCGAGCGCGGCCCGGCGGAGGCAAGTCGCGTCCGGGGTTCAGAAGGCCAGTTCGCCGCCGCAGAAGAAGGTGCGCGGGGCGTTGGCGCGCGCGCCGAGCGGGGCGCGGCTGATGATGGCCCGCTTATCGAGCAGGTTCTGGACCCCGCCGACGAGTTTGAAGGACGGCGTCAGCTGATAGCGGAGGTTGAGGTCCACGGTGAGGAGTCCGTCGACCTTGCCGTCGAGGGTGGACGGATTGGCCAGCGCGCCGGAGCCGTCGACGAGCCGCGGGCCGGCGTTGTAGCCCGTGCCCCAGGTCGCGGAGTAGTAACTGAGATCGAGCGAGCCGCCCCACGGTCCGGTCTCGAAGCCGAGGCCGGCCGAGAGTTTCCATTCCGGGATATACGGGATCTCGTTGCCATTGCTCGCGCCGGCGAAGAGGCCGGCCGAATTGCCGAGGCGGCTGCCTTCGATGTCGCTGAAGCGCGCGTGTGTCCAGGTCAGGCCCGCGTAGGCCGGCAGCGCGAAGCCGCGGCCTTGCGCGCCGGCGAGGTCGTGCCGCACGAGGGCTTCGAGCCCGTAAGAGGTCGCGCCGCCGCCGTTGGTGACGGGCATCAGGCCGCCACCGGCCACGCCGACCACGGGCGCGATGAGGTTGCGGAAATCGGTGTGGAACGCCGTGAGTTCCCAGCTGGTCGCGCGGTCGCGGTGACGCAGGCCGAGTTCCTTGCCGAGACTTTCTTCGGAGCGCGTGCCGGCGGCGTAGCCGGAAGGATTGGCCGCCGAGCCGCCGCGGTAGACGCCACCGAAGACGGTGCTCTGCGCGTTGAGCTCGTAGGTGAAGCCGAGGCCGCCCATGACCATCTCGCTGTCGACGGGCGTGTACGCGCCGCCGGACGTGGTGTTGGCCATGTCGAGGAATTCGTAACGTACGCCCGGACGCAGGGTCAGCGCGCCAAACTTGATCGCGTCTTCGACGAAGAAGGCCGTCGCGAGCGTCTCCTGGAAGCCGGCCGAAGTCGCCGCGGCCTTGGTGCCCGCGCCGATCACGCCGTCGTCGACCACGTAGGTCGTACGCTGGTTCGAGCCGCCGGCGGTGTCGCGGTGGACGCGCAGGCCGGTGACGAGCTCATGGCGGACTTCGCCGGTCTCGAAGAACTTCCGCGCCGAACCCTGCCAGCCGTAGGCTTCGTGATTGCGCGTGGCGTCGTTGGTGAAGAACGCGCCGTCGTTGCCGGCGATGAGGTCGCCGCGCAGGACCGCGAGGGAAGGGGCGTGGGCGAGGGCTTCGGCGACGTTGGTGCGGAGCGTGGCCCCGGTGGTGGTCGTCAGGCCGTCGAGCTTATCCCAGTTACGATCGAACTTATTGTAATACAACGCGCTCTCGAGGCGGAGGGACTTATCCGGTTCGGCGATCCACTTGAGATAGGTGCGCCAGTGTTCGGCCACGTGGTGGTCGAAGCGGCTCGAACCATAGCGGCGGTCGTGATTTGCGCGGAGGTCGGTCTCGGTCAGGCCCGCATAGGATTCATCGGCTTCGAAGTCGGTCTGGCCGACCTTGAGTTCGATGCGCTGGCGGAGGGCGCCCTTCGGCTCCCACGACAGCTTGACCATCGGCTCGGTGAGCGTGAAGCCGCTGCGGCGGCCGACGCCGTCGATCACGCGGAAGCCGTCGCTCAGCTGGGTGTGCAGTTCGACGAGCGCGCCGACCTTGCCGGCTTCGGTCATCGTCGTGCCGCCGAGCCAGGTCTGGTTGAAGAAGTTGCCGTAGTTGCCGGCCGTGAGGCGCGAGAAGAAGCGCTGGCCGCCGGTCGGGATCGGGGTCGAGAGGAAGTTGATGACGCCGCCCGTAGTGTGCGGGCCATACATCACCTGGCTCGAGCCCTTGAGGAACTCGATGCCCGACATGCGTCCCGATTTCGGCGCGTAGTAGGCGTTAGGAGAAGAGTAGGGCGAGGGCGCGGTCAGGATGCCGTCTTCCATCAGGGTGACCTTGGCGCTGCGCGTGCCGTCGACGCCGCGAATCGAGATGTTGGGGAAGTTGCCGAAGCCGTCTTCGTCGCGCACGAACACGCCGGGGGTGTTGGCGGCGATCTGCTTGATGTTCGTGTAGCCCTTGGCGCGGAACTCATCGCCTTCGATGATGGCCGCCGAGCCCGGGAGGATGAAGGCGTCCGGGGCGATGCCCGTCACGGTCAGGGGGGCGAGCTCGCTGGGCTTGACGGTCGAAGGCGCGGTCTGGGCCAAGGTCACCTGACTGGCGGCGAGCAGGAAGAGGAGATATGGGCGCATGACGAAATGAGTAGGCCGCCCAAAATTGAGATTCAGTCTCAACAGTCAAACATGAAACTGAGTCTCAATCTCATCTCAATCGCAAAGGCCGGACGTAAGGGTTGAGTTATCGTGGGAAATGGAGGATTTTAAACGGCCCCCGATGCCCCTCCTAATCGTCATTCCGGTCCGCAATGAGGAGCGCCGTCTGGGTCCGGGCTTGGCCCGTCTGGCGGAGAGCCTGCAGGCCAACGGCTGCGCGGACGCCTTGATTGTGGTCTCGGACAATGGCTCCACGGACTGGACCCGGTCGGTCGCCATCGAAGCGTCCGCGAAGATTCCGTATCGCGTGGTCTACCACCGGGCGTGCGACTACGGCGACAAAGGGGTCGCGATCTTCTCTGCCTGGGAGTCGGCGCCGGAGGGCTATGACGTCCTCGCGTATTGCGACGCCGACATGGCCACGGATCCCGAAGCGCTCGTGCGTGGCTACCGTCTCATCGCGGAAGGGAAGGCCGACCTCGTCGCCGGTTCCCGCTGGCATCGCGATTCCCAGGTCATCGGCCGTTCCTGGAAGCGCTCGCTCATCTCCGCGACGCTCTCGTTTTTCTGGCGGATGCTACCCGGCGCCCGCCTGACCGATCCGGGCTGCGGCCTGAAGCTCGTGCGTCGCTCCGTCTTCGCGCAGTTGCAGATGCCGGCCGACGCCCGTGGCTTCTCTTTCGGCGGCGAAGCTTTCGTGCGCCTCGCCCGCGCGGGCGCCCAACTCATCGAGATTCCCGTCAAATGGACCGACGACGACGCCGGCCGCATCCGTCTCGGCAAAGCCGCCGGCGATTACGCGCGGGCGTGGGGGAGATTGATTGGGAAGAATTGAGGACTGAATAGAGGGCTGCGTGGAGGGCTGAATAGAGTGCTGAGTCGATGACTGCATCGATGACAGAGGACAGTGGTTTCGAGGACCTGAGGACACGAGGACTCGAGGTAGGGGTAGCACCGCGTGCTGCCCTAGTCTGCCTTGGGTAGGGCGGTCATTGCCATGACCGCCGTTCGCCCGCGCACGCACCATGAGCCGGTTAAGGCGACGGACCATTCCAGCGTCAGGCCGCCCACGGACGTGATGGCAATCACGTCCCTACCTCGATGCACCCGCCACCTGCCACTTGGGGCTGCCACCCGCCACCCGAGAATGCTCTCCACGAAAAAGGACAGCACGTGGTGCTGTCCCTACCCGATGCCGCTCAATCAATTCAGTCCTCCACTCAGACCTCAACGCAGCCCTCTATTCAGTCCTCCGTGCTTACCTCTGCCCTTTTCTCCGCTCCGGTCCCCTCGGCTTCTGGACCTGACGATCGTCGTAGAGGCGGAAATCGACCTGGCGCTTGAAGCGATCCACGCGGTCGACGGTCACCTGGATGACGCCGCCGGGCATGAACTTCCGGCCGGTCCGGCTGCCGACGAGCATGTTGCCGCGGTCGTTGAGGCGGTAGTAGTCGTCGGTGAGCGTCGACATGTGCACGAGGCCGTAGGCCTGCGAGGCGTTGAGCTCGACCATGAGGCCGTGCGGCTTCACGTCGGTGATCGTGGCTTCGAACGGACGCTTGTCCGGGCGGGCGGCCTCGCGTTCGAAGAGTTCGAGGAGCTTGATCTTCACCGAGTCGCGCTCGGCTTCGGAGCTGTTGCGCTCGGTGATCGAGATGTGCTCGCAGGAACGCGTCAGCTCGCTGAGGCCCGGCGAACGCAGGGGTTCCTTCGGCGCGGAACGCACGCCCTGCTTCTGGATGAAGGCGTCGAAGATGCGGTGCTCCAGCAAGTCGGAGTAACGGCGGATCGGCGAGGTGAAGTGCGAGTAGTGCCGCTTCGCGAGGCCGAAGTGGCCGTCGGGGGAGGGGCGGTAGCAGGCCTGCTTGAGCGAGCGCAGGAGCTGGATGCGGATCGTGTAGCCGTCTTCGCGGTCCTTCAGGCTGGCGAGCAGCTTGACCATCTCGGAGCGGTGCGTGAGGTCGCCGACCTTGAAGCCGTTGCCGGCGAGCTCTTCGCGCAGGGCGGCGAGCTTCTCGGGGTCGGGGTCGTCGTGCACGCGGTTGACGTGCGGGATCGAGGCCTTGTCGAGGGCCGTGGCCACGCTCTCGTTGGCGAGGAGCATGAACTCCTCGATGAGCTGGTGCGATTCGTCGTGCTGCACGACCTCCGTGCGGTCGGCCCAGCCGTCCTTGTCGCAGTAGATCTTGATCTCCTTCATCTCCAGGTCGAGCGAGCCGGCGCGGAAGCGTTCGGCGCGGAGCACCTTGGCGATGTTCCAGAGGTCGTCGATCATGCCCTGGACCAGGTCCAGTTCGGCGTCGGTGAGCTCGGCGAGCGGGCGGCCCGGGGAGCCGGTCTGGTGGGGCGGCGGGGCCGGCAAGGCGCGGATCTGGTCCTTCGTCAGGTGCTGCAGGAACGCGTAGGCCTGCTTGTAGGTCAGGCGCTTGACGCTGCGGATGACCGAGTTCGCGAACTCGGTCTTCACCAGCTGGGCGTCCGGCGTGAATTCGCAGATGACCGTCTTCACCAGGCGGTCTTCGGCTTCGACGAGCGAGCACAGGCCGCTGGAGAGCGCGTGCGGGAGCATCGGGATGACCGTGCCGACGAGGTAGGTGGAGTTGCCGCGTTCGCGCGCCTCGACGTCGAGGGGCGAGCCGGTCTTCACGTAGGCGGAGACGTCGGCGATGTGGATGCCCACGCGGACGTTGCCGTCCGGCATGCGCTGCACGGACAGGGCGTCGTCGAAGTCCTTCGCGTCATCCGGGTCGATGGTGATCGTCGGGATCGCGCGGAAGTCCTCGCGACCGACGCAGTCGGCCTTGGTGACGACCTTGCCGAAGGCGTTGGCCTCGGCGGCGACCGCGGGCGGGAATTCCGGGCGGAGTCCGTAGCGGCGCAGGATGGCGAGGTATTCGGCCATCGGCGTGTGCGTGACGCCGAGGACTTCGGTCACCGTGCCCGTCGGGCTGAGGTTGCGGCGTTCCCAGGCGTCGAGGCGCACGACGACCTTGTCGCCGGGCTTCGGCGCGGGCGTCAGGCCGGCGCGGGCGGGATCGCGCACGATGATCTCGCGCGAGATGCGGGGGTCGTCGGGGACGACGAACCACTGGAGGCGGTTGTTGCCGATCGTGCCGGTGAGCTGGGTGAGCGCGCGCTTGACGATGCGCACGACCGTACCCGTGCCCCAGTCGTCGCCGTTGCGGTCGCGGCGGTTGGCGTTGAGCTTGACCAGCACGCGGTCGCCGTGGAGCGCCACGTGCGTGTCGTCGGCGTCGATGTGCAGCTGTTCGCGCGGCGGCGAGCCGGGGACGGCGTCGAAGACCACGCGGGCCGAGCCGCTGGGGCGGAAGAGGATGGTGCCCTCGAGGAGCTCGGCGTCGGGCTTGCGGGAGCCGCCGCCCAGGCCGGCGAAGGGCAGGGCGAGCAGGTGGCCTTTGACCGTCACGACGGCGCCGGCCTTGATGAGGCGCGGGATCGTCTTGCTCAGGCGGCGCAGGTCTTCGCGCGTGCCGCCGAGGGCCTGGACGATGGCCTCGAGGCGCATCGGCTTGTAGCCGGGCTTCCCGAGGAACTTGAGGAGGACTTCTTCGGCGCTCATGCGCTTTCGTTCGTGCCTCCGAGCAGGCTGCCCAGGTAGGGCATGAGCTGCTTCTTGCGGCTGACGATGCCGGGCAGGTCGAAGATGTCCGGCGGGCGTTTCTGCGGGTAGGTGATGGCCTGCACGACCTCGGCGTCGCCGCGGATCAGGAAGAGTGAGCTCTGGGTGTCGATGTCGGTCACGAGGAGGCAGGAGAAGTTCAGGCCGTTCTCCATGCGGTATTTCTCGAGGGCTTCGAGGAGGGCGTCCTCGCACTTCCAGAAGTTCGTGAAGCCGAGTTCCTCGACCTGCGAGACCGAGAAGCGGCGTTCGCCTTCGCGGTACTGCTTGCAGTCGGCGCGCACGGCGGCGGCCGGGCTGAGGGTCGAGAGCACCGAGCCGGCGTTGAAGATCATGTCGGCCAGCTGGCGCGGGTCCGCATCGGCGATGCGCGCGAGCCACTGGAGCAGGTCGGCGTCGAGCGGCGTGGTCGTCGGGCTCTGCAGGAGCAGCGTGTCCGAGATGATCCCGCACATCATCAGGCCCGCGATCTGCGGCGTGGGCTTCAGGTCGGCGGTGCGGAACATGTCCGCCACGATCGTGCAGGTGGAGCCGAGCGGGCGGTTGATGAAGAGGATGGGCTGATGCGTCGGCGCGTTGCCGAGGCGGTGGTGGTCGACGACCTCGGCGATCTCGACTTCGGCGGCGCCGTCGACGGCCTGGGAGAGCTCGTTGTGGTCGACGAGCACGAGCTTGGCGCGCGGCGGGTTGATGATGTCCGACTTGGTGAAGACGCCGAGCAGGCGGCCGTCCTCGTCGACGACATGACAGATCAGGGCCGGGTTCTGGACGATGCGGCGGCGGGCCACGGAGAGCTTCTCCTGCGGCTTGAAGGTGAAGGCGTCGCGCTGGACGAGGCCGCCCACGAGCGTGGAGGCGCGCACGGCCCAGGCGGTCGTGGCGCTGTCGGTGTCGGCGTAGGCGACGGAGACCTTGGCGGCCTTGGCGCGCTCGAGGACTTCCGGCTTCATGCGGTGCCCACCGGTGACGATGATGATGCGCACGCCCATCTCGATGGCGCGCAGGTGGACGTCGGCACGGTCGCCGACGACGATGACGCTCTTGTTCGTCGGGATGCCTTCGACGGTCGCGGACTTGCCGAAGGATTCGAGTTCCATGGCGGCGACGCGCACGAAGAGCTCTTCGACGCTGGTGGCGTCGTAGGCGACGACCTCGGTGCCGCCGATGGAGCGGATGATGGCGTTGATCGAGCTGGTGACCTTGCGCATCGAGGTCGCGCGCTTGGGCTTCGGGATGAAGTAGTCGCCGAGGCTGAAGATGGAGACGTAGCCTTCGAGTCGGCCGTCCTTGCCGACGACCGGGAGCGCGCGCACGTCATGCAGGTCGAGGAGCTCGAGCGCGCGGGCGCACGTGTCGTCGACGCCGACCTTGAACGGGTCGCGGTGCATGATGTCCTCGATGCGCGGGATGACGTCGCCCACGAACTCGGGGAGGGCGGCGCCGAAGCGGCCGAGGATCGCGTCGATGCGCGCGTTGGAATTGCCGCAACGGGCGGGCTTGAAGCCGGTCTGGCCGGAGGCTTCCTTGAAGGCGGCGTAGGCGAGGGCGGAGCAGATCGCGTCGGCGTCCGGGTTCTTGTGGCCGATGATGTACGTCGGTTGGGCGGAACGGGTCAGGGGAAGGGAAGGAGGGACGGACATGGCAGACAAAGCTGAGGCTTAGGGCGTTTGTAAGTGCGGGACGCTGGGGAGGGAAGATTAATGGACCGAAGCCGCAGGCTTCGGGGGTGATAGCGGTGGGCGGTGAGCGGATAGCGGTTGGGTCACCTTTGCCCTGCCTAATTGAAGCTTTGTGAAATGGCGTCGAACCGGTGTCTCACGCGAACGGGATCTAGGTAGGGTCGGCACTGCGTGCCGACCTAGCTGTCTCGAGGTAGGGGCAGCACCGCGTGCTGCCCTAGGGGAATTTATTTCAGGTGGCGGGTGGCAGCTCCGGGTGGCTGGTGGCGGGATCATACCCGCTCAAAGGGAAACCGGAGACCGGATGATTGGCTGGGGCATGCATTCTCGGGTGACGGGTGCCAGCCACGGGAGTCAGCCCTCCAGGTTTCGGCCGTTCGGGTTTCGGCTCCCGGCCTCCGGCTCCCAGCTGCCGATGGCTGGAATGCCGACCCCTGAATGGCTGATGTCCTGATGGCCGTCACCCGTCACCAGAGGATGTCACTGCCTTCTGCCTCCATCATCGATCCAGTCATCGTGACATTTCAGGTGGCGGGTGGCAGCCCCGGGTGGCAGGTGGCGGGATTGGCCGCGGCTCAAAGGGAAACCGGAGACCGGATGATTGGCTGGGGCAGGAACACTTTCAGGTCTCAGGTCTCGGCCATCAGGTCCCTGGTACGGGTACCCAGGTTCAGGTGCAGGTTCGGGTTCGGGTTCGGGAAATCTGCCCTCTGTCATCCGTCATCGATTCAGCCCTCTATGCAGTCCTCAACGCAGCCCTCCATTCAGTCCTCCCTCTGTTTCTTCCTATCCGCCAACCGCTAAC
>JANRFG010000016.1:0-152969 GCA_030725715.1 Opitutales bacterium
TGGGGACAAGCGCTGGCGCGAGGGGACATGCTGGTACGGTGACAAGGGGGGCAAGGGGAGACGCATCGTTTCGGGTGGCAGGTGGCACCTCCGGGTGGCAGGTGGCGGGAGTACTGTGTGCAAAGGTGAATTTAAGGACAGGGCTAGGGGTAGTACTTAAAAGAAGAGGGCTAGGTATCATTAAGATCCTAGCCCTAACTCTGGCCCTAGCCCTGCGGAGCCGATAGCTCCGCTTACTTCTTCTTGGAGGCCTTCTTGGCCTTCGCTTCCTCGCGGTGCGGGATCAGGTAGGTGCGGCCGCGGATGAGGCGTTCGTAGAGATCGACCATCGCCACGCCTTCGCGGGGGCGGACCGAGTCGGCCTTCGTGGCGCGGTCCACCTGGCGCTTGAGCATGCGGCAGAGGTCTTCGGCGTTATACTGGATCATGCCGAGGATGCGTTCGACCGAGTAGCCCGAGATGCTTTCTTCTATGTAGAAACCGTCCGCCTCGTCGTCTTCGAGGAAGACGTGGGCCTCGTTCACGCGGCCGAAGAGATTATGGAGGTCGCCCATGATGTCCTGGTAGGCACCGACCATGAAGGCGCCGACGTAGTAGGGCTGGCCTTCCTTGAACGGATGGAGGGCGAGGGTCTTGCGGACGTCTTCGAGGTCGATGAAGTCGTCCACCTTGCCGTCGGAGTCGCAGGTGATGTCGACGAGCGTCGCCTGGACCGTCGGGCGCTCGTTGAGACGGTGGATCGGCGCGATCGGGAAGAGCTGGTCGAGGGCCCAGTGGTCGAGCAGGGATTGGAAGACCGAGAAGTTGCAGACGTACTGCTCGGCCAGCATCGAGTCGAGACGGGCGAGTTCGTCGGGGATGTCCGCTCCGTCCTTGAGGTCGTCGCGGATCTGCCGGCAGATGTCCCAGAACAGGCGGTCGGCGGCGGCGCGCTCTTCGAGGCGCAGGTTGCCTAGGCTGAAACGGGCGTGGGCCTCTTCGCGCTTCTCCTTGGCGTCGTGGTAGCGTTCCAGCGGGTCGAACTTCCGCTTGTTCTTCCGGATGGCTTCAAGTTCTTTGACCAGCGGGTGGGTCTTGCCCTTGGACGTGTCGACCTTGCCGTCGTCGCGGGTGATGCGGTCGACCGCTTCGAAGATCAGGATCGAGTGCGGGGCGACGAGGGCGCGGCCGGATTCGGACACGATGTCCGGGACCTCGACCTTGCTCTCTTCGCAGATCTGCTTGACGTTGGCGACCACGTCGCGGGCGTAGACTTCCATGCTGTAGTTCATGGAAGACTCATAGGCCGAGCGGCTGCCGTCGTAGTCGATGCCCAGGCCGCCGCCGACGTCGAGCAGGCCCATCGGGAAGCCCATGCGCTTCAGTTCGCAGTAGAAACGGGTGGCCTCGACCACGGCCTTCTTGATCGTGCCGATGTTGGGGACCTGGGAGCCGATGTGGAAGTGGACGAGGCGCAGGGAGTCCTTCATCTTCGCCTTGGTGAGGCGCTGGGCGACCTCGACGATCTCGGAGGCCGTGAGGCCGAACTTGGCGTTCTCGCCGGTGCTGTCGGCCCACTTGCCTTCGCCGGCGGTGGTGAGCTTGACGCGGAGGCCGATGTGCGGCTGCACGCCCATGCGGCGGGCGATACGGATGATGGCGTCGATCTCGGAGAGCTGTTCGACGACGATGATGGTCTGCTTGCCGAGGCGGCGGCCCATCAGGGCGAGCTCGATGTATTCCTCGTCCTTGTAGCCGTTGCAGATGAGCAGGGCCTTGCGGTTCTCGAGGAGCGCGAGGGCGATGATCAGCTCGGGCTTCGAGCCGGCCTCGAGGCCGAAATCATATTCTTCGCCGGCGTCGAGGATCTCTTCGACGACTTCGCGGAGCTGGTTGACCTTGATCGGGAAGACGCCGCGGTAACGGCCGTCGTAATCCTCTTCCTTGATGGCGCTGCGGAAGGCCTCATTGATCTGCGTCACGCGGTTGCGCAGGAGGTCCTGGACGCGGATGGTCAGCGGGGGCTTCAGGCCGGACGCTTCGACCTCCTTGACGATGTCGGTGATGCGGATCTTCCGGTGGTCGCCTTTCGGGTGCACGCAGAGGTGGCCCTTCGGGTCCACGGAGAAGTTGTTACCTCCCCATCGTTTGAAGCCGTAGTATTCTTCGGCGTCTTTGGTCGTCCAGGGCTGCGGTTTGCTCACGTCGGTAGGGAGGTGGACTTTTTATCCTGCGGGGGGAAGCGCAAGGGGAAATCTCACCCCGGAAGAAGCCTTCCGGCTCGCCTCGGCGGTGTCGGCGGTTTGTCTGAAGGCATGTCCGCCGAACCCGTCATCCGAGCGACGATCGCGTTACGGAAGGCTCTGGCCGGACGTTCCTTTCCCGCGCCCGCGGATTTCGTCTACCAACCCCTGGATTACGCCTGGGCTTCGCATGAGGCCTATCTGCGACGCTATGCGGCTTCCAGGCCGAAGAAGGTGCTCTTCCTGGGCATGAATCCGGGTCCTTTCGGGATGGCCCAGACCGGCGTGCCGTTCGGGGAGATCGCCGCCGTCCGGGACTGGATGGGGCTGGAGATGCCGGTCGGACGTCCGGAGAAAGAGCACCCGGGCAAGAAGGTGACCGGGTTCGCCTGTCACCGTTCGGAGGTCAGCGGCCGCCGCCTATGGGGTCTCTGCCAGGAGCGGTTCGGGACGGCCGAGGCCTTCTTCGCCGAACACCTGGTCCATAACTACTGCCCGCTCCTGTTCCTTGAGAACACCAAGCAAGGGCGCAACGTCATCCCGGAGGAGCTCCCGAACGAGGTCATGGAGCCGGTGAACAAGGAGTGTGACAAGTTGCTGCGGGTCATCGTCGAGACCCTGGGCGTCAGTACCGTCGTCGGCGTGGGCGGCTACGCCGAGACCCGCGCCCGCGAAGCCTTGGACGGCCTGCTGGTGAAGTACGCGAAGGTCCCTCATCCGAGTCCGGCGAACCCCGTGGCGAACCGCGGCTGGTCGGCGGCGGCGACGAAGGCCTTGGTCGAACAAGGAGTCTGGGCCTGATGGGGCTCATCGAAGAGATCCTCGTCCGCCCCAGGCTACGTCAGAAGCTGTGGGCGTGGTGGTATCCTTTTTTCACGCGACGCGTCCGGGCCCAAGGCATCGACTTCCTGAATTACGCCTTTGAGTCCGAGGACGCCACGGCTCTGCCGTTGTCCGCCGCTGACGAATCGAACCGCCCCAATATCCAGCTCTATGAGCACGTCCGCGGAGACATCGCCTTGACCGGCTTGCGCGTACTCGAGGTCAGCTGCGGGCACGGCGGCGGAGCCTCTTATTTCGCCCGGACCTATCGCCCGACCGAATATGTCGGGTTGGATCTCAATCCCGAGGGCATCCTTCATTGCCGGACGCGGCATCAGGTCGAAGGCCTATGTTTCCAGGTGGGCGATGCCCAGCGGCTGCCGTTCGCCGATGCCAGCTTCGATGTCGTCCTCAACGTCGAGGCATCGCATTGCTATCCCGACTTCCCGGGCTTTCTCGACGAAGTCGCCCGCGTGCTCAAGCCAGGCGGAAGATTCGGGCATGCCGACCTGCGTTATCAGGGCGGCGTAGATGAGTGGGTCGTCGCCTTGGCGAAGCATCCCCGTCTGCGTCTGGACGAGATGCGCCTCATTAATCCTGAGGTGATCCGCGGCATGGAACTCAATACCCCTCGTTACGAGGCCATGGTGAAACAGGCCCTGCCGCGCTTCCTGCATAAACTTGCGCTCGATTTCGCGGGCGTAAAAGGCTCGCGGCTGCATCGCGACGCCTTGAGTAGCGAAATGAGCTACCGCTCGTATAAGCTCACCAAGCTCGCCTGAGGCAGAGGGCTGCGACGAGGGGCGTAACTTGGGCTGGTCAAAGCCATTGGGGTTGCTATCAAGGATGGCATGCGTCACCCCATGCTCCCTCTCTTCCTGGCGTGCCTGTCGTTTCTCGGGCGCGCGGCCGAACGTCCTAACATCCTTTTCATCCTCACGGACGACCAAGGCTACGGCGATGTGAGCGCCCACGGTAACCCGATTCTCAAGACTCCGAACCTGGACAAACTCCGCGGGGAGAGCGTGCGCTTCACCGATTTCCAGGTCTCGCCGACCTGCGCCCCGACGCGTAGCGCGTTACTGACCGGACGCCATGAGTTCAAGAACGGCGTCACGCATACCATCTTGGAGCGCGAACGAATGGCCCTGGGCGCCGCCACGCTGACCGAACAATTGCAGAAGGCTGGTTATCGGACCGGTATCTTCGGCAAGTGGCACCTCGGTGACGAAGCCGAGTATCAGCCGAACAAGCGCGGCTTCGACGAGGTCTTCATCCACGGCGCCGGCGGCATCGGGCAGAGCTATCCCGGCAGCTGCGGCGACGTCCCCGGCAATTCCTATTACGGACCGACCATCCTGCATAACGGTAAGTTCGTGAAGACTTCCGGCTATTGCACCGATGAGTTCTTCGCTCAGGCGACCCGCTGGATCGAAGGCGAAGCCGCTGCCAAGCGTCCCTTCTACGCCTATATCGCGACCAATGCCCCGCATGGCCCTTATCACGCCCGTCCGGAGGATGCGGCCCTTTATGAGGGCAAAGGACTCGGCAAGAACACCGAGAACTTCTTCGGCATGCTGCACAACATCGACCAGAACGTCGGTAAGATCCTGGCCAAGCTCGAGGCCCTTGGGATCGCGAAGGACACCTTGGTCGTCTTCATGAACGACAACGGCGGCACCGCGGGCGTGAAGGTCTTCAACGCCGGCATGCGGGCGGCCAAGGGGTCCCCCTACATGGGCGGCATCCGCGCGATCTCCTTCTGGCGCCTGCCCGGACGCTTCCAGCCCATGGACGTCAAGGCACTCGCGGCGCACGTCGACTTCGCCCCTACGATCCTCGAACTCACCGGGGCCTCGGCCACTGCGACCATGAAGTCCCAGCTCGAAGGACGCAGCCTGCTGCCCTTGCTGCAGGCCAAGGTAGGCGAGAACATCGCTTGGCCGGACCGGACCCTCTTCACGCATGTCGGCCGCTGGGGTAACATGCTCAAAGGCGTCGACCCTGAGGTCGGTAAGTATGCCCAGACCAGCGTGCGGACCGTCCGCTGGCATCTCGTTTCCTCCGCCCCGATCCCGCAACCCGGCCAGAAAGCGGGAGGCAAGAAAGGCAAGAACCCCAAGAATACCCCGGCGGCGGTCTCGGCGCCCCAGTCATCGGCTGACATCAAGCCGGCCCAAGCCAATTGGCAGCTCTTCGACCTATCCGTCGACTATGGTGAGACCACCGATGTCGCCGCCCAGCATCCGGAAGTCGTCGCCGACCTCATCGCCAAGCATGATACCTGGTGGAAGGAATGCCGCCCGCTCATGGTCAACGAGAACGTCGCCGGCCCGGCCGAGAATCCCTTCAAGGTGATGTATCGGGAGCAGATGGGGAAGTAACCTATATCAGTTGAATCGTTGATCTGTTGATCGGTTGGCCAGAGAGGACGACTGCTACCTCTCGTAGCTAATCGCTTACCTGGAGGCAAGTTAAGTGCCACGGAGAGGCCTCATGGACTGATTAATGCCGAGCCGTAATTGGCCTAGGTCTGGCCAACAGTTCAACCGTTCAACAGGTCAACTTTTCAATTAGGCCAGCAGCTTCTTGACCACTTCGCCGTGGATGTCGGTGAGGCGGAAGTCGCGGCCTTGGTAGCGGTACGTCAGGCGGGTATGCTCGACGCCCATCAGGTGCAGGATCGTCGCGTTGAGGTCGTGCACGTGGACGCCGTCCTTGACGATGTTGTAGCTGAAGTCGTCGGTCTCGCCGTAGGTCGTGCCCTTGTTGACGCCGGCGCCGGCCATGAGGACGGTGAAGCAGCGAGGGTGGTGGTCGCGACCATAGTTCGTCTCCGTGAGCGCGCCCTGCGAGTAGGTCGTGCGGCCGAATTCGCCGCCCCAGACGATCAACGTATCGTCGAGGAGTCCGCGCTGCTTGAGGTCGGTGAGCAGGCCGGCCGTGGCCTGGTCGGTGTCATTGCACTGTCCCTTGATGGCCTTCGGGAGGCCGCCGTGGTGGTCCCAGCCCATATGGAAGAGCTGGATGAAGCGGACGTCGCGCTCGCAGAGACGACGGGCCAGGAGACAGTTCGAGGCGTAGGAACCCGGGCGTTTCACGTCGGGACCGTAGAGATCGAGCACGTGCTGCGGTTCCTTGGAAAGGTCGAGCAGGTCGGGCACGCTCGTCTGCATGCGGAAGGCCATCTCGTATTGGGAGATGCGGGTCTGGATCTCGGGGTCGCCCAGCACACCGTGGCGCTGGTTGTTCAGCGCGGCGAGCTCGTCGAGCTGTTCGCGTCGCACTTCGCGCGGGATGCCCTCGGGGTCCTTCAGGTAGAGGACGCGTTCGCCCTTATTGCGGAGCTTAACCCCTTGGAGCTTGGAGGGGAGGAAGCCTGCGCCCCAAAGGCGGTCGTACAACGGCTGGTCGGCCGGACGGCCGCTGCCAAAAGAGGTCATCACCACGTAAGCGGGCAGGTCGGCGTTCTCGCTGCCGAGGCCGTAAGCGGACCAGGCGCCGATGCTGGGACGACCGGCGAGCTGGGAGCCCGTCTGCATGAACGTGATCGCCGGGTCGTGGTTGATGGCTTCCGTATGCATCCCGCGGACGACGCACCATTCGTCCGACTTGGAGGCGATATGAGGGATCAGTTCGCTGAACCAGTTGCCCGACTGGCCGTGCTGCTTGAACTTGAAGATCGACGGCGCGACGGGGAAGTTCTTCTGGCCCGACGTCATCGTCGTCAGGCGCTGGCCCTTGCGGATCGATTCCGGCAGGTCCTTGCCACGCATCGCTTCGAGCTGCGGCTTGGGGTCGAAGAGGTCCATCTGCGACGGCGCACCCGATTGGAAGAGATAGATGATGCGCTTCGCCTTCGGTTTGAAGTTCGGGAAGCCCAGGCCAGGGTTGGCGGCGAAGCCGGGCGTGCCCATCAGCGAGCCCAACGCGGCGAGGCCGATGCCGCCGGCGGAACCCTTGATGAAAGTGCGACGCGACAGGGCCATCTTCGTGGCCTGGTCGAGTCCGAGGAATTGACGGTCGTTGCAGTTCATTCGCGGGTGACGGTTTCGTCGAGGTTGAGGAGGATGTTGGCGGTCGCGGTCCAAGCGGCCAGTTGGTTGCGGTCGAGGTCGGTCGCGGCAGGACTCACGCCTTGGGCGAGGAGCTTCGGCGCGAGGGTGGCGTCAGCGGCATACGTCGCCAACCGTTTCTCGAGTCCCTTGCGCAAGACCGCGAGCTCAGCGGACGTCGCGTCACGGCGGACGACTTTGCGGAACGTCCAGGCCAGTTTGGCATCATTATCGCCCGGTTGGCGGAGCGATTGTTCGGCGAGCTTACGGGCGGCTTCGACGAACGTGACCTCGTTGAGCAGCGAGAGCGCCTGCATCGGCGTATTGGAGCGCGAGCGCTTCACCGTGCAGACCTCGCGGCCGGGCGAGTCGAAGAGGAGCATCGTGGGCGGAGCCGCGGTGCGCTTCCAGATCGTGTAGAGCGAGCGGCGCCAGAGCCCTTCGCCGGCGTCGGCCTTGTAGTTGCGCATGTCGCCGTAGACGCTGGTCTCGTCCCAGACGGCTTCGGGCATGTAAGGCTTCACGCTGGGTCCGCCTTGCTTGTCGACGAGCAGACCGGCGGTCCAGAGGGCCTGGTCGCGGATCACTTCGGCCGGGAGGCGGAAGCGTGGGCCGCGGGCGACGAGTCGGTTATCCGGATCTTTCTCCAGCATCTCCGTCGTGACCGCGGCGCTGCGGCGATAGGCGGCGCTGGACATGATCAGCTTGTACATCGCCTTCATGTCCCACTTGCGGTCGACGAATTCGACGGCCAGCCAGTCAAGCAGCTCGGGATGGCTCGGCCACTCCGCCTGGGAGCCGAAGTTCTCGGAGGTTTTCACCAGACCGATGCCGAAGAAGCGCTCCCAGGCACGATTTACCCAGACGCGGGCCGTGAGAGGGTGTTGGCCGCTGACGAGCCAGCGGGCGAAGCCGAGTCGGTTGTTCGGTTCGCCGGCCGGCATCGGCGGCAGGGCCCGGAAGAGGGCGCGTTCGACCTTTGGGCCGATCTTGTCGTATTCGCCGCGCAGCAGGATGAAGGCATCGCGCGGCTTCGGCAGTTCCTTCATCACCATCACCGTGACCGGCGCCGCAAGGGCGGCATCCCGGGCCGCCTTGGCGGCGGTGACTTTTGACGTCGCGACGGAGCGAGGGTGCTCGGGGCTCTCAGCGAAGAGTTTCGCCAAGGCCTTGCGATCGGCCGCGGTCAGTTGTTCCGCCGGCTTGGCGAGGAGTCTACGGGCGGTTTCGGCCGCCGGGTCGGTCTTGATCGAGAGCAGCTTGGCGTCGACGGACGAAGTGTTGAGGCGGAAGCGGCCGATGCTGTGGGCGGAGACGGAGTCATGGCGCATCACCAGGACGAGCTTGGCGCCGGCGGGGATGGGCGTCGGCGAGACCGTGAAGATGGCCTTACGGGGGACGCGGTTCTTGGCTTCGTTGCCGGCGATGGCCCAGCCGGCCTTGTCGTTGGAGGCTTTCTTCGCCTTGCCCTTGGCCATCGGGGCGGGGGCGAGTTTGGCGATCGTCCATCCGGCCTGATCGAAATCGGCTTCGGCCTTGAGCAGCGGGATGTTTGTCGTCTTACCATCGGCCGTCCTGAGGCGGACCTCGAAGGAGCTGAGCACGAAGTTGCCGTTGAAGGCGCGGCCGAGGCTCTTGTTGGGCAGCGAGTCGTCGGGGAGGGCTTCGAGACGGACGGCCGTCAGCATCGAGCCGGAGGGGGTGGCTTCGACCACGTAGGTCTCCTTGGCGGCAGTACCTCCGGAGACCAGCCAGGAACCGTCGTCGAGGCGTTTGAATTCAGCGTTCTCCTTGGCCGAGACCTTTTCGTCGACCAGCGATTCCCAGGCCACGCCGAACTTGGAGACGGCGGCGCGCTGCTTCGTGAGCCAGCTGGCGTAGGCTTCCGGCTGATCGGCCGGGATGGCCTTGAGCGCCTGTTCGGCCGTGGCGAGCGCTGCAGCCGCTTCATCGATTTTCTGCTGTTGTTCCTTGGTCGGCAGTGACAGCACCGGAGGCGTGTTGCCACCTGCGCGTGTTCGGCCGGAACCGCCGAACTCACCGAGCACGCCGGACTCGTCGTTGGAGTTGAAGTAGGCGAACATCTGGTAGAACTCCTTCTGCGAGATCGGGTCGTACTTATGGTCGTGGCAACGGCAGCAGTTCATCGTCAGCCCTATCCAGGTGGAACCTGTGGTCTCGATGCGGTCGATGACGTTTTCGGCGAACCATTCCTCGACGATGCGGCCTCCCTCGCCGTTGAGACGATGGTTCCGGTGGAAGGCCGTGGCGACGATCTGATCGCGGGTCGGGTTCGGCAGCAGGTCGCCCGCCAGCTGCTCGATGGTGAAGGTGTCGAACGGCTGGTTGTCGTTGAAGGCCTTGATGACCCAGTCGCGGTAGGGCCACATCGTGCGCTGCGTGTCGCTCTGGAAGCCGTTGGAGTCGGCGTAACGGGCGAAGTCGAGCCACTGCATGGCCATGTTTTCGCCGTAGTGAGGTGAGGCCAGAAGGCGATCGAGGGCTTTGGACCAGGCCTCGGGCGAGTTGTCGGCCAGAAAAGCCTGCAGGTCGGCATCGGAAGGCGGCAGGCCGGTCAGGTCGAGCGCCGCCCGCCGAAGCAGGGTGGCCTTGGGGGCGGGGCCGTTAGGCGTGAGTCCCTTGGTGGCGAGCGGAGCCGCGAGGAAGGCGTCGATCGCGTTGCCGCCAGCGGGAATTTTCGGGACGGCCGGCTTGGCCGGAATCTGGAAGGCCCAGTGGCCTTGATACTCGGCGCCTTCCTTGATCCATCGTTCCACGAGCGCGATCTGGTCCTTCGTGAGAACCTTGTGGAATTCCGCCGGCGGCATGTGATCGTCCGGATCGTCGGTCCGGAGTCGCTTCATGACCTCGCTGACTTCGGGTTTGCCCGGCACGATCGCCGGATCGCCGGACTTACCGCCCTTACGGGCGGCATCGAGGGAGTCGAGGCGCAGGCCGCCCTTGATCTTGTTCTCGTCAGGGCCGTGGCAGGCGAAGCACGTGTCGGAGAAGATCGGACGGATGTCACGGTTGAACTGCACTTTCTCGGCGGAAGCGCTGAGCGCGCCGAGGAGACAAGCGGCGGTGAGACTAAGACGGGAAAGGCGCATGGGGTAAGCGTTATGGGACAATTAAGACACCCTCGGGTTCATGGCAATTGGCACTTAACAAAAACCCCCTCGAATGAGGGGTTTTGAAGGAGTCTGCCGGAAGGCCTTACTTGGCGGCCAGGTCCTTGATCGCGATGTTCCGGAACTCGGCCGGGTCGTTGTGGCCGGCGAAGCCGAAGTAGCCGTTCTTGCGGTCCTTGCCCGGGTGGGGGCTCTTCGCCATGACCGTGGTCATGTCGACCTTGGCGAGATCGGTCTCGAGGATGACGAAGCCGTTGAGCTCGACCTTGAGCGTGGAGCCGACGACCGTGACTTCCTGGAAGTTCCATTCGCCGATCGGGCGCTGGAAGCCGCGCTGGGCGCCGACCATGCCGTAGGCGGAGCCGTGGACCTGCCGGGGGTCGATCTTACCCTTCACCTTGTCGTAGTTGTCGTCCAGCACCTGGAGTTCGCACATGCCGACGTAGGCCGTATTGCCGGTGCCGGGGTAGCGGAGGGCGAGGCCATTGTTGCCGCCCTTCGGCAGTTTGAACTCGAGACGCACGGCGAAGTCGGTCAGGTCCTGGTCGTAGTAAGGCGTCCCGCCCTTGCCGGTCTTGCAGCGGATGGCGCCGTCGACGACTTCGTAGTTCTCGACCGGGCCGGCCCAGCCGGTGAAGTCCTTGCCGTTGAAGATGGACTTGTAGCCGGCGGCGGCCTTCGCGGAGAGGATGCGGCTGGCTTCTTCGCCGGCGATCTCGCGGATCGCGACGTTGCGCCAGCGGATCGGGGCGCCGTGGGTCTGGAGGCAGATCGGGCCCTTGGCGGCGAGGGCGGCCTTGCGGTCGTAGTAGTTCTCCATGGTCGCATGGTCGACGGTCTGCTTGCCGTTGAGCCAGACGCTGACACGGGCGCCGACCATCACGACGCGGAGCGTATTCCATTCGCCGGCCGGCTTGTCAGCCAGGACCAGCGGATCCTTGCCGGGCTTGCCGGGGGAGTTGTTCCAGAGGGCGCCGGAGCCGAGCTGGGCGCCGTGCTTGTGGGCCTTCTCGTCGGTCGGATCCCAGATCTGGACCTGCGGGGCGCCGCGGAGGTAGACGCCGGAGTCGCCCTTCGGCGCCATGTTGTATTCCAAGGTCAGTTCGAAGTCGCCGTATTCCTTGTCGGTGGTGGCGTAAGGTCCCGTGCCTGGGTTGTAGATCTCACCGTCCTTCACGGACCAATGTTGTGCGAAGTCGTCGCGCATCTTCTTGAGCATCGCGTCCTTCTTCTCGCCCGTGAGCTTGGCCACCGAGTGAGGGTTATAACCGTGCCAGCCGGCAAGGTCCTTGCCGTTGAAGAGCGAGGTGAAGCCGGCCGGGGCATCGGCGGCGATGAGCGCGGAGGTCGCGAGGGCGAGGAGGGCGGGGAGGAGGCGCATGACTGAAGAGGGGTAGGGGTAGGGGTAGTAGGTCGATTACAGGGGCTCGAGGGTGCAGCGCTTGACCTCGAAGGCGCCGCCTTCGACCTGCAGGCCGATGAAGCCTTCGGAGAGATTGGTGCCGGTGGCCTTGTTCACTTCCTTGCCGTTGACGAGGATCGTGACCGTGTTGCCGTCGCAGACGGTCGTGAAGGTATTCCATTCGCCGGCCGGCTTCTCGGCGTCGGCCTGCTTGCCGAGGCGATAGCCACGGATCTTGCCGGTCTTCTTGTCCTTGAGCTCCGTACCGCCGGAGAGCGTGGCGCCGTTCCAGAAGTAGAAGTCGCCCTGGTTCTTGTGCATGCCTTGGCACTCGATGCTCTTCGGCCAGACCGCGTCGGGGGGCGTCATGTGCACGACCACCCCGGTGTTGCCCGGCTTGGTGAAGCGCCATTCGACCGTGAAGCGATACTGCTTGTAGCTCTGGGTGGTGCGGAGGAAGCCGCTGGGCTTGCCCGTGCATGCGAGGATGCCGTCCTTGATGGACCAGGAATCCTTGCCGGCTTCCGGGAAGACAGACCAGCCGGCGGTGTCCTTGCCGTTGAAAAGTTCGGTCTTGGCGGACGGCGTGACGGCGGTCGTGCCGTCGGCCGACTCGTTGAGGCAGCCAGTTTGTAGTAGGGAGGAAACCAGCAGGGCGGCCGCGAGGGCGAGGCGGGGGAGGGGCATGGAACGACCTTAGGGTTTCAACCTGACCGTTGAAGTCTAAACGCCGAAATTTAACGGCGTTAAAGTGTCGTTTACCGCTCAGGCCATGATGCCCTTCACCACCTTGCCGGCGACGCCCGTGAGGCGCACGTCGAGGCCCTGGAACTTCACGTTCAGACGGTGATGATCGATCCCCATCAGCGCGAGCATCGTGGCGTGCAGGTCGTGGACATCGACGACGTTCTCGACGGCGTTGTAGCCGAGTTCGTCGGTGGCTCCGTAGGTCGTGCCGGCCTTCACGCCGCCTCCGGCGAGGAAGACCGAATACCCGGCGATGTGGTGGTCACGGCCGGTGCCCTGTCCCATGGGGGTGCGACCGAATTCGCCGCCCCAGAGGATCAGGGTGTCGTCGAGCATGCCGCGTTCCTTGAGGTCGCGGATGAGGGCGCCGGTCGCCTTGTCGACGTCTTCCGCGCCCATCTTCATGCCGTTATCGAGGCCGCCGTGGAGGTCCCAGGCGCGGTGGTAGAGCTGGATCATGCGCACGCCGCGTTCAGCGAGGCGGCGGGCCATGAGGCAATTGGAAGCGAAGGAGCCGTCGCCGATCTCCTTGATGCCATAGGACTCGATCGTCTTTGCCGACTCGCTCTTGAAGTCGAGCAGCTCGGGGACGCTCGACTGCATCTTGAACGCCATCTCGTACTGGGCCACGCGGGTGGCGATCTCCGGATCGACGGTCTCCTGGGCCAGCTGGCCGTTGAGGCGACGGATCTCGTCGATGACCTGACGCTGCGTGCTCTGGCAGACGCCTTCGGGGTTACCGATATAGTGGACGGCCTCGCCCTTGGATTGGAACTGGATACCTTGGTACTTGCTGGGCAGGACGCCGCTGGACCACTGGCGGGAGGAGATCGGCTGCTGACCGGTGCGGCCGGCCGAAGTGAGCACGATATAGCCCGGGAGGTTCTCGGTCTCAGAGCCCAGCCCGTAGAGCAACCAGGAGCCCATGCTCGGGCGGCCCTTGATGATCGAGCCCGTGTTGAAGAAGGCGTGGGCCGTATCGTGGTTGATCTGTTCCGTCTTGAGCGAACGCACGACGCAGAGGTCGTCGGCGACGGAGCCGATGTGCGGGAAGATGTCGGTGAGCTCCATGCCCGACTTGCCCCACTTCTTGAATTCAAACGAACCTCCACGGGCCTTGAGGACGGCGCCCTGGAGCTGGGCGATCTGCTGGCCTTTGGTGAAGGATTCCGGGAAGGGCTGGCCTTCGAGTTTCTTCAGGACAGGTTTGTTGTCGAAGAGCTCGAGGTGAGGCGGGCCGCCGGCCATGCAGAGGAAGATGACGCGCTTGGCCTTCACCGGGAGGTGCGGGGCCTTGAGCACGCCCTTGGAGAACGGCGCGGCGTGCAGGTCGGCGAAACCGGACTTCGCGGCGAGCATGGCGAAGGCCGCGCTGCCGAGGCCGTAGGCGCTCTTCGTGAGGAAGCTCCGTCGGTTGATCGACAGGGCGTGGGCGACGGGGTCGTAAGGGCGCATGGGCTTAGTAGCGGGTGATCGCTTCGTGGGAGTTGAGGAGGACGCGGCAGGCTTGCGTCCAGGCGGCGAGTTCGGCCGGGTCGAGGCCGGCGGGCGTCGGAGCCTGGCCGACCTTCAGGAGCTTCGTCGCGTCTTCAGGGTGAGCCTGGTAATAGGCCTTCTGATCGGCGACGAGTTTCTCGAGCGACGGACGCTCGCTGGCTTTGATCTCGCGGCCGACCGCGAGGCGGAAGGCGAGGGCGAGGCGCTCGTCGGCCGGACGGGCCAGGAGGCGGGCGGCGAACGCGCGGGCGGCTTCGACGAAGACGGGATCGTTGAGCAGCGTCAGCGCCTGCTGCGGCGTATTGCTGTAGCTGCGGAGCGCGGTGCATTCATCGCGGGCGGGGGCGTCGAAGTTGACGAGCATCGGGTGCAGGAACATGCGCTGCCAATGCATGTAGAGGCCGCGGCGCCACTGGTCCGGGCCGGTGCTGGCGACGTAGGTGCGGTTCGGGAACTGGATCGGCTCGTAATAGCCGGCCGGCTGGTAGGGCTTGGCGCTGGGGCCGCCGATGTCGGCGGCGTGCAGGAGTCCGGAGACGGCGAGCGCGTTATCGCGGATGAATTCGGCGTCGAGACGGCGGGGATTCTGGGAGGCGAGCAGACGGTTAGCCGGATCGATCTCCTTGAGGTCGGGGCGCAGGCTGCTGCTCTGGCGGTAGGTCCGGCTCGTGACCATCAGGCGGACCATGCGCTTCACGTCCCAGCCCTTGTCGCGGAACTCCAGGGCGAGCCATTCGAGGAGCTCGGGGTGGGAGGGGAGTTCGCCTTGCGAGCCAAGGTCATCAAGCACGGCGGTAAGGCCGGTACCGTAGAACGCCTGCCACAGGCGGTTCATGAACGTGCGGGCCGTGATCGGGTTGTCCTTCGAGGTGATCCAGTCGGCGAGGTCGAGACGGGTGAGTCGCTTCTGTTCGGTGCTCGTGCGCAGGCCGGGCAGGAACGAAGGCGTCGAAGGCAGCACGACCGGCCCGGATTGGTCCAGGAAGTTGCCGCGCGGAAGGACGCGGACCTCGAGCGGCTTGGTGGCCTGCGTCACCATCGTCCAAGCATAGCCTTGGTTCTGACGGCGGAGTTCGGCGTTCAAGCTGCGCGCTTTGAGCAAGGATTCGCGGCGGCTCGCCGAGGCGGCCAGGAAGCTCGGCATCGCGGCCGCGGTCGGCTGGGCCGTGGATGCGGCGGAGAGATTGGCCGGGCTCGTGACCTGCAGCGGGTCGTGGTGGCTGAGCGGAGAGAGCGACACCTTGAGGGTCAGTGCCGGAGCATTCACGAGATGGACGACGAACTTTTCGTCGGGCTTCAGCATCGCCGGGACGTCGAGGACCCAGACCGCATGGACGTCGGCGGAGGGCATCTTGAGCGACCACCCGCTGTTGATGTCCGTATGTTCGATGCCGCTCTTGTAAAGAGGCTCCCGGTGCGAAGCATCGGCGAGGGTCACGCCCACGCCGCGTTCCTTGCCCTTGGCGTCGGCGATGGCGAAGCGCACGCCGAGATTCGCGGTAGCATCGGCGGGCAGGGAACCTTTAGGCAGGTCGATCCGCACCGAAGCGACGGAGCTTCCTGGCGCGTCGAAACGGAGGGCGAAGTCGTCCCCCTTGCCGAGGGCCTTCGGGATCTTCACCAGGCTGTCGGCGGCGAAGGCGGTCGGTGCGGGCGCGTCAGGGGCCTTGGCCTTCATCTTCGCCTTGGCGGCTTCGGTGTTCTTGGCGGCAGCCTTGGCCTTGCCGGCGGCGGCGGGCGTCGCGGGCTTGAGGAGTGAGGTGCCGGCCGGGCTGATCAGGCCGGAGGGATGCCGGGCAAGCGTAGCTTTGATGCCTTGCCGCCAGGCATGGTAGCCCGCGAGGGCCTGCGGGTCGGCGGCGAGGGCCTTGGCGGCCGCGGCGTAGTGAGCCTCGAGTTCGGCGCGGAGACGGGCGTCCTGCTTGACGAGGTAGGCGTTCTTCACGCGGGCTTCAGGGAAGAACGGGTGTTCGTTGCCGACGCCTTTCAGTTCAGGCTCCGGGGTGTAGTTGTAGTTGGCGTAGACGCCCCACTGCTTCACGTCGGCGAAGAAGGCCTGCAGGGAGTAGAAGTCCGCGGACTTGATCGGGTCGAACTTGTGGTCGTGGCACTCCGCGCAGCCGAACGTGCTGCCCAGCCAGGCGTTGGAGACCGAGCGCACGCGCTCCGCGCCATACTTGGCGAGGTATTCCTTGAGCTGGGCGCCGCCCTCGCGGGTCATCATGTTCAGGCGGTTGTAGCCGCTCGCCGTCAGTTGTTCTTCGGTCGGGTTAGGCAGCAGGTCGCCGGCGAGCTGCTCGCGCGTGAAGACATCGAAAGGCTTGTTGGTGTTGAAGGCGTTGATGACGTAGTCGCGGTAGGGGAAGATGCGCTGGTTCTGGTCGCCGTGGTAGCCGACCGTGTCGGCGAAGCGGGCGATATCCAGCCACCAGACCGCCATCCGCTCGCCGAAGTGCGGTGAGCCGAGCAGGCGGTCGACCTGCTGCTCGAAAGCGTCGGCTGACTTATCCGCAACGAAGGCGGCGGTCTCGGCGGGCGTGGGCGGCAGGCCGGTGAGGTCGAGGGAGAGACGACGGAGGAGGCGCTCCTTGGAGGCCTCAGGCGACATCGACGCCTTCTTCTCGGCGAGCTTGGCGGCGACGAACGCGTCGATCGGGTTCTTGCCGCCGGCCGGCATCGGCGGGACGACCGGGGCTTCGAGCGGCTTATAGGCCCAGTGGGGTTCGTAGACCGCGCCTTGGGCGACCCAGCGACGGAAGAGATCCTTCTGGGCGGACGTCAGCGTCTTGTGCGCTTCCTTCTCCGGCATGATGTCTTCGGGGTCGTCCGAGAAGATGCGTTTGATGATCTCGCTCTCCTCGGGTTTGCCGGGAACGATCGCGATTTCGCCGCTCTTGCCGGCTTTCAGCGCTTCTTCGCCGATGTCGAGGCGCAGTCCGCCCTTGCGGGACTTCGGGTCGAAGCCGTGGCAATGGAAGCACGTGTCCGACATGATCGGCCGGATGTCGCGGTTGAAGCGGACGACGTCACCGGAAGGGTCGGCGCCGAGTAGGCTGACGACGGCGAGACAGGCGGCGGACGGCAGAAGACGCATAGGGGATGTCGTTATGACACTCCCCCTTGCCCGGGGTTTCAAACGATTAATAGGGAAGACCGCCTAATCAGCGGGCCTGCCAGTTGACCGCGTCGATGAGGACGTAGCCCTTGGCCCCGGCGTTACTGACGGTCACCTTGGCTGGCCCGGCCGGGAATCGATAGGTGCCAAGCGTCAGCAGACCGTTCGGAGCCCCTTTGCCCGTCAGGTCGACGCGGAGTTCGGCCACGCCATCGGCGTGCCCGATACGGACCAAGGCGTCGCGGCTCCGGTTGGCGTTAGGGACGACCGTCAGGCTGACGGCGTAGGTGCCTGCTGCGGGTAGCTTGCCGATGAAGGTCGCGGAGGCCGGTCCGGCGGAGCCCTTGTCGTCATGGCGGTAGCCAGAGCCGACGAAGCCACCGTTGGCGGAGCTCTGTTTCCATTCACCGGTGAGCACCGCCTCGTCGTCATCGACGGTGACCCCGGGAAGCGAGGATGCCGGCTTGGCCGAACCATGCCCCTTGGGCTTCTGCTTGGACGACTCATGCTCGAGCACCTGGCCGTCGGCGAGCAGGCGGGCACGGAGGGTCGCGTAGGGGACGTCCTGCACGGCGAGGTTGCCGTCGATGGCGAGCGCGGCGGCGGTGGCGGCCGATTGGCCGAGGATCATGAAGACGGGCTCCATGCGGATCGACCCGTAGGCGATGTGCGTGGCGCTGCAGGCCACGGGAGCGAAGAGGTTGGCGATCTCACCGCGCTTCGGGACCAGGGAGCCGTACGCGATCGAGTAGGGGGAGATCGGCACGCCGATGTCGCCTTCGTTCTGCACGTTGCCTTCCGGTGTCACGTAACGGCGCACGTTATGGGAGTCGATGGTGTAGGAGCCCATGCCCACGGAGTCAGGCGTCGGCTTCTTCTTGGTGAGCTCGTTCTCGGTCATCACGAACGCTCCGACCATGCGGCGGGCCTCGCGGACATAGATCTGATGCGGCCAGTGGCCGTTGTCCTTGAATTCATCTTTCGGCAGGCCCCAACGGTTGGCTTCCTCCCGGACGTCGGCCGGCACGCGTGGGTCGTTGGCGAGGAACCAGAGCAGGCCTTGCTGGTAGGTGCGGTGCTCGGCGAGGATCTCCTTGCGGCGCTCGTAGGAGGCCTCCGGGTAGTCGTAGTTCATCCCGATGTTATCAAAACTGAAGGGCCCGTGGTTGTTCGTGTCGGTCTTGCGGTTCGGGAGCAGGTCGAACTTGTGGAACGTCTGGCGCCAGCCGGCGTCGAGGACGCGGACCAGCAGCTCATACTGCGAGGCGTCGTAATTCGCCGGTTTCGGGAAGGGGATGCGGTTGTCCGGGTGATCCGTCGCGCACCAGCGGTAGCAGTAGGCTTGGACACGCTTGTCGCCCTCGCCGCGGACGCCGGGCGGTTCGGAAGAGATGCGGGGCAAGAGACCTGAAGCAGGGTCGCCGGGGACTTTGTAGGCGCTGATCGGCTTCTTCACGGCGCCGAAGTGGTGGCCGTGATGGAGGATGCCGACCTGGTTGCCGTTCCATTCCTCGCCGTAGGCGTAATTCGCCTCGCGGCCCACATGGTAGCTGACGCCCGCGGCGGCGAGGAGGTCACCTTCGTAGGTCGCATCGATGAACATCTTCCCGGCGAACTTCTTGCCGGAGAGCATCGTGATCTCGGCGATGCGTCCGTCGGCGACGCGCACGCCCTTGGCGCGGTCGAGCCATTCGTCGCGGAGGACGGTCAGGCCGAACTCCTTCACGTAATCCTCGAAGACCTTCCCCGCGACGCTCGGTTCGAAGATCCACATCGTACGTTCGTCCTTGTCCATCGCCACCGTGCCCTGGCCCTTGTTGCCGAAGGCTTCGGTCTGCTGCCACTTCCAGGTCTCCGGCTTCTGATACTCGACCCAGACGCGGTGGTAGAAGTTGCGGGCCAGACCGCCGATGACGGCCTTGTTGCCGGTGTCCGTGTAGCCCAGGCCGCCGCTGCTCAGGCCGCCGAGGTGGACGTCGGGGCCGACGATGACCACGGACTTGCCCATCTTCTTGGCTTGGACGGCGGCGATGACCCCGGCGGAAGTGCCGCCATAGACCACGACGTCATAAGTCTCTGCCGCAGTGAGACGCAGGGCGAACAGGCAGAGCAGGGAGAGGCGGAGGAGCATGGCCGAAAAGGGGTAGGGGTGGGGGTAGGGGTAGGTTACCTGCCTCGGTCAGCGGTGGGCGGACTGCTTGGCGATGAAGTTCAGGATCGCGAGGCGCGCGGGGTCGTCGAGGTTCCGGATGTTATGTCCGACGGTGCCGTGGTCGCGGTCGTCAATGCGCAGCGAATAGTTCTCCGTATGTCCAACTGCCTTTAGGGTCGTCACGAAGAACATGTTCTCCTCGGCGCGGCTGAGCATGTCATTCTGGGCGTAGATCGTGAGGATCGGCGGCAGTGATTTGCGGATATGGAAAGCGGGAGCGGCTTCGTCGGAAGTGATGCCATAGCGGGCTTGGCCACGTTCTTCGCGGACGGTGTAATGGTTGAAGACCTGGCCGCTGACTTGGGCGATGCCGGCGACCGAGCCGAGCGTGAGACCGTGCGGCTTCAGCCGTTCCGGGTCCATGCCTACGAGCAGGGCGAGGTAGCCGCCGGCCGAGTGGCCACCGATGAAGACCTTGCGCGGGTCGCCGCCATGTTCGGCGATATGCTTGACCGTCCAGGCGAAGGCCGCGGCGGCATCATCGACGTAGGCCGGATACTTCGCCTTCGGGCTGAGCCGGTAGTCAGGCGTCACGACCGCGACCCCCGCCCGGGCCAGGCTCTCGCGGATCTCGACGCAGTATTCCGAGTTCAGGTCCTTGCCGCCGTTCTTCAGTCCGCCGCCGTAGAACCAGACGTAGGTCGCGAAACCCTTGGCACCCATGGGCACGGTGAGGTCGAGCTTGCAACGCTCCTGCTCGTAGGGCGTGAGCGAAACGACGTCATCCTTGTAGGTGATGTCCTTAAGGACCTTGGTCTCGACCGCCCCGGCTGGGGCGCAGGCGAGACAGAGCAGCAGGAGAGCGAGGCGCATCAGGCGATCAGCGACTGGACGATCTTGCCGTGAACGTCGGTGAGACGGAAGTCGCGGCCCGAGCTGCGGAAGGTGAACTCTTCGTGGTTGAAGCCGAGGAGGCGCAGGATCGTGGCATGCAGGTCGTGCACATGGACGACGTCCTTGACGGCCTTGAAGCCGAACTCGTCGCTCTCGCCGTGCACATGGCCGGGCTTCACGCCGCCGCCGGCCATCCACATCGTGAAGCCGTGGCTGTTATGGTCGCGTCCGTTGATCTTACCGGCGTTGGAGCCAGGGGTAGGCAGTTCGACGGTCGGGGTGCGGCCGAATTCGCCGCCCCAGACGACCAAGGTCTCGTCGAGCATCCCGAGGCGCTTGAGGTCCGTGAGCAGCGCGGCGATCGGCTGGTCCGCTTCCATCGCCAGTCGCTTATGATTCTTTTCCAGGTCGTCGTGGCTGTCCCAGGGCTGACCGGCGCCGTGCCAGAGCTGGATGAAGCGGACGCCGCGCTCGGCGAGGCGACGGGCGATGAGGAACTGGCGGCCGAGGGTCGTATCACCATACATCTCGCGGGTCTTCTCGGATTCGCGGCCCACGTCGAACGCGTCGGTCGCTTCGAGCTGCATGCGGTAGGCCATCTCGAAGGACTGCGCGCGCGCCTCGAGGGCGGCGTCCTGCGGGCGGACGGACTGGTGCGCGGCGTTGAGCTTGGCCAGCAGGTCGAGCTGCTTGCGTTGGGCCGGGCGCGAGAGGCCGAAGTTACGGATGTTCTCGATGAGCTCCTCGACGGAGCGCTTCGAGGTGTCGACGTAGTTGCCTTGGTAGACGCCGGGAAGGAAGCCGCACTGCCAGTTCTGGGTCTCCTGGATGGGGAAGCCGCCCGGGCAGAGGGTCATGAAGCCGGGCAGGTTCTCGTTCTCGGTGCCGAGCCCGTAGGTGACCCAAGAGCCCATGGACGGACGGACCTGGCGGGCTTCGCCGCAGTTCATCAGCAGCAGGGAAGGCTCGTGGTTGGGCACGTCGGCCTTCATCGAGCGGATCACGCAGAGGTCATCGGCATGTTCGGCCGTCTTGGCGAAGAGTTCGCTGACCTCGAGGCCGCTCTTGCCGTAGCGCTTCCAGGAGAACGGTGAGCGGAAGGCCGCGCCGGTGCGACGCTCGGTCGCGATATAGTCGCCCGGCAGCTTCTGGCCGTGGTATTTGTCGAGGGCGACCTTGCGGTCGAAGGTGTCGACCTGCGAAGCGCCGCCGTTGGCGAAGATGTGGATGACGCGCTTGGCCTTGCAGGGCAGCGGCGCCGGGCGGGCGGCGAGCGGACGCAGCGGGTCGACGCGGATGTCGGCGCCCCGGAGTTCCTGCTGGAGCAGGGAGGCCATGGCGACGCCGCCGAGGCCCATGCCGACGCGGCGGAGGAACTCGCGACGGGAGCCGAGTGAGAGGGGGTCGATATGGTGCATCAGTCGGCGAAGGCGAATTCGTTGCTTTGGAGGAGGACCTGGGCGAACGTGGAAAGGGCCGATTGGCGGTCAGGCTTGCGGCCGAACTCGCCGGCGGCGGAACTGATGACTTCGCCGGTCTGGGCGTCCTTGATGACCGGCGACCAAGTGAAGCCGTCGCTGTTGGAGCCGACGAACTGGTCGGCGATGAAGTCGATGCTTTCTCCCGCGGCCAGCTCCACCGAGGCGAGCTCGACCGGGGCGGAGGCTCCGCCTTTGACGATGACTTCGGCGAGCAGGCCGCGACGGGAAGAGACGATGCGGGCGCGGACGCCGTCGCTGGCCTTGCTCTGGACGGCGAGGGCGCCTTCGAGGCGATACTTGCCCGGACTGCCGGCTGTCCAGCGACGGATGGCGGCGGTCTCCGGCAGGCTGCCGGTGTGGCCGCCCTTGGGCGTCAGGAAGACGAAGGCGTATTTCTTGTCCGGGATCTGCGCGGTGGGGGCGATGCGGTCTTTGACGCGGGTCGTCATCGCCGTGAAGGCCGTCGTCTTCGTCTTCGGGTCGTAGCCACCGAAGCCGTTGGTCCAAGCCGCCGGGGCCGGGGCTGCCGCCGCTTCGCGCAGGTACTCGAGGGCCAGTGCGGTCTCGTCGGCGCGAGGCGTGCGGGCGAGGATGGCGAGATAGAGCGCGCGGACCTTGGCGGCGTCGTCCGGTTGGGTCGAGACCTTCGCGGCCAGTTCGTCGGCGAGCGAGCGGCCGAACGGATGGTTGAGCATCCAGAGCGACTGCTGCGGCGTCGTGGTCTGGTTGCGCTTGGGCACGTGATAGTCGGGATTGGCGAAGTCGAACGTCCGGAAGAAGGCCGGCAGGTTCTGGCGGTCGATGTGGCCGTAGATCGTGCGGCGGGGCGTGCCGAAGGCGCTCACCAGGTCGAAGGGCTGGCCGCCCAGCTTGGAGTCATCCAGGCGTCCGGCCACGCGCAGCATGCTGTCGCGCAGGGCTTCGAAATCGAGGCGACGGCGATGGGCGCGCCAGTGCAACGAGTTGTCGGGGTCCTTGGCGACGGCGTCGGCCCGGAGATCGGCGGACTGCAGGAAAGTGCGCGAGAGGACGATCGAGCGGATCAGCTTCTTCATCGACCAGCCCTCCTTCATGAACGAGCTCGCCAGATGCTCCAGCAGGGCGGGGTTCTTGCCCGGCGTGGTCCGGACGCCGAAGTCGCTCGGGGTCTCGACGAGCGGCTGGCCGAGGAGATGCATCCAGACGCGGTTGACCATCACGCGGGCGGTCAACGGGTTGGTCGGGCTCGCGATGGCGTTGGCGAGGTCGAGTCGGCCGCTGCCCTGGGTGAACTCCTTGGGCGGACCGTCGGAGAGGATCGAGAGATACTGTCGGGGGACCTTCTTGCCCGGGCGCGACGCGCTTCCGCGGAGGAAGACGACGCCTTTCGCCGCCTTGGCCTTGTCGACCAGCGCCATCGCGTGAGGCGGGCTCTTCGGACTGGTGGCCTTGAAGCCCGAGACGTCGATCTGCAGCTTTTTGCGGGTGTTGCGGTCGGCGACGTTATAGGTGCCGATCAGCGAAGCGGGCGTCATGGCCGTCGGTCCGCTGGGATGGAGGATCAGGTCGCGCCAGGGCTTCCACTCGGCTTGGGTGGCATGCTCCGGCTTGCGGGCTTCGGAGAGCAGGGCGGCGTAGGTCGCGGTCAGTTCAGCCAATTTCGTCGGCGCCTTGGCCTTCAGCCGGGTGCGGAGCAGCGGGTCGGCGAACGAGGTGGGCTGAGACAGCAGCGCCGCGAAGCGCTTCGGGAACTCGGCGTCGGCGACGCCCTGCAGGCTCACCCAGGCGCCCCAGACCGGGTCGGTCGGCGCCAGTTTCGGCTTCAGCGCGTTCTTCCAGCCGCCGAGCACGGCCGCATAGAGGTTCGCCGCCTTGGCCTTCTGGTTGGCATCGAGTTTGGCGTCCTTGAGGGACTCCATCGTCAGATTGAGATAGGCCGTCGTCTTCTCCGGAGAGAAGGAGAGGTCGTAGCGGCTCTGGATGAAGTCATTCAACTTCTTCTGGCGCACCGCCAGTTCGGCTTCGAATTCCTCCGTCTCCTTGGTGCGGGTGAACGGCTTCAGCGGTGGGAGCTCCTTGGGCTCCTCGCTGGAGTTGAAGATCGCGTAGAGGGAATAATATTCCGTCGTCGGCAGCGGATCGAACTTATGGTCGTGGCAGCGCGAGCAGGCCATCGTCAGGCCTTGGGTGCCGCGCATGACGACGTCGATGCGGTCGTCGATGATGTCGGGCGTGCTGTTGAGGAAGCGGCGGCCGAGGGTCAGGAAGCCCAGCGCGGCGAGGTCGCGGTTGTTCTCCGGATCCTTGACGATCTGGTCGGCGGCTACCTGCAGGCGGAGGAACTGATCGTAGGGCAGGTCGTCGTTGAAGGCCTTCACCACCCAGTCGCGATAGGTGTAGGCGTACGGATAGCGGCGCTCTTCCTGGAAGACGTAGCCCTTCGTGTCGGCGTAGCGGGCGACGTCGAGCCAGTGACGGCCCCAGCGTTCGCCGAAGGCCGTCGAGGCCAGGAGACGGTCGACGAGTTTCTCGATCGCCTGCGGATCCTGGTCGGCGACGAAGGTGGCGATCTCGGCGGCGGTCGGCTGGTAGCCGGCGAGCGCGAGGGTCAGACGGCGGATGATGACTTCGCGGCCGGCCTGCGGATTGAAGTGGAGGCCGGCTTCCTTGAGCTTGGCCAGGACGAACCGATCGAGGGGCTGGCTGATCTGGGCGACGTCGGTCGAAGTAACGACGGGCGGCGTCGGCGCGACGACCGGTTGGAAGGCCCAGTGCTTCCGCGGGTCGTGGGCGTTAGGCTTGGCTTCTTCCGGCCAGGGCAGTCCTTGACGCACCCATTCCGTGAGCGCCGCGATCGCCTTGGGCGGAAGCTTCTCGTCCTCGCCCGGCATGGCGTAGACATCCGGGGCTTTGGCATGATTGACCGAGAGGATCAGTCGGCTGACCTCCGGTTTGCCGGGGACGACGACCGGGCCGAGTTCGCCGCCCTTGAGGACGAACTCGCGGGAATCCAGGCGCAGTCCGGACTTCTGCTTCTTCTCTCCGTGGCACTTATAGCAATGATCGGCGAGGGCGGGGCGTACTTCCTTTTCGAAGAACTCCAACTGGGCGGCGGTAGGCGTAGGGGAAGGCTCCGCGGCCCCGACCGAAACCGTCAGGAAAAGAGGAGCGAGTAATTGCCGGAAAGACATCGTCAAAGGGGTGGGACAGGGCGGGGTGCCCTAAGTTCCTTAAACGTGTTGGCTGTCATCGGGATGTAAAGCCACCGCTGGGTAATTCCGACCGATGCCGTCTTTTGGCCTAAGTTGGGGTTGAACCCGACCGGAAACAGGGTGTCTATGAGCCACCCCAGTTCACTTATGTCGCACGTATCCCGTCAGGCCAGCCTCTCGTTGCTGACCCTCCTCGCGTTGGCCGCCCCGGCCCTCGCCGCCGACCCCAAGCCGGTGGCCGAGTCGCCCATCCTGCTCGCCAAGGACAAGCAGCGCTTGGTCGACTTCTCCGCCGACCTCAATGGCTCCAAGGAACTTTACCTGATGGTGGCCGAACTGGACGGTAACGCCTGCGACTGGGCTGACTGGATCGAGCCCGAGGTCGTCCTGATGGATGGCACGGTGGTCGACCTGACCAAGCTCAAGTGGACGAGCGCCGAATCGCTCGGACAGACCCGCGTCGGCAAGAACTACGACGGCAAGCCGCTCAAGGTCGCCGGCAAGCAGTACGAACGTGGCATCGGCACGCATGCCTCCTCTTTCATCGCCTACCAGCTGCCGGGTCCGGCCAAGTCTTTCCGGGCCAAGGTCGGCCTCGATGACGGCGGCGCCATCCGCGGGGGCAAGCCCAGCTCGGCCGACGTGAAGTTCGCGGTCTTCACCTCGCGTCCGGCCAAGTACAAGCCGGTCGACTTCGACAGCGGCCCGTTGGCCGTCCCGACCGAACTTTTCACGGTGCCGGAAGGCTTCGAAGTGACCGTCTGGGCGACCTCGCCGCAGATCTTCAATCCGACGAACATCGATTTCGACGAACGCGGCCGGATGTATGTCGCCGAAGGCGTGAACTACCGTGGCAAGAAGGGCCGTCGTCCCGAAGGCGACCGCATCGTGGTGCTCGAAGACACGACCGGCACGGGCAAGGCCGACAAGGTCACGGTCTTCACGCAGGAGGAGAATCTCATCTCGCCCCTCGGCGTGGCGCACATCGACGGCAAGATCGTCGTCTCCCAGCCGCCGGACCTCCTGGTCTACACCGACGCCAATGGCGACGGCGTCTTCGATCCCAAGGTCGACAAGCGCGAGGTGCTCCTGACCGGCTTCAACGGCCGTAACCACGACCACTCCCTCCACAGCGCGACGTTCGGTCCGGACGGTAAGTGGAACTTCAACCAGGGTAACACCTGCGCCCAGTTCACGGACAGGTCGGGCAAGACCTTCCGCATCGGCAGCCCTTATAATCATGGCGAATGGACCAAGCAGGCGGTCGACGCCCAGAAGGTCGCCGGCCTCCGCAGCGATGACGGCAACGTCTGGGTCGGCGGCTTCTCCGTGCGCATGAACAGCGACGGCACGAACGCCCGCATCGTCGGCCACAACTACCGCAACAGCTACGAGCAGTCCATCAACTCGTTCGGCGATATGTACCAGAGCGACAACGACGATCCGCCCGCCTGCCGCGTCTCCCTGATCATGGAAGGTGGTAACGCCGGTTTCGCCTCCGCCGACGGTCAGCGCTCCTGGCGTGCCGACAAGCGTCCTGGTCAGGAAACCCCGGTCGCCGAGTGGCGCCAGGACGACCCCGGCACCATGCCGGCCGGCGACGTCTATGGCGGTGGCTCGCCGACCGGCGTGGCCTTCTATGAGAACGGCGCGCTCGATCCGAAATGGAACGGTCTCCTCCTTGCCTGCGAAGCCGGCAAGAACGTCGTCTTCGGTTATCTGCCCAAGCCTGACGGCGCCGGCATGAAGCTCGAGCGCTTTGATTTCCTCACCTCCAACAAGGAGAAGGAGTGGGCCGGTTCCGACTTCCTCGGTGGCAAGCCCACCGGCAACCTGAAGACCAAGTTCCGTCCGTCCGACGTGTGCGTCGGCCCGGATGGAGCCATCTACGTCGCTGATTGGTTCGACCCGGGCGTCGGTGGCCACGGTACCCGCGACAACAGCCTCTCCGGAACTATCTACCGCATCGCTCCGAAGGGCTTCAAGTCCGTCGTCCCGAAGATCGACCTCACCACCGTGGCCGGCCAGATCGCTGCGCTGCGCAGCCCCGCCCCGAACGTCCGCGCCGGTGGTTTCAATCGTCTCAAGGCCGCCGGTGACAAGGTCGTCGACGACGTCGCCGCGCTCCTCGCCGACGCCAATCCGTATGTCGCCTCCCGCGCGGTCTGGCTGCTCGCGCAGCTCGGTGACAAGGGGGTGGCGCTGGCTCGTAAGGAACTAGTATCCTCGGATGACACCCGTCGTCTCGTGGCTTTCCGCGCCCTGCGTGCGGCCGACCGTGACGTCTTCGCGCTCTGTCAGTCGCTGGCCAAGGACACGTCTGCCGCCGTCCGTCGCGAGGTCGCCATCGCGCTCCGTGATTTCAAGACCCCTGAGGCCGTCGAAGTCTTGGTCTCGATCGCCCAGCAGTTCGATGGTCAGGACCGTGCCTACCTCGAAGCCATCGGCCTCGCCGCGACCGACCGCGAGCCCGCGGTGCATGCCGCCATCGCCAAGGTCATGGCCAAGCCCGCCCTCGAGTGGAGTCCGGCCTACGCCTGGCTCACCTGGCGTCTGCACCCGGCTTCCGCCGTCCGCGACGTCCGCGCCCGCCTGCTTTCCGGCAAACTCAACGAGACCGAACTCAAGCGCGACCTCACGACGCTGGCTTTCACGCGCAGCGCCGAAGCCGCCGGTACGATGGTCGAACTCTCGCTGAACAAGCAGTTCGCGCAGGCGGATCTCGCCAAGTGGTGGGTCGGGAACCGCAAGTCGGGCATCTGGAAGGCGTTCGACGTCGATGCGATCGTGAAGGCCCGTGGCGGTGACGCCTCGGCGGCCAAGCTCGTCGGCTCCGACCTCCCGGCGGAGATGCCGGGAGCCAAGGCGCTCGCCCCGGTCGAAGCCATCGCCGCCCTCAAGGGGGATGCGGCCAATGGCAAGGGCGCCGCGGCGGTCTGCCAGGCCTGCCACAAGTTCGACGGCAAGGGCGTCGATTTCGGTCCGGACATGACGACCTATGCCAAGCAGCAGTCGCTCGAGTCGCTCATCCTGAACATCGCCCAGCCGTCCAATAACATCTCGCACGGCTTCGAAGGCACCCGGCTGGTGCTCGACGACGGCATGGTCATCACCGGCATGGTGCTGTCCTCGGGTGATCCGCTGATGATCAAGTCCATGGGCGGCCTCGTGCAGTCCGTTCCCCGCGCCCGGATCAAGGAACAGAAGCTCCTCGACCGCTCGCTCATGTTCACGCCGGCCCAGATGGGATTGACGGAGCAGGGCATCGCGGACATCGCGGCTTACCTGCGGAGTCTCTGAGCAACAGGGGACAAGCTGGCAGGCTGGCCGGTGGACAAGGAGCGGAGAGGGTCGGGGTCTGCGGACTCCGGCCCTTTTTGTCGTATGGGGTCAGACCGCTTCTGAACGATAACCGTCAGAAGCGGTCTGACCCCATACTTTATTCTGTCCCTTGCCCAGTAGTTATCCCTATGTATTCCCCATGCGCTCCCCCCTTGTCGCTCTCTTCCTTTCGGTGGGTCTCCTCTTCGGCCAGGCCAAGAAACCCGCGAAGAAGGCCACCGTCGCCGCTCCGGTCGCGGAAGCCTCCGGCCAGTGGATTCTCGGCACAGTCGGCGTCGGCAAGCAGAAGGATGGCTCGATTGATTCGACCGGCCTCAAGGGCCTGGCGATCCGCCTAGGTGACGACGGCAAGAAGGGCATCGCTTACGACCTCGACCTGTGTCGTCCGATCGGCGCGTGGTCGGGCAAGTTCACCACCGAGATGAATCTGATGTCCCGCGGGGACTACCCGACGGCCATCGGTGAGACGATCTTCGTGACCGGAGATTTCGCAGGCCTCATGCCCGGAGCCGACGCGGCCACGCTCTCGCCGCGGAAAGGCTTCGGTCCGCTCCCGGCCGACCAGGCCCGCTTCCAGGGATTCCATAATGCCGGTCGCTCGGTGGTCGTCCGCTGGGACGTCGGCGGTACGGCCGTCGACGAGACCGCCGAGGTCGTCACGGCCAACGAAGTCCAGTTCGTCGTGCGCACCCTCGAGGTCGCCCCTTCGGCCAGGGGCATCACGGTCATGCTCGGTAAATCAGCCGACGCCGCGCGTATCGTCACGCTGGGCGCCTCCAAGGTCGAGACGATCGATGGCCATGCCGTGGCCCGCATCGATGGATCCAAAGATATCACGACCGTCCGCATCGCTTATCTGCCGCTGGGCGTGCCTCTCCCGCAGGCTTTTGACACCGACCTGCCGTCCAGACTGCTCAAGGCCACGAAGACCCTGTGGCCGGAGGTCGTCGAGACGACCGGTAAACCCTCGGACAAGACCGGCGAGCCTTACGTCGTGGATGACGTGAAGCTGCCGGTGACCAATCCTTGGAAGGCGCCGATGTTCACCTCGGCCTTCGACTTCCTGCCGGATGGTCGCGCCGTGATCGCCACTTTCCACGGCGACGTCTTCGTCGCCTCCGGCATCGACGACAAGCTCGCCAAGGTCACCTGGCGTCGTTTCGCCGCGGGACTTTACCACCCGCTCGGACTCAAGGTCGTGAACGGCGAGGTGCTCGTCACCTGCCGCGACGGCATCTGGAAGTTGCGCGACACCGACGGCGACGGCGAGGCGGACAGCTACGACGTCTTCAATTTCGAGCTGCAGACCACGAAGAACTTCCACGAGTACGTCTTCGACCTGCAGGCTGACGCCGCGGGAAACCTCTACTTCATCAAGGCCGGGCCCGTCCGTAAGGGCGGCCGCGGGTTCGACGAGATCTGCGACCACCACGGCGCGCTCTTCAAAGTCTCGCCCGACGGCAAGAAGTTCGAGGTCTTCGCGACCGGCTTCCGTGCCCCTAACGGCATCGGGATGAGCCCGACGGGCCAGATCACCACCGGCGACAACGAAGGAACTTGGACGCCCATGTGCCGCCTCAACTGGGTGAAGCAGGGTGGGTTTTATGGCGTGGTCGATCTCGCCCACCGCCCGACGGCGCCGACCGATTACGACCGTCCGCTTTGCTGGTTCCCCAAGGAAATCGACAACTCCAGCGGTGGCCAGGTCTGGGTGACCTCCGATAAGTTCGGTCCATGGAAGGACCGTCTCCTGCATCTCAGCTACGGCACCTGCTCGCTTTACGGCGTCCTCCCGCAGGAAGTGAGCTTCAACGGCCAGCCCCAGATGCAGGGCGGCGTGACCCGCTTCAACGTCGACTTCGGCAGCGGCGTCATGCGTGCCCGCTTCAACCCTAAGGACGGACAGCTCTACGTGACCGGTCTGCGTGGCTGGCAGACCACCGCGACCCAGAACGGCTGCTTCCAGCGCGTCCGCTATACCGGAGCCGCCGCCCGCATGCCGATCGCGCTGGCCGCGACCAAGCAGGGCGTCCGCGTCGACTTCACCTGCGAACTTGACGCTCAGGCCGCGGCCGACGTCGCCAATTGGAACGTCGAAGCCTGGAACTACATCTGGTCTTCTGCCTACGGCTCGCCGGAGATCTCCACCACGGAGACCAAGGTCGCTGCGACCGAGCTCGGGAACGATGGCCGTCTTCAATTCAGCAAGGCCCAGATGGCGGAGCGTAAGCACGACCCTCTCGTCGTGAAGTCCGCGACCTTGTCCGCCGACCTTAAGTCCGTCTTCCTCGCGATTTCTGACCTTCGTCCGGCCATGCAGATGCAGCTCAAGTATGAGCTCAAGTCCGCCGACGGCGCCGAACTGCGAGGGCAGGTGATCAATACCATCCACGCCTTGGCGGAGTAAGTATCCGATGAGTTTCCCAAAGATGACGGCTTCGACGATCCTCCTCGTGGCCGGCGTCTTGCTCGGCGTTTTCCTCCTCTGGCGCGGTTATGTCGGCGGCGGCGACGCCGTCCTCGCTGCTACTAATACCAACGTGCGCAACCTGTCGGCCACCGAGGCCCGGGTCTGGCTTCGTGAGCATCCCTCGGCCCAGTTGCTCGATGTCCGTTCCGCCGGCGAGCATGCCGATGGCGCGATTGCCGGTTCCATCAATATCTCGATCGGCGACGCCGAGTTTGAGGCCAAGGTGCGTGACCGGTTCGATCCGGCCCGTCCCGTATTCGTCTACTGTGCCAGCGGCATGCGCAGCCGAAGGGCGCTTCCTAGGTTGAAGGCCATCGGTTTCGGCGAGATCGGGCACCTCGACGGCGGCTATCACTCCTGGGGTGAGGCCAATCGTTGAGAAACAGTCGGGTTAATCTCGAAGACCCGGCGTGGCCTAAGACCGGAAGCGCATGATCCGGCGGTATTCCGCGGGAGTCATGTTCTCGGAGCGGCGGAAGGCGGCGAAGAAGGAGTTCAGGTTCGGGTAGCCGCAACGGTGGGCGATCGCCTCGATCTTCTCGGAAGATCCTGCGAGCAGCCGTTTGGCTGAGTCGATGCGGACGGTGCGCAGTCGGTCGCCCGGCGTGCAGCCGACGTGTTTCACGAAGGCCTGGCGGAGTCCGCGTTCGGACATATGGGCGATGGCGGCCAGTTCCTTGACCCCGAGCGGGCCGGCGAAGTGGTCGGTGATGTGATGGAGGGCTCGCACGACGCCTTCATGGCCCGTGGCCAGGATGTCGCTGCTCATGCGCGTGATCACGCCGGCGGGCGGGATGCGGATCGGTTCGGGCGGAGGCGTCTCGCCGCGCATCAGGCGGTCAAGAAGTTCGGCACCGCGGTAGCCTTGCTCTTCGAGGTTGGTATCGACGCCCGATACGTATTTCTTGATCGCGCCGACCGAGAGCAGGTAGTCGTCTATGCCCACGATCGCCACCTGCGTGGGTACATGCAGGCCGGCCTCTTCGCAGAGCTCACGGACCTCGACGGCGAGGGTGCCGTTGGCGGCGAAGACCGCCAAGGGCTTCGGCGCGGCCTTAAGGCGGGTCAGCAGCCAGGCTCGGCGGCGCTGCCACTCGTCCCGGGCGTCGGCCTTCTTGCCGGTGTTGTTCCAGCGCAGGTGTTCGCACGGGAGGCCGCGTCGGCGAAGGGCCTCCATGAAGGCCTGACCGCGTTCCACCTGCGACCAGTTCTCGGTGTCGCTGAAGAAGCAGAAGTTTCCCATCCCACGTTCGATGAAGTGTTCCGCCGCGATCTCACCGGTCTTGGCGTGGTCTTGGACGACGTGGGCGAACGGGGTGCCACGGCGACGTAGGGAGAAGTCGACCGTCGGCTTGTCGGCCTTCAGTACGAAGTCCGCTAGGTCGTCCCCGGCGCCGAGCCAGGCGAGGACACCGTCGCCGTTCCAACCCCAAGGGATTACCTTCTCGTGGATGATGCTGTGGGAAGCCAGATGCCAGCGGTGCTCGGAAGCGTAAGTGGCGATGCCTTGGAGCAGGCGATGATCATACCAGCCAAGGGCGAGAAGCACGTTCCGGGGTCGTTTCATGGCTTGGAGCAGCTGATCGAAGCGGTGGGTTTATAAATCGGCACAAGCGGGCGTCGGTTCGGTCGATGTGCGTATACGGATACTTTAGGCGGAATCCCCATTGTTTAATGGGCTATGACGAAATCATGAGCCACCGCCAGCGGCGTGCAATCGCCGATAACTGCAGGAACTATCCGAATATCGGCATACCAGCCGAATCCCTCCCTCTTAGCCGTCCTTGCGGGCGTCGAGGTCCATCCAGCGAGCGAGAGCCTCGGCGTGCTCGGCTTCCGCGGCATGGAGGCGCTTCTGGAGAGCGGCCGCCTTGGCGCCGCCGTCCTTGTAGATCTCCGGGTCGCCGAGCTGGACGCTGATCTGGGCTTGTTCGGCTTCGAGCTGTTCGATCTTACCGGGCAGCGTTTCCAGTTCCTTGCGTTCCTTATTGTTGAGCTTCGCACCGGCCTGGGCCGGGGCGGAAGATTTCGCGGCGGCGGGTTTGGCGGCCGTGCCGATCGCCGCCGTGCGCTTGGCCACGGCGATACGGGCCAGTTCGTTGCGCCAGTCGGTATAGCCGCCGGCGTGTTCGGTCACGATACCATCGCCTTCGAAGACCAGTGTGCTGGTCACGACGTTGTCGAGGAAGGCGCGGTCGTGGGAGACCATGATCAGCGTGCCCGCGTAATCCACCAGGATGTCTTCGAGGACGTCGAGCGTCTCGGCGTCGAGGTCGTTGGTCGGTTCGTCGAGCACGAGCACGTTGGCCGGCTTGGTGAAGAGGCGGGCGAGCAGGAGTCGGTTGCGTTCTCCGCCGGAGAGCACCTTGGCCTTAGAGCGGGCGCGGGAGGGGTCGAAAAGGAAGTCTTGCAGGTAACTGATCACGTGGCGCGAGCGGCCCTGGACCGTGACCGTATCGCTGTCGCCGGCGAGGTTCTCGGCGACCGTCTTATTGTCGTCGATCTGGTCGCGCATCTGGTCGAAGTAGATGACTTCCATCTTCGTGCCGAACTTCAGGTCACCGGAAGTCGGCGCCAGCTGGCCGAGGAGCATCTTGACCAAGGTCGTCTTGCCGGCGCCGTTCGGGCCGATCAGGCCGACCTTGTCGCCGCGGTTGAGGACGAAACTGAAGTCCCGGATCAGGGGGGTGCCCGAGGGGTAGGCGAAGGCGATGTTCTCGGCTTCGACGACGCGGACGCCGGAGCGCTCGGCTTCGCTGATCTCCATCTTGGCGGAACCGGCGACGGAGCGCAAAGCACCGCGTTGGGCGCGCATCTTAATAAGCGCCTCCATGCGGGCGTTGGATTTCGTGCGGCGGGCGCCGGGGCTGCGGCGGGACCAGGCTTCTTCCTGACCGAGCTTCTTATCGAAGGCGGCGCGCTGGCGTTCCTCGGCGACGAAGAGCTCTTCTTTGCGGACGAGGTAGGTGTCGTAGTCGCAGGACCAACTGGCCAGTTTGCCGCGGTCGAGTTCGATGATGCGGTTGGCCATGCGCCGTAGGAAGGCGCGGTCGTGCGTGACGAAGAGCAGGGGGATCTTCTGTTCGAGCAGGAACTCTTCCATCCAGAGGATCGAATCGAGGTCCATATGGTTGGTCGGCTCGTCCAGGAGGAGCAGGCCGGGCTTGGCGGCGAGGGCTTTGGCGAGGAGGCAGCGGCGCTTCAGGCCGCCGGAGAGGGCGTCGAAGGCGCGGTCTTCGGGCAGACCGAGGCGGGCGATCAGGTCATCGACGCGCAGGTCCTTCTCCCAGTCTTCGGACGCGTCGTCGTCGCGGAGTCCGGAGGTGACGATGTCCCGGACGTTGCCCGGGAGGCTTTCGGGGATCTCTTGGGTCAGTCGGGCGATGCAGACGCCTTCGGGGATGGTCACCGTGCCCGTGTCGGGGGCGGATTCGCCCGCGGCGATGCGCATGAGGGTGGTCTTACCGGCGCCGTTACGGCCGAGCAGACAGACGCGTTCGCCTTCCTCGATCTGGAGGTTGAGGTGGTCCAGGACGGGAGGGCCGCCGAAACTGACATAGACGTCGAGAAGACTGAGAAGGGCCATTGCCCGGAGATGTGGGGAAGGGGAAGGGCGGAGGCGAGGAAAATGGCCGTCCGACCCCATGGCAGTCGTTATCTCGCTAGAAGGAACACTTGTCCGTCAGGTGGGTCGTAGTCTAGACCTAGGGCGCCCCAAGACGGCCTGCCTTCAGGTCGGTCATTCCCCTTACTCCGCATGCGCTCCCTCCTGCTTCTTTCCCTTTTCGCCGCGACGGCCTTGGCCGACGGTCCGAAGGATAATATTCCCGCCGCCGTCCGGCCGATTCCGCCGACCGACAAGGCCGTGGCTCTGCCCGAGGCCGACCAGGTCTCGCTGGCCAAGGAGCTCGCCGAGCTGCGTGCGGCCATCGACGCCGCCGCCAAGGCTCAGGCGAAGAACCCGCGCCTCGAGGAGTTCCTGGCGGACATCGAGATCTTCCACAAGGCCGTCGACTGGGCCGGAAGGTACAACGAGTACTTCAAGAAGGACGAATTCAAGTCCGCCCACGACCTGATCGTCGAGGGCAAGGCCCGCGCCGCCTCGTTCCTCAAGGGAGAGACCCCGTGGACCCGTCAGACCGGCCTGGTCGTACGCGGCTACAAGTCGAAGATCGACGGGTCGGTCCAGCCTTACGGCATGGTCATCCCTGACAATTACGCCGGCTCGCTGATGCGCCTTGATTTCTGGTGCCACGGGCGTGGTGAGACCTTGAGCGAACTCGCGTTCCTCAGCGACCGCCGCAAGAACGTCGGCCAACTTCCGGCCAACAATCGCTTGGTCCTCCATCTTTACGGCCGTTACTGCTGCGCCAACAAGATGGCCGGCGAAGTCGACCTCTGGGAGGCCTATGCCCATGCCCGTAAGAGCTACAATATCGACGACGACCGCCTCTTCATCCGTGGATTCTCCATGGGCGGCGCGGCCGTCTGGCAGTTCGGCGCCCACTACACGGATCGCTGGTGCGGTATCAATCCCGGTGCCGGCTTCTCCGAGACCCCTGAGTTCCTGAACGTCTTCCAGAATGAGGACGTCTCTAAGATCCCGTCCTGGCAGAAGACCCTGTGGTCCTGGTATAACGCCACCGACACCGCCATCAACTTCCGCAACGCCCCGACGGTCGCCTACAGCGGCGAGATCGACAAGCAGAAGCAGGCTGCCGACGTCATGGCCCGCGAGATGGGCAAGGTCGGCCTGGGGCTCACGCACATCATCGGACCGCAGACCGCCCATAAGATCCATCCGGACTCCATGGTCGAGATCGAGCGCCGCCTCGCCGCCATCGCCGCGAGCGGTCGCGTACGCACGCCGAAGGAAGTCTCCTTCGCCACCTACTTCCTGCGCTATGACCGCATGCACTGGGTGCAGGTCGACCGCATGGTCGAACATTGGAAGCAGGCCCGCGTCGACGCCAAGCTGGTCGACGAACGTGCCATCGAGGTCAAGACGACCAACGTCGCCGGCCTGACGCTCGACTTCGCCCCGGGCGATGCCGTCCAGTCGCAGTTCGCCCCGACCGCCGTGACCATCGACGGCCACAAGGTCCTGACCTCGGTCAAGACCGCTTCGGACCGTTCATGGAAGGCCACCTTCGCCCGTGATTCGAAGAACGGCGAGTGGACGCAGGTCGCCGCGCATGCCGACAAGGGTGCGCATAAGCGTCACGGCCTTTCCGGCCCGATCGACGACGCGTTCATGGACTCCTTCTTGTACGTCGCCCCGACCGGCCAGCCGTTCAACGCCAAGGTCGGCGGTTGGGCCAAGTCCGAGATGGAGCGCGGCGCCCGCGAATGGCGTCGTCAGTTCCGCGGCGATGCGCCGACGAAGACCGACGCGCAGGTCAAGGACGAGGACATCGCCAAGAGCAACCTCATCCTCTGGGGTGATCCTTCCTCGAACGCCGTCCTCGCCAAGATCGTCGCCAAGCTCCCGATCCAGTGGACCGCCGACAAACTCGTCGTCGATGGCAAGACCTACTCGTCCGCCGACCATGCGCCGATCCTCGTTTACCCGAACCCGTTGAACCCGCAGAAGTATGTCGTGATCAACAGCAGCTTCACCTACCGCGAATACGACTACCTCAACAACGCCCGTCAGGTCGCCAAGTTGCCCGACTGGGCCGTCGTCGACCTTAAGGTCGCCCCTGATGCTGTCGCCCCGGGCGCCATCCCCGCCGCCGGCTTCTTCGACGAAGCCTGGCAGTTCCGCGCTTCCAAGTAATCACCTCTTTCTCACCATGGCTATCATCACCGAAAAAGACCTGCAGCCCAACTATGACGTGATCGTCGTCGGTTCCGGCGCGGGCGGCGGTCAGTCCGCCTACACGCTCACCATGAACGGCGTGAAGGTCCTCATGCTCGAGGCCGGTCGCAATTACGACCCGGTCACCGAGACCCCGATGTTCCAGTCCAAGGCCGACGCGCCCCTGCTCGGCATGGGCACGCGCGAGAAGCCTTTCGGCTTCCACGACGCGACGGTCGATGGTGGTTGGGAAGTCCCCGGCGAGCCTTATACCCAGGCTTCGACCGACCCCAAGCAGCGTTTCGACTGGTGGCGCGCCCGCATGCTCGGCGGACGTACCAACCACTGGGGACGTATCTCGCTCCGCAACGGACCTTACGACTTCAAGCCCTATTCCCGGGATGGCCTCGGTTTTGACTGGCCGCTCAGCTACGAAGACGTCGCCCCTTATTACGATAAGGTCGAGATGCTCGTCGGCGTCTACGGTTCGAACGAAGGCCTCGAGAATACGCCTGACTCGCCGAACGGCACACTGCTCCCGCCGCCCAAGGCGCGAGCCGGTGAACTCTACGTCAAGAAGCACGTCGCCAAGTTCGGCATCCCCGTGATCCCGATCCATCGCGCGATCCTCTCCACCCGACAGGACCACGTGAACTTCCCGGCCCGCCTGCACCCGAATAATCCTAAGGCGCAGAAGATCATCGCCAAGGCCATGCAGGAGCGCGCGGCGTGTTTCTGGGCGACCGACTGCGGTCGCGGCTGCTCGATCAAGGCCAACTACCAGTCGACCACCGTGCACCTTCCGCCGGCGCTCGCGACCGGCAACCTCGATATCCTTTGCAACGCCCATGCCCGCGAGGTCACCGTCGGAGCCGACGGCAAGGCCAACGGCGTCATCTACATCGACAAGGTCACCGGCCAGGAGCGCGCCGTGAAGGGTCGGGCGGTCATCCTCGCCGCCAGCTCGGGCGAGACCGCCCGCATCTTGCTCAACTCGAAGTCCAACCGCTTCCCGAACGGACTCGCCAACGGCTCCGGCCTCGTCGGCAAATATATCATGGACACCGTAGGCGCGGGCCTCGGTGGCAGCGTGCCGGCCTTCGAGAATCTTCCCGTGCATAATGAAGAAGGCGCGGGGACCCACGTCTATATCCCTTGGTGGCTGTATAAGGATGCCAGCAAGCTCGGCTTTGCCCGCGGCTACCACATCGAGTTCGGCACCGGACGACGGATGCCCGGCTTGGGCACCGGCGGGGCCAGCCCTGGCTACGGCAAGAGCTACAAGGAAGAGGTCCGTCAGAAGTATGGCGCCGGCATCGGCTTCGCCGGCCGCGGCGAGATGATTCCGAACGAAGACTCCTTCTGCGAACTCGATCCGACCGTGAAGGACAAGTGGGGCATCCCCGTCCTGCGCTTCCATTGGAAGTGGTCCGAGCACGAGACCAAGCAAGCCGCGCACATGGAGGCCACCTTCGCGATGATGATCGAAGCCATCGGCGGCAAGACCCGGACGCCGCAAGCTGACGGATCCAAGGCCATCGATACAGGCGGCCGCATCATCCATGAGGTCGGGGGCGCCATTATGGGCGCGAACGCCAAGAAGTCGGTCGCCAACCAGTGGAATCAGTGCTGGGAGGTCCCGAACCTGCTCCTCAACGACGGCTCCGCGTTCTGCAGCAACGCCGACAAGAACCCCACGCTCACCATCATGGCGCTCGCGTGGCGCGCCACCGACCATCTCATCGAAGAGATGCGTAAAGGTAATCTCTAATGCCTACGAACATGGAAAACATTCCCGCAGATAATTCCGGCCAGATCGACCGCCGCCAGGCGCTCAAGTGGATCGGAGCCGCCGCCGCGGCCGCCGCGGTGTTTCCGCATGCCTCGGCTCAGGACCGGCTGGCTCCGCCGTCGGCCTCTCCCGGAGGCAAGCGTATCGGTTGGGACCCGCTGCTGAACAAGAACTACGTCCCGGGCGATCTTTGGGCGCTCACGCTGACCCCGAAGCAGCGTAAGGCCGCCGCCTCGCTGACCGACCTGATCCTGCCGCCTGACAATCCGAGCGACAAGCTGCCCTCGCAGCTCGGGGTCCAGGCCTTCATCGATGAGTGGATCAGCTCGCCTTACGACGAGACCGCCAAGGACCGACCGGTCATCACCGAGGGCCTCGACTGGCTCGACGCCGAAGCCCAGCGCCGTTTCCAGAAGGACTTCGCTGAGCTCGCCGAGCCGCAGAAGTGCGCGATCGCCGACGATATCTGCGGCAAGACCGCGGTGAAGAAGGAGTTCCGGTCCGCCCAGAACTTCTTCAATCGTTTCCGCTACCTCGCCGCGAGCGGTTATTACAGCACGCCGCAGGGTTGGAAAGACGTCGGCTACGTCGGCAACGTGCCGACCCTCAACTTCGATGGTCCGACCCCGGAGGCATTGAAGCACCTGGGGTTGGCCTGAGATCGAGGGCCGGAGGCCACGAGGACCGGAGGTTGCAAAACCTTCGGTCTTTTTGTGTCTACAGGATGTATCGGGTAGGGTTGAGCGCCCTCGCTCAACCGCGGCTGACCGAGGGCGGTCAGCCCTACCTCTGCATTTAAACTCTTGGAACAAACCCTTGGGCGGATTGCCTAACTCCCAACCCCATGAAGCGCCTTGTTCCTGTCCTTTGCCTCTTCGCCGGAGCCCTCGGACTCTTAGCCGCACCAGCGCCTTTGTTCGACGGTAAGACGCTGACGGGCTGGGAGGGAGACGCCAAGGTCTGGCGGGTCGAGAACGGCGAGATCGTCGGCGGTTCCTTGCAAGGTAATCCGCGCAACGAGTTCCTCACGACCAAGCGTACCTTTTACAACTTCCGCCTGACGCTCGAGTATAAGCTGACCGGCACCGAAGGCTTCGTTAACGCCGGCGTGCAGTTCCGCAGCCTACGCGCTACCAATCCGCCCAACGAGATGATCGGCTATCAGGCCGATATCGGCCATGGCCATACCGGCTCGCTCTACGACGAATCCCGTCGCAAGAAGTTCCTCGCCCGGGCTGGCACCGGGGTTGGCGCTTATGGTGTGAAGGCCGATACCGAGATCGCCGAACTCGAGAAGAAGGGCGAATGGAATAAGTATGAAATCCGGGCCGAAGGTCCCCGCATCACGATCTTCCTCAACGGCAAGGCGACCTTGGATTACACCGAGACCGATCCTTCGATTGACGACGCCTACGGACTCATCGGCCTGCAGATCCATGGTAACTGCAAGGCCGAGATCCGCTTCCGGAACATCACCATCGATCCGATGACCGAAGTGCCGGTCGTCACGAAGAGCGCGGTCTTCAACCGTTTCGGCGAACCGAAGGCGGCTTGGGTTGCGCCGGCGCCGTTCAAGGATGGCAAGTTTTCACTCGGTCAGGACGAAGTCGTCGTCTTCATCGGCCAGGAGAACCTCGTGCGCGAGGCCAAGTCGGGGGAACTCGAATCACGGCTCGCCACGGCCTTCGCCGACAAGAACCCTGTCTTCCGCTCCATGGCCTGGGAGGCCGACACGGTGCATGAACAATGGCGCGACCTGAATTTCGGTCCGTGGAAGGGTCAGCTCGAGACCGCCGGAGCGACGACTTTGTTCGTGCAGTTTGGTCAGGCCGAAGCGCTGCAGGGGCAGGGCCGCCTGGCCAAGTTCAAGGCCGACTACCACAAGTTGCTCGACGACCTGAGCCGCCATACGCCTCGCATCGTCCTGCTCTCGCCGGCCGGGTTCATGGCTTCGACCCGTCCGCCGAACCTGCGTTCCCCCGCGAAGCTCGCGGACTTGGAAGCCTATGCGGCCGCCGTGGCCGAGATCGCCCAGCAGCGGGGCTTGCCTTACGTGAAGCTCACCCAGGCGGCAGAGCCTCATGCGTCGGTCGACGGCCTGCATCTTTCGGCCGAAGGCCTGGCCGCGATCGGACAGGAGTTCGCCCGGGCGGTGGCTTTGCCGGAGTCTCCGCATTGCTCGGACGGCTTGCGCAATGCCATCGTCGAGAAGAACCGTCTCTGGGCGGATTGCTGGCGTCCGGCCAACTGGTCGTTCGTCTACGGCGACCGCATCTCGCAGAACTACGGCAAGGGCTTCGGCCCCGTGCCGTCGCTGAAGCAGAACTTCGAGGCGTACAAGCCTTTGGTGTCGGCTTGGGACAAGCACATCCAGGCCTTGTCCCGGGGTGAGCGGTCCGTCGAACCCGCCGCGCAGGCCGGACCGAACGTCAGCACCGAGAAGGTGATGAGCGCCGCCGAGGAGCAGGCGACGTTCAAGGTCGCCGACGGTTTCGTGGTCAATCTGTTCGCCGACGAATCCCTCGGCGTCGCCAAGCCCACCCAGTTCGCCTGGGACGCCAAAGGTCGGCTCTACGTCTGCTGTTCACCGACCTATCCGCAGGCCGTCCCCGGCGTGAAGCCGCGTGACTACATCTTGCGGCTCGAGGACACCGACGGCGATGGCAAGGCCGATAAGTCCGTGCGCTTCGCCGAGGGCCTCACGATGGTCCAGGGCGTCGAACCTTTGGTAGAGAAAGACGGGTTCATCTCCCTGATCGTCTGCGATTTCGACCGGCTGCTTCTGCTCACGGACAAGGATGGGGACGGCAAGGCCGACGAGACGACGGTGCTCATGTCTGGTTTCGGCGTCGGCGACACCCATCAGCTGGTGAACTCGGTCAGCCATGGTCCCGACGGTACGCTCTGGATGAGCCAAGGCCTCCACGCCATCACGCGCATCGAGACCCCTTATGGCATCGTCAGCCTGCCTAAGTCGGGCCTGATGCGCTACGATTACAAGCGTCAGCGTCTCCAGCCGTTCTTCCAGTATGGCAAGGCCGGCCACAACTGCTGGGGTGTCGCTTTCGATGACTATTTCCAGCCCTTCCATAAGAGCGGCGACCGCGTCGCGGGGTATTACAGCCTGCCTGGCTTGGGCGCGATCGAGACCCCCGACGAATATGCCGGGACTCACTCGCTTTTCGATTCCCCGCTGAAGTCCAACTCCGTGGAAATCTTAGGGACCAAGGCGATGCCCCCGGAGCTCCAAGGCGCCGCCTTCATCGGCGGCTATTACGGTAACACGCTCGACCTGCATCGCTTCGTCGACGACGGCTCCGGCTTCAAGACCGAGCGGATCGTCAGCCCCATCACCTCGAGCAGCAAGGCCTTCCGCCCCGTGGACGTCTCGGTCGGACCGGATGGCGCCTTGTATGCCTGCGATTGGTTCAACGCCGTCATCGGCCATTACCAGGCCAGCTATGCGGACCCGCGTCGCGATCGTTCGCATGGGCGCATCTGGCGGATCACTGCCAAAGGGCTGCCGACCGTGAAACAGCCGGACCTCGTAGCGATGTCGGAGAGTGATTTGTTCACCCAGCTCGGCTCACCCGAGCGTTGGACCCGTTATCAGGCTCGCCGTCTGCTTTTCACTCGCCCGACTGATAAGGTCGCCGCCGCCGCGGATGCCTTTATCGCTAAGGACCGCTCGGAGTCGCAACATCTCGAAGCTATGGGCGTACTGCAGTCGCATGGACTCGTCCGCACTGCTCTGCTGGATCGCCTGCAGTCCTCGGCCGACTTCCGGATTCGTGCCTATGCTGCCCGTGTCGTCGGGGAATGGTCTGACCGGCTTCCTGATGCCCAAGCGCGTCTGGCCAAGGCCGTCGCTGACAGCCACCCCCGCGTGCGGCTCGAAGCCGTCGTGGCCCTCAGCCATGTCGGCGGGCAGGCCTCATTGCGTACCGCGCTCGGCGCGGTCGACCAGCCTACGGACAAGTTCTTGGATTACGCCCTCAAGCAGACCGTTCGGCATCTCCTGCCGACCTCCGGACAAATCGCCATAGAACTATCCGCTCCGCAGGCTGCTTACCTGAAGAAGCTCGCAAGTAGCGGACCGGCCGTCGTCTCGGCCGGACAAGCCATCTACGAGGCCCTCTGCCTGAATTGCCATCAGGCTTCCGGTCAAGGTCTGACCGGCGTGTACCCGCCATTGGCCAAGAGCGAGTGGGTCGCTGGCGATCCGCAGACGCTCATCAAACTTACCATCCATGGTCTGGCTGGTCCGACCAAGGTCCTCGGCAAGGATTACGGCCTCGTCCCCATGCCCCCCATGGGCCTTGACGACCAACAGCTCGCCGACGTCCTCACTTATGTCCGCTCGGCCTTCGGCAATTCGGCTCCGGCGGTGACACCGGCGGAGGTCAAGGCTGTGCGTGATGCGACCAAGGGTCGCACCGCCCCTTGGACAGCGGCGGAGTTGGGGAAGTGAGTGCAAGGTAGGGCACGAACGTAGTCGTGCCCCTACCTACCGGCCACCATGCTGCGGCCGGTACAACGTTCGCCGAATGGTGAACGCTGGTAGGGGCGGGGCTACGCCACGCCCTTCGTGATATATCCTCCTAGTTCAGAGTGAGGGTTTACCTTACTTGCCGTCTGTGGCGTCCTGTCGTCTCTGTCATGAATGCCCTACAAGGAGCGAAAAAGATTGCTGCACGACAGGCCTGCGTGGGTTTCGGGTGAAGATCCAATATTCCTAACTTTGTGCGGTCGCCCTCGTAGGGTTAATCAATTTGTGAACACCGATGCGTGGAGCGCCGTCCTGGAATCCTCAGCCGGACTAGAATCCATAGGGCGATGGCGATCGCTTCTGATTCTAGCCATGCCGGACCATCTGCATCTGATCGTATTGATTCCTCGGACGCCTGGCATCGACTCCCTCATGACGGACTTCAAGCGAAGCGTCTCCTTTAGGTACCCTATCGATTGGCAGCGGGACGGATTCGATCATCGATTACGGAACCGTGCACAGTTGCGTGCCAAGTGGAACTATGTGCTCATGAATCCGGTCCGGGCCGGATTATGCAAGACGACCGAAGAGTGGCCCTATGTCTGGTCTCCGGGGAGGGCACGAACGTAGTCGTGCCCCTACCTTCCGGCCACCATGCGGCGGCCTGCTGATCGTTCACGAACGGCAGCCGATCAGCTCGATCAGCTTATAGGCGCAGGCCTGGGCGAACTCCTTGTCGTTGATCGCGAGGTCGAATTCCTGCACCGGAACCTTGGCGTGCTTTTTCAAGGCAGTGAAGAGGGCTTCGTCGGCCGCGGCGTCGTGGAAAGGCTGGCCGGCGGCGCTGATGACCGAGATGGCCTTTTTCGGAATCATGATCGCGGTACCTGCCTGATAGGCGTTGGCCTTCTTCGCCACGATCTCGCCCAGCTGACGGCATTCGTCCGCGGTCGTGCGCATGAGCGTGATCTGCGGGTTATGGATGTAGAAGTTACGTCCGGCGAACTTGGCCGGCACGGAGGCCTTCTCGCCGAAGTTCACCATGTCGAGGCAGCCCGGGGCGACGACGACCGGAATGTTCGCCTTGGCGGCGGCGTCCATGCGCTCCGGACCGGCGTTAAGGTTACCGCCGACCAGTTCATCCGCCCATTCGGTCGTGGTGACATCGAGGACGCCGGCGACGATACCGCTCTCGATGACCGATTCCATGATACGTCCACCCGTGCCCGTGGCGGCGAAGACGAGCACCTCGTAGCCGGCGGCCTCGAGGACTTTCTTGGCTTCGGTGACGCACGTGGTCGTGTTGCCGAACTGGCTGGCGACGATGAGCGGCTTGGACGCACCGACTTCGGGGACGGCGCCGACCATGCCGCAGATCGCGCCGGCGGCGCGGGTGAAGATGACGCGGGAGAGGCGATTCAGGCCGGCCACGTCGGCGATGCTCGGCATCATCGTGATGTCCTTGGTGCCGAGGTAGGGGGCGACATTGCCTGCGGCAAGGGTCGAGACCATCAGCTTCGGGAAGCCGAGGGGCAGGGCGCGCATCGCCGCCGTGCCGATGGCCGTACCGCCGCCACCGCCGAGGGAGATGATGCCATCGATGCGGCCTTCGGCGGCGAGCTTGGCCACGCAGGCCGGGGCAGCCTTGGTCATGGCGACGACGCATTCGCCACGATCCTTCTTAGCCATCAGGGCGGCCAGATCGATGCCAGTGGCGGAGGCGACCTGTTCGCGGGTGATATCGGGCTGCACCGTGGCGGGGCCACCGGTGCCGACGTCGATCAGCAGCGGCTTGTGGCCGTGCTTGACGATGAGCGCGGCCACGAAGGCATGTTCTTCGCCCTTGGAATCAAGCGTACCGAGAACTGCGATCGTGGCCATGGGCTCAGAAGAACTTTCGCTTCACCGGGATCTGCTTGAAGCGCTGGGTCAGGTCGGTGAGGGACTGTTCGACCGCCATGCGTTCGAGGCTCGAGGCGCCGACGAAGCCGTCGGTATCGGTGTGCTCGTTGATGAAGGCGGCGTCTTCCGGGGTGTTGATCGGACCGCCGTGGCTGAGGAAGATGAGGTCCTTGCGGACGGACTTCGCGGCGTCGATGATGCCCTGGGTGATCTTGGCGGCTTCCGGTAGGGTCATCGTGGCGTTGGTCACGCCGATCGAACCGCCGACCGTGGTGCCCACGTGGGCGATGATGACGTCGGCGCCGGCTTCGGCCATGGCCTTGGACTCTTCAGGCGAACCGACGTAGACGATCGTGAACATCTCCATCTTGCGGGCGAGGGCGACGGTCTCGAACTCCTTCTTCACGCTCATGCCGGTCTCTTCGAGAATCTGGCGGAACTTGCCGTCGATGATCGTGTGGGTCGGGAAGTTGTTGATGCCGGAGAAACCCATGTCCTTAACCTTGCCGAGCCAATGCCACATGCGGCGGCGTGGGTCGGTGGCGTGGACGCCGCAGATGACCGGGATCTCTTCGACGACGGGGAGCACTTCGTATTCGCCGATCTCCATCGCGACGGCGTTGGCGTCACCGTAGGCCATCATGCCGGCGGTCGAGCCATGGCCGGCCATGCGGAAGCGGCCGGAGTTATAGACGATGACCAAGTCGGCTCCGCCGCGTTCGATGAACTTGGCGCTGATGCCCGTGCCGGCGCCCGCGGCGATGATCGGCTTGCCCTTCGACATCGTGTCGCGGAGCCGCTCGATGACTTCGGTGCGGGTGTAAGGGTTTCCTTTTCCGGTCCAGGGGTTGGGCATGGTGATATGAGAGGGGAAGGGTGGTCGGGGGTTGCTCCGCGGGGAGATAGGTCTTATGCAAAGGAGGTGGCCCGCAAGAGCGATTTAAAACATTACAGCGAAACGCAACTCCGTCATTCTGAGGCGGACATCGAGAACCCGCGTTCCCGCCGCCAGATCGTGGCTGCCGCCGACTATCAGGACGAACGTCCGTGGGTCCTGTCCGGGGTTCGCTGTAAGGAGCTAGGACTTTTCGAAATCGCCCACCTCGGCGTGGCCGAGATGCTGGCGCCTTATGAGGTAGTCCGAGCTAACCAAAGCGGGGCCTTCTTCATGGCTTGCCTGTCCGGACAAGGGCAGGTCTGGGTCGACGGCCGCTGGCGTACCATCGCGGCCGGCCAGGCCTGCCTGCAGCCGGCGGGTATCCGTAACTCTTTCCGTATCGGACGAAGCAAGCGGTGGGATTTCTGCTGGATCCGCTTCGCCGGCGGCGTGCGCTCCAATACCATCTTTCGGGCCAGTTCCCCTGTGCTCGCCGATTTCGATGCCGAGCCCTTACGTGCGGCCATCACCGGTCTGCTCGCCGAGCTCAAGGGTGCCGGGGTCTCCCGTCGCAGTCATCAATGGATCGAACTGACTTATGACTACGTCCGCAGTTTCGCCGGCAGCTTCCGCGGCGATCCGCGCGTCCAACGTCTTTGGGATCTGGTGCAGGGCCGGCTGGACTTCGCTTGGGACACCAAGTCGCTGGCCCGGGAGTCCGGGCTTAGTTTCGAACACCTCCGCCGTCTCTGCCTGAAGGATATCGGGCGCACGCCGATGAACCACCTGACCCACCTGCGTATCCAGCAGGCCATCCGCTTGATCAGCGAGACCGACGACAAACTGGCCGTCATCGCCCACAAGGTCGGTTTCGCCAACGGCAACAGCCTTTCCTCGGCCTTCAAGAAGTCGACCGGGCATGCCCCCTCGCACTTCCGGGCTGCGGCCTGACCCTCGCAATCGGAGGGAAATGTGCATTTGAGAGGGGTCGGGTTGCGGCTAGGGACACTCCTAAGTGTTGTAGGCGGAGGGCGGCTTCTTTTGATGACTCCATGCTTCCCCGCATCACCCCGTTCCTGAGCTTCGCTTTGGCCTGTGCCGCCGCCGTCCTTGGCGCCGCCCCGCTCAAGGTCACTGTCGTCGCCGACGACCCTGCCGCCGTCAAATCGCTCGTCGCCGAGCTCACCGCCGCCGGCGCCGTGGTGACCGAAGCGGACCGTCCGCGTGACATCCTTTCCGCCAAGCACGACAAGGACGAGGTCATCGTCCTTTATCGTAAGGACTACGCTCCCTACGAGGTCATCGATCGCGCGGCCTTGGCTGACCTCTCACATCGTGGCATCGGTTTCGTCGCCCTCCGTGGCGCGATCGCGGGTCCGTCCGCTTCTTGGGCGCGTGATACCTTCGGCGCGGGTTGGACGCCGGAGAGCCGCCGCTTCCGCGCCTTGATGATGCTCAACATCCGGACGGACGCCCATCCGCTGGCCAAGGACGCCTCCACTTTCGACGTCACCGACCAGACGGTCTTCAACCTCGAGCTCAACGAGAAGATCCACGTGCTTGCCTCCTCGTTCACGTCGAAGGTCAGCGCCAACCGTAAGAACATCACCGAAGTCTCCGACAAGGCCTCGATCTACGATATCCAGCCGCAGGCCTGGGTCTTCGAGAATTCGCGCCTCCGTTCGGCGGTCTTTCTGCAGGGCGAAGCCGAGACGCTCGCCCATGCCAGCTACCGCACCTTCATCAAGCGTGGCATCGCCTGGGCTGGTCGTCGCGCCAATGTGGACGAACTCTGCACGCCCAAGGACCTCGTCGACCTGCGTTACCCCGTCGGTGGTCCGAGCCGCGCCGAGAAGGCCATCACCGCCTTCCAGATGCAGCCGGGCTTTAAGGCCAGCGTCATCGTGACCGAACCCCTCATCAACAAGCCCATCGCCGTCCAGTGGGATGAGCGTGGCCGCCTCTGGGTCGCCGAGACCCCCGAATACCCGAACGGCCGCCGTCCGCTGACCGCTGAGTCCTGGCGCGAGGGCGGGGTGCTGGTGCCTGGCAGCTATGATCGTCCGGCGCAGGACAAGATCAGCGTCCTCGTCGACACCGACGGCGACGGCAAGGCCGACCAGAAGCAGCTCTTCCACGAAGGCCTCGAACTCATCACCGGCTTCTGCCACTACAAGGATGGCGTGATCGTCGTCTGCCAGCCGAACATCGTCTGGCTCCGCGACACGAACGGCGATGGCAAAGCGGATAAGGAAGTCGTCCTCTACGGTGGTTTCACTCCTGGCGACACGCACTTCGTCGCCAATCACTTCGTCCTGGCTCCGGATGGTTGGGTCTACGCCAGCCACGGCGGCGGCGGCGAAGCCACGTTCCCGAAAGACCCTGCGAAGAAGGTGCGCATCTCGGCGGGTACCTTCCGTTTCAAGCCCGACGGTTCGGCCATCGAGCAGATCGCTTCACAGGGCGGCAACAGCTTCGGCAACGAAGTCACCGGCAAGATGGAGTTCTTCCACGGCAAGGCGACCAACGGCAACCCGATCCAGCACGCCGTCATCCCCGAGTCCATCCTGGCCAAGGCCCCGGGCACGCCGGCCAAGGCTTTCAGCTCCGTGAATCCGCGTCGTCCGGTGTTGCGTACCGATCTGCCGGATCGCGCTCCTCTGCTGCAGATCGACCAAGTCGGCTATTACACCGCGGCTTGTTCCGTGGCTGTCCAGGAGCATGGCGCCTGGCCCGAGGACTACCGTGACGGTATCTTCATCACCGAGCCGATCCTCGACGTCATCCACTTCGAGAAACTCGTCCCCAATGGCCCGACTTTCCTCGGTGAAGTGACCATCAAGGATCGGGAATGGCTCCGCTCGACGGACCATTGGTTCTGCCCGATCGACGTCTCGTTCGGTCCCGATGGTGCGCTCTACGTACTCGATTTCTATACCCCAGTCGTCGCGCACAACGACACCCGTGGTCCCATGCACAGCAAATCCGGCGCCTCCGTCCGCCCGGACCGCGAGCACTACTTCGGCCGTATCTACCGCATCCAGCATGACGCCGCGCCGAAGCTTGCGATCCCTGACCTCTCCAAGGCCGATATCACCGGGCTCGTCGCCGCTTTCGACCACCCGAACAAGGTCGTCCGTTTCAACGCCCTCCGCGTGCTCATGGACAAGGAGGCCGGCCTACTCGCCTCCGCCATCGGTCCGCTCGTGACCATGGTCCGTAGCGAGGCCAAGTCCGAAGCCCGCATCGCGGCGCTCTGGGCTCTCCAGCGTCTTGATCGTCTCGAAGACGGCCTCCTGCAGGCCCTCTGCGCTGATGAGGACCCCTACGTCCGTAAGAACGCCTTCCTGGTCGCCGAGGCCGGACACAGCAAGCTCCCGACCCCCGTCTACGCCAAGGCCTTGCAGGACGCTGAACCGCGCGTCCGTCTGGCCGCCCTGCGCGCCATGGGTGCCGCGCCGCTCGAAGCCTCCGCCGGCGCTTTGCTGCTCTCCGCGCAGGCCAGCCTGACGGATGATTGGTCCAAGGCCGCCGCCACCGCTGCCGCTGCCGCTAACCCAGGCCCCGTGCTCGCGGGTATTCTGGCTGGTCCGGCTGACGCCACTGGCGCCGACTTCGCCCGCACGCTCGCCGCCTCTTTGACCGGTGAAGATGCCGTCGCGGTCCTGGCGGCCTCCGCCAAATCCGCCAACAAGCCGGTCGTCACGGCCGTCCTGCGTGAACTGTCTGCTCGTCGCGTCGCCGCTCCGGCTGTGCTCGACTCGGCCCGTCAGTCTCTGCGCACGCTGATCGCCGACCAGGATGGAGCCGTCGGTGCTTCCGCCGCCGCGGTCGCCGCGCTTTGGTTCACCGATGGCAGCCTCAAGGCCGAGCTCGCCGCCGCGGCGGTCCGTCTCTTGCCCGTGCTCTCTGACGCCAAGGCCTCGGTCGAAGCACAGGTCGCCGCCGCCCGCGTGCTCGTCCAGCTTCGCGACGCCGCCCCGGAAGTCCGTCCGGCTCTCGCGCAAGCCCTTGCCGGTTCCAATGAAGCCGTGGCCGTCGCCACTGCCGGAGCCCTCGCCGCCAGCGGGGACGCCTCCGTCGGCAAGATGCTCTACGCCGCCTTCCCTAAGTCGGTCGGCTCTTTCCGCGCCACCTTGTTCTCCGCGCTCGTCGGCCGTGCCGAGTGGGCCGGGCTGGTACTCGACGCGCTAGACGCCAAGTCGCTTTCCGCGATGCAGCTCGGACCCATGCAGGTCTCGCAACTCGTGCGTCACCCGGACGAAGCCGTCGCCAAGCGCGCCGCCACCGTCCTTGCCAAACTGAACGCCGGCAGCAGCCCGGCCAAGGACGACATCGTCTCGAAGCTCCGTAGCGAGGTCGAGAAGCCCGGCGACGCCGTCAAGGGCAAGGAGCTCTTCGTCGCCGTCTGCCAGACCTGCCATAAGGTCGGCAATGTCGGCAATGACTTCGGTCCGAACCTGCAGGGCATCGGCTCGCACCCGCCCGCCGAGATGCTCGTGCACATCGTCGATCCGAACCGCATGGTCGACGACGAACACCGCACCTGGAACTTCAAGATGAAGGACGGCACGCAGTACTCGGCCCTGATCGGCAGCGAGAACCCGACCTTCGTGAAGCTCAAGCTCCCGGCCGGTCAGTCCGCTGAGCTCAAGGTCGCCGATATCGTCAGCCGCGAGCGCAGCCCGAACTCCCTCATGCCGGAAGGCTTCGAGTCGCTCGGCGCCGAAGGCCTGCGCAATGTCATCGCTTATCTCCGCAGCGTGGCCATCAGTCCGGAAGGTGAGACCGTCGGACGTTTCCGCCTGCTCGAACTTCGTGCGGCCTTCACCGCCTCGACGAATACCGGCCTCTACGCCAGCAAGGAAGCTAAGCGCGACACCTTGCCGTTCGCCCAGTTCGGCCAGGTCCAGTCCAACGGCGTCCCTTACAAGGTCGTCGACCCCAAGACCGCCAAGGACGGACTCAACGTCATCGTCCTCAAGGGCGGCGCGAATAAAGGCGCCTATTCGAAGTCCTTCCCGCAGAAGGTCGAGATCCCCGTCGGCTCCGTCGCCAATCGCATCCACTTCCTCGGCGCCGTCGGCGGCTGGGGCGCCCACGGTGACGCCGTCGCCATGGTCGCCGAGGTCCGCTTCCTCAGCGGCAAGGTGCAGCGCAAGGTCTTCTACGGCGGCGTCGACTTCGCCGACTACAACGGCACGGGCGACGTCCCGAAGTCCAAGTCCGCCCGTCAGCTTCTCTCCGGTGACGGCCGCCAGGTGCGCACGCATTGGATTCCGGTCGAAAGCAATGAGATCATCGAAAAGATTGTCCTGAGCTCGGAAGACACGACCATCGCTCCGACCACCGTCGCCGTCACCATCGAGATCGGTGGCCCGGCGAACCCGCCCGCGGGCAAGAACGTCGGTGCGCCCAAGGCCGGCAAGAAGAAGGGCAAGGCCAACGAAGGCCCCAGCGACCTGCTTCCCAAGGATAACCCCAAGACCACCCAGGCCTATGGTCAGTCCTTCGGGCCGCGTAAGGACGGCCAGCTCCGGGTGCTCGTCTCCGGCGCCGGCAGTTCGCACAACTTCCCGGCCTTCTTCCTCGGCACGGACGCCCTGACCGCCAAGGCAGCTGGTTATGACGTCGCTTCGACGCCGAACCTCAAGGAGACCCTCGCGCTGCTCCCGCAGGCGGATCTGCTGCTGTTCAGCGGTAACCATGCCCAGTTCGGCACGCCAGAGTTCCAGAAGGCCATCCGTGACTTCGCCGCAGCCGGGAAGGGCATCGTCCTCCTGCATGCCGCCACCTGGTATAACTGGCCGCTGACCACCAAGTATAACGACGAGTTCGTGTGCGGCGGTTCGCGTAACCACGGCCATAGTGATTTCACCTTCACCGTCACCAAGCCCGAACACCCGATCATGAAGGGCGTTCCCGCCACTTTCGTGATCAACGACGAAAGCTACAATATTGAGCTCACCCGTCCCGAAGGCGCCGACGTCCTCGGCACCATTCCTCGTCAGACTCCCAAGGAAGGACTGTCGAACATCCTGCCGTCCGTCTGGACCGTCAAGTATCCTGGCGCTCGCGTGGTCTGCATCGCCCTCGGCCATGACGAGAAGTCGCACGACCATCCGGCCTACAAGCAGCTCCTTCTGAACTCCCTCACCTGGGTATCTAACAAGTGAAGAGAGTATCGAGTCTGGAGTATCGAGTATCGGGGGAGTGACATAGATTCCTCACGATTAAGTCCTCCGACCCTCCTGCAAACTTTGACTCTTCCTATACTCAATACTCCAAACTCAATACTCTAGCTACCATGGTCTACCACTACGGAACTTTCGTTTTCAAACAAGGCGTCACCCCGGCCCAGATCGACAACTGCTTCGCCGAGATGCGCGGCATGGTCGGCAAGATCCCCGGCTTGCTCTCCATGCAGCACGGCGTCTACCAGAGCGACGAAGGCTTGAACGACGGCTTCACCCACGGGTTCGTCATGACCTTCGACACCCCGCAGAGCCGCGACCGTTACCTTCCTCACCCCGAGCACGAGCGCGTGAAGGAAATCGTCGTCCCGAACCTCGAGCGCGTGATGGTCTTCGACTTCACCGTCTGAGGACCTGTTCGATGCGCCGTCAGGCGAACAAGCGATGCCGTAGGCTCGGGCGGAGCCAATCCCTTCCGACTCCTACCGCGCCTCGCGGCGAAGGGTAAGTTTCCTGGTTGATCCGCCGGTCAGCTTGCCCGGAGCCCGAGGATCTTATCCGCCTGCTGGCTATACTCGCGGTACTGCTCGGCGTTCTCAGGGAGCTTGATATCCAGGTCGTAGGTCGGGATCATCGCCTTCATCCGCGCATGCCCCTCGGGGCTGGCGAGCAAGGCGGGGAAGCATTTCTTGATGACCTCGAGCACGATATTCACTGAGACCGAGGCGCCCGGCGAGGCTCCGAGCAGCGCGGAGATGCTGCACGCGGCATCGGTGATGACCTCGGTGCCGTAGTGGACAATGCCGGCCTGACCATCCGTCTTCTTGATGGCCTGCACCCGGATGCCTGCGTCGATCAGTTTCCAATCCTTGGCCTGGGCGGCCGGGTAGAAAATTTTCAGTACCTCGATGCGGTTCCGCATGCTCTGCGTGCCCTGCTGGATGAGGTAGCGGACCAGGTCGAGGTTATGGATACCAATATTGACGAGGGTCGAAAGGTTATCCGGACGAATGGAGAAGGGCAGGTCGGTGTAGCGGCCCTGCTGGTGCAGGAACTTCGTCGTCCAGGCGGCGAAGGGACCGAAAAGCAGCGTTTTCCTACCATCCAAGATGCGGGTGTCGAGGTGCGGCACAGCCATCGTCGGGGCCGCGGCGAGCGCTTGACCATAGACCTTGGCTTGGTGCTTCTCGACGATTTCCGGATTGTCGCAAACGAGCCACTGGCCGCCGATAGGGAAACCGCCTAGGCCCTTTGCCTCCGGAATGCCGGACATCTGTAGCAGCGGAAGCGTGCCGCCGCCCGCGCCGACAAAGACGAACTTGGCGCGGTTTGTCCGAACCAGCCCCGTCGCTGACTCCTTCACGCGGACTTCCCAGCCCGTACCGTCTCTACGCAGGCCGATCACGCGATGGCCGGAGGCGATGCCGCATCCCTCCTGCCGTCCAAGCCAGCTTAGTAGTTTGCGAGAGATGGCGCCAAAGTTCACATCGGTGCCCCCGTCCATCTTGGTCGCGGCAATGGGTCCGTCGCCCCGACCTTCGACCAGGAGCGGTGCCCAACTCGCCAGGGTGGTGCGGTCAGTGGTGAAGAGCATCTCCCGGAAGAAATGGTGGGCCGACATTCCGGCGTGGCGGGCCTTGAGGAATTCCACCTGGTCAGCTCCATGCACGAAGCTGATGTGGGGAACGGGATTGATGAATTCCCTCGGCTGACTGGCCATATCGTTGGCCACCGCGTAGCTCCAGAAGTGTTTCGATTGCTCGAACTGCTCGAAGATCTCGATGACCTTGGCCACCTTAACCGAGCCATCCGCCTCGCGCTTGGGCGTGTAACTCAGCTCGCAGATCCCCGCGTGCCCGGTGCCGGCGTTGTTCCAGCCATCCGAACTCTCCTGTGCCAAGCCATCGCCGGCTTCATAGAGCTGGATGGAAAGTCGCGGATCGAGCCGCTTCAGCATCGCTCCGAGATTGGCCGACATCACGCCGCTGCCAATCAGGATGACATCGGGGTCTTCAACGTGGGTGGCGTTCGGCATTTGTTTTGGAAAGCGTTGGTTAATGGACGTCGGGAGATGGTCGGGTCGGGCTGCCAGCGGAACCACTGGGCGGCTTTTGCAAGGCTTAGCCCTTACTCCCCGCATGGCAAGTCCGTTGGGGGTCGAACACGGGGTCAGGCCTCGGCACCCCGAGCACGAGCACGTGAAATTGATCGTCGTACCGAACCCTCGAGCGCGTGATGGTTTTTGACGTTACCGTCTGAGCCCTATTCAGGCTTCGTCGTAGAGTCCCTTGCGTCCAGCCATCAGCCAGCTGACCGCGCACGCGACCAGGGCGTAGCCGCCGATCGACCAACCGAAGAGTTCGCAGGCCATGACGGCGCAGGCGAGTGGGACGGCGCCGGCTCCGGCGAAGACGGCTACGAAGCCCAGCGCGGCGCAGATGCTCAGGGGAAGACTCGACAAGACCGCGGCGGCACTGCCGAGGGTGGCACCCACGAAGAAGAGCGGGGTGACTTCGCCGCCGCGGAAACCGGCGGTGACGCACATGAGCGTGAATACGAGCTTGAAGATGAAGGTCAGCGGAGCGGCGGGTTCGACCAAGGCGGATTCGATGACCGGCAGACCGAGCCCCGTGAGGTCCGCCGAGTGATGGAAGTAGATCGCGGCCGAGAACAAGGTGCCGGTGAAGAAGATCCGGGCGTAAGGCTCAGGGTTGGGCCTCGCTGCCTCGCGGCGGCTTAGCCAGACGTAGAACCACGCGATGCCCCCGCAGACGAGGCCGAGGGCCACGGCGGAACCCAGCCCTTTCAGGTCGTAGGTGGCCGGAGCAGGAAGGCGGTAGTTGGCGTGGGTGGCGAAGAAGAGTTTACGACCCACTAGATCTGCGAGATAGGCAGTAGCCAGGCAGGGGATGATCGCCCAACTACGCTGACGGACAAACTCGAGCGCGAAGATCGCCGCGGCGATCGGGGTACCGAAGACGGCGGCGAAACCGGCGGAGACACCGCAGAGGATGAGCGCGCGGCGCTCTGATTCGTTCAGCTCGATCCAGCGCGAGCCTTGGTCGGCGATGGCTCCGCCCATCTGGAGAGCCGTGCCCTCGCGACCCACCGAGGCGCCGCCGAGGTGCGAGAGCAGGGTAGTGCCGATGATGGAGGGACCCATGGCGGCAGGCAGGGGGCTGGTCGGATCCTTGATCTGGGCGATCAGGGTCTTCACGCCCCCGGCAGAAGCTTTCAGCGGGCCCTTGTAGAGCCAGACCGTGAGCAGCCCGATGAAGGGCAAAGAGACGAGCAGCCAAGGGGTGGACCGATAGAGCGCCGTGACCGCTTCAAGGGCGTGAAGGAAACCCGCCCCGGCGGCGCCGACGACGAGGGACACGGCAAGGATGATGGTCGTCCAACGCAGAAGAGACTTGGGGCTCAGGGGGTCCATGGCGATGTTCGGATGAAAACGACGGGCGGGGCGGGGTAAAGGGATTATAGGGTCGATTAGGACAGCACGTGGTGCTGTCCCTGCCTGGTGAGGCCGTTGAAAACCTTTGCGGGCGTCTGACCGAGACTCAGTCTGTGGGCATGGAACACCCCATCCAACGTCGCGATTTCGTATCCACCCTGGCCATCGGCGGTCTCGCCCTGGCCGCCGCTCCGGCCGTCCTGCGCGGCCAGTCGGTCCCCTCCAAGATCAAGGTCGCCCTGATCGGTTGCGGCGGCCGTGGCACCGGCGCCCTTGGACAGTTCATCGCCGCCTGCAAGATTCTTGGCGCCGAAGCCGAGGTCGTCGCCCTTGCCGATGCCTTCGAAGATCGCGCCAAGCGCCTGAACGAGACGTATAAACTTCCGTCCAACCGAGTTTTCGTCGGCTACGACGCCTACCAGAAGGTCATGGCCACCGATTGCGCCTTCGTGCTCATGGCGACCCCGCCGGCTTTCCGTCCGGTGCACTTCGCCGCGGCCGTCGCCGCCGGCAAGCACTGCTTCGTCGAGAAGCCCGTCGCCGTCGATCCGGTCGGCGCCCGCGCCATCATCGCCACCGGCGAGGAAGCCAAGAAGAAGGGGCTCGCGGTCGTCGCCGGCACGCAGCGTCGCCACGACGCCTCGTACATGAAGAACAAGGCGCTCATCGACGCCGGGGTCATCGGCGAGCTCCGCGGTGGCGTCGTGCAGTGGAACGGCACCGTGCCGTGGGTCCGTCGTCGCGCCAAGGGTGAATCCGACGCGGACTACATGAACCGTAACTGGCTCAACTTCACCGAGCTTTCCGGCGACCATATCGTCGAGCAGCACATCCATAACGTCGACGTCGCCATCTGGTTCCTCGGCCGCACTCCGGTCAGCGCCCTCGGTTTCGGCGGCCGCGCCCGTCGTGACACCGGCAACATGTTCGACTTCTTCAGCGTGGATTACGACTTCGGCGACGGCGTGCGCATCCATAGCCAGTGCCGCCAGATCACCGGCACCTCCGGTCGCGTCGGCGAGTTCTTCACCGGAGCCGAAGGCTCGTGCTTCGGCTCCGGCAAGGTCTTCGCCAAGGCGGGCAAGAAGTACCAGACGCCGGACATCAAGCTGGATACCCATGACTCCATGGTGCAGGAGCACGTCGACCTCATCCGGAGCGCCTTCAACGGCAAGCCGCTCAATGACGCCCGCCAGATCGCCGAGACCAATCTCGCCGTGATCCTGGGTCGCATCTCCGCCTACACCGGCGAACTCATCAAGTTCGACGACCTGCTGAAGCACGAAAATTCCCCTTATTACAATCTGAAGGCTTCCGTCGGACCGCTCGATTTCGAGAAAGGCACCGTCCAGCTGCCCGCCGAAGTACCGACGATTCCGGGTAAGGCCTGACGAGGGCGGAGCCCTCGAGGGGTAGGGGCAGGGGTTGGGGTAGGGGTAGGTTGTGCCAGGGCGTGGCGTAGCCCCGCCCCTACCTTCGTTCACCATTCGGCGAACGATCAATTACCCTTGGCGGACCTTGGGGAGCAGGGCGGAGGCTTCGGACCAGGAGACCTCGTGCGGGGCTCTCTTGGACGAGGCGGCGAGGGCGCTGGTGACGCCGGCGGCTTCGCCCATGGCGACGGCGTTACCGGTGACGCGATACGACGCATGGGCGATGAAGTCCCCGCTGATGCACCGGCCTGCCATCATGAGGCCGTCGACATCGCGAGCGATGAGGGCGCGCAGCGGGATGTCGTAAGGCTTCACCTTCACGCCCATGCTGGAATAAGCGGATTTATCTTTGGTCAGCGCGTGCACGTCGACCGAGAACGTGGCCCGCACGACGGCGTCATCGTGTCTGGCTCCGTTGGCGACGTCGTTCTTGACCACGGTGTAGCGGCCCGCCAGACGGCGGCCGTCCCGCACGCCGATCTGCTCGGCGGTCGCGACGACTTGCATGCCTTTCCAGGGTCCGCCGAGGGAGCGAAGGCCGCGGACGAGGGAGTTCACTTCGGCTCTGGCTCTTAAGGTCGCCGCGGTCACGGCTTCGGCGTCGGTCGCATTCACGCCATACTCGTGATTGAGCATCGCAAGGATGAGGTTTCCGCGAACCGGGAAGAACGTGGGCGCTTGGTAGCTAGGATCAGAACCAGCCCGACGAAGCTCGGCCAGCAACCGCTTCTTGTGACCGTAGCGGTCAGGATTCTCGTAGCCGTCCCCGAAGCGCACGTAGGCGTTGAGGGCGGCGACATCATCGCAGGTCAGCAGGGCGCACATGCTCATCGGCTGGCAGGGGCAGGCGTTATCGACCCCCAGTTCAAAACTGTTGCCGGCGAGCGCGCCGACATCGCCGTCGCCGGTCGTGTCGATAAGCGTCCGGCCCCGCCAGGCCTGACGTCCGGACTTGGACTCCGTGATGACACCGACGACATTGCGGCCTTCCTTGATCACGGAAGCGACCCGCGTGTGCAGGTGGATTTTCACGCCAGCGGCGAGGCAGAGCTCTTCGAGCAGCAGCTTCATCTCCTCCGGGTGATAAGAGATGTCATTCACCCCGCGGCCGTTGATCGCGTCGCGCTCGCGCAGACGACGCACCAACTCCTGATTGAAGCCGGGCTTATCGAAATCCAGCAGATAGCCCAGGAGCGAGGACGTCCAGACGCCCCCGAGGGATCCGTGCGTCTCAATCAGTCGCACCTTCGCTCCCGCGCGGGCGGCGGAAATAGCGGCCGTGACCCCAGCCGGTCCGGCGCCGCAGACGATGACGTCCGCCCAGTCGTCGACCGTGAGTTCGCGGGCAGGCTCCGTGAAGGTCGCCAAGGTCGAAGCAGCGTCGAGTTTGCTCAGGGCGCCGAGGCCGCCGAGGCCGAGAAGCGAGGAGGACAGGAAGCGACGGCGGGAGGATGCGTTGGAATCCATGCGATGAGGTTGGGCGTTTGCCGGGAGAGGTCGAACCGAATGATTTGAATCGAGGTAGGGACAGTACCACGTGCTGTCCTCCGTGGACTGGCCGATTAGGACATCACGTGGTGATGTCCCTACCTCACATAGGCACAAAAAAGCCCCTCGGGTGAGGGGCTTGGTGGCAGGCTGTAGGCCGCCTTACTTGACGAAGGAGTAATCGGTCGGCTTGAGGAACTCGGACTTCACGCCGTCCTTGATCGTCAGCGAGCCGCCGGCCTTCTGTTCGGAAGCCCCCTTGGCGGCGAGCCAGGCGGGGTCGGCGCGGAAGGCGGCGAAACTGGCCTTGGCGGCGTCCTCGGACTTGTGGGTAAGGAGGTAGATGAGGGTGTTGTCGGCGACGAGCTTGCTCTTCGCGCCCTTCTGGTCGGCGGCGAGGTTCCAGTAGGTCACGTTGGTCATGCCATGCTTCTCGAAGAGCTTCAGCGTATGGTCACGGAAGCGGGCGTTGAGGTTAGGCAGGCGGCCGGCTTCGGTCGTATAGGTACGGAGTTCGAAGACACCGACGCCATAATTCTTGGCTGCGGCGAGGGCGGAGTAGTCGGTGGCGGTCAGGAAGGCGTTCTCGACGCGGGCGACCAGCACGCCGTCTTTGTGGGAGTCAGCGAAAGCCTTCTTCCAAGCGGGGTCGTTCATGAAGCCCTTCCAGGAGGCGTCGCGGGCGGCCTTGTCGGGGTAGGCGAGGAAGTAGACCAGCTTGCGCTCGGGGTTCTCGCCCACCGGGACGAAGTAGCCGAGATTGGTCATGCCGTGCTTGGTGAAGAGCGTCGTGGTATGGTCGCGGAAGCGGGCGTGGAGGGCGTCGAGCTTGCCTTCGGCGGCATAGTAGACGCGCATCTCGAAGAGACGCGTATCGGCGGCGGACGCCGGGGTGGCGGTCGCGGCCAGCAGGCCGAAGGTGAGGAGGGAGAACAGGGATTTCATGTTATTTGAGGAATTGGGAAAGGTTGTCGCGGGTGATGAGCTGGAAGGGGATCATCGTCTCCTTGGGGCAGGGCTGCTTCTTCGCGAGCAGGAGCGCGGCGTCGACCGAGCCTTTGCCCTGACCGACCGCGTCCTGGAAGACCGTGGCGTCGAGGCGGCCTTCTTTCACCGCCGAGAGCGCTTGGGCGATGGCGTCGATGCCGATGACGTAGACATCCTTCTTCAGTTGAGCCCTTTCGAGAGCCAAGAGGGCGCCCATGGCCATCTCGTCATTATGGGCGAAGACCGCCGAGAACTTGCCCTTGTGGGCCTGGATCCAGTTCTCCGTGATCGCCAGCGCCTTCGCGCGGTCCCAGGAGGCCGTCTGGTGGTCGACCAGCTTGAGTCCAGGGTACTTCGCGAAGACCTCGCGGGCGCCGGCTTCGCGCTGGAGCTGGGCGGAGGTGCCCATGATGCCGTGGAGCATCAGGACGCCGCCCTGACCGTTGAGCTTCTTGGCGATCGCTTCCATCGCGATGCGGCCGGCCTCAAAGTCATTGGAGCCGATGTAGGAATCGCCGACAGACTTCGTCGTCTGATTGACGAGCACCAGCGGGATGCCGGCGGCCTTGATGCGATCGACGGCCGGGGTACTGGCCTCGAGCTCGCAGGGATTGAGGATGATCGCATCGACCTTCTGCGCGATGAAGTTCTCCACCTGGCTGAACTGCTTCTGGACGTCGGACTGGGCGTCGACCATGACCAGCTTCACGCCCGGCTTGGTCTTGGCGTAGTCGACGACGGCCTCGGAGAGCTTGGCGGTATACTCGGCCGAAAGGTCACGGGACGAGAAACCGATGAGCAGCTCGCCCTCCTTGCGGGCCTCGGCTTTCTTGCAGCCGGAGAGGAAGGAGGCAGAAAGGGCGAGGGCACCGACGGCCAGGAAGGCCGCCGCGGCAGTGCGAGGGGTAAGGCGCATGCCTGACTTTTACGAACGGGCCTGACGTCGGTCGAGCCAAACCGCACCCACGATGATGACGCCTTTGATGACCGCTTGGTAATACGAAGAAACCCCCAGTAAATCCAAGCCGTTGTTGATCACCCCGATGAGCAGGACGCCGAGGAGGGTGCCCGTGATCGTACCGACCCCGCCCGCAAGGCTGGTGCCGCCGATGACCACGGCCGCGATGGCATCCAGCTCATAGGCCTGGCCAGCGTTGGGCTGGCCGGTAGTGATGCGAGCCGCGAGGACGACGCCGGCGAGGCCGGTAAGGAGTCCGCAGAGACCGTAGGCGAAGAGCTTCACGCGTTCGACCGGCACGCCGGCGGCGCGGGCGGCGTTCTCGTTACCACCCACAGCGTAGATGTGACGGCCGAGACGGAAGTTGCGGAGGAAGAACCAGGCAGCGAGGGCGACGCCTGCGAAGCAGAGCACCGGAATCGGGATGCCGAGGAAGTCACCGGCGAGGGCGGTCAACTCATTCGACATGTTCGCGACGGGGCGTCCGCCGCTGACGATGAGCGCCAGACCGCGGGAGATGGTCATCATCCCGAGCGTCACGATGAACGGAGCGACGCCCCCACGGGTCACCAGGACGCCGTTGACGAGTCCGCAGGCCGCGCCCGTGAGCAGGCCGACCACGATCGGAACGAAGACCGGATGATCACCTGGGTGGGCGAAGGTCGCGCAGGCGACGCCGCTCAGGGCGACGACCGAGCCGAGGGAAAGGTCGACGCCGGCGGTGAGCAGGACGAAGGTCACGCCGACGGCCAGGATGCCGTTGATGGAGACCTGGCGGGCGACGTTGGTGAGGTTCGCGACGCTGAGGAACGTGTCGGTCGTGAGCGTCAGGCCCAGTCCGACCAGCAAGATGACGAACAGGAGTCCGTAACGGTGGAGTAGGTTGCGATCGAGGGTGGGCATGACGTTATAAAGGCATGGCGTGCCGGAGCACGGTCTCTTGGTCGGTCTCGGTGGCGTCGAGCGTGGCGGCTACGCTGCCACGGCGAAGGACGACAATGCGATGGGCCAGCGAAAGGACTTCAGGCAGTTCGGAGGAGACGAGCAAGACGCCCTTGCCGGCACGGGCCAGTTTCTGAATCAGGGCGTAGATCTCGGCTTTTGCACCGATGTCGATGCCGCGGGTAGGTTCGTCGAGGATGATGAGGTCCGGGTCGCCAAGCAGGCAGCGGGCGAGGAGGGCCTTCTGTTGATTACCTCCGCTGAGCTGGGCGATGGGTTGCGACGGACGGCTGGCCTTGACGGCTAATTCCTCCAGACGGGCTCCAACCGTAACGGCTTCGGCGCGATGGTCGATGAGCTGACCGCGGCAGAGGGTGCGCAGGGCCGTCAGGGTGATGTTCTGATCGACGCCCAAGGCCGGGATGAGCCCGAGCCCTTTGCGGTCCTCGGTCACCATACCGATGCCGGCCGCGAGCGCATCCTGCGGCGACCTGATCACCAACGGCCTACCTTTGAAGGTGATGACACCGCGCGAGGCGGGCTGGAGTCCGTAGACGGCGCTGACCACTTCGGTGCGTCCGGCGCCCATCAGGCCGGCAAGGGCGACCACTTCGCCGCGGTGGACCTGGAAACTGACATCTCGGTAGGCCGGCTCACGGGTGAGTCCGGAAACCTCGAGCAAGATTTCGCCCGTAGGCAGGGAGCGCTTCGGGAAGACATCGGCCATCTCTCGGCCGACCATGAGGGAGATCAACTTGGCTGGGTCCAGTTCGTTCGCCGGCGCGGTGCTGATCAGGCGACCGTCGCGGAGGACCGAGATACGGTCGGCCAGGCGGAACACCTCGTCCATCTTATGCGTCGTGTAGACGATCGCCACGCCACGAGCCTTCAGGCGGGCGATGGCCCGGAAGAGGGCGGCGACCTCATGGTCGGAGAGGGCGGCCGTCGGTTCGTCCATCAGGATGACGTCGGCCTGCCGTCCGAGCGCCTTGGCGATCTCGACCACCTGCGTCTGCGCCACGGTCAGAGTGCGCATTAGCTTGGATGGATCGATTTCTGATTCAAGTTCCTGCAACAGTTCTTTCGCCCGACGCAGTTGGGCCGGGCGGTCGATGCGACCGAAGCGTCCGCAGGGTTCGGTACCCAAAGTGATGTTCTCCGCCACCGTCAGGTCGGGAATCGGCATCAGCTCCTGATGGATCATCGCGATGCCGGCGACCAAGGCGTCGAGGGGCGAGGCGAAGTCTGCGCGGGCGCCGCGCCATTCCACGTGACCTCCGTCCGGACGGTAGAGTCCGGCGAGCACCTTCATCAAGGTCGACTTGCCGGCGCCGTTCTCACCCATGAGCGCGTGCACCTCGCCGGGCCGGAAATCGACCGACGTCGGATGCAGCACGGTCAGTCCGCCGAAGTCCTTGCGCAGTTCGAGGGCACGGAGCATCGGCGGACGGAAAGCGCGTTCAGCGCTTCGGCAGGTCGGCGGCGACGTCGGCCGGCCAGGCGGTCAGCGGACGGATGGCCATGCGGCGGTATTCGCACTCCGCCGCCTCGGACTGGATCTGCAGCTTGCCGGACTTAAGGGGGACGTCGACCGTCGAACCCTTCTCGCGGTAGCGGGAATTCAGGAGCACGTTGACCGTCTTACCGTTAAGGCGGAAGACGGCGTCGCCGTTGAGGGCGAAGCACTCGATCGTGTTCCATTCACCGAAAGGCTTCTCGTCGTAATTCGTGCCGTGCCAAACGCGGGCGTTGACGGTCGTGACGGCGCCCTTCGGGTCATAGACGCGTTTCTTGACCGGATCTTCGGTGCGGATCGGGATCTCCGCCATCGCGCCGGATAAAGGCCACCAGTCACCGATATCGCCTTCCTGGACCTGCAGTTCCTGGCTGCGCATCCAGAATTTTCCGGTAGCGCCGTGTTCTCCGACGCAGAAGATCAGGATACCGTTATCGCGGACCGCGGTCAGTCGGGGTTCCCAGCGTTTCTCGCCCCAGCGCTGTTCCGTCTTCAGATGGAAGTTGTCGAACGAAGCCAACGAGCTGAGCGCGCCGAAGACCTGGCCGGTGATATGAAGGACCGTCTCGCCGTCGACCTGCCGGGTCGTGAAGACCTTGAGGGGGTCATTGTTGAGGCCGAGGACCGGGTCGTCTTTCGGCTTGGCGCCGCGGACGTAGCCCGGGAGATCATAAGCGCGATGGACCGGCCCGAGCCACTTCTCCCACTGGGAGAGCTGAGGGTCGAGCAAGGGTTGGAAGGTCGGCTCGGCGGCGGCGGCGAGGGCGCCGAGGCAGAGCAGAGAGAGGAAGGCGAGGCGCATCGGCTTAGCGGACGTCGCGCCAGAGCCAGGTCAGCGCCTCCGGTAGGAGCTGCGCGCCGTGGCGGCTGTTATGGGTGCCCTGACCTTCGACATAGACGTGGTCATAGCCTTTCTCTTTGAGGGCCGCGGCCATCTTACGGTTGGCCTCGGGCCAGCTGCCGTGCTCGTTGAGCAGGTCGTGGGCGCCTTCCTGCTGGTAGATGCGGATGTTCTTGCGCGGATTGGCGCGGACCCATTCCGGATAGACGTCTCCGCCGGTCTCCTTGCCGCCGCTGAGGTTGGCGCGGATCTTGGTGAAGCTGCCGATGGTCGTGAAGACCTTGCTGAAGGCGTCGGGGCGATGCCAGGCGGCGTTGAAAGCGCAGATGCCGCCCGACGAAGATCCGGCGATGGCACGACGGGCCGGGTCCTTGGAGAACTTCACACCCTTGGATTCCGCGAGCGGGATCATTTCCTCGAGCAGGAACTTCACATAGAGGTCGGTGACGCTGTCGTATTCGAAGGAACGGTTCGACTTGCCCAGAGGACGGCCCTTCTTGTCCTTGCCGTTGGGGTTCTTCGGATCGGGCACGAAGCCCGGGGCGATGAACAGGGCGATCGTGACCGGCATCTTCTTCTGGGCGATCAGGTTGTCGAAGACCACCGGCACCCGCCAGGCGCCGGTACGAGAGGCATAGCCAGGGCCGTCCTGGAACACCATCAGCGCAGCTTCCTTGGAGGGATCATACTGGGCCGGGATGTAGAGGGCCCACTTCCGACCGTAACCCGGGAAGGTCTTCGAATCCGTCATCTCGTAATCGGTCACGACGCCCTTGGGCACGCCGGCCTTCTCTTGGGAATCAGGGCCCAGGACGTATTGCGCGTCGTAGTCGGGCTTCTTGGGGTCGGCGCCGAACAGGCTGATAGCCAGCAGGCAGGGGAGCAAGCGGAGGAGCTTCATAGGGGTGTTCTGATAAGAAACACCTCACGGGGCTGACACAAGCCCAAGCGGGGTCAGCGGGCGGGCTCGTGGCCGACCTTCCGGAGCCGCCAGAGCTCGGGGAAGCGCCAGTGGGTCAGGCCCATCACCCCGAAGGTCGCCAGCCCCCCGAAGACCACCGAATTGACCGTGCCCATCAGGCGGGCGGCCAGACCGGACTCGGCCATACCCAGTTCGTTGGAGCAGCCGATGAAGACCGCGGTCACGGCCGAGACGCGGCCCATCATCTCCGGCGGGACGGAAGTCTGCAGGATCGTCTGACGGATGATCACGTTCACCGCATCGGCCGCGCCGGCGACCAGGAGGAATATGATGGAGAAGACGAAGGCGGCCGTCAGCCCGAGGCCGAGGGCGTTCGCCAGCACGATCGAGAGCGCGAAGCCGATGGTACTCAGGCCAAAGATGGCAAACGATCCGTAAAGGGTCGGACCAGCATGGGCTAGCGGCGGTCGCACGATGAGGTAGAGCGACATCAGGACGGCCCCGATCGAGGACGCCGCACGTAAGAGGCCGAAGCCGAGGGCCCCGACTTGCAGCATATCGGCGAAGATCGGGAGCAGGGCGACCGCCCCACCAAGCAGGACGGCGAACAGGTCCATGGTGAAAGCCCCGAGCATCACGCGCTGGCTGAGCATGAAGTCGATGCCCTGGCTGAGGCTGGTGAAGATCGGCTCCGGGTTACGGGACTGCAAGGTATGCGTCGGCCGAAGCGCGATGGTCAGCCCGAGCGAGATCGCGAAGCAAAGCGACATGGCCGCGTAGGCGACGTTCTCCGCGTGGGCCAGGCCGTTCTTCTCCCCGAGCCAGACCATCAGGCCCGCCAGGCCGGGTCCGAGCACGCAGGCGAGTTCGAAGATCGTGTTACGCCAGCGGACGCCGCCGGGGATGAGGTCGCGCGGGAGGATCTCGGCGATGAGCGCTTGACGGGCGGTCGTGAGGAAACTGCGGGCGAGACCGCCGAGGACGATCACGCCGTAGATGACTGTCAGCTGGGCCCACCGGTCGGTCAGGAATTCAGGGATGAACAGAAGCAACCCCAAGCAGAACATCGCGGACAGCGCACCGATCGCGATGCGCCGGCGGTTGTTCGTGTCGGCCACATGACCGGCGAAGAGGACCGCGCTGACGAACGGGATGACTTCGGCCAAGCCGATCGCGCCGAGCGCCAGGGCCGCGTTGGAGCCTTCATCCTTGGTCAGACGGAAGACCTGCCAGGCGACGGCGACGTTCTGGATCTGGATGGCCAGCGTACCGAGGACGATCGACGCCAGATACAGCCGGAATGACCGGGAGGAGATGGCAGAGGGTGGCGCCGACATGGGTATCGGGCTCACTATCGAATGAAGCGAACGACTTAGGCAATCACGGCTTTGACCACGTGGCCCGCGACGTCCGTCAGACGGTAGTAACGTCCTTGGAACTTGAAGGTCTGCCGCTCGTGGTCGACGCCGAGGAGGTGCTGCATCGTGGCGTGCAGATCGTGCACGTGGACCGGGTCCTTGACGATGTTGTAGCCGAACTCGTCGGTCTGACCGTGGACATGGCCGCCTTTGACGCCGCCGCCGGCCATCCAGAGGCTGAAGCAACGCGGGTGGTGGTCGCGGCCGTAGGAGTCCTTGGTGATCTTGCCTTGGCTGTAAGCCGTGCGGCCGAATTCGCCGCCCCAGATCACGAGCGTGTCTTCCAGCAGACCGCGCTGCTTGAGGTCCTTGATGAGGGCCGCCGAAGCCTGGTCGGTCTGCTTGCACTGGCGCTTGATGCCGCCGGGCAGGCCGCCGTGCTGGTCCCAGCCCTGGTGGAAGAGCTGTACGAACCGGACGCCCTTCTCGATGAGTCGGCGCGCCTGCAGGCAGTTGGCGGCGAAGGATCCAGGCGTCTTCACGCTGTCCCCATACATCGCGAGGGTGGCGGGCGACTCCTTCGAAAGATCGGCGACCTCCGGCACGCTCGTCTGCATGCGGTAGGCCATCTCGGCCTGCGCCAGACGGGCGTCGACTTCCGGGTCGAGTTCCGCGGCGCGCTGGTCGGCGTTGAGTTTGCCGAGCGCGTCCAGCATGCCGCGGCGGGCATGGGGCGAGACGCCTTCGGGATTCGTCAGGAAGAGCACCGGTTCCTTGCCGGCCTTGAACTGCACGCCTTGGTGTTCGGAAGGCAGGAAGCCCGCGCCCCATAGGCGCGAATACAAAGGCTGGTCCTTGGTGGCGTCCTGCGAGACCAGCACGATGAAGGCCGGCAGGTTCTCGTTCATGCTTCCGAGACCGTAGGAGGCCCAGGCGCCCATCGACGGACGACCGGCGACCTGATTACCCGAGCAGAAGAACGTGATCGCCGGGTCGTGATTGATCGCCTCCGTGTGCATCGAGCGGATCACGCAGAGGTCGTCGGCGACACCGCCGGTATGGCTCATCAGGTCGCTGTAGTCGACGCCGCTCTGGCCGTACTTCTTGAAGTCCGTGAACGAACCCGCCAGAGGGAGCGTGGCCTGGTAACCGCTCATGCCGGTCAGGCGCTGGCCTTGACGGACGGAGTCGGGCAAAGGCTGCGTGTGCTTCTCGCGGAGCAGCGGCTTGGGGTCGAGGGTCTCGAACTGCGAAGGGCCGCCGGCCTGGAAGAGGTAGATGACCCGTTTGGCCTTGGCCGGGAAGTGGGTGCCCTTGGGCAGGGGCGCCGCGTGGGCGTCGCCGACGATGCCGCGGAGCGCGAGGGCGCCGAGGCCGAGGGCGGAGGTGCCGAGGAAGTGCCGACGCGTGGGTTGCATCAGGCCGTCATAGGAGGGAAGTTCGGCGGACATGATCAGCGGGAGGTGACGGCGGCATCGCTCGCCAGGATGGTGGAGCAGACAAGGGTGAGAGCCGCGAGGGCCGGGTCGGCAGGCATTTTCGGCAAAACCGGGGCAGGCGGCGGAGCGGCCGGCTGCTTCGCCTTGGGGTTCGCCTGCTTGGCCACGACCTTGGGGTCGGCCTTCGTCGGTTCTGCTTTCGGAGCGACCGTCGGCGGCGCGAACTGCGGTGGGTTGGCCTTCTGCGTCGCGTAGAGTTCGGTCAGCGCGGCGAGTTCCGCGGGGCGGGGCGCACGGGTGCAGACATGGCGGAATGCCTCGCCGATCTGCGCGGCGGGGTCGGCGGAGGACTTGCTGACTCGGACGGCGAGATGCTTGGCGGCCTCGACGAAGCCGGGATTGTTGAGCAGCACCAAGGCCTGCAACGGGGTGTTGGTGTTCAATCGCTTCGGTTGGCAGACTTCGCGCGAACCCGCGTCGAAGATCAGCATGTTGTCCGGCGGGGCGGTACGCTTGCGGTAGGTATAGACGCTGCGTCGGTTGGCGGATTCCTGGACGCTCTCGCCGCCGACCTTCTCGACCAGCTTGCCGGAGGCCAGCAGGGCCTGGTCGCGGACCATCTCGGCGGTCAGGCGGAGCACCGGACCTCGGGCAAGGAGGAGGTTCGCCGGGTCTTTTTCGCGGCCTTCCGCCGTAGGGGTCGAAGATTGCCGGAACGTCGAGCTCAGCACGAGCCGGCGGAGCATCGCCTTGGTGTTCCAACCGCTGCGAATGAAGTCGACGGACAGAGTGTCGAGCAGTTCCGGGTGAGCGGGCAGGTCGCCTTGCATGCCGAGATTCTCACTCGAGGCGACGAGGCCGGCGCCAAAGACCTGGGCCCAGAGTCGGTTGATGATGACGCGCGAAGTCAGCGGGTGCTTCGGGTCGGTCAGCCACTTGGCCAGACCCAGGCGGTTCTTCGGCAGATCGGCGCTCCACGGGAAAACGTGGGTGGGCGCGCCTGGTTCGCAGGGCTTGGAGAGGTCGGGCTTGTCGTATTCGCCGCGGGTGAGCACGAAGGATTTCGGCGCGAGCGGTGAGTGTTCCATCGCGAAGAAGGCGGGCGCGGTTTCCTCGTGAGCAGCCAGAGCCCGGCGGGCTTGCTGGACGCGTTCCCATGCGTGGGCGAAAGCCGGGTCGGCCCGGCGGAGGGCGTGCTCGGCGTGGACCGAAGCGGGCAGGGTGTCGGCGGAGAGCCCGTGGTGGACGGCGACCTCGGCGGGCGTCAGGGCCGTGCGCCAGAGCTGGATCTCATCGAGCGAGCCGTTGCGGAAGCCAGCATCGCGGGAGCGTGAGCCGATCTCCAGGGCGTTATCACGGGGCTTGGCGTGGAGCGTATCGCGGATGACCGTCGTCTTCACTTCGAGGCCGTCGATGAACAGGCGGAGCCCGGCGGCTTGCGACGAACCATCGTAAGTCGCCGTCACGCGCCGCCATTGGTCGATCGGCAGCACGTCGACCGTCTCGATGGAGGCCGCGCTGTTGGGCCAGAGGTGGATCATGCTCCAGCGGAGCTTGCCTTGGGTCACCAGCAGTTCGATGCCCGTCGCGTCGCCATCCCCCGTGTAGAAGCCCGTCGAGTGCAGGAGCGTCGCGCGGGCGTTCTTTTCACCGAGGCGGAGGAAGGCCGAGAACGTGAAGGCGTCGAAGCGGCCCAGCTGCTTGAACTCGTGCAGTTTGAAGCCGGCGTCGCCGTCGAACTTCACCGCCTGGCCTTTGACGCCCGGGACCAGCTGCAGGTCATCGGGGGAACCGCGGCGTTCGAACTTGGCGGACTTACCGCCGGCGAGCGCGTCATCGACGCCCGTCTTCGTGAAAGCTTCGAGCGGAAAGTGGGCGACCGGGGCGGGCACCTTCACTTCAGCCTTGGCCGTGGCGGTGTGCGTGGTGACGAGGGCTTGCTCGGCGGCGCTCACGGCGGCGCGGAGTTCATCCGCCTTACGACGTTCCGCTTCGGAATTATAGAGACGGACAAAAGGCGGCGGCACTTCACCATGGTAGGACAGGAGACCATTCTCGTTCTGGTCGCCGAACATCGCGGCCATCGAGAAATAGTCCTTCTGGGAGATCGGGTCGTATTTATGGTCATGGCAGCGGGCGCACTCCATCGTCAGGCCCATGAAGCCGTAGCCGGCGGTCATCACGCGGTCGTTGATGCCGTCCTGGCGGAACTCCTCGGCGATCGAGCCGCCTTCGAAGGTCATGCGGTGGATGCGGTTGTAGGCCGTCGCCACGCGCTGGTCTTGGGTCGGATCCGGAAGGAGATCTCCGGCGAGCTGCTCCGTCAGGAACTGGTCGTAAGGCTTGTTGTCATTGAAGGCCTTCAGCACCCAATCGCGCCAGGGCCAGGCGAACATCGCCTTGTCGCCGGTATAGCCCCAGGTGTCGGCATAACGTGACAGATCCAGCCAGGAGACCGCCAGATGCTCACCGTAACGAGGGGAGGCCAGCAGGGCATCGACGCGCTTCTCGTAGGCGTCGGGAGACGAGTCCGCCACGAAGGCATCCACCTCGGCGATCGTCGGGGGTAGACCGGTCAGAGCGAAAGAGGCGCGGCGGAGCAGGGTCGCACGGTCAGCCGGGGCCGAGGGGCGGAGGCCTTTCTTGGCCGCCACCGCGGCGATGAAAGCATCGAGGGGGTCCTTGGGCCAGGAAGCGTCGGCGAGCTGCGGGGTCGGGTGAGACTGCGGGCTCACGAAGGCCCAGTGTGGATCATATTTCGCCCCCTGTTTCACCCAGCGGATCAGGATGTCTTTCTCCGACTTAGAAAGCGGGCGATGCAGTTCCGGGGGTGGCATCACGTCTTCCTCGTCTTCGCTCAGGATGCGCTGCACCAGCGCGCTCTTCTTGACGTCACCTGGCACCACCGCGACGTCTCCGCTCTTCAATTCTTTCGTCGCCCCGGCGAACTCATCGAGACGCAGGCCGGCCTTGCGACCCTTGTCAGCGTCGGGTCCGTGACAACCGTAGCAGCGGTCGGACAGGATCGGGCGCACCTCGCGATTGAAGTCCACCGGCGCGTCGGCCGCAGTAGCGACGACTGCGCCCAGCAGGCAGAGCAGGGAGGAGGCTTGAGTGGGGCGCATCAAGGGGACTGACAGTCAACGCTGAGGCCTAGTTCCTGTCGAACGATGTTTAAAGCGTAGGGTCGCCGCCTCATCTCAATATCCGTCGATTACACCAACCGCACCCGATCATCCGACGGCCTCATCGTTGACTCTCGAGAACCACGCATTTGCTCGCACGATGCCTTTCGGTCTTATCGTCGTCCCGCAATTCGAGTGTTCCGCTCCGTTGTTTAATTCTCATTTACGATAAATGAACGAAACGCTCATATCTTTCATATAGGATGCTTTTCGCTCATTTAATCTTGCCAAACGCGTGGGTTTCTACCGAAATAGGGCCATGGCGACCAAACTCTTCGGAACGGACGGGATTCGCGGACAGGCAAACGAATATCCGATTACGCCGGAAATTGCCCTGCGCATCGGCCAGGCAATCTCGCGGGTACTGCGCTCCAGCGGGGCCAACCACAATCGCGTCATCATCGGTAAGGACACCCGCATCTCCGGGTACATGCTCGAGACGGCCCTGACCAGTGGGCTCGTTTCCAGTGGCATGGACGTCTTCCTCGTCGGACCGATGCCGACGCCGGCGGTCGCGCATCTGACGAAATCGATGGGCTGCGGCGCCGGCATCATGCTGACCGCTTCCCATAATCCGTACGAAGACAACGGACTGAAGATCTTCGGCCCGGACGGCTTCAAGCTCTCCGATGACCTGGAAGCGCTCGTCGAACAGGAAGTCCTTTACGACGTGAAGGCCAACGGCGTGACCGGTGACAAGATCGGGAAGGCCTACCGCATCGACGACGCCCGTGGTCGTTACATCGAATTCGTGAAACATAGCCTGGGCAACGCCGGCCTCGACGGGATGAAGGTCGTCGTCGATTGCGGCCATGGGGCCGGCTATCTCCTGGCTCCGCTCATCTTCAAGGAACTCGGCGCGAAGGTCGTCAAACTCGGCGTCGAGCCTGATGGCGTCAATATCAACGCCGGGGTCGGCGCCCTTTATCCGGAGTTCGCCGGCAAGGTCGTGAAAGAGCAGGGAGCGGACGTCGGTATCTCGCTCGACGGCGACGCCGACCGGGTGATCTTCAGTGACGCGAGCGGCGCTTGCGTCTCCGGCGACCGTATCCTCGCTCTCAGCGCCTTGGCCCTGAAGGAGGAAGGCAAGCTCAGCGGAAACACCATGGTCTGCACCGTGATGTCGAACCTCGGCCTGCATGAAGCCATGCGCAAGGCCGGCGTCGGCGTGGTCACCACGGCGGTCAGCGATCGGCACGTCATCGAGGCCCTGCGTAAGGGCGGGTATTCGTTCGGGGGCGAGAACTCCGGTCACCTCATCTTCGCCGATTACGCTTCGACGGGCGACGGCATCCTCAGCGCCTTGCAGGTCCTGAGGTTCATGCGGAAGAAGGGCGCCACCTTGGCCGACCTCGCCGCAGGCATGCGCGAGTACCCGCAGGCCTTGGTGAACCTGAAGGTCCGTTCACGCGTACCCCTGAGCCAGCTGCACTCCTTGCAGGAAGAGATCAGCAAGGCGGACGCGGCTTTCGGTAACTCCGGCCGCCATCTCATCCGCTACTCTGGCACGGAGAACAAGCTGCGCATCCTCGTCGAACATCAGGACCAAGGGGAGGTCGACCGATGGTCCCTGGCCTTCAAGTCCGCCGTGGAGGCCGATTTCGAGTCCCTCTGAGATGGCCACCTTCTTCTTAACTGAAGCCGGAGAGACGCCCGGTTGCCACCCGCTTACCCTCACGCGCTCGCTGGGTGAATTTCCCTTGGCTAATCTCGCCTTGCGACGTCATCAGCAGGCCGCACTGATGGCTCTCGGCCTGACCGAAACCGCCGGAACTGACGCCGCTCTGACGGTTCATGCCTCGGCCTGGTTCTCGTCCGCCGAACTGGCGACCTTCGTGGCTGATGCTTCTTATGGCACCATGACGACCGCGGAGGGTATCGTCTTGGTCGCCCGGAAAAATGGCGGCCGTGAACTCCGCGCCAGCCAATCCTTCGCCATCACCTACGCCTGGGACCTCTTGCGAGCCAACGTCGAAGCGATGACGACCCGTAAGACCTACGCTCAGGAATCCGGCGCGCACGCATCGCTGCATGTCGACGGACGCCTACAGGTCGGCAAAGGCACCAAGATCCTGCCGGGCGTCGTCATCGAGGGCGACGTCATCATCGGCGACCACTGCAAGGTAGGTCCGAACTGTTACATCCGCGGCTCCACGTCCATCGGCGACAAGTGCCACGTCGGTCAGGCCGTCGAGATCAAGAATTCCATCCTCCTCCCGGGCACGAACGTCGGTCACCTTTCTTATCTGGGTGATTCCATCCTCGGTGAGAAAGTGAACTTCGGCGCAGGCACGATCACTTCTAATCTACGTCACGACGGAGGCGCGCATCGCAGTCCCGTCGCCGGACGCATGGTCGACACCGGCCGCCGTAAGCTCGGCGCGATCATCGGCGACGGCGTCCATACCGGCATCCACACCTCCCTGTACCCGGGGCGTAAGCTCTGGCCGAAGACCTCGACCTTGCCCGGCGCCATCGTCGACAAGGACATCCTTTCCTGACCATGTGCGGAATCGTCGGCTATGTCGGTCGCCATGCGGCCACGCCCGTCCTCCTCGGCGGCCTTCGCCGGCTCGAGTACCGGGGCTATGATTCGGCGGGACTTTCCTTACAAGACGGCAGCGAGCTCCTGACCCTGCGAGCCGTCGGGAAAGTCTCCCGCCTGGCCGACAAGGTACGGAGCGAATGGACCGACGAACGACAGGCCAGCGGTGTCGTCGGCATCGCCCACACCCGCTGGGCTACCCACGGGGCGCCGACCGAAGCCAACGCCCACCCGCATGCCGATGCCGGCGGGCGCATCCGTCTGGTGCATAACGGCATCATCGAGAATTACCGGTCCATCCGCACCAAGCTGGAGGCCAAGGGGCATGTCTTCGCTTCTGAGACCGACACCGAAGCCGTCGCCCGACTGGTCGGTGAATATTACAAGGGAGACCTTCGCAAAGCCGTCATCAGCGCCTTACGTCAGGTCGAGGGAGCCTACGGCATCGCGGTCATCTCGGCCGACGAACCGGGACGCATCGTCGTCGCCCGGAAAGGCAGCCCGCTCGTCATCGGCGTCGGCGAAGGTGAGTGCCTGATCGCTTCCGACCCCTCGGCCCTCATCTCGCACACGCGGCGGGTCATCTACCTGGACGACGGGGATGTCGCCCTGGTCACCGCTGACTCCGTGGACATCACGGACCTGAATCATGCGCCGATGGACCGTGACGTCGCCGAACTGGAGTTCGAGCCCGGGGCGGTGGAGAAGGGCGGCTACGACCATTTCATGCTCAAGGAGATCAACGAGCAGCCCGAGTCGGTCCGAAACGCCCTCCGGGGCCGTCTGGATCTGCTGAACGGCACCGCGGTCCTGTCCGGCATGGGCGCCAGCGCCCGCGAACTCCTCGACCTGCAGCGTATCGTCATGGTCGGCTGCGGCACTTCGCTGCACGCCGGCATGGTCGGTGATTTCGCGTTCGAGGAACTCGCCGCGCTCCCGGCCGAAGTCCAGCCCGCCGCCGAATTCCGCTACCGTAACCCGTTGGTCGATGGCCGTGACCTCGTCGTCGCCATTTCCCAGTCCGGCGAGACCGCCGACACGCTGGCCGCCGTCCGGGAGGCCAAGGACAAGGGCGCGATGATCATGGGGCTCGTCAATGTCGTCGGATCGACCATCGCCCGGGAGACCGGACGAGGCGTCTACCTGCACGCCGGACCCGAGATCTCGGTGGCTTCCACCAAGGCCTTCACCGGCCAGGTCGCCGTCCTGTTGCTCATGGCGCTCAAGCTCGGCAGGGGACGTCGCTTGTCCCGCGAGCGAGGCCTCGCGCTGGCGGCGGAAATCGCCCGGCTCCCCGAACTCATCGAAGCCGTGCTCCGTCAGGACGCCGCCATCGCGAAGGTCGCCGAGACCATGGTGAAGCATGAGCACGCCTTCTTCCTCGGACGCGGCCCCATGCATCCCGTCGCCCTCGAGGGCGCCCTTAAGCTCAAGGAGATTTCCTACATCCACGCCGAGGGTTATCATGCCGCCGAACTGAAGCATGGCCCGATCGCCTTGCTGACGCCGGGCATGCCCGTCGTCGTGCTCGCCAACCGTTCGCCGGTCGTGGACAAGACCTTGGGCAACGCCGAGGAGTGCAAGGCGCGCGGCGCCCACATCATCGCCATCGTGACCGAAGGCGGCCCAGAAGCGGCGATCGCCGACGAAGTCATCCGCATGCCGGATTGCGATCCCTTGGTTGCCACCATTCCGGCGGCCGTGGCGCTCCAGTTGCTCGCTTATCACGTGGCCCGCCTGCGTGGTTGCCCGATCGATCAGCCGCGGAATCTGGCGAAGTCGGTGACGGTCGAGTAAGGGTATCGCCTCAGCGATACACCTCAGGGCCTTGCCGTTGCCGACCTTGGGCGCGACGTCTTGCTCGGGGTCCCATGAACGAACGCTCCAAGAAGAAGTGTCGGTGCTGCCAGAAGACCCTGCCGATGGGTCAGTTTCATCGCCTGGAAGGCACCGCGGCCATCCATCCTTTCTGCCGGCCCTGCCTGATGACGGCGGCGCGTCGCCGTTCGGCCCGCCGGACGGAGCAACGGACGCAGAAGACGCGCTGCTGCGCCCAGTGCGGTCAGGATCTCCCCGTCCAGATGTTCCACTGGCTCCGGGCGTCGGGCAGTTTCCACAGCTATTGCCGGCCTTGTCACGCCGCCTACATGGCCGAACGCTACCGGCGCCTGCAGGATGGGCGCCGGAAGTGATCGAAAGGTTTCCCGCTGGTGGCTGGACGGGGACTTGAACCCCGAACCAATTGATTAAGAGTCAACTGCTCTACCATTGAGCTATCCAGCCAGACAGCGGGATGGGAATGAGTGCAAGACGCGGGGAGGATTTCAAGAGCAAATGCACATTAATCGGCGAAGCCGAAGAACGGGCGACCAAGGGGTGGTTCGGAGTGGCCAGACCGGGACTCGAACCCGGAACCAATTGATTAAAAGTCAACTGCTCTACCATTGAGCTATCTGGCCTGCCGAACGCGAAGATTACGACACGCCCGACCGCACGGGTAAAGGAAAATTGACCTCAGCGATGGCCGCGCTGCCGGACGGCCTCGAAGAGGCAGACCCCGGCCGAGACGGAGACGTTGAGGCAAGGCACCTGACCGAGCATCGGGATTCGCAGCAGGAAGTCGCAGGTCTCGGCCGTCAGATGGCGGATGCCGTCGCCTTCGGCGCCGAGCACGATCGCCAGGGAGCCGGTCAGCTTGGCGGCGTAAAGGGACTGGCTCGCCTTATGATCGGAGGTGCCGGCCAGCCAGACGCCGGCGTCCTTCAGCTTCACCAGGGCGTTGCGGAGGTTGTTGGCCTGCACGATCGGCATGGTCTCCGCGGCGCCGACCGCCACCTTGCGGACCGTGTCGGTGACCGGGGCGGAATTCTTGCGGGTGATGACCACGAAGGCGCAACCGGCGCATTCGGCGTTACGGAGGCAGGCGCCGAGGTTGTGCGGGTCTTGGACGCCGTCGAGGACCAGGATGAGCGGATCTTTGACGTCCTTGAGCAGGGCGGGGATGTCCGCCTCGTCATAGAGCCTCACCGGCTTGTGCAGGTCGGCGTGGCGCGGGGCGCGATCGTTGCTCCGGGCCATGGTCGGCTTACTTGCGGGCCAGGCGGCCCTGGGCGTGCAGCGCTTCGGCGATCTGGATCGCGTTGAGCGCGGCGCCTTTCCAAAGCTGGTCACCGGAGACCCAGAGGGAGATGCCGTTGTCGAAGAGGGTGTCCTTGCGCAGACGGCCGACGCCGCACTTCTCCTTGCCGGCGTAGTCGAGCGGCATCGGATACTTCTTGTTGGCGGGGTCGTCGCAGAGCTCGGAGCCGGGGAAAGCGCTGATGGCCTTGCGGGCGACGGCGAGGTCGACCGGGCGTTCGAATTCGGCGCTGATCGCGATCGAGTGGGCGCGGAAGACCGGGACGCGCACGCAGGTCGTGGTGACCTTGAGGCCGGGGAGGTCCATGATCTTACGGCCTTCGTTGAGCATCTTCGTCTCTTCCTTCGTGTAGCCGTCCTCGAGGAAGGAATCGACCTGCGGGATGAGGTTGAAGTTGATCGTGTGCGGGTAGACCTTCGGGGCGAGGGTCTCGCCCTTGGCCCACGCGCGGGCTTGGGCGTCGAGTTCGCGCATCGCTTCGGCGCCGGTGCCGGAGACGGCCTGGTAGGTCGAGGCGAAGAAGCGCTTGAGGCCGAAGGCCTGGTGGAGCGGGAAGAGACCCATCAGCGCGATGGCCGTGGAGCAGTTGGGATTGGCGATGATGCCCTTGTGGTTCGCGAGATGGTGAGCGTTGATCTCCGGGACGACGAGCGGGACGTCCGGGGACATGCGGAAGGCCGAGCTGTTGTCGATGACGATGCAACCGCGCTTGACGGCCTCGGGGGCCAGGGCGAGGGAGATGGAACCACCGGCGCTGAAGATGGCGAAATCGAGGCCTTCGAAGGCTTCCGGCTTGGCTTCCTGGACGGTCCATTCCTTGCCGCCGTAGGTCACCTTGGTGCCGGCGGAGCGGGCGGAAGCGAGCGGGCGGAGTTCGGCCACGGGGAAGTTCCGCTTGGCCATGAGCGCCAGCAGTTCTTGACCCACCGCGCCTGTCACGCCCACGATGCCGATGCGATATGCCATGTTCTGAGTTCGAGTTAGGTTTGAAGAGGGAGGTGACCGGACGCCTGAAAGGGCTGGGCCTGCCTGCCGCTGAACATTGCATCGTTGTGTCGATTGACCAGCAAAAACTATGGTTTTTCAAGGGTCAGGACTGTGACACTTACGTGGTCAGCACCGCCCGGGCCGGCCGCGGTTGCGTCGAGAATTCCCTGCAGACGCCCGATGGCCTCCACCGGGTCGCCGCGAAGATCGGCGACGGCGCGGTCCCTGGGATGGTCTTCAAGGCCCGCCAGGCGACCGGCAGGCTGTCCTCCGAATGGCCGACACCCGAAGACAACCTGATCACCTCGCGCATCCTTTGGCTCGAGGGATTGGAGCCTGGACATAATCAAGGCACCGACGCCGCGGGCAGGGTCGTCGACACGTATCGCCGCTACGTCTACATCCATGGGACCAATCAGACCGACAAACTCGGCCGACCGAACAGCCATGGCTGCGTCCTGCTTTCGGACCCGGATGTCATCCGTCTGTACGGACAGGTTCCGGGCGGCACCCCGGTCCTGATCCGTGACTAACGCGCCGGCTCGGCCGCCGGCTTCTCGCCGGTACCCACCCAAGTCTCGAGCATCTGCTTCACGACGGGGCCCGCCGTCTTGCCGCCCCACGTGTTGGTGTCGAGCTGGCCTTCGACAAGCACGCAGAAGGCGACGACCGGGCGGTCCGCGGGTGCGTAGCCGATCATCCAGGCGAGGTGGGCTTTCTCGCGGTTCTTGAAATATTCGGAAGTCCCCGTCTTGGCGGCGATGGGCAGGCCCGGGATGCGGGCGCTGCGCCCGGTGCCTTCCTCGACGCAACGCACCATGCCGCCGCGGATGGCTTCGAGCTGCGCATTGTTCAGTCCGATGGGCGACGACCCGCGATGGCGGCCGTCACGGTTCGGGTCGTGGATGATCGTCGGGACGGTGCGCGTCTCGCCGCGCGCCAAGGAGGCGGCGAAGGCAGCCATGTGCAGCGGGCTGGTCAGCAGGTAGCCCTGGCCGATCGAGAAGTTCGCCGTGTCGCCGTCCTGCCAGGGTCCGGCCTTGATGCGCAGCTTGTAATCGCGGTCCGGGACGACCAGACCGCGTCCGGCCGCGTAGGGAAGTTCGGTGTGGGCCGCGCCGTTGCCATCCGCGGAGGACGTCTCGAGCAAAGGGGTGTCCAGTCCGAACCGGCGCGCCTCGGCCGCCAAGGCATCGGGGCCGGCGCGCAGGCCGATCTGGTAGTTCCAGACGTTGCAGGAGATCGCGAGCATCTTGTCGAGGTCGACTTCGCCGTAGCCGACCGGCTCGTGTTCGGGGAAATCACGGTCGCCGACACGATAGGATGCGCCGCACTCGAGGATGTCGTCCCAGTCGACGACCTTCCTGCGCATGCCGGCGATGGCGGTGATGATCTTGAACGTCGAACCGGGCGGATAGAGTCCTTGGGTCGCGCGATTCAGCCAGGCGCCGGACTTCTCGACCTCGTCGTAAACGGCGAAGGTGATGCGTCCGGCCAGTCGGTTGGGGTCGAAGGTCGGCTGGCTGGCGAGCGCGAGGATCTCGCCGGTCTGGACGTCGAGCATCACGGCCGCGGCCGGCAGCGGGACGCCTTGGGTGTCCTTGATCTCCGCCAGCGCGGACTCGGCCGTGCGCTGGATGCGCAGGTCGAGCGAAAGGCGGATCTCGCTGCCTTGCATCGGCTCGCTGTACTTGAGCCGGGTCTGGTTGTAGCCGGAAGAAGTCTTCGTCCACAGTTCCCAGCCGCTGAGGCCTTTGAGGACATGATTGAAGGAGAGCTCGACGCCGGCGGCGCCGGTCTTGCCGGTCTGACGCAGCTTCTGCATCGACTCAGCCCGGACCTCGGCGATGTCGTCGACATTGGGCGGGAGGTCGTCGGAGTCCTTCACGTAACCGAGCACGTGGGCGGCCATCCCGCCGAAGGGATAGGTGCGGATGATGTCCGACTCCAGGCGGATGGGGCCTTCGACCGGGAACTGCTCGATGAAGCGCGCGACGGACTTGACGCCTTGGTCCGCTCCGCCCGGCGCGTCGGCGACGGGGAAGGCCAGGTCGGCGACGAGCGTGAAGGGCAAGGCGCGGCGTTCGCGCAGGTGCTTGCGCAAGTCCTCGATGTTCACCTTGCGCTCGCCGGGCGAGACCAGCGGGGTGGCCTCGCCGGGAGCAGGTTTCCGCAAGGCCTTCGGCTGGTTCTCGTCGATGACGAACCAGACCTTGTTGAGCCAGCCTTGGAGCACGTTGACGCGGGCGAGTTCCATCACGCGCTCGGTGTCGACCTGGACCGCCTGACGCGCGCGTTCGGCGGCGAGAAGGCGAAGGTATTCGGAACGGAATTCCTTCTGCAACGCGGCGAGGTCGGCCTTCACGCTCCAACGGGCGCGGTTGTCGACGAGCACGAAACCATGCCGGTCGATGATGCGACCACGGGCGGGCGGACGCAGGACGATGCGGCGGCTTTGGTTGTCGGACTGTTCCTTGAGGTCGCGGGACTGGATGAGCTGGCGGTAGGCCAGGCCGCCGACGACATAGAGGAAGCCGAGCGAGAATAGTCCGAAGACCACGTACAGGCGCAGTTTCTCGACGGGCGTCGACGGAAGCACCTTGGTGTCGGCCCTCTCCCTCATGGCACGTCAGGGGCGGGCGGGAGGCCCAGCCGGTCCATGACCGCGTTCTGCGTCAAGGCCACCGGCACCAAGCCGAGGGTGCCGACGACTCCCGCCAGCAGGAGCTGGCCGAACAGATGACCGGCGGCGCCGTCAGACGGAGCGTCGGAAGCGAAGGCCGCGGCCAGATACCAGACCAGGCAGGCGCCGACGTTGACGACGGCCGCGCCCTGCAGCATCCGCGGGGTGCTGCGGAGGAGCGGACGATTGGAAGACAGGAAGATCGCGACCGCGACGAGGGTCAGCGCCAATGTCCCGTCGGGAATCGGCCGACGGGCCTCGAAAAGGAAGCCGAGTCCGGCGGCGAACAGCACGCACTGCCAGCGCTTGAGCCGACGGGAGGGAGCGATGAGGCAGGTCCCGCTGACGAAGACGACCAAGGAGGAAGAGGCGAGCGTGTCGCCGGCGAGGTCGGCCCCCAGGAGCCAAGGGTAAGTCGCCAGCAGGAGGATCAGCCAAGCCCAGCCCATCGTCACTGGAATTGGTCGCCCTGCATCAGCGCTTCGCCGGGCGTCTGGATGATCGGGACCAGCACGGACACTTCCTGCAGGTTGTAGAGGTCACGCGAGGGGACGAGCAGGCTCTCCTTGAAGTTGCCGACCTGCGTCGCGTAAGCGCCGCCGTCGAGGTAGCCGAGGGTCAGTCCGCTGGGGAACACGCCGCCCATGCCGGTCGTGGTCACGCGGGCGGGCGTGCCGGCAGGCAGCAGGTAGTCGTACGGGATCACGCACACGCGCGCCTTGGCGGTGCCCAGCGAATTCGCGGCGACACCGTTGATGAGGACGATGCGGTTCTGGTCGTCGCCTTCGAGGTAGGCGGTGCACCGGAAGCCGGGGCTCGTGACGAGGTCGACCTCGCTGGTCGTCAGATGGACGGCGGTGACGCGCCCGACGACGGTGTCGCCGAAGACGACCGGGGCGCCCGGGCGGATCCCATCGTTACGTCCCTTGCGGATCACGATGCGCTGCCACCAGGAGGAACTGTCGCGCGTGGCCACGCGGGCGACGACGGAAAGATATTCGGCCGGCACGTTGTAGCGGGTGACCTCGCGGAGGCGGGTGTTCTCCCGGCGGACATCCTCCATGCCCTTGAGCTTGAGTTCCAAAGCGGCGTTGATGCGCGCGAGGTCACGGCCGGCGGCGACGAGTTCTTCCGAGCCCCGGCTTTTCTTCTCCCAGAAGGTGGCCAGGTCGCGCGACTTGCCGACCAAGTGCAGGGCCGGGGCTTGGAACTCGACGAAGGCCTCCCGGTTCAAACGGCGGACGGCGCTGGGCAGCAAAATCCATCCGGCCACGAAGACGGAGAGGGCGACGTAGGAGGCGCGGGCACCTTGGCGGTTCTGGTCCATGGCGGGAAGGCCCGCGAACGGGGCTTAGTCTCGACCGCTCCAGCGGGAGGAGTTGGCGAGGATCTTGCCGGTGCCGTTGACCACGGCGCAGAGGGGGTCCTCGGCGACGAAGACGGGCAGGCCGGTGGCCTCGGAGATGGCGCGGTCGATCTTCCGGATCAGCGAACCGCCGCCGGCGAGCACGATGCCGCGGTCGACGAGGTCGGAAGAAAGCTCCGGAGGGATGCGCTCGAGCGAACCCTTCAGGGCTTCGATGATCTGGTTGATGTTGTCGGCCATGGCTTCGCGGACCTCCTGGGAAGTGAGGTGGAGCTGGCGGGGCAGGCCGGTGACGTTGTCGCGGCCCTTGACCTCGAAGGTGAGCTCCTGTTCGAGCGCGTAGGCGGAGCCGATCTTGATCTTGATCTCTTCCGCGGTGCGTTCGCCGATGATCAGGTTGTACGAATTGCGGATGTACTTGATGATCGACATGTCGAACTCGTCGCCGCCGACGCGGATGGAGCGGGCGTGCACGATGCCGCCGAGGGAAAGGACGGCCACCTCGGTGGTGCCACCGCCGATGTCGACGATCATCGAGCCCGTGGGTTCTTCGACCGGCAGGCCGACGCCGATGGCGGAAGCGACCGGCTCAGGGATGGTGATGACGTCATCGGCGCCGGCGCGGTAAGCGGAATCCATGACGGCGCGACGTTCGACGGCGGTGATGCCGTAGGGCACGGCGACGACGACGGTGAGGTTCGTGAAGAGGGACTTGCGGGCGACCTTGCCGATGAAGTAGCGGAGCATGTGCTCGCTGATCTCGAAGTCGGCGATGACGCCGTCCTTCATCGGGCGCAGGGCCTGGATGTCGCCCGGGGTGCGGCCGAGCATCATGCGGGCCTCATTGCCGACGGCGATGGGCTTGCGCGTGCTCGTGCGGATGGCGACGACGGAAGGTTCACGGAGGACGACCCCGCGGTCCTTGAGGAACACAAGGGTGTTAGCGGTACCGAGGTCGATGCCGATGGCTTGGTTGAATAGCCCGGGGAAGCGCTTGAACATCAGGGTCGTGGTGGTTTCCTTTATGAACAGTTTATTCACAGCATAGTCAAACGAAACTTCGGCCACGAAAGGCCCGTCGGGTCAGTCATAAGATTCATCCAGACAGCGAGATAGGGCGTCCTTTCGGCCTGACCACCGGACCTGTTCACATCGGCGTCCGCCGGGCTGCGCCTCCGCTGCGGCGACCCCATCGAGTCGCAGGCAACCGACAACCAGCATGGAACTTGCGACCCGGCCCGAGAATCATAATCCATCATCACCCCCACCCCATGACACCCCAGCTCGATCGTCGCTCTTTCCTCCGCCAGACCGGCATGGCCGCCGCTGCTTTCGCGGTTTCCCGCCCTTGGCTCAATTCCGCGGCCCGGACGATCTCTCCCAACGAGAAGCTGAACATCGCCGCCATCGGTTTCGGCGGCGTCGGCGGCAGCAACGTGAAGAATTCCGCCGACGAGAACATCGTCGCGCTCTGCGACCTGGACCTCGGCCGCTGCGCCGGGACGATCAAGCAGTTCCCGAAGGCCGCTCTGTTCACCGATTTCCGCAAGATGCTCGACCAGCAGAAGGACATCGACGCGGTCATCATCGCCACGCCTGACCATTCCCACGCCTACATCGCGATGGAGTGCATGCGCCGCGGCAAGCACGTCTACGTGCAGAAACCGATCTCCCATTCCGTCTTTGAAGCCCGCATCCTCACCGAGTCGGCCCATAAATATAAGGTCGTGACCCAGATGGGCAACCAAGGCCATTCCGGCGAAGGCATCCGTCAGGTCACCGAGTGGATCGCCGCCGGACTCATCGGCAAGGTGCGCGAAGTGCACACCTGGACGAATCGTCCGATCTGGCCGCAGAGCAGCGAGATGGACCGTCCTTCGGAAGCGCAGAAAGCCCCTGAAGGCATGGACTGGGATCAGTGGTGCGGGCCGGCGCCGTTCCGTCCGTTCCACGCCTCTTATCACCCCGGCAAGTGGCGTGCCTGGTGGGATTTCGGCACCGGTTCGCTCGGCGACATGGGTTGCCACATCATCGATCCCGCCTTCATGGCGCTCGATCTGCGTTACCCGATCAGCGTCGAAGGCAACGTCTCGACCGTCTTCGAGACCTTCGGCAAGAAGACCACCGGCAAGTTCGAATCCTATCCGCGCTCCTCGGTGGTGCGCTTCAAGTTCCCGGCCCGCGGCGAGATGCCTCCGGTGACGCTTACCTGGTGGGACGGCGGCCTGATGCCGCAGCGCCCCGATGAGCTCGAAGACGACATGCCGTTCGGCGACCCCAACGGCGGCTGTCTCTTCATCGGCGACAAAGCCAAGCTCGTGTGCGGTTGCTACGGACTCAACCCGCGCATCCTGAATCAGGATCTGCGCGACGCCTCCAAGAAGCTCGCGAAGACGCTGCCCCGTATCCCTGGCAATTCCTCCGGCCACGAGAAGGATTGGATCCGCGCCTGCAAGGGCGGACCGGCCGCTTCTTCTAATTTCGACTACTCCGGCCCGCTCTCCGAGATGGTGCTCATGGGCAACCTTGCGTCTCGCTACCCCGACCGCAAGTTGCTCTGGGACGGTCCGCAGATGCGCGTGACCAACGACAAGGACGCCGACGCCTACGTTCGCCGCGAATACCGCAAGGGCTTCGAGCTCGGCAGCTAAGCCGGCTTAGCGCAGCGCGAGGAACGCCAGGATCGTGCCGCCCAAGGCGATACGATACCAGGCGAACACGCCCAGCCCGTTCCGCGAGACGTAGCCCACCAGCCACTTCACGGACACGAAGGCCGTGACCGCTGCGACCAGCAGGCCGACGCTCGCCGGGCCCGCAGGGTAGACCTGGGGGAGGGCAGGGCCGAGCGACCACATCTTGTAGACCGATGCCGCTGAAAGGGTGAGCAGACCGACCAGGAAGGAGAACTCCGTGGAGGCCGCATGGGAAAGACCGGCTAAACGTCCGCCGAGGATGGTCGCGAGCGAACGGCTCGTGCCTGGGATCAAGGCGAAGCACTGACACAGACCGACGGTCAACGCCGGACGCCAGCCGATCGCAGCGACCTCGTCGGCGGACTCAGCGGCCTTCTTCGGCAGAAGATGTTCGGCGACCAGGATGACCAGTCCGCCGACGACCAAAGCGGCCGCCACGACTTCGACCGAGAAAAGATAGGCCGAGATGATGTCCTTGAACAAGAAGCCGAGCAGGGCGACCGGGAGGAACGCGACGAGGATCGCGGAGGCGAGGGAGATGGACTGGCCGTCGCCGCGGCAAAGCCCCGTCAGCACGCCACGGACGCGTCCGAAGAACGCCACGAGCACGGCGAGGATCGCGCCGAGCTGGATGATGACGATGTAATCATCGGCGACACGTTCCATCGAGACCGCCCGGCCCTTGCGATCGGTGACGCCCGATACGGTGACATCGGCGAACTTCGGGACGCCGAGCAGGCTGTCACTGAGGATCATATGACCGGTCGAACTCACCGGCAGGAATTCCGTGACGCCTTCGACCGTGCCGGTGATGACGGCGCGCGCATAGGTGAACTCACGTCGCATTTCTTCAGGCGGCACCGTCGGACCATGACCTGCGGAAGCGGGTAGGGAGGACAGCAGCCACAGACCGAAGGCGAGACGAAGCATGGCCGAGCATTAGGCTCATGACCGTGTGGGGGCAAGGAAAGCCGTCAAAAGCCCTTGTCGCTTGCCCTTGGGTAAGGTTCTCGCTTTATGCAGGCATCACCATGTCGGCCTCCAGCCTCATCCCGACCACCGAACCTCGCTTCCGCGTGCCGGACGCCCGCGGCCGTTTCGGCCAGTTCGGCGGAATGTACGTCCCGGAGACGCTGATGACCCCGCTCCTGGACCTGACCAAGGCCTATGACGAGGCCCGTCGCGATCCGGCTTTCCAGCAGGCCTTCGCAGACATGCTCCGCGACTACGCCGGTCGCCCGACCGGACTTTATCACGCCGAATCGCTGACCAAGCATGTCGGCGGCGCGCGCATCTACCTCAAGCGAGAGGACATGCTCCATACCGGCGCCCACAAGATCAACAATGTCGTCGGCCAGGCCTTGCTCGCCGTGCGCATGGGCAAGAAGCGCATCATCGCCGAGACCGGCGCCGGCCAGCACGGCACCGCGACCGCCGCCGTGTGCGCCCGTTTCGGCCTCAAGTGCGTCATCTACATGGGCGCGACCGACATGGAGCGTCAGGCTCTGAACGTCTACCGCATGCGCCTCATGGGCGCCGAAGTCCGCGGCGTCGAAGCCGGCCAACGCACGCTCAAGGAGGCCGTCAACGAGGCCATGCGCGACTGGGTGACCAACGTCCGCGAGACCCATTACATCCTGGGCACGGCCTATGGCTCGCACCCGTATCCGATGATGGTCCGTGATTTCCATCGCATCATCTCGATCGAATCCAAGCAGCAGATCCTGCGCGCCGAAGGCCGTCTTCCGGACGCCATCGTCGCCTGCGTCGGCGGCGGCTCCAACGCCATCGGCGCCTTCTTCGAATTCCTGGACGAACCCGGCGTGCGCCTCATCGGCGTCGAAGCCGGCGGCCGCGGCATCGCCCGGGGCGAACATGCCGCGCGTTTCGCGGGCGGACGTCTCGGCGTGCTGCAGGGTTGCATGACCAACATCCTGATGGACGGAGAAGGGCAGATCGAAGGCACGCATTCCGTCTCCGCCGGACTGGATTATGCCGCCGTCGGCCCCGAGCATGCTTACTATCGTGACAAGGGTCGCCTGGAGTTCGCCTATGCGACCGACGACGAGTGCCTCGAAGGCTTCCAGCTCCTTTCGCGCACCGAGGGCATCATCCCGGCCTTGGAATCCAGCCACGCCGTCGCGCATGGCGTGAAGCTCGCCGCGCAGCTGCCCAAGGAGCAGGTGGTCATCATCAATCTTTCCGGCCGCGGCGATAAGGACGTCTGGAGCGCGGCCCGCGCGATGGGCACCGAGATCAAGCTCTGACCATGGCGGCGGCTTCGATGACGGGTTTCGGACGCGCGGAGATCGATCTCCCCGGTGTCCGCCTTTCGGTCGAGATCGCCACGGTAAATCAGAAGAATCTGCAGGTCTCGGTCTTCGGTCCCGAAGCCTGGCCGGCCCTCGAATCTACCGCCTCCGCCTGGATCCGCGCTCGCTTGCAGCGCGGCAAGGTGACCGCTCGCGTGACGCAAGCCGCGGCTTCCGCGCAGCAGCGTCAATGGGATGCGGAGTCCGTGGCCGGCAGCCTGGACGAACTCGCCAAGATCGCCGCCCGTTGCGGAGTCGCGTTCGCTCCGGACGCCGACCTGTTGCATCGTCTGGCTGAAGGCAGTCGACGTCCGACGGTCGTCCTGCCTCCGCTGGCCGAAGTCGAAGCGGCCGTCCAGAAGGCTTTCGATGAGGCCCTGCGGAACCTAGTCGCCATGCGGCAGGCCGAAGGGGCCGCCCTGGCCAAGGATCTCGAAGCACGGCTCACTAAGATCTCCACGATGGTGGCGGACATGGAACTCGCCGAGAAGGCCGCTCCGGTCAGGCATCGGGACGCCATGCTCAAGCGGCTGAAGGAAGCCGGGCTATCCTTGGACGTATCCGATGACCGGGTACTCAGAGAGCTGGCCTTGTTCGCGGACCGGTCGGACATCACCGAAGAGGTCGTCCGCCTCCGCAGCCATGTCGCCCAATTTTCAGCCGAACTCAGCCAGCCGAACAGCGGGCGTAAGCTGGATTTCCTGATTCAGGAACTCCTCCGGGAAGTGAACACCATCGGCAGCAAAGCGGCCGAAATCGCCACGACCAAGCAGGTTTTGGAGGCGAAAACCGAGATCGAGCGCATCCGGGAGCAGGTCCAGAACCTGGAGTGAGGTTTTTTAGGGTGTGGTATTGCCACGACCGCTTTCCCATGCCTTTGTCTATCAACACTTACGCTACGTCATGTCCAACAACCTTACCAAGCGCGACATCGTCCTGAAGATTTTCACGGACAAGGGTTACCCCCAGAAGCATATCCGCGACTCGGTCCAGATGACCTTGGACGCCATCAGCGAGGCTTTGCTCGCGGGCCGTGACGTCGAGCTCCGTAACTTCGGCGTGTTCCAGGTCCAGGTCCGCAAGAGCCGCATCGGCCGTAATCCGAACCGTCCCGAGACGGACGTGGTCATCCCGAAGCGCGCGGTCATCAAGTTCAAGGCCGGCAAGGAACTGAAGGCCAAGCTCAAGTCGATCGACGTCGAGAAGCCCGCTAAGCCTGAGCAGCCGCAGCAGTAATCCGCGCCGCGATGTCCGACATTCGAACGCTCCCCGGTTTCCGGGAGTTCTATCCCGAAGACCGTGCGGTCTTGGGTCACATCATGGACGTCTGGCGTCGCGCCTGCCGTCGTTACGGTTTCCGCGAGTGGGAATCCCCCGTGCTGGAGCCGCTCGAACTCTTCACCGAGAAATCGGGCGAAGAAATCGTCCGCCAGCTGTTCAATTTCGAAGATAAGGGAGGCCGCAAGGTCAGCCTGCGTCCCGAGATGACCCCGTCGCTGGCCCGCATGGTCGGCGCCAAGGCCAACGGCATGCCCAAGCCCATCCGCTGGTTCGCGATCGGCGAGAACTACCGCTACGAGAAGCCCCAGAAGGGCCGTCTCCGTTCGTTCTACCAACTTAACGCCGACCTTCTCGGTGAAGCCGGCCCCGCGGCCGACGCCGAGATCATCGCCCTCTGCGCCGACTGCCTGCTCGGCTTCGGCCTGACGCAGCAGGATTTCCGTATCCGCGTCTCCGATCGCACGCTCTGGTTCCGTTACCTCGCCAGCCTCGGCGTCCCCGAAGCCCAGGCGGTCGCCGTCCTCGGCGTCGTCGACAAGCTTGAGCGCGGCTCACCCAAGGATCTCCTCGACGCCATGACCGCGGCGCTCGCCGGAACTTCCGTCGATCCCGTCAAGGCGTTGGAGTCCGCGCGCACTTTCGCGAATACGAAGTCGCTCGCCGATATCGAGAAGCTCGCCGCCGGCGACGCCGCGATGACCGAGCGTCTGGCTGAGTGGAAGCATCTCCTCGGTACGCTCACCACCATGGGCTTCGGCGAGTGCGTCGCCATCGACCTGACCATCGTCCGCGGCCTGGCTTATTACACCGGCTTCGTCTTCGAAGCCTTCGAGACCGGCGGCGAAGCCCGCGCCCTCGCGGGTGGTGGCCGCTACGACGCCTTGGTCAAGAAACTGGGCGGTCCGGACCTGCCGGCCGTCGGTTTCGGCATGGGTGACGTCACCATGCGTGATTTGCTGGAGTTCAAGAAACTGATCCCGGCCTATGCCGACGGACCTGATTTCTATGTCATGATCCTCGGCGACGACGCCCGGAACGCGGCGCTGGAAGACATCGCGAACCTCCGCCGTGCCGGTTTCCGCGTGGAGTATAACCTCAAGGACGGCAAGTTCCCCAAGCTCATCCAGGCCGCCGAAGCCGCCGGCTCCAAGTATGCGCTCGTCTACGGCGGCAGCGAAGTCGCCAAGGGCGTCGCGAAGGTCCGCAGTCTCGCCGATCGCTCGGAGGCCGAAGTGCCGCGCACGGACCTCGTCCCGGCGCTCCGCGCGGTGCTCGAGGAAGGCATGCGCGCCATCCAGCCCTGAGCTCATGACCGAGCAGACGCGCCAGTACCAGGCCATGGCGAAGACCGCCTCCTGGACGATGGTCTCGCGCGTCCTCGGCCTGGTCCGCGACCAGCTGACCGCCGCGGTCTTCGGCGCCTCGGCCATCGGCTCGGCCTTCGTCATTGCTTTCCAGATCCCGAATCTCTTCCGGCGTCTGCTCGGCGAGGGCGCGCTGACCGCGGCCATCGTGCCCGTGCTCGCGGACAAATCCGTCAAGGACGGCAAACTGGCTTCGTTCGGCTTCCTTAATTTCGTCCTGCGCAAGGTGCTGCCTTGGATGGTCGGCCTGACGCTCATCGGCATCGGCGTGGCGCTGGCCTACGCCTTCGCTTCGGCCGGCAAGATCGAGGCGGCCGTGCTCACCGCGATCTGCATGCCGTATATGCCGCTCATCTGCGTGGCTGCCTTGTTCACGTCGGCGGTGAATCTCTCCGGACGCTTCGGTCTGGCGGAGATCGCATCGGGAGTGCTGAACCTCTGCATGATCGTGGCCTTGGGCGTGTTCGGGGAGAACTTCGCCTCGAGCGACATGGACAAGGCCGTCTGGCTCTGCCTCGGGGCCTTGATCGGAGGCTGCTTCCAGCTGCTGATCCCGCTCTGGGGTCTGCGCCGCGAAGGCTGGCGCCCAGGTCTGCTCCATGTCGACGAAGCCGCGTGGAAGACCCTCAGCATCGCGTTCCTGCCGGCTGCGCTCGGGGCCGGTGTGCAGCAGATCAACGTCCTCATTTCACGCGGATTGGCCTTCAACGTGAGCGACGCGGGCCTGATGTATTACTACATCGCCAATCGCATCGTCGAACTCCCCATCGGACTGTTCTCGGCTTCGATCGCCGTCGTCATCTTCCCTGCGCTCGCGACCGCCTTCGCCAGCCGCGACGTCCCGGCTTTGGCACGCAACTACGGACGCGGCATGCGTCTCGTGCTGGCGATCAATGTCGGCGCCGCCTTCGGGCTGATCGCGCTCGCGGTCCCGATCGTCCAGCTCCTGTTCAATTACGGCAACTTCGGCTCGGGCGACTGCGTCCACACCAGCCGGCTGCTCGTGATCTTCGCCTTGGCCATGCCATTCTACGCGATGATCTCGATCGTCACGCGGGCCCTGAACGTCGCCGGACGGACCGAGGCCACGCTGATCGCCGCCATCCATGCGCTGGTCGTGAACGCCACCGGGTCGGTCTTGGCGGTCTGGATGGACCACGGGGTCGAAGGCCTCGCCTGGGCGAACGCCGTCTCGACGCTCTGGCAGTATTTCGTGCTGCGCCACTATCTGAAGAAGCATGCCCCGGAGTTCCTCGCCGAGAGCCTGCTCAAGCCCGCCTTGCAGGTACTCGCCGGTTCCGTCCTCCTCGCCGTCGTGGCGTTCCAGGGGTACGCCTTCCTGCACAATGTCCTAGACGGACACTTTAATGAGAAGATCAACCTCGTGGTCTCCATGGGTCTCGCGGGCGGCGCGGGCATGGCAATCTACGCGATCTTCCTGGATAAGCTCGGCTATCCGGAACGAGATCTGTTGCGTGGCTATGCCAACAAGGTCCTGCGCCTTTTCGGACTGCAGCTCAGGGCTTGATCGTCAAAGAGCGATAGGCCGGCGACTGGTAGCGACGGATGAGGCATTCGAGGATCGCCGTGCATTCGACGTCGATGATGCCGTCGATCTTCGCGGGTCGGAAGTGTCGCTGGAAGGCCTCGACCGCCAGCTTCAGGCCGGCTTCGTCAGGCCCGACGGCATAGCCGTAGTCCGTCAGCAGCCGGCGGAAAATAGCCGGCGTGGCGATCCGACCGCTGGCAAGGCGTTCCTTGAGCTCATCAGGCAGCGGTGAGGCGCCGACGCCGAGCCTGGCGAGCCTGGCCCAGGGAAACTTTGATCCCGGGTCGATCTTACGACCGACCGCGATGTCCGAATGGGCGACCACGTTCCAAGGCTTGATGTCATGACGTCGGATGATCTCCGCGCACAAAGCGAAGATGATGTCCGCCTGGGCGTCGGAGTAAGGATAGACGTTACCGTCGTAGTTGATGATCTCGATGCCGATGGAGTGATGGTTGAGGCCTTCAAGCTTACCCCAGGAACTCTTACCCGCATGGTAGGCAGTCATGTCCTCGGGGACCATCCGGATGACCCGAGGCTTGACCTCGTCGGTCACCACATAATGGACGCCGACCCGATGCTTCGGGTCCTTGCCTTGGAGGATGTCCAGGGAGGAGGGCAGGGAGCCCGCCGTGTGGTGTAGGACCAGCACGGTCACGGGCTGCTGGCGAGCTTCGCAGCCGAGGGAAGTCGGACCTTGCTCGATCGTCAGCCCCGTGAACGACGGCTTAGCCTCTGGCTTCGTCGGAAGCTCCACAACCGGCGCCGTCGCGCATCCGGTGAAAAACGCCATCAATACCGATGATATCGCAAGTTGGCGGGAATATGAGCGAATCAAGGCAATCATGGCGGGGTACAGAATGGGATAGCGAAAGCCTGATTAAGCCCAAGAAAATACAGATTAAGCGTAATTTATATCGAACTGTGTTATTAATAACCTAATTAGACATAATGTATATTGTGCGAAATGTTCCTAAGGTCGGGTTCCGGTCCGTAATGCGTTATTGATTGCTCGATTGGATACGCTCATAACCAAGGCTTACCCAGCACCGATACCCCTTACTTTATGAAAGTAGCTCGTCACATCATTGAAGCCCGCCGCGAAGCCATCGCCAAACTTCTCTCCAAGGTCGGCTACGTTCCGGTTTTAGAGATCTGCAAACAGTTCAATGTGTCGGAAGCGACGGCTCGACGCGACCTGACTGAATTGGAGAACCAGCGCCGCATCACCCGCACGCACGGTGGCGCTCTCTCTGACTTCAACCGCAACTTCCCGCCGCTCGACGACCGTAAGATCGAAGACGCCGAAGCCAAGCGCCGTATCGGCAACCTCGCCGCTTCCCGCGTCAAGGCCGGCATGACCGTCTACCTGGACTCCGGTTCGACGATCTTCTTCGCCGCCGAAGCCATCGCCGCCGCCGGCGTGCCCGACCTCCAGATCGTCACGACCTGTCTGCCGACGGCTCAGCTGATCTCTTGCCTGCCAGGCGTCGAAGTCTACATCCCGGGTGGTCTCTTCCTGACCCGACATGCGATGGTCGCCGGAGACCGCACGCTCGAGGAAGTCGCCCGCTGGAACTTCGACGTGGCCTTGCTCGGCGCCGAAGGCATCGACGAAAACGGCCTTTGGAATTCCCAGCGCGACATCTCGCACCAGCAGCGTGAAGTCATCCGTCGCAGCGACGAAGTCCTCATCTGCATGAATAAGATCAAACTCGGCCGCGGTGGACCTTGCGCTGTCACCCGTGACGTCACCTCGTTGTTCCTGGTCACCGATGCCGACGCCGCTGCCGTGCAGAAAGCGAAGGTCAAGTTGCTCCCGGAACGCGTGCTGACCGCTCTCTGAGTTCGCCTCTTTTTTCTGAGGCATGTCGTCGGACGCCATCCAGTCGCTGCTAACATTGTCCCACCAGCTGGGCGGTGAACGTCTGCGGATGGCCATCCTGGGCGAAGGCAACACTTCGGTCCGGCTCGATGATGACACCTTCGCGGTCAAGGCGTCCGGATCTAACCTCGCCAGCCTCACGGCCGCGGACGTCACTTCCTGCGCTTTCGACCGACTGTTGCCACTGTTAGATAAGACCACCGCGACGGATGTCGAAGTCGACCAGGCCCTCCTGACTGCGCGTCTGGATCCTGCCGCCAAGAAGCCGTCGATCGAAGCCCTCTTCCACGCTTACCTGCTCACCCTGCCCGGCGTCCGCTGTGTCGGTCATGTGCATGCCATCGCGGTGAACCAGATCCTCTGCTCGCCGCGCGCCCGGGAGTTCGCCGAAAAGCGCGCCTGTCCGGATGAGATCGTGATGTGCGGCGTCGAGTCGGTCTTCGTGCCTTACGCCGAGCCCGGCCTCGGACTTTCTCAGGCCATCCGCCGCGAGGTCGTCGCATTCGTCGAGCGTACCGGTCGCGACCCGAAGATCATCCTTCTCCAGAATCACGGCATCATCGCCGTCGGTGCTTCGCCCAAGGCCGTCCTCGGGTCCCTGCTCATGGCCGAAAAAGCCGCTGAGATCTTCGTAGGTGCCGCCGCCCTCGGCGGGCCGGGCTTCCTGACTTCGGCCCAATGCGAACGTATCGCCGGACGACCCGACGAACATTACCGGCAGAAAATGCTCGGTATGTGACCCCTTTTCACCCCTCCCCTGCCCCTTCTGACCATGTCCAATTACCTCGCCATCGACCTCGGAGCCGAATCCGGCCGCGTCATCCTCGGCCAGCTCAAGGCCGGTAAGTTCACCATGAAAGAGGTGCACCGTTTCTCGAACGGCGCCATCACCGCCAACGGCACCCTGCGCTGGGACATCATCCGCATCTTCCGTGAGATCCGCATCGGCCTCGCCAAGGGCGCCAAGCTCGGACCGATCAAGTCCGTCGCCTGCGACTCTTGGGGCGTCGACTATGTCCTTCTCAAAGGTGACGGCCCGCTCCTCTCGCTGCCCTTCACCTATCGCGACGAGCGAAGCTTCAAGGCCTACGAGCTGGCCATGCGTCGCTTCTCCCAGAAGGAGATCTTCGAAGGCACCGGCATCGCCTCGATCTCGATCAACACCCTCTACCAGCTGTTCGACGACGCCGAGAACCGCCCCGAGATGCTGCAGTTCGCGGACAAGTTCCTGCTCATCGGCGACTACATCACCTTCCTGCTCACGGGCAAAGCCCGCGCCGAAGAGACGCTGATCTCCGGCAGCCAGTGCTGGGATACCCGTAAGCGCGACTGGGCCTGGCCGGTGCTGAAGAAGCTCGGCATCCCGAAGCATATCTTCCCGAAGCCCGTCGCTCCGGGCGTCAAACTCGGCAAGATGCTGCCGTACCTCGCCAAGGAAACCGGCCTGGGCAAGGCCGAGGTCGTCACGACCTGCGCCCACGACACCGCCGCCGCGGTCGCCGCGGTGCCCGCCACCAAGGGCGATGATTGGGCTTACCTTTCCTCCGGCACCTGGTCGCTCCTCGGCCTCGAACTGCCTAAGCCGCTCGTCAACGAGACCGTCCGCAAGGCCAAATACACGAACGAAGTCGGTTTCGGCGGTACGTCCCGCTTCCTCAAGAACCTCGTCGGTCTCTGGGTGCTCCAGGAATGTCGCCGCGAGTGGATGGAGAAAGGCGAGGTCTCCGACTACGGTGAGATCGTGAAGCTCGCGCTCAAAGCGCCTTCGCTCCGTTCGTTCATCCGTCCCGACGACGTCCGCTTCGCCAAGCGCGGCGACATGGTCGCCAAGGTCCAGGCGTTCTGCCGCGAGACCAAGCAGCCTGTCCCGAAGACGCATGGTGAGATCGCGCGCTGCGTGCTCGAATCGCTCGCCCTCCTTTATCGCGTCGAGATGGACGGCATGGAGAAACTCACCGGCCGTAAGTTGAAGCGCCTGCACATCGTCGGCGGCGGCTGCCGCAACGCCTTGCTCAACCAAGCCACGGCCGACGCCACCGGCCGAACCGTCATCGCCGGACCCGTCGAAGCCACCGCTGCCGGCAACATCTTGGTCCAAGCCATCGCCATGAAGGAGCTCAAGAACCTCGACGAACTGCGCAAGGTCGTCCGAAACTCCTTTGAGGTAGTGACTTACGTACCTAATCCCACGTCCGCGTGGGCCGCCGCCCAAGCCAAGTTTAATGGTTTAAAGAAGTCATAAAACCCCTTACTCACCTCACACCCTTTCCACGTAATCAACATGTCCAACTACAAGTACGTCTCCCACCTCTGGAATGATGCCGAAGCCGCGAAGCTCGATCCGGTCGGCCGTCTGGTCTATCGTTCGAACAAGCTCGGCGCCGACCAGCGCATCACGAACACCGGCGGCGGCAACACCTCTTCCAAGATCGTCGAGAAGGACCCCCTGACCGGCGCCGACACCCAGGTCCTCTGGGTCAAGGGTTCCGGCGGCGACCTCCGCACCAGCAACCGCGACAACTTCTCCTCCCTCTATCAGGACAAGCTCATCGGCCTTCAGGCCTCCTACGCCGCCCGCGCCGACAAGGGCCTTAAGTCCCAGGCCGAGGACGACATGGTCGCGATGTACAACCACGCCACCTTCAACCTCAACCCGCGCGCCTCGTCGATCGACACCCCGCTGCACAGCTTCCTCCCGGGCAAGCACGTCGACCACATGCACCCGAACGCGATCATCTCGATCGCCGCTTCCAAGAACTGCGAAGCCCTGACCAAGGAAATCTTCGCCGGCAAGATGGCGTACGTGAAGTGGATGCGCCCGGGCTTCGAACTCGGCCTCGCCATGCAGGACATCTCCCGCCAGCAGCCCGCCATCAAGGCCATCATGATGGGCCAGCACGGCTTCATCTCCTGGGCCGATGACGACAAGGCCTGCTACGAACTGACCCTCGCGATGATCGAGCAGGCCGGCGCCTACATCGAAGCGAAGTACCAGGCCAAGGGCGGCGACGCCAAGGTCTTCGGCGGCGCCCTCTACCAGACCCTCGACACCGAGAAGCGTCATGCGACCTTCGCGGCCATCCTGCCTTGGCTCCGCGGCCAGGTCTCCAAGGAGAAGCGCTTCATCGGCACGATCCAGGACGACGAGAAGATCCTCCGTTTCGTCAACTCGAAGGACGCCCCGCGCCTCGCCGAACTCGGCACCTCCTGCCCGGACCATTTCCTCCGCACCAAGATCAAGCCGCTCTACGTGAGCTGGAACCCCCAGTCCGAAGACGCCGCCGCGCTGCAGACCAAGCTCGCCGCCGCGCTTGAGCAGTACCGCAAGGACTACGCCGCTTATTACGACGCCTGCAAGCGCCCGAACTCCCCGGCGATGCGCGACCCGAACCCGACGGTCGTCCTCATCCCCGGCCTCGGCATGATCGCCTGGGGCAAGGACAAGTCCGAATCCCGCGTCACGGCTGAGTTCTACAACTGCGCCGTCGAAGTCATGCGCGGCGCCGAAGCCATCGACCAGTACATCGCCCTGCCTCAGCAGGAAGCCTTCGACATCGAGTACTGGCTGCTCGAAGAGGCCAAGCTGAAGCGCATGCCGGCCGAGAAGGAACTCGCCCGCCAGGTCATCATCGTCGTCGGCGCCGGCTCCGGCATCGGCAAGGAGACCGCCCATCGCCTCGTCAAGGAAGGCGCCCACATCGTCTGCGTCGACAAGAACGTCGAGGCCGCCCAGGCCACCGCCAAGGAGATCACCGACAAGCTCGGCTCCGGCATCGGCGTCGCCGGCACCGGCCTCTCCAACTGCGGTCCGGCCATCGGCCTCGCCGGCGACATCATGGACCGCGCCTCGATCCGCAAGATGCTCGACCAGGTCGCGCTCGCCTACGGCGGCTTCGACTCCATCTGCGTGACCGCGGGCATCTTCGTCTCCCCGGACACCACCGGCCACATCCCGGACGACAAGTGGGCCCTCACCTTCGCCCTCAACGTCACCGGCAGCTACCTCGTCGCCGACGAAGCCTTCAAGACCTGGAAGGAACAGGGTCTCCGCGGCAACCTCGTCCTGACCACCAGCGCGAACGCCGCCGTGGCCAAGAAGGGTTCCGTCGCCTACGACACCTCGAAGGCCGCCGCCAACCACCTCGTCCGCGAGATGGCCATGGAGCTCTCGCCGCTCATCCGCGTCAACGGCGTGGCCCCGGCCACCGTCGTGCAGGGTTCGGCGATGTTCCCGCGCGACCGAGTGATCGCGTCGCTCGCGAAGTACAACATTCCGTACACCGAAGATGAGGCGACCGATTCGCTGACGACGAAGCTCTCCCGCTTCTACGCCGATCGCACCCTGACCAAGAACCCCATCACCCCCGCCGACCAGGCCGAAGCCTACTTCCTCCTCGTGACCAATCGCCTCAGCAAGACGACCGGACAGGTCATCACCGTCGACGGCGGCCTCCACGAGGCCTTCCTCCGCTAAGCCTGTGCGCGTCTCCCTCTTCGTTCCTTGCTTCGTCGACCAGCTGCCCCCTCAGGTCGGCTTGGCGACGGCCAAGGCGCTGAAGCGCCACGGTCCGAAGGAACTCTCTCTCGTCCTGGTCGGTTGAAGCCATGCGTCTGCCCGCCTTCGCCTTGCTCGCTTCTGTCGTCGCCGGCTTCGGCGCCGAGGTGAAGCCGTTCAAGTGGTCGGGCGACCTCAACGTGCCTGACCCGACTTCGGTCACGTTCGACGAAGCCGGGAATGCCTACGTGGCCTCGACGACGCGCCGCAAGGTGGGCGACCTGGACATCCGCGAGCACCGTCTCTGGATCCCGGACGACGTCGGACTGACCTCTCCCGCCGACAAGCTCGCCTTCTATCAGCGTGAACTCGCGCCCGGAAAGATGAAGTCCGGCCGAGGCAGCCTGAAGGACCATAACAAGGACGGCTCGGTCGACTGGAAGGATCTCACCTTCCATCAGGAACGCATCTACAAGCTGACGGATGCCGACCGCGACGGCGTCGCCGACAAGCTCACGGTCTTCGCCGAAGGCTTCAACTCGCCGGTCTCCGGCATCGCCGCCGGCGTGCTCTACTTCGACGGCTGGGTCTACGTGACCGCGATCCCTGACGTCTGGCGCCTCAAGGACACCGACGGCGACGGCGTGGCGGACGTGAAGGAAGTCATCGCGACCGGCTTCGGCGGACACATCGCCTATGCGGGCCATGATATGCACGGACTGAGGCTCGGCCCGGACGGTCGCATCTATTGGACGGTCGGTGACAAGGGCGCGAACGTCGTCAGCAAGGAAGGCCGGCGCTTCGCCTATCCGCATGAAGGGTGCGTGCTGAGATGCGAACCCGACGGCTCCGGCTTCGAAGTCTTCGCCCACGGCATCCGCAACACCCAGGAGATCGCCTTCGACAGCTTCGGCAACGTGATCGGCGTCGATAATGACGGCGATCAGCCGAAGGAACGCGAACGCCTGATGTACCTGCTCGAAGGGTCGGACAGCGGCTGGCGCAACCAGCACCAATACCAGACCACCCAGAGCCGCTGGATGAAGGAGAACATGTGGATGCCGGCCGGCGCGGCCGATCAGCCCCTCTCGATCATCCCGCCGATCGCCAATTATTCCGACGGTCCCGCCGGCTTCCTCTTCGAGCCGGGTCACGCCCTTGAAGGCGACCTGCGCGCCCACTTCATCCTCGATCAGTTCCCGAAGGGGAAGATGGACGCCTTCACGCTCGTCCCCGACCGCGATACCTTTCGCCAAGATAAGCTAAGGGTGATCCATGACGGCCTGATGGGCATCGGCATGACCTGGGGCATCGATGGTCGCGCCTACTTCGCCGACTGGATCGGCGGCTATCCCCTCGACGGCAAAGGCGCGATCTGGCGGATGGACGTCGCCCCGAACATCGACCGAACCTCCGAAGCCGTCCTTTCGAAACCTTTCTCCGTCGAAATCCCCAAGGACGAGCTCCTTGGACTGCTCGGTCATCGCGACCAGCGCGTCCGCATCAACGCCTCGATCCGCCTCCATCGTCGCGGAGCCTGGTCGGAGATGCTGGCGCTCGCCCTGAAGGCAGACTCGCCGCGTTTCGCCCGCATCCACGCGATCTGGGGTTACGGCATGGGGGTCCGACTCGGCAAGGTCGCCGACGTGATTCCTTCGTTGCCCTTGCTCGATGACGCCGACGGCGAGATCCGCGTCCAGGCGATGAAGATCCTGAGCGAAGCGAAGGCCTCACAGGTGCTCACCGACAAGGTCGCCTCACAGCTCGGCCAAAGCGATTTCCGCGTCCGCACCCAAGCCGGCATCACGCTGGCGAAACTCGGAGGCAAAGTCCCCTTAACGTCCTTCCTGCGAGAGGCCGAGACCGACCTCCGTCTGCCTTGGCTGCGCCATGGCCTCGTCAGCGGTCTCGCCGGGACGCGCTCCTCCGAGGAACTGCTCCACCTCGCCCAGACCAAGACCGGCGCCGAAGCCGTCTTCGCGACGCTGGCCCTCGTCCGGCAAAAATCACCCCTGCTGTCCAGGCTCCTTGCGCACGCCGGTCCCGAGGTCGTCACCGAAGCCGCCCGCGCCATCCATGATGACGAAGGCATTCCGGCCGCCCAGCCTGCCCTGGCCGCGGCCTTCGGCCAGCCGAACCTTCCCTATCATGCCGCGCGTCGCGCCCTGAACGCCAACTTGCGCTCAGGCACCATGGAGGACTTCCGAAGAGTCCTCGATTGGGCCTTGCGCCAGCCGACCGGCGCGCCGCTGAGAACGGAGGCGTGGAGGACTCTCCTTGATTTCGAAGAGCCCGCTCCGCTCGACCCGGTCGACGGATTCGCCCGCCGACACGCGGCGCGGGACCGGCGGGCTTTCGCCGACGAACTCAGGGCGCGTCAGCCGGAACTCCTGGCGATCAAAGATTCCGCTGACCGTCCTCAAGTGCTGGCACTTCTCGTCCGCTACGAACTGGAAGTACCGGTGCCCGTCCTGCTCGCCTTGGCCGCCGACCTCAAGGCCGCCCCTCCGGTCCGGCTCCAGACACTGAGACTGCTCGGCCGACAAAATGCCGAAAAAGCCACCGTAGTGAGGGTGCTCGCCCTGGCCGCCGGGGAAGGCAACCCGTCGGAAGTCAGGACCGAAGCGTTGCGGCAGCTTTTCCTCAAGGACGGAGACTCCGCATTGCGCGTCGCCCGCGATATCATCGCCTCCAAATCAGCGAAGATCGCCGAGAAACAGGCGGTCGTCGCCGCCCTGCGCGGACGAGAGGACGCGGCCTCGCTCAAGATCCTGCAGGAACTGGTCGAGCGCATGGCGGCCCGGAAACTGGACAACGGCCTTAAGCTCGACGTCTTCACTTTGGCGAAGGAATCATCCGCGGAGCCGATCAAGGCGTTGATCCGACGTTACCTGGATGGGGCCGCCAAACAGCCCGGCGCGATGGCCGGCTCCGAACTGCCTTACGAGCTGCTCTCGGACGGCGGCGACCCGGTCGCAGGACGAGCCTTGATCAACGGACACCTCGGGGCGAACTGCGTCGCCTGCCACCGCGTCGACTCAGATGAAGGCAGCGACGTCGGACCGAGCCTTCGTCAGATCGGCGCGCTCCGCACCAAGTCCGAACTGACCCAGTCGCTCGTCGAACCGTCAGCCAAGATCGTCCAAGGCTTCGGCGTCGAGACCATCGTCCTCAAGGACGGCACGACCCTCGCGGGCAGCGTGCTCAAGGAAAACGCCAAGGCCCTCGAACTCAGGCTGCCCGACGGCAAGATTCAGAAGATCACCGTCGCTTCAGTCGCCTCGCGCACGCCGCCCGTTTCCGTCATGCCGCCCATGCTGGGCATCCTGACTCCCGCGGAGATCCGCGACGTCGTCGCCTATCTCAGCGGGCTCAAGCCGAAGGCGGCCAAAGCCAAGGCCAAGAAATAGCCAATGCGGGGTTGAGTAACCGGCCGACGGTAAGCCATGCTGGAAGCATGCTGCTACGTCTCCTGCTGCTCGCGCCGCTGGCCGCCCTCGCCCAAGGCTCGCTGGTCGCCGACTGGCAGAAACAGTACGACACCTGGTACTGGAAGGCGCCACGGGCCAAGGTGGAAGCCCCACGCTGGAGCGAGAACGGACGCACGCTCGCCTATGGCTGGCTGGGCAAGGACGGACTCGAGTGGCGGCTGGTCGACTGCGAATCCGGCCAGAGCCGGCCTGCGTTCGACAAGGTGGCCTTGGTCAAGGCATTCAGGGATCTCGACGGACGTAAGGCCGACCCGCGCAATTGGCCATTCAAGCAAATCGTGCCGACCGAAGACGGACGCCTGCGGCTCGAAAGCGACAAGGGGTCATGGTGGCTCGGCAGGGACGGCAAGCTCGTGCTGGCAGCCGGCGCCTCACCGACCAAGGCAGAGACCAGATTAGACGGGAACAGCCGGATGCAGAATGCAGCCAAGGAAGGACTGCGTTCCCCCGTCGGCGGCGCGACCGTCGAACTCCGCGACGGCGACGTCTATCTCACTTCAGGCGAAGGCCAGCCGGCCCGCAAACTCACGCAACGCCCGGCAGGCTCCGTCGACGTCTTCGTCGGCCCGGTCTCCTGGTCCCCGGACGGCACGCATTTCGCGCTGTGGAGCGAACGTAAGCAGACCGTCCGGAAATACAAAGTAGTCGATTCGGTGAAGGCAGCGACCCGCGAGATCAACTACGACAAGCCCGGCGACCCACGGACGGAACGCGTGGCCTGGGTCTTCCAGTCCGACGGCAAGGGCGCCGCGGCCTGCCCATCGGAGCTCACCGGCAAGACCTACGCCACCGACCGACTGGATTGGTCCGCCGAGGGGCGTTTCCTACGGAGCGAGTACATCCGCCGCGGATTCACGGGGCATGGCGTCGTCGCTTACGACGTGAAGACCGGCGGATGGCGCAAGCTGTTCGCGGAAGAAGACCCCAAGTTCGTCTATACCTTCAACGCCCGTTATCGTCATGACCTCTCCGACGAACTGACCGTATGGGCCTCGGAGCGTACCGGCTGGAATCACCTTTATGCGGTCGACCTTCGCACCGGTCGGACGCTCCGCCCCATCACGTCAGGAGAATGGGTCATGAAGCAGGTCCTGCACCTTGACCGGGCCAAGGGCCAGATCCTCTTCACCGCCGTCGGCCGTAACCCGGGCGAGAATCCTTACCACCATCACGTGTGCAAGGTAGGCGTGAACGGGGATGGCTTCGTCGACCTCACCCCGGGCGACGCGCACCACGAGGTGCTGTTCTCGCCCGACCGGCGCACCTTGATCGACACTGCTTCCCGCGTCGATCGCTCGCCCCTCTTCACGCTCCGCAGCGCGGCCGACGGCCGCCAGCTCGCCGTGCTGGGAGCGACGGATACCAACGAACTCGTGAAGGCCGGCTGGCAACCCGCCCGCCCTTTCGTCGCCAAGGACCGCGAGGGCAAGTTCGACATCTGGGGCGTCGTCACCCGGCCGCACCCGTTCGACCCCAAGAAGAAGTATCCCGTCATCGAACATATCTACGCCGGCCCGCACGGGTCCTTCGCGCCCCGCAACTTCAATTGGTGGCATCGTAAACATCGCGAGCTTTCGACGATGGGTTTCTACGTCGTGCAGATGGACGGACGCGGGACGAACCATCGCGGCAAGGAATTCCATCAGCAGAGCTGGCGCAACCTCAAGGACGGCGGCTTCCCCGACCGCATCGCCTGGATGCAGGCGTTGGCCAAGACAGAGCCCAGCATGGACCTCTCCCGCGTGGGCATCTTCGGTGGGTCCGCCGGCGGGCAGAACACGGCCCACGCCCTGCTCCTGCACGGCGGCTTCTACAAGGCCGGGGCGGCCGACTGCGGGTGCTACGACAACCGGGTCGACAAGCTCTGGTGGAACGAGCAATGGCTCGGCTACCCCCTCGGTCCTTGGTACGACGAGAACTCCTGCTCCCGCTACGCCGCCAACCTCCGCGGGCGGTTGTTCCTCTCGGTCGGCGAGTCCGACACGAACGTCGATGTCAAGTGCAGCTACGACTTCCGTGACGCGTTGCTCAAGGCCGGCAAGAAGGACCAGATCGAGTTCCACGTCGTCCCGGGCGCCAACCACGGGGCGGGCGAATCCAACGACATGCGTGAGAAACGAGCCCGCTTCTTCCGTGACGCCTTAGGCGGCCCTCTTCCCTTATGACCAAATCCACCGCCGGCGCCGGCCTGATCGAGCTGCGCCTCAGCAACGTCGGCCAGCTTTTCAACACCATGGATCCGTCTCCGTTCCACGAGCGCGACCTGGATCATGACGCCGAAGAATTCATCCTCAGCTGGGCCCGTGAGCATGAACGCGACTCCGAACTACGGCTCCGCGTCGTCCTGAAGCAGCCGGCGGATGAAATCGTGGCAGGGCAGGTCCGGGAATCCGTCCGGCATTACTTCGAATACCAGGCCCGCATCGCCCGTCGGGAGCTGCGCGGCCTCTTCAGCGAAGGCCGGACCGCCCTCGCCATCGGGGTGCTGTTCCTGGCCGCGACCCTCATCCTCCGCGGGCTGATCCCCGCGGGTGGCTGGACGGAATTCGTCCGCGAAGGTCTCACCATCTGCGGCTGGGTCGGCCTCTGGAAGCCGATCGACATCCATCTGTACCGATGGTGGCCGCTGAAGGCCCGCGGCGACCTCCTGGCGCGCATCGGCCGGTGTCAGGTCGAAGTCGTTTTCGAGGCCTGAAGGCAGGCCCGCAACGCCCTTATGGGGAGGGTAAGAACCCCCGAAATAACGAATTTTTTACGATGTGGCATTGACTGAGGGGGTGCCCTGCCCCAATCCCAACCTTTCGCATGCAGAATTTCGCGAGCCAGTGCCTGGACCAGACCAAGGCCCTCCTCAAACTCAACTTCAACTCCCTCGCTCCTGACGGGACTGTCGTGCCCGTCGATGGCGAGGTCTCCCGTGCCGATGAGCCCGGCCACGCCGCCCTGGCCTTCGGGGAATATTTCCGGGCCACCGGCGACCTCTCCCTCGACCGCCAGAACATCGCGGAGATCGTCGCCAAGACGATCACCGCCCAGGTCCGTGTCAGCCAAGGCTCCGACAACGGCATGGCCTTCGCCTGCCTCGGCCTGCTCGCCTTCGGTCCGACGCGCGAACGCAACCCCGTCTGGGAGCTCCTCGACGAGTCCACCCGCGCCCTCATCGACGAGCGTCTGGCCGTCGAACATGACCACCACGACCACGTCCAGGCCTTCGATATCGCCAAGGCCGTCTGCCGTTTCTCCTTCGGCCTGACCAAGAAGGACGAGACGGGCGCGCTCGTCGACCGCTTCATGGACCGCATCACCGCGGCCTCCACCGGCGGCTTCCACGACGAGGCCTCCAAGGCCGCGAACCCCGACAATTTCGGCGGGGCCTTCGACCTCTACGGCGTCGTCTCGCTGATCTTCATCCGCCAGTCCCTCCAGCTACACGCGAACATCCAGGTCCGTGACGACAAACTGCCCAGGCTCCGCGGCCTCGCCGAGAAGTACCTCCGGGTGATCATGGACACCGTCCGCGAAGACGGGCTCGGCTGGAGCTACGGCCGCGGCATCGGCGCCTACGGCCAGATGCACTGCATCACCCTGTTGCTCCAGGCCCTGCGGGACCGCTGGGTGCCGGTCGACAAGGAGCCGCTGGCCCGCGACCTCGTGCGCCGCCTGTACGCCCATTTCTTCACGACGTTCTTCGACGCCGAGCACGGCGCCATCGTCATCCGCGACGGCGAGCGCGACACCATCCCGGGCCACACCACCCGCATGGCCAACTTCGACGCCGCCCGTTACCTTTCGCAGTGGTCCCGGCTCGCCAAGACCATCGGTGGTTCGATGGACGTGTTCAAGCCGGCCAGCCGCCTGCCGGTCTGCCGCTTCTTCTCCTACGACAAGTCGCCGCGCAAGGAACAGGGCCTCCTCTCGTATCAGGATCCCGCCTCGGGCCTGCACGTGATCCTGCCGCTGGTCTCCTCCGGTTCGCATCGCTTCTCCGACTCGCTGGCCTTCCCGCACATGCCGGGCGTCTTCGACTGGCCGTCCAACCAGGCGACCACCCCGTTCATCCCGGAGTTCACCATCGGCGGCAAGGTCTTCACGCCTTCCTTCTACGGCAAGAACGCGCAGGTCGCCATGGGCACCAAGGCCGGCACCTATCATTTCCGCTACGAACAGCCCGACCTCGTCGACGGAGACGAAAAGATCTCCGCCAACATCGCCTCCCTCAAGGTCGACTGGGAGTTCAACGGCGGCCGCATCATCGGACGTTTCACGCTCACCGCCAAGGCGGCCGTGGTGCTCGAAGATTTCCGCCTGGTGCTCCCGATCGCCGCGACCCATTCCCGCATGACGCCGGGCAACGCCCTCGTCCTCGGCGCCGAATCGCATCGATGTGAGGTCCTCAAGGATGATTTCCATGCCGCCTGGGCCGAGACCAAGGTCGTGAGCGACAACCCCAAGCACCGCACCTGCTGGGGCAAGGTCCACTTCTACCAGACGCTGCAGCGCGACAAGCCGATGCCCCTGCGCGCCGGCATGAGCTACGCCTTCGAGATCGCCTACCAGCCCCATATCGTCCGGGCCGGTGACGCGGTCTGAGGGCGGTTTCCCCGCCGCTCCCGCCTTCGGGGTTGTCCTGCCCCCTGACCCTGCCCTATGTCCCTAGGGTAACTCTTCATGCCCAGTCCGTTCTACATCACCACGGCCATCGACTACGCCAACGGCTCGCCGCACCTCGGCCATGCCTACGAGAAAGTCCTCTCCGACGTGATTTCCCGGCACATGCGCATGAGCGGGCGCCCGGTCCACTTCCTCACCGGACTGGACGAACACGGCCAGAAGGTCCAGCAGACGGCGCTGAAGCGCGGCGTCGAACCGCAGGTCCTCGTCGACGGGATCGCCGCGGTCTTCAAGGGCATGCTGGGCGACCTCAACATCTCGAACGACGACTACATCCGCACGACCGAACCACGACATAAGCAGGTCGTCCGACAGTTCCTGCAGAAGCTGTTCGACCAAGGCCTCATCTACAAGGGCCAGAAGACCGACTGGTATTCGACCCGCCAGGAGCAGTTCCTCACGGACAAGGACCGGGCGCCGGACGGCTCCTGGCCGGAGATCTACGGCGAGGTCACCCAGACGACCGAAGAGAACTACTATTTCAAGCTGACGCAGTTCCAGCCTTGGCTGGTCGAGCACCTCCGCTCTCACCCGGACTTCATCACGCCGCGCTTCCGTCAGAACCAGGTCCTCGAGTTCCTGAAGGAGCCGATGAACGACCTGTGCATCTCGCGTCCGAAGACCCGTCTGACCTGGGGCATCGAACTGCCCTTCGATACGGCGTTCGTCACCTACGTCTGGTTCGATGCCCTGACCAACTACTACTCGGCCGTCGCGGACAAAGGCCTCTGGCCCGCCGACGTACACGTCATCGGCAAGGACATCCTCTCGCCGCCCCATGCGGTCTACTGGCCCTGCATGCTCAAGGCCCTCGGCATCGTGCCCCCGCGCCAGCTGCTCGTCCACGGCTGGTGGACGGTCAACAATCAGAAGGCCTCGAAATCCGCCGGTAACGCCGCCGACACCCTCGGTTTCGTCGCTTCGCACGGGGCCGACGCCTTCCGTTTCTACCTCTGCCGTGAGATGGTCGTCGGTCAGGACGCCGACTTTTCGACGCTGACGTTCGAGAACCGCTACAAAGCCGACCTGGGCAACAACCTCGGCAACCTCGTCAACCGCCTGCTCAACATGGTGGGCCGCAATTACGCCGGCGCGATCCCGGCCGCGGCGGCCGACGAAGAACTCGAACAGAATCTCCGTCGCCTCTGGGACGACAGCGTGAAGAAATACGCGGAGGCCTTCGCCGACTACCAGGTCAGCCACGCCCTCGAAGCCCTCTGGGTGTTCATCAGCGCGATGAACGCCTACATCGAAGCCCGCGCCCCGTGGAAGCTCGCGAAGTCCGCCGACTCCGCCGATCGCGCCCGCCTCGACTCCTGCCTCGCGCACGTGGCCGAAGGCCTGCGCCTCGTCGGCACCTTGCTCACCCCGGTGATGCCGGCCACCTGTGACAAACTCCTGACGAACATCGGCCGTCCGGCAGCCACGACCTTCGACGGTCAGCTCACCTGGTCATCCGTCTGCACGGGCTCGAAAGTAGCTGAAAAGTGCATCCTTTTCCCGCCGATCGAGGCTCCGCAGGAAAGTCCGCCCGCCTGAGTGGACAACGGCTGAGGATGGCCTAACTTTCCGGATATGGAACCCGTCAAAATCCTGGATGAGGCCGACCTTCTGGCCAAGGCTGAGGCTCGGGCTGGCGACCATGGTTTCGTGTCGTATGAGTTCGCGGTCCCGGAACTCGATCCGCTGGCGGTGCTGGAGACGCTCAATGAGCCGGCTCCGAGAGGTTACTTTGAAAACCCTTCGCGCCGCCGTTCCCATGCCGCCGGCGCCCCCGTGCGACAGTGGCGTGGCCGGGGGGAGAAACGCTTCGCGGACGCCGATGGCTGGCTGAAGGGGCTCGACGCCGAACTGACCTGCGTGGGTCACCGTCCTCGCGTGATCGCGACTTTCCCTTTCTACCCCGGGACCGACGTCGAAGGCGCCGAAGCCCGGATGTTCCTGCCGGGATGGCAGGTCGTCAGTGAAGACGGCGTCACCACGGTCACGCTCGTCGAGCCCGCCGGCCCCGGCTGCGCCGCCCGCCTCGCCGTGCGCGCCGACGGCTTCCGGCGCTTCAGCTACCGCTCCACCCCGCCTTCGCCGCGCGCACCGGTACCGACGGTGCTGTCCGAAGTCGGCGGCGCGTGGTTCACCTCGGCCGTCCTGCGGGCGACCGAACTCATCAAGGAAGGCTCGTTCGAGAAGATCGTCCTGTCGCGGGCTTTCGACTGGCGCCGCAGCGAGCCCTTCAGCGCCTACGCGACCCTGCACCGGCTTCGTCGGGGCAACCCTCAGTGCCACACTTTCCTCGTCGACGAGGACGAAGGCTGCCTGGTCGGTTCGACGCCGGAGACGTTGCTGTCCCTCTTCGACGGCGCGGTGCGTTCCGAATCGGTGGCCGGCACGACCCGACGCGGCGAATCCGCCTCCGAGGACGCCTCGCTCGCCGAAGCCTTGCTGACGAGCGACAAGGATCGCCGCGAACATACGGCGGTGACGGCCTCGATCCTCCGACGCCTGCGCATGGTCGGCGTCCTCGCCGCCACCTCGCGCAACGCCGAACTCCTCCGTCTCGGCAACGTCATGCACCTGCGCACGCCGATCGAGGGCACCATGCCGGCGGATCGCCGCTTCCTCGAAGTCGCCGGCGAACTCCATCCGACGCCGGCGGTCGGCGGCAAGCCTCGCGCCCTCGCGCTCCCCTTCATCCCGGGGTTCGAGCCCCATCAGCGTGGCCTCTACACCGGCGCCGTCGGCTGGGTCCGCTCCGACGGACAGTCCGGCAAGCTCTTCGTCGCGCTGCGCTGCGCCCGGCTGAAAGGTTCCGCGGCCCGCGCCTTCGCCGGCGCCGGCATCGTCGCAGGCTCGGACCCGGGGGCGGAAGCCACCGAGACCGAGATGAAGCTGCGCACGATCCTCGAAGCCCTGATCTGAGGATGAAGGTCGTCCTGCAACGCGTCCTCAGCGCCGCCGTGTCCGTCGACGGGGTGACCAGCGGTGCGATCGGCGTTGGTTATCTCCTGCTGGTCGGCATCGCCGCAGGCGACGACGAGACGACCGTCCGCCGACTCGCCTCGGACGTCGCGAAGGCCCGGCTGATGCCTGACAGCCAAGGCAAGATGGGCGTCAATCTGCGCGACGCCGGCGGCGAAGCCCTCGCGGTCAGTCAGTTCACGCTCTTGGCGGACTTCTCCAAAGGCAACCGCCCCTCCTTCAACGGCGCGGCCCGCCCGGAAGTCGCCCGGCCGCTGTTCGACCTGTTCGTCGCCGAGCTTTCGACGCACCTCGGACGGCCCGTCCCGACGGGTGTCTTCGGCGCCGACATGCGCGTCGGACTCGTCAACGATGGTCCGGTGACGGTCGTCCTGGAGTAGTTTAGGCTTAACCTCCGGACGGCTTCGCCCTACCCCTCTGCTTCCGCCATGCTCTCCGTCCGCATCATCCCCTGTCTCGACGTCCACGGCGGCCGCGTGGTCAAGGGCGTGAAGTTCGAGGAGCTGCGGGACGCCGGCGACCCCGTCGCGGTCGCCGCCGCCTACGAGAAGCAGGGCGCCGACGAACTCGTCTTCCTCGATATCACGGCGTCGAGCGACGAACGCCGGACCATGGTCGACGTCGTCGAACGGACCGCCGACCAAGTCTTCATGCCGCTCACCGTGGGCGGCGGCCTCCGCTCCGTCGAGGACATCCGGACGATGCTCAACGCCGGCGCCGACAAGGTCTCGCTCAATACTTCGGCCATCAAGGATCCCGCGCTCGTCAAGGAAGCCGCCCGCAAGTTCGGCAGCCAATGCATCGTGGTCGCGATCGACGCCAAGAACGTCGGCCCCGGGAAATGGGAAGTGTTCACCCACGGCGGCCGTAACCCGACGGGCCTCGACGCCATCGCCTGGGCCAGGCAGGCCCATTCCCTCGGAGCGGGCGAGATCCTGCTCACCAGCATGGACCGCGACGGCACGGCCGCCGGTTACGACATCCCTCTGAACCACGCCGTCTCCTCCGCCGTGGAAGTCCCCGTCATCGCCTCCGGGGGCGCGGGCAACCTGGACCACATGGCCGACGTCCTTAAGCGAGGCGGGGCCAGCGCGGTGCTCGCCGCGAGCATCTTCCACTTCGGCACCTACACCGTCCGTCAGGCCAAGGAGCACCTGCGTGCCGCCGGCCTGCCCGTCCGTCTCTAAGCGCTGGTCGGCGGGACCGCCTTCGGCATCACCAGGATCTTGTCCAGGCGATGGCCGTCCATGTCGACGACCTCGAAGATATGACCCAAGGCCTCGACCCGGTCGCCCTCGTTCGGGATGCGGCCGAGGGTGCGCATGATGAAGCCGGAGATGGCGGTGAAGCGTCCGGTGCCCTCGCCCGGGAATCGGCCGACGATGCCCGTCGCCTCGCGGAAGTCATCCAGGGTCACGATGGCGTCGACGATCCAGCTGCCGTCGTCGCGACGACGGATCGGCTTCGGCTGCGCGACGGGCGAACCTTCGTTGGGCAGTTCACCCACGACGGACTCGAGGACGTCGTTCAAGGAGACCACGCCGCGCACCCGTCCGAACTCGTCGGCCACGAGCGCGATGTGGATCTTATCCTTGCGGAACTTCTCGAGGAGCTGCGTGCCGGTACACTGCGGCGGCACGGTCGGCGGCTCGGTCAGCAGGTCCTTGATGGAGGCGCTGCCGGCCAGGGAAAGATTGGCCCAGAGGCGCTTCACGGAGACGACGCCGAGCGGACGGTCCGGCGAGCCACGGAAGACCGGGAACCAAGTGTGGCCGGACGCGACGACCTTGCGCCAGTTCACCTCGTCGGAGTCATCCAGATTGAGCCAGACGACGCGGTTGCTGGGCGTCATCAGGCGTTCGGCGGTGATGAGGTCCAGCGACAGGGCGCCGTGCACCATGCGATGCTCCGCGGCATGCAGGACGCCGGAAGCCATGCCTTGGTCGACCATCATGCGCAGCTCGTCTTCGGACATCGTGTCCTCGGGCGTACGCTTACGGCCGAACACCAAAAGGATGATGTCGGCGAAGAAGCCGAGCGTGCTGACCAACGGCGAAGCGAGCAAGGAGACCAGCATCATCGGACGGGACAGCAGCACCGCCAACCCCTCCGGGTCCGAGAGACCCAGACGCTTGGGCACGATCTCCGCGCAGATGATCGTGAGGGAGCCGATCACGAACGAGACGCCCATGCGGGAGAGGTTCGCGGCGTTGTCGTGCAGCCATGCGAAAGAACTGGCTTCCAAGTGCGGCTGCAGCGCGGCGGCGATGGGCGCCCCGCCGAAAGTGGCGGCGATGATGCTGCCGAACGTCAGGCCCACCTGGACGGTGGAAAGGAACTTGGAAGGGTTCGCGAGCAGCTCCAGGGCCGCCTTGGCTCCCTTGCTGCCATCCTCGGCCAGGCGCGTCAGGCGACGGCGGTTGGACGACACCAGCGCCATTTCGGAGAGCTCGAAAACACCGATGGTCACCCAGCAGGCCAATATGACGAATAATTCCACGAAAACAGGGCTACGGACTCCCCCATGGACAGTCAAATCCGCTTGTTCACCCCCACCCTAACCCTAGGTTAAACCCTCAATGGCGACTCATTTCGAGGCAATCATCGTCGGCAGCGGCATCGGTGGGCTGAGTTTCGCGCTCAACCTGGCCGAGCGCGGGCATGCCGTCGCCATCGTGACGAAGAAGACCAGTTCCGAGTCGAACACCAACTGGGCCCAAGGCGGCATCGCCTGCGTCACCGATCAGACCGACGACTTCGCCAGTCACGTCCAGGACACGCTCACCGCCGGCGACGGACTCTGCGACCTCGCGGCGGTCCGCCACATCATCGAGGCCGGCCCGGCCCGGGTCGCCGAACTCATCGCCTGGGGCGTGCAGTTCGAGAACGGCGCCGACGGGCGTCCTGACCTCGGCCGCGAAGGCGGCCACTCCAAGCGACGCATCCTCCATGCGCGCGACATGACCGGCCGGGCCATCGAATCGGCGCTCCTTCGCGCCATCGGCCGTCCGCCCAAAGTGAAGATGCTGGAACACCACCTCGCGATCGACCTGATCACGCGCGCCAAGCTGGGCCTCTGCGCGGTCGGCGCCAATGAGGACCGCGTGCTCGGCCTGCATGTGCTCAACACCCAGGCCGGCCGCGTCGAGACTCTCTCCGCCGCGACGGTGGTCCTGGCGACCGGCGGCACCGGCCAGGTCTACCAGTTCACCACCAACCCCGACATCGCCACCGGCGACGGCATCGCGATGGCCTATCGCGCCGGCGCCGAAGTCCGTGACATGGAGATGGTGCAGTTCCATCCGACGGCCCTGAAGGCCCCGGACGGCGGCCGCGCCTTGATCTCCGAAGCCGTACGAGGGGAAGGCGCGATCCTGCGCGACCTATCCTTGCGGGCGTTCATGAAGGACTTCCATCCGCTCGGTGACCTCGCCCCGCGTGACATCGTCGCCCGTGCGATCGATTCCGTGATGAAGAAGGACGGCGCTCCTCACGTCCTGCTGGACGCCACGCAGGTCGCCAAGGGCCACCTGCCCGAACGTTTCCCGCACATCTACGAGACCTGCCGCAAGGCGGGATTCGACCTCGCGACCGAGCCCGTGCCCGTCGTGCCCGCCGCCCATTACCTCTGCGGCGGCGTCGCCACCGACCTGAAGGGTCAGACCACCTTGGCTGGCCTGTTCGCCGTCGGCGAAGTCGCCTGCACCGGCCTGCATGGGGCCAACCGCCTGGCCTCCAACTCGCTGCTCGAAGCGGTCGTGCTGGCCCATGACGGCGCCGCCGCGGCCCACGAGGAGATCCTTCGGTTGACGCCGCCCGCGGGCGCCCTGCCGGCCTGGATCGACGGTTCGGCCGGCGATCCCGATGAACGCGTCGTCCTGACGCATAACTGGGACGAACTCCGCCGCACGATGTGGGATTATGTCGGCATCGTCCGTTCGACGAAGCGATTGCAGCGCGCCCGCACCCGCATCGGCACCTTGTCCGATGAAATCCGCGAGTACTACTGGAATTTCCGCGTCGAACCTCGCCTCCTGGAGCTCCGCAACCTGATCCAGGTCGCGGAGCTCATCATCGACTGCGCGCTGCAACGTCGGGAAAGCCGCGGCTTGCACTTCACCCTCGATTATCCGGCGAAGCTGGCCGAAGCCCGGCACACTTCCGTTCGGCGACCCCTCGGCCGCTCATGAGGATCGCCATCGTCGGAACCGGAGCCCTCGGCGGTTGGTATGCCGGCCTGCTGGCCGAAGCCGGTCATGAGGTCCATTGCCTTGCTCGCAGCGACCACGAGGTGATCAACCGGGACGGCCTGACCCTCCGCCACAAGGGCGCGCAACGGGTCGTCCGCGTCGCCTCCGCCACGCCTGAAGCCGCCGCGATCGGACCGTGCGACCTGGTCGTGGTGACGCTGAAGTCCACCTCCAACGATGCCCTGCCCCGGCTGCTTGGCCCCTTGCTCGGTCCAGCGACTCTCGTCGTGACCCTCCAGAACGGCATGGGCAACGTCGAGGCGCTCGCGCGGCTCCTGCCCGCCGAACGGATCGTCGCCGGACTCTGTTTCGTCTGCATCAACCGACTGGCTCCGGCCGTCATCGACACCACGCTCGCCGGTTATGTCCGGATGGCCGCGGCGACCGGCCCGATCAACCCTGCGGTCGAACGCTGCGTCGGGATCTTCGCCGCCGCCGGGGTCGACTGTCAGGCCGAGACCTCCTTGGAATCGGTGCTGTGGAAGAAACTCTGCTGGAACATCCCCTTCAACGGCCTCGCCATCGCCGGCGGCAGCATCACCACGGATCTCATCCTCGCCGACCCCGCGCTCAACGAACGGGCTTACTTGCTGATGAAAGAAGTCCAGGCGGCGGCCGTCGCCCGCGGACATGGTTTCGAAGACAGCCATATCAAGCGCCAGTTCGTCGTCACCGTCGGCATGGGTCCTTATCGTCCTTCCAGCCTCATCGACTTCGTCGAAGGTCGGGACGTCGAAGTCGAGGGCATCTGGGGCGAACCGTTACGACGCGGGCTTGCCGCCGGCGTGGCGATGCCGGAGACCCAAAGGCTCGTCGACGACATCAAGGCTCGGCTGGCCGCCAGAGCCTGAAGAGGCTCAACGCGCGTAAGGCGCGCGACCCAGTGCGGTCAGCTTTGCGCCTATGTCTTCGCGGACACGATCCTGGCTCAGGAAGTTGACCGGCGTGCCCGGGACCACCTGGGTCGTGAAGAGGACCCTGCCCTCACGCGCCCGGAGGACCAAGCCAAGGCCGACGACCTGACGTGTTGACGCTGCTCCGTACCCCGCGGTTTCCCATCGCCCCTCGAGGATGGCGTCCGCCGACGCCTCTTCGAGGGCGGCATGATAACCCATGGCCTCCAGTCGACGGACGGCGGCGTCATGGGCGACCTCTCCGCATCGGCGCAGCTCAGCACTGGTCGCTCCGGCGGGCTCGCGGACAAAGATGCGCCGGACCTCCGCGGGGGCCGCGCCCTGATCCGACAAGGGGACGCATCCCGCCAAAAGCAGCGTCAAGGCCGTCCATAGGCGGCGCCAGGAGGGTCCCGTGCGGTGCATAAGTTGTTTATTACCCGTTCTCGCCCCGCGTCCAGCAGGGACATGATGGGACGGGTTGACCTTTGCGCCCGGCGGAGGTCCCCTCTCCCTCCATGGCCCGAGTCCAAGCCGTCACGTTCGACCTCGCAGGCACCCTGCTCTTCCCGCACCCCTCGGTGGGAGCGGTGTACGCCGCGTGCGCCCAAGCCCATGGCGTCGAGATCGAAGCCGCCGTCCTGGAGGCGGCCTTCCCGTTGGCTTTCAAAGGCGGCCCCAAGAACGCCAAGCCGGAGGTCTTCTGGCGGGAAGTCGTCCAACGCTGCTTCGGGCCCGCGCTCCCCTCGTCGAAGACGGAGCTGGTCTTCCATTCCTGCTGGGAAGCCTTCGCGAAACCCGAAGCCTGGCGGCTCGCGCCGGGCACCCTTCAGGCGATCTCGGCGATCCGCTTCCTCGGCGTCCGCGTCGGCGTGCTTTCGAACGCGGACGCGCGCATGCGCACGGTCCTCGAAGGACATGGGCTCATGAAGCATCTCGACGGCGTCTTCCTGTCGGAGGAGACCGGCTACGCGAAACCCGACGCCCGGGCGTTCGGACAGGCGGCGCGCGCCTTGGGCGGCGCGGTCTCCGGCCTGGTGCACTTCGGCGACAGCCCGACCGAGGACGGCGAAGGCGCCCGTGACGCCGGCGCGACCGGCGTGGTCGTGGGCGGAGCGCACGCGCCCGAGCGTTGCCTGCGCAACGAACGCATCTCCGAGGCTCCTTACGCCGTGCGCGCCCTGCTCACGGAAGGAAAACTCAAAGGCAAGTTCTCGCGGACCGTCCAGAACCTGCTCGCCAATCTGCGCGGCCTGCCGGAAGACCGCGGACGTTCCAGCGACCGCCCGCTCAAGACCATCGACGATGCGGTGCAGGACGCCTTCAAGAAGCTGCGCCTGGATAAGCCAGTGCCCGAGACGGCCATCGTCGCGCACTGGCTGGAGCTGCTGCCGCTGAAGCTGGCGAAACGCTCCGCCCCGCTCCGCGTGCTCGAAGGCGGCAAACTCGTCGTGCAGTGCGAGAATTCCGTCATCAAGTCCGAGATCCGCTTCCACGAACGCGCCATGCTGGCGAAGATCCGACTCCTGCGCGGCTGCCAGGACGTCCGCGCGATCAGCTTCGTCAACGCCTGATCAGTTCGCCTTCGGCTCGAACGGACGCTGGAAGACGTCCTTTAAATCGTACACGTCCTTGAAGTCATCGAGATCGTCTTCCTCGGAGCGGCCGAACAATCCGGTCTCGATGATGTTGAAGACCACGTTGCCGACGTCGACGGACTTACGCAGGCCCCAGTTATGGAGCAAGGGATAGGACATCGGACCGTAGGTCTCGAGCACGTGCTGACGGAAGCCCTCGAGCAGCTGCGGACCCGAGACATGCCGGTTCACGATGCTCTTCCCCTTCTTGGGTTCTCCGTGGACGATCTTCTGGGCATGGTCGAGACCGAGACGCACGACATCGTAAGCCTGCGGCTGATAGCGGGCGTCCTTCAGACGGATGAGGCGGACGGCTTCGTCGAAATCCATGATCAGAGCTTGGCGAGTTCGGCGAGCAGCCGGGCATTCTGGGCTTCGGTGCCGACGGTGAGGCGGAGCCAGCCCGTCATGCCGTAACCGCGGAGGGGGCGGACGATGACGCCCGCCTTCTGCAAGGTCGTGAAGGCCTCTTCGGCCTTCGGAATCTGCGCCGCCAGGAAGTTGGCCTTGCCGTCGATGAAAGCGAAGCCGAGCTGCTTGAGGCCGGCGGAGAGCTGGGCGATGCCGGCGGCGTTGACCTCGCGGGTGCGGCGCACGAAAGCGTCGTCATCCAGGGCGGCCTCGGCGGCGGCCAAGGCCGGGAGGTTGACGTTGAAGGGCTGGCGGACGCGGTTGAGCAGGCCGCAGACCTCGGTCGCACCCATCAGGTAACCGACGCGCAGGCCGGCGAGCCCGTAGGCTTTGGAGAAAGTGCGGGACAGGACGACCTTGCGGCCGGACTTCATCAGTGGTCGCAGATCCGCCGAAGCTTCGAGGTATTCCGCGTAGGCTTCGTCGAGGCAGAAGATGACGTCTTCGGGCAGCGAAGCGGCGAAAGCCAGGATATCCGCCGGATCATCCGTGCCGCCGGTCGGGTTGTTGGGGCTGGCCAGGAAGACGATGCGGGTCTTGGCCGTGACCGCGGCGCGCATGGCCTTCAGGTCGTGACGGAAGCCGGGCATCGGTACTTCCACCGGAGTGGCGCCGAAGAGCATCGTGGCGAGCTTGTAGACGATGAACGCCTGCGAGCCGAAGACGACCTCGTCGCCGGGACGGAGAAAAGCCTGGGCGAGCAGGATCATCACCTCGTTGGAACCGTTGCCGATGACGAAGTTGCCGGGCTCGAGCGCCCACTTCTTCGCGAGTTTCTCGCGCAGGAAAGTGCAGCCGCCGTCCGGATAGAGATGGCAGTCATCCAGGCCCTTCTTCGCGGCGGCCAGACCGAGGGGCGACGGACCGAGCGGATTCTCATTGGAAGCCAGCTTGATGACCGCGGAAGGGTCGAGGCCGAACTCACGGGCCACGACTTCGATGGGCCGGCCGGCCTCGTAGACGGGCTGGGTCAGCACAGGGCGATTGGCGAGGTCGGCGTAGGTGGCCATGCGTAGGACACTCATGAGGGAGAATGCCCTCAAGGCAAGCGTCCGCATGCCGCCTCCCCGCTTGCCAGCGAGGGGGGCGGCAGGTAGACGAACGCACATGAAGATCATCGTCACAGGAGCCTCCGGATTCCTTGGCCGCGAAGTCTGCCTCGCCGCTCAACGCCGCGGCCACGAGGTGCTGGCGCTGGGCGGCTCCCGTGCGCCCGTGGTGCCCGGCGTGGCGCAGGCCCGTGCCTTCGACCTGTGCTCCGAAGCGGCCCTCGAAGCCCTCGTGCTCGAAGAGTTCCCGCACGCCGTCGTGCATTGCGCCGCCTTCCCGACGATCGAAGCTTGCCAGGCCGACCCCGCCCGCGCCCAGGTGCTCAACGCCGAAGTCCCGAAGAAGCTCGCGCAGCTCTGCTTCCACCTCGGCGCGAAGCTCGTCCACCTTTCCACCGACACCGTCTTCGACGGCGTCGCCGGCTCTTATCAGCACACCGACCACCCCAAGCCGCTGAATCTCTACGGGGAGACCAAGGCGGCCGCCGAAGTCGAAGTCCTGCGCTACGGCCGCGAGCACGCCGCCGTCCTGCGCACCTCGCCGATCATCGGCAATTCGGTGAGCGGTGACCGCGGTCTGCATGAACGGCTGTTCGTCTCTTGGAAGGAAGGCCGGCCCACCTCCCTCTTCACCGACGAGATCCGCCAGCCGGTCGAAGTCTCGAATCTCGCGGACGTGACGATCGAACTCTGCGAACGGAACAACCTCAGCGGGCTTTATCACTGGGCGGGCACCGAAGCCATGAGCCGACATGAGATCGGCGTCCGCATCGCCCGCCACTTCGGTTTGGATGCCGACAGCCTGGTCCGCCCGATCACCCGGGCCGACGTCCCGGCCGCCGCCGCCCGCCCGCGCGACCTCAGCCTCAAGCTGCACCCCCTCGCCGGCAAACTCCGCACCCAGCCGCAGTCGTTCGCAGACCAATTGGCGCAACTGCGAGTGCCTCGGGGCACCGAGAACTGGTACGAACAGGCCACCGGCCGAAAGGTCGTGCGTCGTCTCGAAAAAGGCATAGACTTCTGAACATGGATGTCCTGCCCCGCCAAGCCGCCGATGCCGTCGTGAACATGGCGGCCGACCAGATGCTGCTGGAGCACTACCCTGCGCCCGATCGCGTCCGCTTTCGTCCGTTCGCCTGGTCGGAGCCCAGCTATACTTTCGGCGTATCGCAGTCGTGGGCCAAATATCGCGCGCTGGTGCCGGCGAACATCCCGCTGGTCCGACGCTGCACCGGCGGCGGCCTCGTCTCGCACCTCGACGATTGGACCTTCGCGCTGGTCATCCCGCCCGCTCATCCGCTTTTCAAAGCCGACGCGATGGCGACCTACGCCGCGGTCCACGAAGCGCTCCTCGCGGCCTTGCTCGCCCAAGGCCAGCCGGTGAAACTTTCCCCCGTTCCGGAAGGCCAGCGCGAGTTCCAAGCACCTGACGCTTGTGCGCATCGCGCCGAACCCAACGACCTCGTCCGATCAGACGATGGCCGCAAGGTCGCGGGCGCCGCGCAGAAGCGTAACCGGCACGGCTTGCTCATCGAAGGCTATGTCTGGAAGCCGTTCCTGACCGGCTGCGACTGGCTGCGCTTCGAAAAGGATTTCCTCACGCAGCTGGGAAGCATCCTCCAGAGCGCACCGGTCGACGTCGCGGAACCAGTCTACGATCAGTTCGACCACGAAGGCACTTGGGCCAAGTTCGCGTCGAAGGAGTGGAACGAGCGGATTTAAGCGAACAGGTCTAGTTCCGGACCCGCTTCCTTGCCCGTCGGCTTGGCCGCTGGAGCCTTCTTGGGCGTGACGGAGCCCTGGACCTGCGCCGAGACTGCCGAGGCCTTGGCGGGCAAGCCAGACCCCGCCTCCAGGCCACCGAGGATCTCGCGGGCACGCTGGACGACGGCCGGCGGCATGCCGGCTAGGCGGGCGACCTGGATACCATAGGAACGGTCCGCCGCCCCCGGCACGACCCGACGGACGAAGACGATCTCATCCTGCCACTCCTTGACCGCGACGGACCAGTTACGCAGACGCGGACGGTCTGCCGCCAGCTTGGTGAGTTCGTGGTAGTGGGTGGCGAAGAGCGTGCGGGGGCCGGCGGAGCCTTCGCCGTGGAGATGTTCGGCGACGGCCCAGGCGATGCTGATGCCGTCATAAGTGCTCGTGCCACGGCCGATCTCATCGAGGACGACCAGCGAACGGGCGGTCGCGTTGTTGAGGATATTGGCGGTCTCGTTCATCTCGACCATGAACGTCGAGTTGCCGCGCGAAAGCTCATCGGACGCGCCGACGCGGCAGAAGATACGGTCGACGAGACCGATGCGGGCCTTGGTGGCCGGGACCCAGCAGCCGAGATGCGCCAGCAAGGCGATGAGGGCCACCTGCCGGATATACGTCGACTTGCCCGCCATGTTCGGTCCGGTGAGCAAGGCGATCTGCTCGCCGGAGCCGGCGAGACGGGTGTCGTTCGGCACGAAGGAGCCGGCGCCCGGACGAGCCTGCAGCATGCGTTCGACGACGGGATGACGACCTTGCTCGATCTCCAGGACGTCGGAGTCGTCGACGACGGGCTGGCACCAGTTGGCCTCGCGGGCGAGGTCGGCCCAGCCGCGCAGGACATCGACTTCGGCCACGACGAGGGCGGTGGCGAGCAATGCCTCGGTGCGGGCGACGACCTCCGCCAGCAAGGCTTGGAAAAGTTCGGTCTCCCGGGCCAGCGCCTGCTCGTCGGCGCGGAGCACCTCGCGTTCCTTGGCGCGGAGTTCTTCGGTGGTGAAGCGCTCGGCGTTCACCATGGTCTGCTTACGGATGTAATCGGCCGGGACGGCGGCCAGGTTGGCCTTGGTGATCTCGATGGCGTAACCGAAGGCGCCATTGTAGCGGACCTTCAGGGATTTGATGCCCGTACGGTTCTGCTCGTTGCGCTCGAAATCCGCGATCCAGCCCTTGCTGTCCGAAGCGAGCGAGCGGAGGCGATCGAGTTCCGCGTCATATCCTGCGCGCAAGGCTCCCCCTTCGGTCAGATCGACCGGGAGTTCGTCGCCGAGCGCGGTTTCCAGGCGAGCCAGCAGGGCCGGCTCGGTCTCGATCCGTGCGGCCAACGCGGAGAGAGTGCCGCCGGGCAAGGCCTGCAGTTCTTCGCGCAAAGGAGGCAACGAGCGTAAAGTGTCGCGGATACCCCCGAGCTCGCGGGGATTACGCAGACGGTTCTGTAGTCGGGCGAGGATGCGGGCGAGGTCGCGGACACCGCGCAAAGCTTCGGCGACACGGGAAGCCGCTCCCGGGTGACGGACGAATTCACCGACGGAGGCCTGCCGACGGCTGATGAGCCCGAGGTCGGTGGACGGTTCGGCCAGCCACAAAGCCAGCAGGCGCGCACCGGCGGGGGTTTCGGTCCGGTCGATCGTCTCGAGCAACGAACCTTCGCGCGCGCCGCCCGAAGCCGCGAACAGCTCCAGGTTGCGCGAAGAGGCGGCGTCCAGGAGGACCGAGTCGCCGAGCTTGGTCTCGATCAGGCGGAACAGGTTCTTCGGACGGTCGCAAAGCGAGTCGGTGACGTAGCCCAGCACCGCGCCGGCGGCGCCGAGCGCGGGATGTTCGTCGGTCAGACCGAAGCCGGCCAGACCATGGACGGAAAGCGTCTGCGCGACCAGGCGGGCGCCGGCGGCGCCGTCGAAGTTCCAGCCCGGCAGGCGAGAGACCGCCCTGCCCTGCAGGAAGACTTCCAGGGCTTCGCGATCGGCCGCGGACGGCTCGAGGCCTTCGGGCAGGATGATCTCGCGGGGCGAGACCGAGTGAAGCAACGGAAGCAGACGCGAAGGACTGCCGTCTGAAGCCAGCCGGAAATCGGCCGTCGAGACGTCGAGCCAGGCGGCGTGCCAGCCTTGCTTGTCCCAGCAGAGGGCGGCCAGATAGTTGCCCCGACGCGAGTCGAGTTGGGAATCCTCCAGCGCCGTCCCGGGAGTCAGGATGCGGGTGAGTCCGCGGCGGACCAGCTTGCCGGCGACGGGCGCTTCGAGCTGATCGCAGATCGCGACCTTCCAGCCGGCGGCCAGGAGCCGGTTCACGTAAGCCGGGGCGGCGTGGTGCGGGAGGCCGGCCATCGGCGTCTCGTGGCGCTTCGTGAGCGTCAGACCGAGCACCTTGGCGGCGACCTCGGCGTCGTGGCCGAAGACCTCGTAGAAGTCGCCGAGGCGGAAAAGCAGGATCGTGCCCTCCGCGAGTTTCTCGCGGAATTCACGGTACTGCCGCTGCATCGGGGTTTCCTTCTCCACGGAAGGGAGCGAAAGCCCCGGGAGGGTCTCCGCAAGTGCGGACTACCGGCTCCGGCCCGGAGAGGCCCGGAAGTTGCTCACATCAGCTGGGCGGCGAGTTCGGACAAGGCGCTGCGGACCCCGCTGAGCAGGCGGACGTTCGCCGTGATGGCGTGCCCCTTCATGCGCTCGTGGGTGTGGATGAGCCCGTTGGACTTGCCGTCGAGATAAGGGGTGTCGACCTGGTCGAGGTCACCGATGAGGACGACCTTGGAACCTTCCCCGATGCGGGTGATGACGGTCTTCGCTTCGTGCGGGGTCATGTTCTGGGCTTCGTCCACGATCATGAAGGCGTGGCCGATCGAACGACCGCGGATGAAGGTCATCGCCTCGATCTCGATGAGGCCGGAGTCGATGAGCCACTGGTAAGGCTTGCGCGGCTGGTTGATCGCCTGGAACTGGGAGCCGAAGATCGGCTGGGGCGTCTTCATCGCCTGGGCCTTCTTCTGGCGGCGCTGCGTGTCGGTGGCGACGGCTTCCTTGGCGGTCGGGGTCGCGGCGGCGTTGCCGTTCTTCGAGAAAAGCACTTCGAGGTTGTCGAAGTACGGCTGGATGTAGGGCGAGAGTTTCTCCTCCTTGGAGCCGGGCAAGGCGCCGATGTCCTTGCCGATCTGGACGACCGGGCGCGAGACGTAGAGTTTCTTATAAGGAGAGAAGTCGCTGAGCACCTGGGACAGCGCGGCGGCGATGGACAGGAAGGTCTTGCCGGTGCCGGCGCGGCCGAAGCATGTGACCAGGCGGATCTCCGGGTTCAGCAGGGCGTCCAGGAAGATCCACTGCTCGAAGTTCTTCGGGATGACGCGCATGCCGCGGGGCATCTGCAGCCCCTTGCGGGCGCCGCTGTCGGACGACATGAACTCTCGGTAGAGACCCAACGGGACGAAGGCACCTTCGCCCAGGTGCCGGGCGGGTTCGGTCCAGGAATCCGAAGTGAGCATCACGTATTCGTTGACGAGCAAGGGCGGCTCTTCCTTCACCTTCACCTGGACCTGGGCGAGCTCCCGGAAATCGCGCATCGCGGCGGCGGTGACCTTGATCGTGCGGTAGTCGCCGACGTCGCTGGTCTCGACGCGGTCGTTGCGGTAGTCCTGGACTTCGAGACCGAGGGCCTGCGCCTTCAGCGCCATGCAGGCGTCCTTGGTGACGAGGATGACCTGGCCCTTGGAAGTGTCGCGGAGGTAGATCGCGGACGCGATGATGCGGTGGTCCGGCGCGTCGACCTGCATGAAGACCGCGCGGAGGCGTTCGGACTTCGGGCCGCTGAAGTGGTCGCGGATCAGCGCCTCGTTGATCACGATGCGCAGTTCGCCGCCGTCGCGGAGGTCGGCGTGCAGCGTGCCCGGCTTGGTGGGATCGCCGTCGACGATGTCCTTCAGCGGGCGATCCTCGAAGAGCGCCCGGATGGCCCGGTTCACGCGACGCGCGCTGGCGCCGAGCTGACCTTGCTGGGTCTTCAGACGATCGAGCTCGGACAAGACCTCGACAGGCACGGCGACGATGTGCTCATCGAACTTGAACAGGGACTCGGGATCGTGAATCAGTACGTTGGTGTCCAGGACGTAAGTCTTTTTCACGTCCGCAACCCTGCACCTTCGCCGAGGGCGGGCAACCTGTAAAAACTTATTTCGGCTCATCGATAGCCCGAAGGTAATCCCAGCTATAGATGCCGGTCCGGTGTCCGTCGCTGAACTCGAAACACACCGCATAGTTGCCCACGCGGTTCATTCCCGTCACCGTGACCCCGGGGAACCGACGGGGCCCGTCGCCGCCCCAACGCTGGCCGAGGATATCCACCTCCCCCATGTTCTCCGCGCTTGGGGAGAGCTCCCGCAGGAGTTCGGCCCGCAGGCACTGTTCATGGCCGTCCTCCCAGGTGAGGGCGACGAAGTCCCCGATGATCTGAAGGTCGCATGGCGGCCGCATGCCGTCAAAGTGGTCGGCCCGAGGGCGGGCGCAAGCGGGTACGTAAGGGACGACCTTGACTCCGTGCCGCCGCTGGCGACCCTGCCCTGCAATATGGCAGGCGTAGGCAAACTCCTCAAACAAGCCCAGAAGATGCAGCGTGGCATCGCCGAGGCCCAGCAGCAGCTTTCGGCCGAAAGACTGGAAGTCTCCCACGGCGGCGGCGCGATCCGCGTGACGGTCGACGGCCATGGGCTCGTCCATGGTCTGGCGATCGACCCCGAGTTCCTCAAGGAAGAGAAGACCTTGGTCGAACAGGCCCTGGTGCTCGCCCTCCAGGAAGCCTCAGCCAAGGCCCGCGCCCTGCATGAGGCTACGATGTCGAAAGCCACGGCCGGATTCTCCCTCCCCGGGATGTGATCGCCCGTGACCCCTTCCTTCGACAAGGTCCGCCAGCTCCTCAAGATGCTCCCCGGCATGGGGCACCGTTCCGCCGAACGCCTCGCCCTGCACCTGCTGGTGGAGCGACCCGGCAAGCTCGCGCCCCTGCTCGAATCGTTGCAGGCCGCCGCCGCGGCCGTCCGGCGCTGTGGTCGCTGCGGCAGCCTCGCCGAGACGGAACTCTGCCCGGTCTGTCAGGACGTCAAACGCGATCCCGCCGCCGTCTGCGTGGTCGAACAAGTCCCCGACCTGATGGCCATCGAGCGCTCCGCGGCCTATCGCGGCACCTACCACGTCCTGCACGGACGCCTGTCCCCGATCAACGGCGTCGGCCCCGACCAGCTGAACCTGGCGACCTTTGAGCAACGCCTGAAGGACGAACCCATCACCGAAGTCGTCCTCGCGCTGGGCAATGACATCGAAGGCGAAGCGACTTGCCATTATATCACCGAAGCGATCCACGCGATCCGTCCGAGCATCAAGGTCTCGCGCATCGGCTTCGGGCTGCCGAGCGGCAGCGGCCTGACTTTCGCCGACCCCGCCACGCTCCGGAGCGCCCTGGAGGGTCGTCGCGATGTCGCCAACTGACCTGCTGGCCTACCCGGATTCCGCTGAAGCCTTCTGGGTCGGACAGGCGGAACTCGCCGCGGAACGACTGGGCGACGAAGCCCTGGAACGCATGACGCCGGCGGTGGCGCATCTTTCCGACCTCTTCACGACCGAAAGGCCCGACCGCAAATTCCCGGACTACTTCGCCGACCCACGCCTGCTCGCGGCCTACGGGGTCTTCTTCCTCCCCCAGAGTTTCACCCGCACGTCCTTCGCGCTGGCCCAGATCTGCGGCCTCCGCGGCTGGCGACCCTCGACGTCCGCCCCTGCGATCCTCGACCTCGGTTGCGGGCCTGGCTCCTGTGGCGTCGCGGCGGCGCACCGCCTCCGGCAGTCAGGCATCAACGACATCCGGCTGACCGGCGTCGACAAATCCCCGTGCGCCCTGGCCGCGATGGAATCCTTCGGCCGCGCCGTCCTCGGAGCTGAAGCCACCGTCCGCACGCGCGTCGGCGACGCCTCCCGGCCGGACACCTGGCCGGAAGGCCGCTACGACCTGATCGTCGCCGGCTTCGTCCTGAACGAGATGCCGCAGCTGGACGCCCCCGCCCTGCTCCGCTGGTTCGGGGAGCTCAAGGCGCGGTTAGCTCCGGGCGGTCTGATCCTGATTCTCGAGCCTGCGTTACGCCTCACAGCCGAACGCCTGCAGCGTCTGAGCGACGAGATCGCGGGTGGCGAGATGACCCGCATCGCGCCCGAGCTGGATGCCCTGCCGGACCCGCAGCTCGGCGCGGGCGAACATTGGAGCCACGAGACCCGTACCTGGGACGCCCCGGCGTCGACGGAGTTCGTCAATCGCCACCTTCATCGTGACCTGCGGGAAGTGCGGTTTTCCTTCGCGGCATTCTCCGAAGCGTCCTTGGCGCCCCTGCCGACCGGGCTGGCCCGGCTCATCTCCGACGTCCAGATCATCAAAGGCTTGCTGCGCTTCATCACCATCCGCGAAGGACGCATCGAATCCGTCGAGGTCCCCACCCGAGGTCTGTCCAAGCATGAGGTCAAGAAACTCGCGGCCCGGTTCGGACGTGGCGACATCGTCCGCCACCCCCGTCCGGCGGCACCGAAACTGCGATTGGCCAATCATGGGGAATTAGAGGTTTTTTGGACGCCGGGCGGCCCCTGAGCACCATATTGTAACATTCCCCGCAGGGCATTTGTTTGCCTGCCCTGAATCTGCGGAACGTAATGGAGTCGCCTGCGTCGCCACGCGTCGCGGCCCCATCATACTCTCCATGTTCAACCGCGAACTCAGCTGGCTCAGTTTTGACCGAAGGGTCCTCGAACTCGCCGAGGACGAAAGCATCCCCCTGCTCGAACGCGTCCGCTTCCTTTCGATCGTCAGCTCCAACCTGGACGAGTTCTTCGAGATCCGCGTGGCCGGCATCATGCAGCAGGAAGAATCCGCCAGCCATCCGGCCACCAAGGAATTCCTCGCGGAGCTCCTCGACCGCGCCCGCACGCTGGTCGACGATCAGCAGAGATGCTGGCGGCAGAAACTCCTCCCCGCCCTCTCCGCCCAGGGCATCGAGGTGCTCGCCCGGGAGCAGCTGGGCGACCTCGCCCGAGGCGAACTTTCCCCGCGGTTCGACCGTGACATCCTGCCGGCGCTCACGCCGCTGGCGATCGACCCCTCCCATCCTTTCCCGGTGCTGACGAACAAGGGGCTCTATGTGCTGGCCTTGCTCCGCGATCCTGCGTCCGGCGAAATGCGGCGGGCCGTCGTGCCCGTGCCGCGCATCCTCCCGCGGATCCTGGCCCTGTCGGGCCGCAAGAGTTTCACGTTCCTCAGCCACGTCATCCAGCTCTTCCTCCACCGGCTTTTCCCGGGTCTCGAACTCCAAGGCTCCTGGGCCTTCCGCATCACGCGCAACAGCGACCTCTACGTGGACGAGGAAGAAGCGGTCAACCTGCTCGAAGCCATCGAAGACGAGATCCGCAACCTGCGCAAGGGCGCCCCGGTGCGGCTCGAGATCGAGGCCGACGTGCCCGCCGGCGAGATGCAGTGGCTGCTGGATTCCATCGGCCTGACCGCGGACAACGCCTTCCTGATCCCCGGCCCGGTCAACATGCTCCGACTCGGGAGCCTCATCGAAATGATCGGTCGCCCGGAACTGCTCTATCCGAACTTCGTCTCGGTGACCCCGGCCGAGTGCGCCGAACCCGCCAAGCTCTTCGAGCGCATCGCCGAGCAGGACATCGTCCTCCATCATCCTTACGAGTCGTTCACCCCGGTCGTCGATTTCATCCGGCAGGCCGCCAAGGACGAGAACGTCGTCGCCATCAAGCTCACCCTCTACCGCACCAGCGGGGACTCGCCCGTGGTCGAGGCCCTCAAGGAGGCCGCCCGCAACGGCAAGCAGGTCACGGCCCTGGTCGAGCTCCGCGCCCGTTTCGACGAACTCAACAACATCGAGTGGGCCCGGCAGCTGGAGGAAGCCGGCGCACACGTCGTCTACGGCCTCGCCGGCCTCAAGACCCACTGCAAGGCCTGCCTGGTCGTCCGGCAGGAGAAGGACGGGCTGCGCCGTTACGCCCACCTCGGCACGGGCAACTACAACCCCAAGACGGCGCGCATCTACACCGACTTCTCCCTGCTCACCCGCGACGAGGAGATCACGGCGGACGTCGGCCTGCTCTTCAACGTCCTGACCGGCAACCTGGCCGGGCCGAAGTTCCGGCACCTGCTCGTGGCTCCGTTCGACCTCGCCCGCCGGATCGTCGAGCTCATCGACGCCGAAGCCTCGGCGGCGAAGGCCGGCCGCAAGGCGACGATCTTCGCGAAGGTCAACAGCCTCGTGGACCCGGAGGTCATCGCGGCCTTGTACCGGGCCTCCGTGGCCGGCGTGAAGGTGGAGCTTGTCGTCCGCGGCATCTGCTGCCTCGTCCCCGGCAAGCCCGGCCTCAGCGAGAACATCCGCGTGCGCAGCTTCCTGGGCCGCTTCCTCGAGCACAGCCGCCTCTTCCGCTTCGAGAACGCGGAAGCCGAGCCGATCATCCTCATGGGCAGCGCCGACTGGATGCCCCGGAACTTCCAACGTCGCATCGAGTGCGTCTTCCCCCTCCGCGCGCCGCACGTACGCCGGCGGATCGAAGAGGAAGTCATGCGGGTCTACCAGGACCGCCAAGGCGACGCCAAGTCCCTCGGGCCTGACGGCTCCTACGCCGCCTGCGAACCCATGGGACGACTGGCGCCCGGCGCCCAGGACACCTTCCTGCAGCTTGCGGCGAAAGCCGCGCAGGCCCGCGTCACCGAGCAGCCGCAGAACTAGAAGACCCCAGGCAGATCCGTTCGACGGCCGCGTTGAAGCCGCCCTCGTCGCCCAGGATCTCCACCTCCAGGCGGACGTACATCAGCGGGATCGGCGGACGGAAACGCGACTGCAGGCGCACCGCGTCCTTCTCGGTCGTCACGATCATCTCCGCCTTGGCCTGCATGGCCTGGTCGAGCACCTCGTCGAGGTCTTCGTCATTGAAGGAATGGTGGTCGAGGAAGCGACGGTTCGAGGCGAGCACGGCGCCCTGGCCCGTGAGCAGCTCTTCGAAACGTTCGGGCGTCGCGATCCCGGAGAACGCCGCGATCCGCCTGCCGGCGAGCGCGGTCATCGGCAGCCGCCGCGTCCCTTCGACCTCGACGAGCTCCTTGGCGCCATGGGCGCAGGCGATGATCTCCGCCTTCGGGTTATGCCGGCGGATGAGCGCGACCAGGTCCGGATCGGGCGCCCCGACCGACTTCGTCAGGAAGACATAGGAGGCGCGACTCAGGTTGGCGACCGGCTCGCGGAGGACGCCACGGGGCAGCAGGGAGCCGTTGCCGAACGGATCCCGGCTGTCGACGAGAAGCAGATTGATCTGCCCGCGCAACGGCAGGTACTGCAGACCGTCGTCGAGCAGGATCGTGTCCACGCCGAAGCGGCGGAGCGCGAAACGGCCGCCCTCCACACGATCGCGGTCCACGATGACCACGACGCCGTCGCCGCAGAGGTTCTGCGCTAGCATGTAGGGTTCGTCGCCGGCCTCGTCAGGACCGACGAGCACCGAGCGGCCGTCCGACACGACCAACGGATCGGGCCGGCTCGCCTGCGTGAGCCAGCGCCAGAAACGCTTCATCATCGAGTCCGAGGCCCCTTTGTAACCGCGCGAGAGGATGGCGACCCGACGGCCGCGGGACGCCAGCACCTTCGCCATCTTGAGCACGATGGGTGTCTTGCCCGTGCCGCCGACCGTGAGATTACCCACGACGACCACCTTGCAGCCGAGCGGCGTGTCGCGGAACACCCGGTTGCGATAAAGCCAGAGACGCAGCCTGACGAGGATTTCGAAGACCCAGGAAAGGACCGTCAGGAAAGCCCCGAGCAAGGCCGCCCCGGCCCCGCGTCGACGTCCGTAGACTACGTCTACGGCATAGCTCGCGACGGCCTCTCCCAGGGAGGAAAAATACCCTCTATGCTTCGCGGCCATGGACGAATTGATGCAAAGTTGTTTGACGAAGGCAACCATCCCGATTGAGAAGGACGACCCAGCGCCATGCTCGTACACCTGTTGCGCACCAAACTTCTCCGAGCCGAGGTCACCGCGGCCCGGCTCGATTACGAAGGCTCCCTGGCCATCGACCGCGAGCTCATGGCCCTCGTCGGGATGCTCCCTTATGAGAAGATCCTGGTCGGCAACCTGGCCAACGGCCAGCGCTTCGAGACCTACGCCATCCCCGCCCCGGCCGGGACCCGCGAGATCTGCCTGAACGGCGCCACCGCCCACCTCGGCAAGGAAGGCGACCTGCTGGTCATCATGACCTTCACCAGCGCCGACGAATCCGTCGCGGCGTCCTGGAAGCCGCGCACCGCCACCCTCGCGGAACGTAACCGACGCATCGTCCGCCTCGAGAACCCCGAAGTCCCCGTCGAACTCCTCACCACCTTCCAACGATGAGCTATCGCCTCTACATCCCCGGTCCCCTCACCGTCTCCGACTCGATCATCCAAGCCATGGCCAAGCCCATGGTCGGCCATCGTTCCGGCGACTTCGTGAAGCTCTACAACGACATGCAGCCCCGCCTGCAGTCGATGTTCTTCACCCAGGACCCCGTCTACCTCGCGACCAGCTCCGCCTGGGGCGTGATGGAAGGCGCCCTCCGTAACGTCTGCCGCAAGGGCGTGCTCAACTGCATGAACGGCGCGTTCTCCGACAAGTGGAACGACGTCGCCAAGCGCTGCGGCAAGTACGCCGAGGCCCTGAAGTTCGAGTGGGGCCAGCCCGTCGACCCCGAGCAGGTCCGCGCCGCCCTCGCCACCGGCAAGTTCGACTGCATCACCTTCATCCATTCCGAGACCTCGACCGGCACCCTGTCGCCCATCGAAGACATCATGGCCGTGGTCCGTGAGTTCCCGGACGTCATCTCCATCGCCGACACGGTCAGCTCGTTCTCGACCATCCCCATCAAGAAGGACGAGCTCGGCATCGACATCTTCCTGACCGGCTCCCAGAAGGCCCTCGCCCTGCCCCCCGGCCTCGCGATCTTCGCCGTCAGCGAACGCGCCCGCGAACGCGCCAAACAGTCCCCGGACCGCGGCTACTACTTCGACCTGATCGAGTTCCATGACAACCACGTCAAGGGCATGACTCCGTCGACCCCCTGCATCTCCCTCTTCTACGGTCTCCAGCAGCGCCTGCTCGAAGTCGAAGCCGAGGGCCTCGAAAACCGTTACGCCCGCCATCTCCGCCTCAACGAACGCATGCGCGCCTGGGGTCTCGCCAAAGGCTTCTCGCTCCTCCCGGAAGTCCGCTTCGGCACCCGCGGCCTCAACTGCTTCAAGAACGACCGCAACGCCGACCTCGAGCGCCTCAACAAGACCCTCAAGTCGCGCCACAAGCTCGTGATCGACGGCGGCTACGGCAAGCTCAAGGGCAAGACCTTCCGCATCTCGAACATGGGCGACGAGACCGACGCCACGATCGACACCCTGATCGCCGCCTTGGACGACTCCTTCGCCGAGCAAGCAATGTGACCGGTCTGACCATCGGTTATCATCCTACGCATGCGCAAGAAGTCACCCAAGTCCTCCTCCGAAGCCTCCGCTCCCGCCGGCTCCAAGACCCTCGTCATCGCCGAGAAGCCGTCCGTCGCGGCCGATCTGGCGAAGGTGCTCAAGGTGCCCAAGGCCACCAGTGACTACTTCGAGAACGACCAGTGGGTGATCAGCTCCTCGATCGGCCACGTCGTCCGCCTCAACGACCCGCAGGACCTCGACGAGAAGTTCAAGCGCTGGACGCTGAAGGATCTGCCCATCCTCCCGGATGACTTCGACGGCTCCGCCCGCTCCAGCATCCTGAAGGTCGTCATCAGCGAGCGTAACAACGGCGACCGCTTCAAGCTGCTGAAGAAGCTCCTCGCCCGACCTGACGTCGGCGAAGTCGTGAACGCCTGCGACGCCGGCCGGGAAGGCGAGCTGATCTTCCATTATATCTACCAGCTGGCGAAATGCCGCCTGCCGGTCCGCCGGCTGTGGCTCGCGAGCATGACGAACACGGCCATCGCCGAAGCCTTCGCCCACCTGCTCCCCGAGTCGACCAAGTCCGGCCTCCTCGGTTCCGCCATCTGCCGCTCGCAGGCCGACTGGCTGGTCGGCATGAACGGCAGCCGCTACGGCACCATCCGCATCGGCGGCGCCAAGCGCGACGTCTTCTCCGTCGGGCGCGTCCAGACCCCGACGCTCATGCTCCTGGTGAAGCGTGAGTTCGAGATCCGTAATTTCGTCCCGAAGACCTTCTGGAAGATCGAAGGCGATTTCGGGGTCACCCAAGGCGGCTACCGCGGCGCCGCCCAGGTTCCCGGCGTGACCGACCGCAAGGAAGCCGAACGTTTCTACGACGAAGCCCAGGCCCGCCAGGTCGCCGAAGAATCGCTCAGGCTCGGCGTCGGCGTCGTCTCCGACGAACGTAAGCCCAAGAAGGAAAGCGCCCCGCGCCTCTTCGATCTCACGACCCTCCAACGCGAAGGCAACCGACGCTTCGGCTTCTCGGCCAAGACGACCCTCGGCGTCGCCCAGGCCCTTTACGAGAAGCACAAGGCGCTCACCTATCCGCGTACCGACTCCCAGTACCTGCCCGAGGACTACGTCGCGAACGCCAAGGCCGCCCTGCAGTCCCTCGAAGGCGCGCATCCGGCCGGCGGCTTCGCCAAGGAAGCGCTCCGGGCCGGCTGGGTCGATGCCGCCGGCCGCCGCGTCTTCGACAACAAGAAGGTCAGCGACCACTTCGCCATCGTGCCCACCGGCACGGTACCGCATGGCCTGACCGACGTCGAACAGAAGATCTACGACCTCGTCGTCCGCCGTTTCGTCGGCGTCTTCTTCCCGATGGCGGAATTCGAAGAGACGGTCCGCACCACGACCGTCGGACCCCATCATTTCCGCACCACCGGCAAGGTGCTCGTCGTCGCCGGTTGGCGCGCCGTCTGGGGCCAGGAAGCCGAAGCCGAAGAAGACAAGGACAAGGAAGGCGCCGCCAGCCTCCCCGCCCTCGTCGCCGCCGACGGTTCGCCCGCGCAGGCCAAGGTCCGCGGCGTCGACGTCAAGGAAGACGCCACCAAGCCGCCGGCCCGCTACAACGAAGCCTCGCTCCTCGGGGCGATGGAGAACGCCGGCAAGCTCGTCGACGACGAAGCCCTCGCCGAAGCGATGAAGGAACGCGGCCTCGGCACCCCCGCCACCCGCGCCGCCACCATCGAAGAACTGCTGGCGAAGGCCTACGTCGAACGCCAGGGCAAGGAACTCGTGCCGATGGCGAAGGCCTTCCAGCTGCACCAGTTCCTCACCCAGAAGAGCAAGGGCATGTCCTTCCTCGTCGAGCCCCAGCTGACCGGCGAATGGGAATACAAGCTCAAGCAGATCGAGCACGGCCAGCTCACGGCCGAGGCCTTCATCCATGAGATCAAGGCCCAGGTCCGCGAGATGCTCGCGGGCGCGACCGATCCGGCTCCGTCCTCGGAGCTGAGCCCGAAGGTCCTTTCGCCGACGGACGGCCAGCCGCTCCTCACCGACGGCGAGAAGTATTTCTCCCAGGACAAGGTCGGCACCACGGACCGCCCGAAGATGACCATCTACGCGGAGATGAACGGCCACCGCATCACGCCCGCCGAAGTCGCCGAACTCGTCGAGAAGCGTCGCATCGGTCCGTTCTCTGACTTCCGCTCGATGAAGTCGGGCAAGAACTTCACCGGCTACATCGACCTCGTCGACCCCGACACCATCAAGCCCCGCGGCGCCGAAGCGAAGCCCGAGGCCGCCCCGGCCGCCGAAGGCGCCGAGGCCGCGCCGGCCAAGCCTGCGCGCAAGACCAAGCCGAAGGCTCCGAGCGGCAAGCTGAAGGCCGTCCTGTATTTCCCTCCGCGCGAAGGCGCCGACGGGAATCCCGACGCTTTCGACGCCGACTGGCCCGTGCTCGGCCCCTGCCCCGTCAGCGGGCTGCCCGTCCAGCATACGCCGACCGCCGGTTACCGCGTCTGCCCGCACAAGGCGCAGGAAGCAGGCGCCAAGAAGACCTTCAGCCTCAACGCTGAGATGCTCAAGTGCCCGATCGCGGCGGACGACGTCAGCCGCCTGCTCAACGAAGGCAAGACAGGCCTGAAGAAGTTCGTCTCGAACCGCACCAAGCGGACGTTCGAAGCCTTCCTCGTGGCCGACAAGGCCAAGGGCTGGTGGTTCGAGTTCCCGCCCCGCAAGCCGCGGGCGGCGAAAGGCGCGCCCACCGAGAAGAAGTCGGACGAACCCTTCTGATCAGTTCTCCCAGGCCTGTCGCGGGATCCGAAGCCCGGCCCTGACGCCGAGCACGTCCTCCATCATGCGTAGGCGCTGGAGGTCGTCGGGAAAACCGTCTTCCTTGGGCAGCATGCGGGTCGTCCAATACTGCCGGAGCCAACGGTAAGCCTCTTCGCGACGGCCATCCTCCCAGAGCGTCTGCGCGCAGATGCGGGCGGCGTACCAAGGGGCGTCGGGCGCCTCGGCCGCGGTCTGATAATAGGAAGCGGCCAGGCGATGGTCCTTCAGTTTGATCTCCGCGAGCTGGGCGGCGCACAGCACCAAAGGCGTCGAGACCTTGGCGTGCCCCCGGCCCTCTTCCAGGATCTCGATGCCGCGACGGGCGTAGGCCTTGAAGAGCCTGTCCTGGGTCTCGGCGGGCACCTTGGCATAGCCGCCCCGGCGGCGGATCTCCCAGTGGGCCAGGTCGAAACCGACGGCGTAACCGGTGTTCTCCCAGAAGTAGCGCGAGTGCGGATCCAAGGCGCACGCGGCCCGCATGAGGGCTTCGCAACCGGCCCGGTCCCGACGTTCCCAAAGCACGTAACTGCGGATCCAGGTCAGGTCGGCGACGACCGTGCGCAGGCCGCCGAGGATGCCCAGCAGGACGCCCTGGCCAAGGGTCGGCTCAAGCTGCTTGCGGCCGATCTCCGGGATCTGCGGGCGGACGCCGCGCCAGGCATGCTCCGCCATCGTGCCGGCGGCGAACAGCGCGAGGCCCGCGCACAACCAAGGCGCGAAGCGTCGCATCAGATCTCCCTCCGCTTGAAGAGCAGCGCCCCGAGGAAGACGTAGGCCGCCATGTAAGCCGCGCCCGCCATCGCCACCGCGCCGACGGCATCGGCCGGCACGCCCGTGGTGCCCAGGACCAGGGCGTCGCCGATGTTGAACTGCTGGAGGTTCGGCAGGAGCCGGCTCGTGCACCAGAGCACGGCCTCGTAAGCCGGCGATTCGGAAGGCTTGAGGATGGCGTCCTGCGCGATCCACTGCAATTGCCCGGCGACGACGGCCAAGGCGCCGACGACGACCGCGTAGAGGAACGTCCGGGCGACGGCGGAGATCGCGAGCACGATCGAAGCGACCACGCCGAGACGCAGCCACTGCAGCAGGGCGAACTGCGCGAGACCGGCGGCGCTGAAGGTCGGGGGGACCTTGCCCGCCTGCTCGGCGAGGAGAAGGAGTTCCTGTTCACGGGCCCAGAGGACGGCGCCGAGGAGTCCCGCAAGCACGGCCACGAAGACGCCGAGCACGGCCCAGGCGCCGGCGAACTTGCCGAGGAGGAATTCGCCTCGACCCAGAGGCTTGGCGAGCAAGGTCAATGCCGTCCTGTTGTCCATCTCGCTGAAGAACAGCTGGGCGGTCATCACGACCGCGAGGACGGAACCGAACAGGAACATCCCCCCGAAACCGAAGTCGGCGATGAACTTGAGTTCGCCGTGGCCGAAATCCAGGACCCGGAAGGAGACCGAGGAAAGCGCCATCGCCGCTCCGAGGATCAGCAGGAAGGCGAAGAAACGCTGGCGGACCGCTTCGAGGAAAGTGACCCGGGCGATCCAGGAGACGCGTTGGAAGGAGGCTTGCATGGGCTTCAGGCGTCGCGGCTGCCGGTGACGAGTTCGCGGAAGAGATCCTCGAGGGAGCGTCGGGGGTGCGTGACCGAGGTCACGACGGCGCCATGCGCGGCCAAGGTCGCTTCGGCGGCTTCCCGCGCCGCCGGCGACATGGATTCGACGGTGAGCACATGCCGGTCACGGCGCGACAAGACGTCGTCGACGCGTCCTTCGAGGACGAGTTTGCCGCGGTCCATGATGGCGACGCGGTCGCAGACTTGTTCGACCTGGCCGAGCAAGTGGGAGCAAAGGACGATGGTCTTACCTTTGCCTCGCATGGCGTGGATCATCCGGCCGATCGCGGCGGATCCGACGGGGTCGACGCCGGCGGTGGGCTCGTCGAGGATGACGAGCTCAGGGTCATGGACCACGGCCTGCGCGAAACCGATGCGCTGCAGCATCCCCTTGGAATAGGTGCCGATCGGCCGGTCGGCGGCATCGGTCATCGCCGCCAGACCCAGCGCGTCTTCGACGGCCGCCGCGACGTCCGCGGACGGCACGCCGCTGAGCTGGGCGCAGTAACGCACGAGTTCCCGGCCGGTCAGGAACTTATGGAAGTAAGGCGCCTCCGGCAGGAAGCCGGTGCGACGCCGGGCTTCGGGCGTCGCCGAGGGACAGCCGAGGATGCTGACTTCACCCGCGGTCGCGGAGACCAGTCCCAGCACGATCTTCAAGGTGGTGCTCTTCCCGCAGCCGTTCGGGCCGAGCAGCCCGTAGACCTGGCCCCGGGGAATCTCGAGCGAAACGTCGTCGACGGCGCGCAGCTTCAGGCCACGGAGCCCTACCCGGAAATCTTTCGTCAGATGGCGGACCGAGATGGCGGCAGTCATCGGCGGATGGAAAAGTCGGTGCAGGTGCGCAGGCCGGTGAAGGTCTTGATCTCCTCCCCGCGGATGTGTCCGTCGAGGGATTCGGCGAGCTGATCGGTGAAGGCCTCGACCTCCGCCTCGGCGCCTTCGGCGTGCAGGTAGACCCGGCCGTCGGCGAGGTTCTGGACATACCCGGTCACGTCATATCCCCGGGCCACAGCAAGGACTTGGGCCCTGAAACCGACCCCTTGGACGTGTCCGACATACCAGACATCACGATGGGAGACATGGGTTGACATAGCCTTAACTTCGGGAAATGTTTACTACTCAGCCCATCCCAGCAACCGCAATCCTATGTCTCTCCACCTCGCCATGCTCGACGGCCCCGTCTTCTGGGCCATCCTCGCCGTAGCCCTGCTCCTTTTCGGTGGTTCCAAGATCCCGGATCTCGCCCGCGGACTCGGCAAGGCCAAGCGCGAATTCAAGAAGGCCTCCGATGAGGTCGAGTCCGAGATCCGCAACGCCACCGAAGAGGACGAGCGTCGCAAGTACCGCCAGAAGCAGATCGAGGAAGAAGAGCGCGCCGCGATCCGCGCCAAGATCGAAGCCGAAGAACGCGCCAAGCGGGCGCAGGACGACAAACAGAACTGAGACCTGAGGGGCCTGCCAAGGCCCCTTTTCATTGCCCGATGTTCACCGGCCTCGTCCAAGGCGCCGCCCAGGTCGTCTCACGGTCCCCCCGGGAAGCCGACGGCGCCCGCCTCACCCTCTCCCACCCCATCCTGGCCTCCGCCCGCGTCGGCGACAGCATCGCCACGAACGGCTGCTGCCTGACCGTCGTCGATCCGCGCGGCGACACCGCAAGCTTCGACCTCTTGGCCGAGACCTTACGCCTCACGAACCTGGGCGAACTGAGCGCCGGCGGCATCGTGAACATCGAGCCCAGCCTCCTGCCGACCGACCGCATGGGCGGCCACTTCGTGACCGGCCATGTGGACTGCGTCGGCACGATCGCTTTCCTCGGCCGTGAAGGCGCCGACTGGAAACTGGATATCGCCGCGCCGGAAGCCTTGCTCCGTCACGTAGTCCGCAAGGGCTGCGTGGCCGTGGATGGGATGTCCCTGACGGTGGCTGACCTGATCCCGGGCGGCTTCCGTATCTGGCTCATCCCCCACACCCTCGAAGTCACCAATCTCTCTCGCCGGAAGACCGGCGACCGGGTGAACCTCGAGTCGGATCTCCTGGCGAAGTACGCCGAGAAACTCCTTGGCAAGGCCTGAGCCTCAGGCCGGGTCGGACGAAATCGCTCGGAGCTTTTCCTGCAGACGGGCCGCCACGGAATCATCACCCTCGCCCTCGGCGGGCATCGCCTCACGCACGACCGTGATCTCGACGCGGGAGAAAGGCAGCGGCATCGCGAGCCGGTCCCAGCTTCCGAATCGGAAGCAGGAGGCATAACGGATTCCTAGCAACAGGAACGGGCGTCGGGTCAGACGGGAGAGCGCGATGGCCCCGGGCTTGAAGACGAGAGCCGGCCCCTTCGGTCCGTCGGGAGTGATGCCGGCGTGGTGCCCCGCCCGCATGGCGCGCGTCAACGCGATCAGGGCGGCGGCGCCGCGCCGATTCGACGAACCGCGCACGGCGGCGATGCCCATCAGCCTGAAGAAGGCGACGAGCCAGGCTCCGTCCTTGCTCGTGCTGATGAGCGCGGAGATCGGACGGCCGAAGAGCCGTTGGCCGATCAAAGGGGCGATGAAGAGCTTGTCGTGCCAGAGGAGGAGCACCGCGGGTCCGTCGGCGTCGTCGAAGCGGTCCAGGTCGCACCGGAAACGCAGGGTCGACAGCCAGAGCCGAAGCATCAGCGCCAACGGCGCCACCCAGAGCCAATGATACCAAGGCACCACGAAAGGAGCATCGGAGGGCTCTGGGCGGTCGGCAGGCACGCCCTTGTCTCTCACCCCCAAGGCCATATTTCAACCCATTACGCCGGCAGACCGATGGCCTCACGCACCGACAGCCGGCCAAGGAGATGACGGAGCGGGGTCGCGAACATGTCCGGATCGCTGGCGGCCCAGGCCGCCGTCTCGGCAGGAGTCCGCCACAGCACCGAGTCCACCTCGAACGCCGCGACCGTGACGGCGTGATCGCCTCTCAGCAGATAGCTGCGGACAAACTCATGGCCGAGTTCCGGATGGCAGGGGGCGTAATCGATCTCCTGCAGGGCAGCCGGCGCCACGGAAACACCCAGTTCCTCGCGGAGTTCGCGGACGGCGGCGGTCAGGTAATCCTCACCGGAGTCGACGTGCCCCGCGCACGAGGTGCTGAGCAGCCCGGGACAGTTGTCCTTGGCATAGGAACGCCGCTGGAGGCAGAGCCGGCCGTCGGCGCGCAGCCAGAAGATATGGATGGCGCGATGGCGGAGCGAACGACGATGGATCTCCCGCCGGAACTCCCGGCCGATGACGCGGTCATGCTCGTCGACGATGTCGAAGACCTCGTCCGGCGACTGGCCGACTTCACGGTGCGTCATCGTCCGAGATCCATGATGATGTTCCACCGCTTGGTCAGCTCGCGGTCGTGCTTCTTCCAATCAGGGTCCCAGGCCGCGAGCTGGTTCCAGAAACGGTCCGAGTGGTCCATGTGTCGGCGATGGGAGAGCTCATGCAGGATCACGTGGTCGTGGAGCATCGGCGGCAGCAGGATCAGACGCCAGTTGAGCGAAAGCGTCCCCGTGGCGGAGCAAGAGCCCCAGCGGGTGGTCTGGTCACGCACGCTCACCTGCCCGACCGTGACCCCGACCTTGCGGCTGAGACGGTCGACGGCGAGGGACAGTCCCGTCTCGGCGAGCCTTCGGACGACCCGGACGGCGCCCGGCTCGGGGTCGGCCGACGGCATGACCAGGCTGACCTTGTCCTCGGTCTTGGAGATGCGGATGGCGCCACGCGCCCCCTCCTCCATCTCGATGGCCAGCAGACGGTCGTCCAAGGTGACCCAAGGGAACTTGCGCAGATGTGAAGTCAGGGACGGTTGCACCGTGCGGGCCTTGGCGAGCACCCGCTCGAGCCAAGGCAGGTTGTCACGCAAGAAGGCCAGCGCCGAAGCATGCGAGGCGTGCGGCGGATAGGAAAGGACGACCTTCGGGCCGGGCTTCACCGACAGACGGACACGCGTGGTCCGGACGGAGACCTTCGGCCAGACCTGCACGGACTTGCCCGCGACGTGCACGGTGATCGGCTGGTCGTCCTGTTCCATGCTCAGCTTTGCGGCGCCTGTCGCTCGGCCTCGGCGACGACCCCAGCGGTATGACGACGCAGGGCGGAATCCGGGTCGATGCCGGCATCGCGGCAGGCCGCGACGAGGGCGAAGAGCTGCCGGCCAGCCGACGCTTCGGTGAGACCTTTGGACTGGGCCTCCACGGCGGGCACGTCGACCGTGTCGCCGACGGCGAGCTGCTTCTTGCGCACTTGCTTCCAGACCTCGCGCGCGGTGAGCAACGCGTTCAGGGACGGCGGCAGTTCCTTGAAGACGGTCGGCTTCTGGGCGCCCTTCTCCTTGAGCTTGATCTGCTCCCATTGCGTGACGACCGCGTCGGACGAACCAAGCTTGGCGCCGTCGCCGAAGACGTGGGGATGACGACGCACCATCTTCTCGTTCACTTCCCGGGCCACGTCGTCGAAAGTGAACTGACCGGCTTCGCTCGCCATCTGGGCGTGCATGGCGACATGGAAGAGCAGGTCGCCCAGTTCCTCGCGGAGGTTCGCGACGTCATTGCGGTCGATGGCCTGCACGAGTTCGGCGACTTCTTCGACCAGGCAATCGCAGATGGTGCGATGCGTCTGTTCGCGGTCCCAAGGGCAGCCGTCGGGAGCACGGAGTCGGGCGGTGGTCGCAAGCAGGAGGTCGATGCCGGGCATAGGCCGATGCAGAAGGCTGGAAGGAAGGGAGTCAAAACGATTGCCAGAAGCCCGGGGAGCGCTTGCTTAAGGCCAGTGGACAAGCTGACCGAAATCATGGACGCCAAGCGCCGGGAAATCGCCCCGTTCGCCCGTCCCGTCACCGACGCCGAACTGGCGGCCTTCGCCGGCCGGCCGACGTCGCCTGGCTTCCGTGAGTCCCTGGCGGTCCCGGGCCGCCTGACGGTGATCGCCGAAGTCAAACGCGCCTCGCCCAGCGTCGGCCAGATCCGCGAAGGCGTCGACGCCGTCGCCCAAGCTCGGGCGTATTTCGGCGCCGGCGCGGACTGCCTCTCGGTCCTCACCGAGACCAAATACTTCAAAGGCGAGCTCAAGGACCTGGCCGACGTGGTCCGCGACCAGGCCGGCTGGCCGCGCCCCCTGCCCTGCATCCGCAAGGATTTCATGGTGCACCCTTATCAGGTGCTCGAAGCCGCCCAGGCCGGCGCGCGTTGCATCCTGATCATCGTGCGCGGGCTCACCGACGACGAGATCCGTCCGATTCACCGGTCCGCCAAACTCGCCGGGCTCGATACGCTCTTCGAAGTGCACGACGAAGCCGAGCTCGAGCGCGCCCTGCGCCACGACCCCGACATGGTCGGCGTGAACAACCGCAACCTCTCCACCTTCCAGATCGACCTCTCCTTCGCGGAGCGGGTCATCCCGCACATGCCCAAGTCCGTCCTGAAGGTCGCCGAGAGCGGCATCAAGACCGCCGAAGACGCCGCCCGCATGCGGGCCGCCGGCGCCGACGCCCTGCTGGTCGGCGAATCCCTGATGCGCGCCGCCGATCCGGCCGCGCTGATGAAGGCGTTGCAATCCGCATGAACGAAGGCCCGCTTTCGGCGAACGAGACCCGGGATCTGCTGGCCCGCCTCTCGCACATGCCCAAGAAGTGGCTCGGCCAGAACTTCCTGATCGACGGCAACATCGTCCGTAAGTCGCTCGAACTCGGCGAAGTGAAGTCCGGCGACACGGTCGTCGAAGTCGGACCCGGACTGGGCACGCTGACCCGCACCCTGCTCTGCGCCGGCGCGGACCTCTACGCGGTCGAGGCCGATCGCACGATGCACTTCCACCTGACGGAATCCTTGCTGCCGCGCTTCCCCAAGACCTTCCACCTTAAGGAAGGCGATGCCGTGGATTTCCCGCGGGCGGGCCTGACCGACGCGACCGACGGCTCCTTCAAGGTCATCGCCAACCTGCCCTACGCGATCTCGACCCCTTGGATGGACGGCATCTGCGCCGGCCCGCATCCGTCGATGATGGTGCTCATGCTGCAGCGCGAAGCCGCCGAACGCCTGACAGCCGATGTCGGGACCGGACATTGGTCGGCCGTCACCGCGCAGGTCCATCTCGCCTTCGAAAAGATCAAGGTGCACCCGGTACCCGCCCAGTCGTTCAACCCTCCGCCGAAAGTAGATTCGTGCCTCCTGGTCCTGCGACGCCGTCCTGACGCCAAGCGGCTCAGTCCCCGCGCCCGTGAGGTCGCCCGCATGCTGTTCACCCAGCGCCGCAAACAGGTCGGCTCAGCCGCCAAGAAACTCTTTCCCGACGCCCCGGATGTCGCCGCCTGGCTGGCCGACCTCCCTCGCTACGGGCTGACCAGCCTGGCCCGGCCCGAGACGATTCCGGCCGAAGCCTGGCTGACCCTCTGACGCCTGGGGTTGCATTTCGTCCCGTCTCCGCTCCTTATCCCGGCATGTCTGTCAAAGTAGGCCTCGTCTCCCTTGGTTGCGCCAAGAACCTGATCGATTCCGAGATCATGATCGGTCACCTCGCCAAGGCCGGCATGTCCATGACCCCGGACGCCGCCGAAGCGGACGTCGTCATCGTCAACACCTGCTCCTTCATCGACGCCTCCAAGCACGAGGCGCTCGAGGCCATCTACGAGATGAGCGACGGCAAGGCCACCGCCCGCAAGAAGGGCCAGAAACTCATCGTCGCCGGCTGCATGTCCCAGCGCTACCAGGGCGCCCTCCCGGTCGTCGAAGGCGCCAAGGGCCGCGTCGAGCTCCCGAAGGTCGACGCCTTCATCGGCCTGGACCAGGTCACCAACATCGTCCCGGTCATCCATAAGGTCATGGGCGGCGAGGCCGGCATGACCGAGTTCCTGGCCAAGACCACGACCTACATCCCGGACTTCGACACCCCGCGCTTCCGCCTGACGCCGCGTCACTCCGCCTACATCAAGATCGCCGAAGGCTGCAACCACCCCTGCACCTTCTGCATCATCCCGCGCATCCGCGGCCGCCACCGCAGCCGCACGGTCGAATCCGTCGTCAAGGAAGCCCGCCAGCTCGTCGCCGAGGGCGTGAAGGAGATCAACCTGATCTCCCAGGACACGACCTACTTCGGCATGGACCGCTGGACCGACGCCCGCCCGAACCCGCGCAGCAAGGTCGACTCCTCCAAGGGCGAGTCGCTCGCCTCGCTCCTCCGCGAGCTCGACCAGATCGAAGGCGATTTCTGGGTCCGCCTGCTCTACACGCACCCCGCTCACTGGAGCGATGAGCTCATCGAGACCATCGGCCAGTCGAAGCACGTCGTCCGCTACGTCGACATCCCGCTCCAGCATGTCTCGGACAAGATGCTCGGCGCCATGCAGCGCGAGACCGACGGCGCCTACATCCGCGACCTGATCAGGCGCATGCGCGCCGGCATCCCGGACCTCGTCATCCGCACCACCTTCATCGTCGGCTTCCCCGGCGAGACCGAGGAAGATTTCACCGAACTGCTAGCCTTCCTCGAAGACACGAAATTCGACCGCGTCGGCGTGTTCAAGTATTCCAAGGAAGAAGGCACCAAGGGCGCCAAGATGGAAGGCCACCTCTCCGACGAGGTGAAGGCCGACCGCCACGCCCGCGCCATGCTCCTGCTCCAGCGCCTTTCCAAGCAGCGCGGCGAAGCCTTCGTCGGCCGCAAGCTCCGTGTCCTCGTCGAAAGCCCGGGCGTCGCCCGCAGCACCGGCGACGCCATGGAGATCGACGGCATCGTCAAGGTCCCGAAGAAGCTCCCCATCGGCCAGTTCGCCGAGGTGACCGTGACGGGCGCCGAGGAATACGACCTGATCGCGAAGTGATCAGCCTTCGGCCTCGCGTTCCGGCGCCGTCTCCGCGGAAGCCGCGGCGGCCGGGGAATCGCTGAGGCGGATGAGCGCGTCGAGCGACGAGAAGTGGCGCGTCCAGTCGGTCATGTCCGGAATGTCGCCGACGACGGTCGAGAACAGTTCGCGCTTCTCCTGCTTGAGTTCCTCGATGCGCTCCTCGACGGTGCCCGGGGCGATCATGCGATAGATCAGGACGGGATTCTTCTGGCCGATGCGGTGCACGCGGTCGACGGCCTGGGCCTCGACGGCAGGATTCCACCACGGATCCATCAGGAAGACGTATTCCGCGGTGTTCAGCGTGATGCCCGTGCCGCCGGCCTTGAGGGAAGCCAGGAAGAGCGCGGGCCCCTTGGTCTCCTTGAACTGCTCCACCGGAGCGGAGCGGTCCTTGGTCTCACCGGTGAGTTCGAAGATCGGCAGGCTGGGCAGGTCGCGGGCGAGAGCCGCCTTGACGCGCTCGATGAGGGAGACGAACTGCGAGAACACCACGGCCTTCGAGCCGTTGGCGGAGATCTCGGCCAGCTTGGAGACGAGCAAGGTGATCTTGCCGGAATGGGCCGACGGGCAGGTCGAGTTCTCGGGCAGCAGGCCCGGGTCGCAACAGACCTGGCGCAGACGCATCAGCAACGTGAGCACGGACGTGGCGTCCTTAGAAAGCAGCGAGGCGAGCTCGCCCGACAAGCCGCTGCCCTGCGTGAGGTGCTGGTAAAGCGAACGCTGCTCGTGCGTGAGCGGGCACGGCAGGACGACCTCCATCTTCGGCGGGATGTCCGCGGCGACATGGCGCTTGAGGCGTCGGAGGATGAACGGCGAGACCTGGCGACGGACCTTGCCGAGCGCGATCGAGGCGTCGCGGAGCATCAGTCGCTCGAATGCGGCGCGCTTGCCGAGCAGTCCGGGCATCAGGAAGCGGAAGATCGTCCACAGGTCCGTCGGCCGGTTCTCGAGGGGCGTGCCGGTGATCGCGATCCGGTGGTCGGCCTGGAGCGCGACGCACGTCTGCGTGGTCTTCGACTCGGGGTTCTTGATGGCCTGGGCTTCGTCGAGCACCGCGTAGCCGAAACGGGCCTTCGGGAGCAGTTCGGCATGACGGCGCAGCTGCGTGTAGCTGGAGATCCAGAGACGGGCGCCGGGATTCCTGACGAAATCATCCTCGGCCGTGAGCACGGCGGTCCCGGCGCTGAGTTCAGGATGGAAACGTTTGATCTCGCCGAGCCACACCGGGATGACGCTCGCCGGACAGACGATGAGGGAACGCTCGCCGACGGGACGGGACGCGAGCAGGGCGAGCACCTGGACGGTCTTACCGAGGCCCATCTCGTCGGCCAGCAGCGGATGGGCGCCCAGCTCGCAAAGCCGGCCGAGCCAAGCGACGCCTTTCGCCTGGTAAGGACGGAGGTACGCCGGCAGGTCGTCCGGGGGAGTCGGCTCGTGGAGAAGCTTGTCCTTCCAGGCCTTGAGGTCGTCGTTGAGCCTGAGGGCGCCGACGGCCGCATGGTCGAACAGCGACAGCAGGAGGTAACGCGGGACTTCGCCGTCCTTCGCCCGCCAGTCCTCGGAGAAGTCGGCGACGGCGGCGTTGTAAGCGACGACGCCCTTGCCGGGCAGGATGACGGGACGTCCGCCGGCCTTGAGCAGGAGCTTCTGTTCGTCGGCGAGCAGGCGGTGACCGCCGGCCTTGAGGCGCCAGTTCAGCCAGAAGGACTTGCCATCGGCCGCGGACTCGGCTTCGGCATCGACGGCGACCTGCAGCTGCTCGTTGCGGAAGATGTTCAGGGCGTCTTCGCCGAGCAGCTTGAAGCGCTTGCGCCAATCGGCCAGGTCCTCGCGGACGAACCGCTCGATGCGGCCGATATTGTCGATCGCCCAGGCGCCGGTGGCCTTGCCGTAGGTGAAGCCGGCCCGGTGGGCCACGGTATTGAAGCGGAACAGGGCCTGCCGTTGCTCGTCGGAAAGTTCGTCGCCCGGGATGGCTCCGGGGCCGAAACAATTCCAGGCATGGCCGCCGCGGCCGGTCCACGCGGCGGAGATCTTCAGGCCATCGGAGGACAGCTCGAAGCTGACCTGCAGCTTCAGCGAGGCGCGGGCGTTGGCGTCCTTGCGTTCAGGTTCCTTCGGCGCCTCGGACGCGGCGGCCATGGCGGACTCGTCGATCGCCGGCAGCTCATCGGCGAGCAGTTCTTCGACCTCATACAGGGAAGCCACGGCGAAAGGCGCGCCGTTCTCCTCCTCGGGCAGCGAGGTGCGCCAGTCCAGCTTGCCGTCGGCGATCTCGATGACCGCGCGGACGGTCTGCTCCTCGGTGCGGGTGACCGCCTCGGCGCTCTCCGGCTTGAGTTCGATCTGTCTGACCAATCCTTCGGTGTAGAGCCGGCGGCCTTCGGTGAGGTCGGCCGCCTTGAAAGCGTCCTCCCAGTCTTCAGGCAAGGACGCGAACCACCGCTCCAGGGCTTCCGTGGAGTAGGAGCGGTTGGCCGGACGCGGGGAAGACATCGACGTTCCCTGATTAGACCCCGACGGGTTTGGGCTTACAACCCCCAATAAGTGGCAATTTTGGGCAGGGTCTGGGCTTGTTTATGCCCGGCTCGCTGGTTTACTTTTACTTCCCTTTTACAGGCCCAAATGAAACATCTCAGCGTCGGCAGCCGGTGGAACGCAGACCTTATCGCATCCTATCACGAGCAATGGTCCAAGGACCCTTCCTCGGTGGAGGGTGACTGGCGCTCGTTCTTCGAAGGCTTCGAACTCGGCCTCAGCCTTCCGCCTAAGCCGGGCAAAGGCGTCGCCGCCGCCGGGTCGGTCGACGCCGTCGCCCAGTGGAAGGTCCTCGCCGCCATCCATGCTTATCGGACGCTCGGCCACCTTCAGGTCCGCATCAATCCGCTCGCCGAGCCCTTCCCTCACTTCGAACTCGCCGACAAAGCCCTCGGTCTGGATGCCATGCCGGCCGACCGGGTCTTCCACACGGGTGATTTCTTGGGCGGCCAGATGCTCCCGCTGGGCGAGATCCTCGCCAAACTAAAGGCGACTTACTGCGGCCCGATCGGCGTCGAGTTCACCCACATCCAGGACGGCGAACGTCGCCGCTGGCTGCAGGAGCGCGTCGAAAGCTGCGGCCTCCGACCGGCTTATGACGCCGCGGCCCGCCGCCGTTTCCTGCGCTCGATCGTGCAGGCCGAGCAGTTCGAACGCTTCCTCCACAAGACCTTCGTCGGCGCCAAACGCTTCTCCGTCGAAGGCGGCGAAGTCATGCTCGCCGTCATGGATCAGCTGATCCATCGCGCCCCGTCCGCCGGCATCGCCGACCTTGTCATCGGCATGGCCCACCGCGGTCGTCTCAACGTCCTCGTCAACGTCTGCGGCAAGAAGCCCGAAGCCCTCTTCGCCGGCTTCTCCGAAAACCACGTCCCGGACACCACGCATGGCGACGGCGACGTGAAGTATCACCTCGGCTACGCCGGCGCCCGCGTCGTCGACGGCAAGGAGATCGGCGTCACCCTCGCCTTCAATCCCAGCCACCTCGAAGCCGTCAATCCCGTCGTCCTCGGCCGCGCCCGCGCCCTCGTCGACCTCCAGGGCGGCGCCGACCGCTCCAAGGTCCTCCCCCTCCTGCTGCACGGCGACGCCGCGTTCGCCGGCCAGGGCGTGGTCATGGAGACGCTCAACCTCGCCGGCCTCAAGGGCTACCAGGTGGGCGGGACGCTCCACATCGTCTCGAACAACCAGGTCGGTTTCACCACCGACCCCGACGAGGCCCGCACCGGCCGTCATTGCACCGAGATCGCCAAGTTCACCGAGTCGCCGATCTTCCACGCGAACGGCGACGACCCCGACGCCGTCGTGCTCGCGGCCGAGCTCGCGCTCGAGTACCGCCAGAAGTTCGGCGCCGACGCGGTGCTGGATATCGTCTGCTACCGTCGTTACGGCCACAATGAGACCGACGAACCCGCCTTCACCCAGCCCGTGCTGTACAAGGACATCGCCGCGCATCCGAGCGTTTCGGAGCTCTACGCCTCCCGCCTGACCGAATCCAAATCGGCCCCGGACGGCGAGCTGATCGCCCTGCGCACCGAATTCGACGTGCTGCTCAACGCCGCCCAGGAACGCGCCCAGGCGTCGGTCGCCGCGGAAGTCGAGGAACGCAAGACGAAGCCCGTGGGCGTCCGTCCCTTCCGTTCGGCCTACGAACACTCCGTCGACACCTCGGCTCCCCGCGAGCTCCTCGACAAGGTCGCTCCCGTGCTCTGGCAGACGCCTCCGGACTTCGCGCCCAACCCGAAGATCAAGCGCCTCCTCGCCGCCAAGGCCGAAGCCTACAAGGCCGGAACGAACATCGACTGGAGCCTCGGCGAAGGCCTCGCCTTCGCATCCCTGCTCGCCGAAGGCTACCCCGTGCGCATCTCCGGCCAGGACTGCGAACGCGGCACCTTCTCCCACCGCCATGCGGTGCTGCACGACCCTTCCAACGACGCCGAATACTGCCCGCTGGGCTCGATCGCCGGCGCGGAGATCGAACTCGTCAACTCCTCGCTCTCCGAATACGCGGTGCTCGGCTTCGACTACGGCTACTCGCTCGAAGCCCCCGATTCGTTGGTGATCTGGGAAGCCCAGTTCGGCGACTTCGCCAACGGCGCGCAGATCATGATCGACCAGTTCATCGCTTCGGCGGAATCGAAGTGGGGCCAGACCAGCGGCCTCGTGATGCTCCTGCCGCACGGCTACGAAGGCCAGGGTCCGGAACACTCCTCCGCCCGCCTCGAACGTTTCCTCCAGCTCTGCGCGGAGAACAACCTGCAGGTCGCCCAGCCCTCCACCCCGGGCCAGCTCTTCCACGCGCTGCGTCGCCAGGTGAAGTCGGACCTCCGCAAGCCTCTCGTCGTGATGACCCCGAAGAGCCTGCTGCGCCACAAGTCCTGCGTGAGCACGCTCGCAGAATTCTCCGGCGGACGCTTCCAAGCCATCCTCCCCGACGCCACCCCGGCCGCGAAGACCGAGCGCCTGTTGCTCTGCTCCGGCAAGGTCTTCTACGAACTCGACGCCGAACGCGCGGCCCGCAAGGACACCTCGACGACGATCGTCCGCGTCGAACAGTTCTACCCCTTCGACGCCGCCACCCTCGCCAAGCTGCACGCCGACCTGGGTTCGCCCAAGAAGGTCGTCTGGGTGCAGGATGAGCCCAAGAACATGGGCGGCTGGTCCTTCGTCGCCCCGCTCGTCGAGGAAGCCCTCGGCCTTCGCCCGCTCTACGCCGGTCGCGACGCCGCCGCCTCTCCCGCGGTGGGTTCGCTCTCGGTCCATAGGATCGAGCAGGCCGACGTCATTCGGCAGGCCTTTGGCGCCTAATAAGGGTCAGTAGCCGAATTTGTCGGTCTGACTACCCTTCCTACTACCCCTCATACGGCCTTCGCAGGTCGTTTAAAGGGCTATTTCCCCGTTGAAAGGCCTAGGAATGGGTTCCAATTTAGTGACCACCCAACTTTCATGGCCGTCGAAGTCAAAATCCCTCCCATGGGCGAATCCATCACCGGGGGCCTCCTGGCCGCCTGGCTGGTCAAGTCCGGTGACGCCGTCCGCAAGGGTCAGCCTCTCTTCTCCTACGAAACCGACAAGGTGACCTCCGAAGGCACCGCCGAAGTCGACGGCCAGATCACCATCGTCGTCAACGCGGGCACGGACGTCGTGGTCGGACAAGTCGTCGCCTCGATCGAAGCGGGCGCCGCCGGCAACGCGCCGAGCGCTGCACCCGCTCCTGCCGCCAAGCCGGCCGCCACCTCCGCTCCGGCCGCCGCCGCGGCTCCCACGCCTAAGGTTGCTCCGGTCGCCGCCAAGTCCGGCGCCGCCGCTGAAATTTCTCCCGCCGTCCGTCGCCTCTCCGAAGAAACCGGGCTCGACCCCGCAGGCGTCGAAGGCACGGGCAAGGCCGGCCGCGTCACCAAGGGTGACATGCTCGCCGCGCTTTCCGGCCAGGCTCCGATCCGCGCCGTGGCTCCGGCCGCCGCGCCCGCCGCTGCCTCTGCTCCGGCCGCCGCCGTCGTCATTCCTTCGCGCGATGGTCGCACCTCGCGCAAGCGCATGTCGCCGCTCCGCCGCAAGATCGCCGAACGCCTCGTGCAGGCGAAGTCCGAGACCGCGATGCTCACGACCTTCAACGAGGTCAACATGGCCCCGGTCATGGAGCTGCGCAAACGCCACGGCGAAGAATTCCTCAAGAAATACGGGGTCAAACTCGGCTTCATGTCCTTCTTCGTGAAGGCCGCCGTCCAGGCGATGAAGGAAGTCCCGGCGATCAACGCCCAGCTCGACGGTGAGGACATCATCGAGAATCACTTCTACGATATCGGCGTGGCCGTCGGCACCGACAAGGGCCTCATGGTCCCGGTCGTCCGCGATTGCGACCAGCTCAACTTCGCGAGCATCGAGAAAGCCATCGGCGACTTCGGCAAACGCGCCCGCGACGGCAAGATCCAGCTGCCCGAACTCCAGGGCGGCGTCTTCACGATCTCCAACGGCGGTATCTACGGCTCGATGCTTTCGACGCCCATCCTCAACCATCCGCAGGCCGCGATCATGGGCCTCCACAACATCGTCGAACGTCCGGTCGCCGAGAACGGGCAGGTCGTGATCCGTCCGATCATGTACCTCGCGCTCTCGTACGATCACCGTCTCATCGACGGCAAGGAGGCCGTGACGTTCCTCGTCAAGGTCCGCCAATACATCGAAGACCCGCAGCGCCTGCTGTTCGGCGTCTGATCCTCCCAACCCCCTCCTACCGCAATGTCTCAATTCGATCTCGTCGTAATCGGCTCCGGCCCTGGTGGCTACGTCGCCGCCATCAAAGCCGGCCAGCTCGGCCTCAAGGTGGCCCTCGTGGAGAAGGACAACTCCCTCGGCGGCACCTGCCTCAACGTCGGCTGCATCCCCTCCAAGGCCCTGCTCCACTCCACCGAAGTCTACCAGCACGCCATCCACGGCAAGAAGCACGGCCTCGTCGGCGCCGAGAAGCTCACCTTCGACGTCTCCGCGATGCTCGCCAACAAGGACAAGGTCGTCGCCCAGCTCAACATGGGCGTCGGCGCCCTCCTCAAGAAGCGTAACGTCGAAGTCGTCCGCGGCCTCGGCCGTCTCGTGAAGTCCGGCCAGGTGCTCGTCCGCTCCACGGCCGGCGACCGCACGCTCGAGACCAAGAACATCCTCATCGCCACCGGTTCGGTGCCGGTCGAACTCCCCTTCATGAAGTTTGACGGCGAGACCGTCATCTCCTCCGACCACGGTATCTCGCTGAAGTCCGTCCCGGAGAAGATGGTCGTCGTCGGTGCCGGCGCCATCGGCCTCGAACTCGGTTCCGTCTGGGCCCGCCTCGGCTCCCAGGTCACGGTCGTCGAGATGCTCCCGGGCATCGGCGGACCCGCCTACGACGCTGACGTCGCCAAGGCCGCGCAGAACGCCTTCGAGAAGCAGGGCCTGAAGTTCGAACTCGGCGCCAAGGTCACCGGCGTCAAGAAGACCGCCGCGGGCTCCGCCCTCACCGCCGAACGCGACGGCAAGCCTCTCGAATTCCCCGCCGACAAGATTCTCGTCGCCGTCGGCCGCAAGGCCAACACGACCGGCCTCGGCGCCCAGGAAGCCGGCCTCAAGCTCGACGAGCGCGGCCGCATCGTCATCGACGCCCACTACCAGACCAACCTGCCCGGAGTCTACGCCATCGGTGACGTCGTCACCGGTCCGATGCTCGCGCACAAGGCCGAAGAAGAAGGCGTCGCGGTCGCCGAGAACCTCGCCGGCAAGAAGGGCCACGTGAACTACGGCGTCATCCCCGGCGTCATCTACACCGACCCCGAAGTCGCCTGCGTCGGCCTCTCCGAAGCCGAAGCCAAGGCCAAGAACATCGAAGTCGCCATCGGCAAGTTCCAGCTCGCCGGCAACGGACGCGCGATCGCTTCCGACTGCACCTCCGGTTTCGTCAAGGTCATCGCCTGCGCCAAGACCGACAAGCTCCTCGGCGTCCAGATGGTCGCCAAGGGCGCGTCCGAGATGATCGCCGCGGCCTGCGCGCACATGGAATACGGCGGCAGCGCCGAAGACGTGGCCCGTACCTGCTTCGCCCACCCGACCGTCAGCGAGTCCTTCAAGGAAGCCGCGATGGCCGTCAGCAAGTCGAGCATCCACTCGCTCTGATCATCGTCGGAGTTTTTCGAACGAAAGGGTGCGAATAGCACCCTTTCTTCTTTGGCGGACAAATGAGGACGCCCTCCCAAATGAAGGGAAGGCGTCGATTGAAAAGCAAGGGGCCAGGCTTGCCACGGCACACGGATGAGCTGACTGCCGTTGCTTCCTTCCGGACCTGGCGGGATTCGTCGGCCACCCGTTGCATGGGGCCTGGCTTGCTTATCTTAATGCCTGCCTAGTCCGTTCTTTTCAATCCCCAACTTAACCCCTAATCATTCCCCTTTCCGATGGCTGAAATCCCCAAATCTTACGAACCCCAGGGCGTCGAGCAGCAGTGGTACGACCGCTGGGTGGCCGCCGGTTGCTTCAAGGGCAAGGTCGACCATTCCCGTGAATCGTTCGCGGTGATGATCCCGCCGCCCAACGTCACCGGCGTCCTGCACATGGGACACCTGCTCAATAACACGCTGCAGGACATCATGGTCCGCCGCGCCCGTCAGGAAGGCAAGTCCGCCCTCTGGCTCCCGGGCACCGACCACGCCGGCATCGCCACGCAGTCCCGCGTCGAAAAGGAACTCCGTCAGAAGGAAGGCAAGACGCGCCACGACCTCGGCCGCGAGAAGTTCGTCCAAGTCGCCTCGGAATGGCGCGACAAGCACGGCGGCATCATCCTCGGCCAGCTCCGCAAGCTCGGCGCCTCCTGCGACTGGGACCGCACGGTCCACACGCTCGACGCCGGCTACTCGCAGGCGGTGCTGCAGACTTTCGTCACGCTCTACGAACGCGGCTACGTCTACCGCGGCAAGCGCATGGTGAACTGGTGCCCGGTCTCGCAGACGGGCCTCTCCGACGAAGAGGTGATCATGAAGCCTTCGAAGGGCTCCCTCTACCGGATGCGTTACGAGGTCGCCGAACTCCCCGGCACGTTCCTGGAGATCTCGACCACGCGTCCGGAGACCATCCCCGGCGACGCCGCCGTGGCGGTCCACCCTGACGACGAGCGCTACAAGCACCTCATCGGCAAGCATGTCTGGCGCCCCTTCCCGCGCGCCCAGATCCCGATCGTCGGTGACACGGCCGTCGAGAAGGAATTCGGCACGGGCGTCCTGAAGGTCACCCCGGCCCATGACCGCACCGACTTCGATATCGGCAAGCGCCACGACCTGCCGGTCAACGACGTGATGAATCCGGACGGCACGATGAACGCGGACGCGGGTCCGCTCGCCGGCCTGGAGCGCTTCAAGGCCCGCCACGCCGCCGAGAAGCTCCTCGAAGAGCTCGGCGCGTTGGTGAAGACCGAGCCCTACGAGAATACGGTCGGCTTCTCCGAACGCGCCGACGTGCCGATCGAGCCCCGCCTCAGCGAACAGTGGTTCATCCGCTACCCGAAGATCGACGAAGCGAAGCGCGCCGTCACTTCGGGCATCATCAAGTTCCACCCGGAACGCTGGACGAAGACCTACCTGCACTGGCTCGAGAACATCCAGGATTGGTGCGTCAGCCGCCAGCTCTGGTGGGGCCACCGCATCCCGGTCTGGTACCGCAAGGGCGCCGACCGCAACGACCCCAAGAACCTGCACGTGTCCCTCACGGCTCCGGCCGATGCCGCGAACTGGGAACAGGACGACGACGTGCTCGACACGTGGGCCTCTTCCTGGCTCTGGTGCCTCGCGACCATCGGCTGGCGCAAGCCGGGCGAGACGACCGAGGAGCTCAAGCACTGGTATCCGACCGGCGCCCTCGCCACGGGGCCGGACATCATCTTCCTCTGGGTCGCCCGCATGATCATCGCCGGCCTCGAGCTGCATGGCCCGGAGAAGAAGACGCTGACCGACGACGAGATCCGCCAACGCATCCCGTTCAAGCGCGTGTACTTCAACGGCATCATCCGCGACAAGCTCGGCCGCAAGATGTCGAAATCCCTCGGCAACTCGCCCGAGCCGCTCGACCTCATCGCCAAGTTCGGCGCCGACGGCCTCCGCTTCGGCCTGCTGTCCATCGCCCCCAAGGGCCAGGACATCCTCTTCGACGAAGATCGCGTCGGCCAAGGCCGCAACTTCTGCAACAAGCTCTGGAACGCCGCCCGCTTCCGCCAGATGTCCGGCCCGATGGCCGACAACTCGACGCTCGCCGCCGTGGTCAGCCGCATCAAGGCCTCGCAGCTGGATGACGACGACTTCGCGATCCTGCAGGGTCTCGCCGAACTGACCGACAGCACGGCCAAGAACCTCGACGAACACGAGTTCACCGCCTACGCGCAGGGGCTCTATGCCTTCTTCTGGGGCGACTTCTGCGACTGGTATGTCGAAGCCTCCAAGGCCCGCCTGCGCGACCCCGCGCTGGTCGACAACTGCCTCGCGGTCCAGGACCTCGTCCTCCGCCAGTTCCTCCTGCTCCTCCACCCGGTGGCGCCGTTCATCTCGGAAGAGCTCTGGCACCTGCTCGGCTACGGCACGGAGAAGGACTTCATCCAGGACCATCACACCGGCACCGGCGGCGACCTCCTCCGCGTCCTCCGCGAGAACGGCATCAAGCTCAGCGCCGCCAAGGTGGCCGACGTAGCCTTGCTCCGTGAGTTCGTCGCCTCCGTCCGCGGCCTGAAGTCTCAGGCCAACCAGGCCACGCGCCGCGACGCGGTGATCACGGTCGTCGCCAAGGACGCCACGGCCAAGGCCCTCCTCACCGCCAACCGCGAGAAACTCAGCAGCCTCGCCGGCCTCTCCGAAATCGGTTTCGCCGACGACGCCGGCGGCCGCACGGGTTCGCTCACTTCGCTCGGCACGGTGATGCTCGAACTCTCCGGCACGGTCGACGTGGCCGCCGAGAAGGTCCGTCTCGCCAAGGAACTGGCCAAGCTCGAACAGGCGGTCGCCGCCGGCGAAGCCAAGCTCACGAACGAGGCCTTCGTCTCGAAGGCCCCGCCGAAGATCCTCGAGGGCGCCCGCAAGCAGCTCGACGAAGCCAAGGCCAAGCGCGACGAGATCGCGCGCATGCTCACCACGCTCGGTTAAGATGATCTCGACCCGGCTCCATCCCGACAAGCATTCCGCCGCGCAGGCGATCGCCCGGGAGATAGCCGACCTGATTCAGTTACGCTCGAAATCGGGCAAGCCGACGGTGCTGGGCCTGGCGACGGGCTCCACGCCCCTACCCCTCTACGCGGAGCTGATCCGCTTGCATCGCGAAGAAGGCCTGAGCTTCCGTTCGGTCATCACCTTCAATCTCGACGAATACGAAGGCCTCGGCCCGGATCATCTGCAGTCCTACCGGTTCTTCATGGAGGAAAATCTCTTCCGTCATCTCGATATCCCCGCGGCTAACATCCATATCCCGGACGGGATGGCTAAAGACCCGGCGAGTCATTGCGCCGAGTATGAAGCGACGATCCGTAAGGCCGGCGGCATCGATCTTCAGATCCTCGGTATCGGCCGCACCGGCCATATCGGTTTCAACGAACCGCCCTCACCCGCCGAGAGCCGGACCCGCTGGGTGCACCTCGACG
>JANRFG010000016.1:153069-196114 GCA_030725715.1 Opitutales bacterium
TTCAACGAACCGCCCTCACCCGCCGAGAGCCGGACCCGCTGGGTGCACCTCGACGCTGTGACCCGGAAGGATAACGCGGTCTTCTTCGGCGATCTCGCGCAAGTCCCGCACGGCGCCCTCACGATGGGCGTGGCGACGATCCTTGAAGCCCGCCGGGTCGCGCTGATCGCTTTCGGCGAGGCGAAGTCCGAGGTCGTGGCCCGAGCCATCAAGGAGGCCCCGTCCGCCGACTGCCCGGCGACCTGGCTGCAGCGCCACCCGGCCTGCACCTTCCATCTCGACGCCGCCGCGGCCAAGGGGCTCTGAGGCTCCCGATGGACGTCACCCCACGCCATCGCTCCGTCATCGACCCGAACCTGGTACCGGCGTCCCTCTGGACGCGCGCCTACCTCCGCCGCTGCGCTGCGACCTCAGGCTCGACGGAACTGACGATCGCCCTGCGACGTGCCGACGGCACGGCCTCCCTCTTCCGCACGCAGGTGCTGGCTCACGGTATCGATGACGCCGCGACCTATCTTCACGTCGAACGGTCGGTGAAGTTCCTGCTTTGGTCGCGTGGCGGATCGGAAGTCCTGCTCTGCGGTCCGTCCGCCGAAAAATGGGTCGGCCAACTAAGGGCCGGCTACGCCCCGAAAGGCGTCCGCTCCTTCGACGCCGACTTCTTCCGGCGCGTCTTCGAAAAGCCGCTTTCCTTCCTTTGCGTTTCCAAGGCCGAACTTCCGACGCCCTCCGCATCGCACCTGCCCCTCGGCCGGCACCTCGATGGCTGCCGCATCGGCTTCGACCTCGGAGGCTCGGACCGCAAGTGCGCGGCGCTCATCGACGGAAAAGTCCTCTTCTCCGAAGAGGTGAAGTGGGATCCTTACTTCCAGTCCGACCCCGACTATCATCTTGAAGGTATCCGCCATTCGCTCGAACTCGCCGCCCGACATCTCCCCCGCATCGACGCCATCGGCGGCTCCTCCGCCGGCGTATACGTCAATAACAAGGTCCGCATCGCCTCGCTGTTCCGTGGCGTGACCGCTCCGGCGATCTTTGACTCCCGGGTGCGCGACATGTTCGTCGATCTCGCCAAGCAGTATGGCGTGCCTTTCGAGGTGCTCAACGACGGTGACGTCACCGCGCTCGCGGCTTCGATGTCCCTCGGCCGCAACGCCGTCCTCGGCGTCGCGATGGGCACGAGCGTCGCCGCCGGCTACGTGGACCAAGCCGGCAACCTCACCAACTGGCTAAGCGAGCTGGCTTTCGTCCCGGTCGACTACCGTGTCGATGGCCCGGCCGACGAATGGTCCGGCGACCGTGGCTGTGCCGTGCAGTATTTCAGCCAACAAGGCGTAGGCCGCTTGCTGCCCTTGGCGGGCATAGACCTGCCGCCGTCCTTGAAGCTGCCCGAGCAGCTCGAGGAACTGCAGCGCCTCATGCTCGCGGGCGACCCGCGCGCCCGCCAGGTCTACGAGGCCATCGGCATCGCCCTCGGTTACGCGATCGCGCACTTCGCCGGCTTCTACGAGCTGAGCTGCCTGCTGATCATGGGCCGGGTGACCTCCGGCCATGGCGGCGACGTCATCATCGGACACGCCAAGGCTGTCCTGCGTGACGAATTCCCAGAACTTCGCATCGACCTCGTGGTCCCGTCCGAGAAAGATAAGCGCCACGGACAGGCCGTCGCCGCCGCCTCCCTCCCTTCCCTCCGCCGATGATCACGCTCAACCCGCGCGCCCGCCTCATGATCCCGGACGGACTGGCCGCCCCGGAGGCTCTCCGCCGCACCACCCACCTCGGCATCGGCGCCCACCAGGATGACCTGGAGTTCATGGCCTTCCACGGCATCCTCGCCTGCTACGACCAGAAAGATCGCTGGTTCGGCGGAGTGACGATCACCGACGGACGTGGAAGCTCCCGCGCCGGCAAGTTCCAGGATTGGACCGACGACCAGATTGCCGCGGAACGTATCCGTGAGCAGGACGCCGCGGCGGTGATCGGCCAATACGCCTTCATGGCCCAGCTCGGCCATCCGAGCAAGTCCGTGCGCGACGCCCGTGAGACGGTCGTCCGCGAAGACCTCTTCCGGCTCCTCGAAGCCACCCGACCCGAATTCGTCTATCTCCACAACCTCGCGGACAAGCATGACACGCATGTCGGCTGCGCCCTCCGTTGCCTGGAAGCCCTCCGTCGTCTGCCCAAAGCTGACCGTCCGCATAAAGTCTACGGATGTGAAGTCTGGCGCGACCTCGACTGGCTCGTGGATTCCGAGAAGACCCCGATGCCCGTCTCGGGCCGACCGGAACTCGCCCGTGCCCTGAACGAAGTCTTCGCGACCCAGATCGCGGGCGGCAAACGCTACGACCTCGCCGTCATCGGCCGCCGCACGGCCAATGCGACCTTCAGCCAGGCGCATGCGACCGACCAAGAGTCCGCCATGCAATGGGCGATGGATCTCACTCCCTTGGTCCAGGACGACTCACTCGACCCGATCGCCTATGCGACCGGCTTCATCGACCGACTGAAGGCGGACGTCACCGCCCGCCTCCGCCAATCCCTCTGACATGAAACCCACCCTCCTCGTCCTCGCCGCCGGCATGGGCAGCCGCTACGGCGGCCTCAAGCAGATCGACCCGATGGGCCCTTCCGGCGAGACCATCCTCGATTATTCCGTCTTCGACGCCTTGCGCGCCGGCTTCGGCAAAGTGGTCTTCATCATCCGACCGGATTTCGAAAAGGACTTCCGCGAGCGTATCGCCGCGAAGTTCGCCGGACGGATCGATGTCGGCTTCGCCTTCCAGACCATCGACCAGTTGCCGGCCGGATTCTCCGTGCCCGCCGGACGCGAGAAGCCTTGGGGAACGACTCATGCCATCCTCTGCGCCCGCGACGCCGTCGAGACCCCTTTCGCCGTCATCAACGCCGACGATTTCTACGGCCAAGATTCCTACGCGGTCCTCGCCCGCCATCTGCAAAGCCTCGACGCATGCTCCACCGACTACTCCATGGTCGGCTTCACGCTGAAGCACACCCTCTCCGAACATGGCACCGTCGCCCGTGGCGTCTGCCAGACCGACGCGTCCGGCCGCCTCACGGACATCCAGGAACTGACGAAGATTTCCAAGCTGCCCAGCGGCGCCGAGCACCGCGGCGAGGACGGCTCGGCCGTCAGCCTGACGGGCGAAGAGCCGGTCTCCATGAACATGTGGGGCTTCACGCCCGCCATCTTCCCGCAGCTCGCCGCCGACTTCGACGCCTTCCTCCGCGCCAAGGGCAACGAGATGAAGAGCGAAGCCTATATCCCGATGTCCGTCGGCAACCTGATCCGCGCCGGCCAGGCGACCTGCCAGGTCCTGCGCACCGACTCCGCCTGGTTCGGCGTCACCTACCGCGAAGACAAGCCGGTCGTGCAGGCCAGCATCCTCCGTCAGGTGCAGTCGGGCGCCTATCCGGCCTCGCTCTGGTCCTGACATGGCCGCCACCGCCGCCGAAGCCCTCATCGTCGCCGCCGAATTCGCTTTCGGCGGACGCATCCTTTCGGCGGCACCTTACGGCAGCGGACACATCAATGACACTTTCCTGACCCTAGTCGAGGCGGCCGGCGGTCCGCGACGCTTCATCCTCCAGCGCATCAATCATCAGGTCTTCAAGCAGCCCGACCAGCTCATGGAAAACGTGGCGCGGGTCTGCGCCCACGCGCACGCCAAGCTCGGCGCCGCCGGCAAGTCCGATGCCCATCGACGGGCCCTCCGGCTCATCCCGACCCATAAAGGCAAAGCCTGGCATATCGATCCCCGCGGCAACCGCTGGCGTTGCTACGATTTCATCGAAGGCGCCACCGGGCACGACGTGGTCCGCTCTCCCGCCCAGGCCGAGGCGGCGGCCAAGGCCTTCGGCGCCTTCCAAGCCTTGCTCGCCGACCTGCCGGGAGAACGCCTCCACGAGACGATCCCCGACTTCCACCACACCCCTTCCCGCTTCGCTCGCTTCCAAGCCGCCCTGGCCAAGGACAGCCATGACCGGGCCGCCGCCGCCGGACCGGAGATCGCCTTCGCGCTCGCCCGGGCCGGCGAGGTCAGCGTGGTCGTCGACGCGCTCCGCGACGGTTCGCTGCCCGAACGCGTCACGCACAACGACACCAAGCTGAACAACGTGCTGCTCGACGACATCACCCAGGAGGGCGTGTGCGTCATCGACCTCGACACGGTGATGCCGGGTTCCGCCCTCTACGATTTCGGCGACCTAGTGCGCACCTCGACTTCTCCCGCCGCCGAAGACGAGCCGGACCTCTCCCTGGTCCGCCTGCAGCTCCCGATGTTCGAGGCCTTGGTCCGAGGCTACCTCGCTTCCGCCCGCGGCTTCCTCACGCCCCGTGAAAAGGAACTCCTGTCCTTCGCCGGCAAGCTCATCACCTTCGAGATCGGCCTGCGTTTCCTGACCGACTGGCTCGAGGGCGACACCTATTTCAAGATCAAGCGTCCCACGCACAACCTCGACCGCTGCCGCACCCAGCTCAAGCTGGTCGCCTCGATCGAGGAGCAGCTGCCCGCCATGCAGGAGATCGTCGCACGCGCATGAGCAAGCGCGTCCTCATCACCGGCGGAGCCGGCTTCATCGGCTCCCATCTGGTCCGTCATTTCGCGAGCCAGGCCCAGGTCACCGTCCTCGATGACCTGCGGAGCGGTTACGCCCATAATCTGGACGGAGTCGCCTGTCGCTTTGTCCGTGGCTCCATCCTCGACGCGTCCGCCTTGCGTGAGGCGATGACCGGCGCCGAAGAGGTCTACCATCTCGCCGCCATGATCTCGGTGCCGGAATCCGTCGCCAAGCCGGCGGAATGCGCCGAACTCAACACCGAAGGGACGCGGCGCGTCCTGGACGCCGCCGTGGCCGCGGGCGTCCGCAAGGTCGTCCTCGCCTCCTCCGCCGCCATCTACGGCGACAACCCGACGGTGCCCAAGTTCGAGAGCATGTCGCCGGAGCCGAAGTCCCCCTACGCGGAGACCAAGCTCGCCGGCGAACACCTCCTCGAAGCCTACCGCCAGGCCCACGGCCTCGGCACGACTTCCTTACGCTTCTTCAACGTCTTCGGCCCCCGGCAGGACCCGCGCTCGGCCTACGCCGCGGCCGTGCCGATCTTCATCGCCAAGGCCCTCCGCGACGAACCGATCGGCATCCACGGCGACGGCGGCCAGACCCGTGATTTCGTGCACGTGGCGGACATCGTCGGCGCGCTCGCCTACGCCGGAGCTTCGGCCGACATGGCCGGCACGTACAACGTCGGCTACGGCCGTAGCCAATCCATCCTCGGACTCGCGCAGGAAATTCTGCGTCTCACCGGCTCGAAGTCGGCGATCGAACATCTTCCTCCGAGGGTCGGCGATGTCCGACACTCTTTGGCTTCGACGGAGCGGCTGCTGTCGGCCGGCTGGAAACCTAAGTCTTCGGTCCAGTCCGGCCTGGCGGAGACGGTGGACTATTTCCGACAGCTCAAGGCGTGACGACCAACGTCGCGCGCAGGAGCTCATCCTCGCCGTCGTTGAGATTCAGCCAGAAGTCGTAGGTTCCCGGAGCCGGCAAGCGCAGGCGGAAAGCCAACGTCGGATTATCCGCGTATTCGCCGCCCTCGAGGGTCGGATGCATGTGCGCGTAGCCCGCGTCCGGCCGATCGACCGAGAAGACGACCGCATGTCCCAGCGACCCCATGATGGGCTTGAGGCGGAGGGTCTTGCCAGTCGGGCCAGCCAGCTGGAGCCGGATCATCGCCGAGGAGCCGGTCTGGGTGGTCGAAGCGGTCAGCGCGACGATCCGGTTACGGGTCGAGACCGCCTGCGCGGAAGGCGCCGTCGTCGTCGTCACCTCGGCTTCGGCGAGCATGGTGCGGGCGGTGCGGACGTCCGTGAAATCGACGTAAGCCCGAAGCGGAGCGCCCTTCAGGTGGCCAGGCAGCTCGAAACGCCAGGAACCGTCGGCGGCAGGCTGAGGATGCACGTGGGCATAAGCCCTCTCACCGCCCCGCTGACGGAGATGCAGATGGACCCGCTGCGTATGGGAGACGGCTACCTCGTGGGCGTAATACGGGTGGCCGTCATCCTTCAGCAGACGGAGCTCACCGCCCGTCCCGGCGGCGTCCAAGGTGACCTTGAGTTCGACCGGGAAACGGAGGGCCTTCGGTGAGTAGAAATTGGCCTCTTCGTTGAGACCGCAGAACTCCAGCCCGTCGACGACGACCGGCTGGTGGTCGGCGTGCAGGAACGTGCACTGGGTGTCGGGCAAAGCCCGCAGGCCGAAGAAACCTACGACGGCGACGAGCGTGATGATCCCGACCTGGCGGAGAGGGGACATCAGCGGCGGGCGCCGGCGCCTCCTTCGAGGGCGAGCAATCGGCGGGCGACTTCTTCGGCGTCGAACGATGCGCCTTCGTTCCGGTAGGCGATCCGACCCTCGGGCGTGATGACGATGAGAGCGGCGTTATGGACGATCGTGCCGTCGTCACGCAGGGTCTGGATACCGTAGTGGCGCATCAGGTCCTTGATCTGGCCGGCGTCACCCGTGAGGAAGCGATGGCGGGCATGATCGATGGCGTAGCCGTCGGCGTAGGTACGAAGCTGGCCGGGGGTGTCGGTCTCGGGATCGAAGGTGATCGTGACCAGCCGGATGCCGGCCGCCGCGGGATCCTTGGCGAGCTGGTCGCCCAGGGACTTCATGCAGGCCGTCGATGCCGGGCACATGCGGGCGACCCGGCAGCTGGTGAAGATGAAATTCAGCGCGATGGCATGGCCGAGGAGGTCCTTCTTCATCACCAAGCGACCGTCCTGATCCCAGAGCGCCATGTTCGGCATCAGCTCGTTGGGCATCCGCGTGACCATGCGTCCCTTGTCGACGGTCTCACGACGGAGGACGTCCGTGACTTCGGCGACCCGACGGAGTTCCTCGGGGTCGGCCGAGACGATGCCACGAGCAAAGGTTTCGCCGCCTTCGGCGACGGCGTCATAGCGGACCAAGCGACCCGTCCAGCCCACCTTGCGGTCGCCCTCGGAGACGCGGCGGAGCAGATTCGTCGAGCCATCCGCCTGGACGACCTTGGCCCAGCCGTCCGCGGAGACGGAAACGACCTTCCCGCTCTCGGTGGCGGCGGAAAGGCCGGCCACGGCCAGGAGAAAGATGCAGAGGTGATTCATGTTCAGAGATGTTCTCCGGAAGGGCCAAGGAGCAGCTCAATCATGCCATGTCGAACGCCGTAGTGCGAAAGATGGAAAGCTTCCGCCCCCGTCAGGTCCGCCAGCACGCAAAGGGTGATCAAAGCCGCGGGCATGATGTCCGCCCGGTCCGCCGGGATACCGGGGATCGCCCGGCGCCCGGCCAGGTCGGTGGCGCACATGCGGTCACGTAGCTCACGGATGCGGAGCAGAGGCAGACGGCCCCCGACCGGAGCTTCGCCCAAGGCTTCGAGATGCAGGGCCACCGCGGCGAAGACGCCGCCGGCGCCGACGACCAGGAACTTCTCCGCCGCGCCCGCCGGGACGACGGTCTGGAGGGATGCAAGGAGATGGGTCCGGATGGAAAGCTGGTCGAGTTCGTCGACCGGACCATCGCCACCACGCAGGAAGCCATGGGTCAGACGGACCGACCCCAAGGGAAAACTGCGCGCGAGCACGCAACGCTGTCCGCGCAGTACGGAGACCTCGAGGCTGCCGCCGCCGAGGTCGAAGGAAAGGATGTCGGCGTAGGCTTGGTAGGCCGGATCGGCCCGGACGCCGGCCGCGGCGAGGCGGGCTTCCACTTCGCCGGAGACGATGGTCAGCGGCACGCCGGTCGCGGTTTCGACCTCGCGTGCGAACTCCTGACGGCTGACGGATTCGCGCACGGCGCTGGTCGCGAGGACGCAGCAACGGGTCGCGTCGAGCGAACGCGCGCAGGCCAGCAGGCGCCCGATGGCCGCGACCGCTTCGGCGCGGGCTTCGGGCGAGAAAGGTTCGGCCGGTCCGCCCTCCGGCTGGAGCCGGACAGGTTCGGATTTCCGGCCGAGTTCCCGGCGGTCGGCCGCGGCGACGACCGCGACCTTGATGGAATTGGAGCCTACGTCGACGACGGCGATGACGGACATGTTCAGAAAAGGAATTGGCCCTTGAGTCCGCCGATCAGATGGAAGCCATCCTGCGTTTCGAACTCTTTGGTGCGGGCGGCGCAGAAATAGGTGAGCGAGCAGGACGAGACCTGCGCGGTGAAACCGAGGGCGGCCTGCAGGACGATCGGCGACCGCACGACCGTGCGCGAGTCACGGAAGTTGGTACCGTCGGTGGCATAGTTCCGGACGACGACCTCGACCTGGGTGTCGGCGAACCCCCAGGCGGCGAAGCCTTCCTGGCCGGGCGCCCGCAGGTCGGACGACGGATCGTAGCCGTTGGAATGACGGATGTAATTATGCCCCCAGGAGCGGCCGAGATCGGAACCCCAGCGGAACTGCGCTCCGAAGATCGCCGAGGTCCGCATGGTGCCGAGCTGCAGCACGGCCCGGGCGATGAGGTCGCGGGTATCCTGGTCAGGACCGTCGAGGTCGAAGCGGCGGCGGAATTCACCGTCCAGATTGAAAAGGATCTCGTCGGGCAGCTGCGTGCCCCAGCCGACCGCCTGGGCCGTGCCGATGAGCTGGTGGAACTTGTTCTGCACCGTCTCGCCGCCGGCCGAGGGACCGATCACGCCGAACTTGGCTTCCAGGGAGAACATGCTGTCACGGCGGCCGCCACGCTCGAGGACCCGGCCGTAACCGCAGCCCACATAAAGGGCGGCCGAGTAAGGCAGGTCGGTATAGGGGGGCATCACCGAAGGCGGGTTCTCCGTGTCGGCCGGCGTATTGATCTCCTGCGTCACCGACATGAAGACCCCGTCGGCGCGGTTGACCGCGACCTTCAGGCCTTGGGTGTAATAACGATCCTTGTTGGTCGGCGTGAACTTGTCGTTCTCCTCCGTGACGGAGACCACCCAGGGCGCGTCCGCGGACTCGGCGGCCACCGCGAGCCCGGTGAAGCAGAAGAAGAGGAATGGACGGACGAAAGGCATCGACGAACCAACAGCAAAGAGACGTCGGCTGGCAGGGACAACGCCTTTCTGACTTGTGAAGCCGCGGCTGCCCAAGTATTTGACCATCAGGATGTCCCAACCGACTGCAGGCTCGCCTTTTGCCCGGACGGAAGTCCGCGTCGACGGCCTGGCCGTGGTGACGGTCGGGGGCTCCTGGAACCTCGACGATCCCCTCCCCTTGGTCGTCGTCCGGGGTGATCGCGTCCAGGTCGTGGCCCAGGATCTCGGCGAGTTCGACTCCTCCCTGCCCGCCTGGCTGCACGCGCACGGCAAGAACATCCGCGAATTCGACCTGACCGGCCTTCCCCCTCGCCTCCAATCCCTGGTGCGCATGGCCGAGAAAGCCGCCTTCCAGGAGACGGGGGACGAGAAACTGGGCCTGCTGGAGCAGTTCGGCACCTGGGGCGTCGAAAGCGGCTCCTCCTGGGCCCGGGCCTTCGAGCACATCGGCCACACCGCCCTCGGCTTCGCCCGCATGCTCATCGGCCGGGCCAAGGTGAACTGGGGCGACTTCACGCTGCAGCTCCAGAACGCGGGCGTCGACGCCCTCCCGATCGTCGCCCTGCTCGGCTTCCTGACCGGCCTGATCATGGCTTACGTCGGCCTCATCCAGCTCCGGCAGGTCGGCGCGACCGTCTATGTCGCGAACCTCGTCTCGCTGGCCATGACCCGTGAGATGGGCGCGCTGATGACCGGCGTCATCGCCTGCGGACGCACCTCGACCGCCTTCGCTTCGCAGCTCGGCAGCATGAACGTCAGCCAGGAGACCGACGCCCTTCGCGCGCTCGGCATCCAGCCCGTCGAATACCTCGCGGTCCCGCGCATCCTCGCGGTCACCCTGATGGTGCCGCTGCTCGCGGTCTTCGCCACCTTCGTCGGCGTGTTCGGCGGCATGATCGTCGCCTGCGCGGGCGACCTCAGCGTCGAGCAATACCTCACGCAGGCGATCCGCGCCATCTCGTTCAAGAGCTTCCTCGTGGGCTTCATCAAGTCCGTCGCCTTCGGCTTCATCGCCGCCTGGGCCGGGTGCTACCGCGGCTCCGTCGCGAAACGCTCCGCCCTCGGCGTCGGCGAGGCGGCGACTTCGGCCGCGGTCCTCGGCATCACGTTGATCGTGATCTCCGACGCGCTCTTCGCCGTCATCTTCAACCTCTTCAACCTGTGAGCGACCCGACGGACATCGTCAGCTGCGCGGACCTCGCCATCGGCCATGGCCGCAAGGTCATCATGGACCGGCTGTCCTTCGCCCTGCCCGCCGGCAAGATCCTCGCCATCGTCGGCCCCAGCGGCTGCGGCAAGAGCACGCTCATGCGCGCCCTCGGCGGCCTGGACGCCCCGCTCGGAGGAAGCGCCCGGCTGATGGGCGTCGACCTCGCCACGGCGGACGAACCCGCCCGACAGGACATCCTGCGCCGCAGCGGCTTCCTGTTCCAAGGCGCGGCGTTGTTCTCGTCGCTGACCCTCCGCGAGAACATCGAGATGCCCATGCGCGAGTTCCTGCGCTGCCCGCCCAAGGAGATGCGCCAGCTCGCCGAATACAAGCTGGCCTTGGTCGGCCTGGCCGACGCCATGGATAAGCTGCCTTCCGAGATCAGCGGCGGCATGGCCAAGCGGGCCGGCATCGCCCGGGCGATGGCGCTCGACCCCCGGGTCATCTTCCTCGACGAACCCAGCGCCGGCCTCGACCCGATGAGCTCAGGCCGGCTGGACGAACTCATCCTGCGCCTGCGCGAAGCCTTCGGCACCACGGTGGTCCTGGTGAGCCACGAGATCCCGAGCATCCTCCGGACGGCGGACTTATGCATTTACCTCGACCCGGAGACGGGCACCATGGGCGCGTCCGGCCCGCCGAAAAGCTTCCTTCAGGCTGGCCAACCCGCGAAGGTACACGCCTTCTTCACCCAAGCACGTATCGACTGACCATGCGCCGTTCCGCCAACATGACACTGATCGGGGCCTTCGTGGCCGGCGGGATCCTGCTCATCATCGCCGCCGTGGTCCTGCTCGGGGCCGGTTCCTTCACGGGCGCCAAGCCGGAAGCGATCGCCTATTTCGAGGATTCCGTGAGCGGACTCGACATCGGCGCCCCCGTCAAGTTCCGCGGAGTCACCGTCGGCAAGGTCAGCCAGGTCCTGCTCCACACGTCCGGCCAGGCCGCCGCCGACTACGCGGTGCCGGTCGTGATGGAATTCTCGCCCGACCTGCTGACGCGCCGCGGACTCGACCAGGCCCTCCTGCAGAAAGAAGGCCTCGGGGTCTCGATCGGCAAGGGCCTGCGCGCCAAGCTGCAGCAGCAGTCGGTGGTCACGGGCGTGCTCTACGTCGAACTCGACTACTTCCCCGGCTCGACCCTCAAGCTCCACGCCAAGGACGGACCGCTGCCGGAGATCCCGACGGAGCCCTCGAACCTCGGCGCCCTCACCAAGGCCATCTCCCAGACGCTCGACCAGCTCAGCCGCATCGACTTCGTGAACATCACGAAGAAGGTGGATTCGATCCTCGGACGCATCGACCAAGGCGCCGCGCAGATCGAGTTCGAGAAGATCAACGGCAACCTCGTGGCGGCGTCGGCCAACATCGTCAAGATCACCGGCGACCCGACCATCCCCCGGGCGGTGGCCGACTTCTCCGCCGCGATGCAGGGCGTCGACACCCTGGTGAAAAGACTCTCCGGCAAGGTCGATCCGGTCGCCGACGACATCCGGGGCATGGCCGCCGCCGGCCGCAAGGCCCTCGAACGCCTCAACGAGACCTCGGAACACCTCCGGACGCTCACCAAGCCGGGCTCACCCGCGCGCCGCGACCTGGACCAGGCGCTCGCCGACGTCTCCGAAGCCGCCCAGGCCATCCGTTCGCTGGCCGACTTCCTCGAACGTAACCCGGAGACGATCATCCAAGGTCGCAGCAAATCCCCCGCGCCGGCCGCCGAACCCAAGGAGGCGCCGCCTGTCAAATGATCCTGCGTGCCGCCATCCTCAGCCTGTCCGCTCTCCTCTGCGGTTGCATCATCTTCGACCAGAAGAGCGAAGCCGTCGTCTTCCATCAGTTCGCCGCGCCCGGCGCCCAACCAAGCCGGACCGTTTCCGCCGGACCGCAGCTCTTCATCCCTCGGGCGAGCATTCCTTCCGCGCTCCGCCGGCCCAACGTCGTGCTGGTCGACGATGGCGGCTGGGTCCGCATCGAGGACGCGCACCGCTGGGTCGCCCCGCTCGACCGCGCCATCCCCGAAGCGGTGGGACGCCACCTCAGCGCCCTGACCGGAGTCGTCACGACCACGCAGACTCCCTCCGAGGACCACCTCGTGCTCCTGCTCACCGTCGACAAGATGGAAATCTTCGCACCAGCCGGACCCGAACGCTCGATCTTCTCCCTCCCCGGCGGGACGGACAAAGCCGACAACGCTACGCTGCAGCTGACCTGTCGCCTCGAGAAAGCCGACGGCACGCCGATCTCCGTCAAAACGCTCGCCCAATCTCGGCCGCTCAAAGATCGTACGCCCGCCGCCTTCGTCCGGGCTCAGTCCGCCAACCTGGCGGTGCTTTCGGCGGAGATCGCGAAATGGCTTCCGACGACCGCTCCTTCTTCGAAATGACCACGCCTTCCTCACCTCGTCCCAACGGCTTCTCCGAAGCCACCGGCGAGATCTGCTACGACCTGCCGTCGTCCTACATCCCGCATGCGGGGACCGGCCTGCTGCACCTGCCGCGCTTCCTCGCCAAGGCCCGCAAGCACCTGAAGGGTGAGCTGCCGAAATCCTACCAGCGCAACTTCTGCAAAGGCTTCGACCGGTTCCTCTGCCTCCACCTCGGCGTGGACCCGGAGCAGGTCATCGCCTGCGTCCGTGAAGCCGGCGACGAGGCCGACCTCGACGCCCGGCTCAAAGCCCTTTTCCCCGCCGATCTGCGCGTGCACGTCTGGAACCGCGAACTGGTCCAGAAAGGCATGAGCGAGATGGGCCGCGAGGCGCTCCTCGACGCCAAACGCAAGATGAACGCCGAGCACCGCACGGACGTCATCTCGTTCGCCGACATGATCGATTTCGACGAGGGCCGCATCCTGTGAACACCCAAGACCCCCACCCGCACCGCCTGATCCTCCGAGGCCTCGCTCCGCTGCTCGCCTGCCTCAAGCATCACCCGAAGGCGCTCAGGGAGGTCGTCGCGACGGCCGCCTTCGCCCCGCTGCTCGCGGAGCACGACGCGACCTTCGCCGAGCTCGGCGTCAAGACGCGCGTCGTCGGCGCGATGGAACTCGCCCAGACGGCCGAAGGCCCGTGCTCCGACGTCTGCGCGCTCACGATGCGCCCGGAACCGGGCCTGGCGCGCATCTCCGACTTCGCCGAATGGCGCGAAAGCCGCGAGAGCATCGTCATCGCGGACGGCGTCACCGACCCCGCGGACCTCGCGGCCATCGCCCGCGGCATGGCCGCCTTCGGCCTCAAGCGACTGCTGCTTTCGGGCGGCACCGAGAAACTCGCCCACCACCCGGAAGCCTGGCACCTCGCCCGGGGCGCGATGGAACAGCTGCGCCTCATGCGCGCCGCCGCCCTCGGCGGCCTGCTCAAACTCGTCGAGGACCGCTGCTGCGTGGTGGCCCTCTCGCCGGACATGGGTCGCAAGATCGATCTCGCCGTGCCCGTCCGCGTGCCCGCCCGCCATCTGGCCCTGCTGATCCCAGGCGGCCGGCTCGACCCCGACATCCAGCCACGGGTGGAGCATTGCTACCGCTTCCCCGGCCTCGTCGGCCAGCCTCCGCTCAGCCTCGCGGAGATCGCTCCCCTGGCGCTCGCCTGGTTCGCCTCGACCCCCCAACCCCGCGCCGACGGCTTCCTGTCCCGCAAAAGGGCTCGCCACGCCAAGGACAAGGGTTCCAATCCCGCTAGCTGACCCCCATGTCCCAACCTCCTCCCGGCAAAGGCGAGAGCGTCCTCTCCCTCCAGAACATCAGCCGCACCTTCTTCACGGCGCTGCAGCGCCAGCACGACATGCTCGCCTTCAGCATCGCCGGCCTGCACACGGCGGACCCCAAGGCCTATGAGCATTTCTCGACCGTCTCGCGCGTGATGCCGGTCCCGCAGGCGCACCTGCCCCCGGAACAGATGCTCGCCTACGCCCGCGGGCTGATGCTCCGCACGACGATCAACGACCTGCTGACGCTTTCCTCGGAATGCATGGCCCAGTGCTATCTGCTCAGCCTCTTCATCCGCGAACAAGGCAAGAACCCCCGCCGCGACCCGCTGGTCGAGAAGATCATCGGCGAGAAGCATCAGGCCTTCCTGAAGATGAACCTGCAGGCCCGCTTCACGGCGCTGGAAGAGGACTTCGGCATCGTCTGCGAACTCGAGGACGGGATCTTCAGCCTGGCGGCCGCCCTGCGCGTGCTCGCCCGCGGCGGACTGGTGACCAACGATGACATCACGCCGGACGGCGCGCTGACCCTCGAATTCAAGGCGATGAAGGACGTCGAAGTCCCCGCCGAAACCGCGGCCGAAGCCGCCGCGCCGACCCCTCCGCCCGGAGTCACGGTCCATGGCGCCGGAGAACTGGCCAAGCCGCAGACGGTCGCCCGCCTGAGCGACACGACCCGCACCTTCAAGCCGGGCGAGATGCTCGACCTCTCCGACACCGAACTCCTCGGCCTCAACGTCACCGTCACCAAGTTCGTCGACGGCCTGCTGCGCTCGGTCGACCACTTCGGCCGCGCGCAGCTCGGCGAAGGCGCCTGACCTGATGCACGAGACGCCGGCCATTCCCCGCCGTGCGTGGCTCTGGGTCTTCGCGGCTTATCTGTTCCAATCGATTCCCGCCGCGGTCCGCGACGAAGCCCTCCCGGTCGCGCTCAAGGACCTCGGCTATCCCGACGCCCGGAACACCCAAGTCGTCGCGGTCTTCGGTCTGATCGTCGGCTTCAAGATCCTCCTTTCCCCGCTGGTCGCGGGCTTCGACTCGCGACGTTTCATCCTCGCGTCGGAACTCGGTATCGCCGCCGTGCTCGGTCTTCTCGGCGCTTTCCTCGGCGCCGGTGAGGCCTCGATGAGCGGCATCATCGGGTGCCTCATCATGCTGTCGCTGCTCGCCGCCGCGCATGACTTCGCGCTCGACGGCTATTTCGTCGCCGCGCTTGACGACCAGAGCCGCGCGACGCATGCGGGGATCCTGAACGTCGCCACCAAGGTCGGCGTCGTGCTCGCCGGTCCGGGCCTCGTCTGGCTCGTCGGCCGCGTCATGGACTACGGACCGCAGACCGCGGACGCCTGGTCCTGGGCGATGGTCGCGGCCGCCCTCCTCGCCCTCGTCACCTTGGGGGCCAACGCCTGGGGCCTGGCGGCCGAACCCCGGACCTCTTCCGACCAGAGCACCGTGAAAGAGCGCTTCGCGGTCATGCTCGCCGGACTCCGCTCGCTCTGGAGCGACCCTCGGCTTTACGCCGTGCTCGGCCTGATCCTGTTCTACCGGGCCAGCGAGGTGCACATGGCCCGTATCATCCCGCTCTTCTCCAAGTCGGCCGAGAACGGCGGGCTCGGCCTGGACAACGAGACTTACGCCTTCCTGCGCACGCTTTCCGCCGTCGGCGGGCTGGCGCTCGGCGGCGTCATCGGCTCGCTCGTCGTCGCCCGGCTCGGGCTCGCCCGTTCGCTCCTCCCGCTCGGCGTGATCATGCACCTGCCGCTGGCGGCGTTCGCCTGGCTGGCCTATGACGGCACGCACGACGTCCGCATCATCGGCGCGGTCTTCATCGTGGAATACGTGGCCTACGGCGCGGGTCTCTGCGCCCTGATCCTCGCGATGATGAAGCTGGCCGCAGGTCCGGGCGCCGCGGTCCGCTACGCCGCCCTCTCGACCTTCGCCCTGCTCGCCAATTACCTGCCGGGATTATGGGCCGGCGAGCTGGCCGAGAAGCTGGGCTACGCGCAGTACTTCCTCTTCGCGCTAAGCCTCGCCGTCCCGGGCCTCATCTCGGCCGTGGTGGCGAAACGCCACTTCACGGAAGACTGATCAGGCCTTCGGGAGGACGACGAGTTCCTGTTCGAACCTAGGATCCAGGAATCGTCGGGCGAAGGCCTGCACGGCGGCTTCGTCGGTGAGCCCCATGCGGCGTTCCCATTCGGCGTCGAAGTTGGCCCCGAGTCCGGCGACCTCGCGGACGAGGGCGCCCTGCATACGGGCGCCGGCGGACTGCCGGCCCTGACGGCGGGAAACCCGCATCCGGCGCTTGGCATCCGCGATCTCGTCCGCACCGAACTTGCCGGCTCGCAGACGCTCCAGTTCGAGACGCATTTCGGCGACGACGGCCGAAGCCGAAGCCGGCGCGGTGCCGGCGTAAAGATAGAACATGCCCTGATCGACGACCTCGACGCGCGTGGCTCCGACGAAATAGGCCATGCCCTTCTCTTCGCGTACGCGACGGAACAGTCCGCTGGCCATGCCACTCAGGAGTTCTTCGGTGACGTTCGCCGCGACGACTTCATCGGGTGCGAAGCCGCAATGAGGGAAAGCCAAGGCCACGACGGCCTGTTCGCCGGTGGCATGTTCCTGCAAGCGCGAGGCGGCCGCCGGGACGTGCGGGGGCAGAGTCCGTCGGGTGAACGAGGTCTTCGGCAAAGCTCCGAAACGACGGCGGATGAAGTCCATGACCGACTTGCGGTCGAAGGCACCGCTCACGCCGACCACGACATTATCCGCCACGACGAGCTTGTGATGCAACTCGGCGAGGTCCGTCGGTTCGATCCGCGCCAGGGTCTCCGGCGTGCCGCACGCGTCGATCGCCAAAGGATGGGCGCCGAAATACTGGCGCTGGAGGCGCAGGCGGGCCTTCTCGACGATGTCGTCCTCGGCTTCGCGGCAGGCGCTGATCAGGGCGGCGCGTTCGGTGGCGAAAGTCTCGGGGAGGAACCGGGGCGTCAGGACGCCGTCGGTCACCAGTTCGGCGAGCTGGTCGAAATCCGAACTCAAGGCCTCGCCCCAGAGCCCGCAGGAGACCTGCGAGCCGTGGTCCGCGAAAGTGGCTCCGAGTCCGTCGACCAACTGGGCGACTTCCTCCTTGGAGCGTCGGGCGTTGTCCCGGGCGAACAGCGTGCCGAGCAGACCGGTCGTGCCGCGCTTGGCTTCGTCCTCATAGGCGACGCCGGCCGCCAGGAAGACGCCGAGTCCCGCCTTGGGGATGGTATCGTCGTGCTGCAGCACCACCCGGACGCCGTTATCCAGCGTCAAAGTCTCGAACCGATCAGGCGTGGCTGCGGCGGAAGCAGTCGAAGAGATGGCCTGCACCTTCGCCGAGCGCATGGTGCCGAGGGTCACGTTCTCCGGGCGAAGCCACTTGCGGGCCTCCCGGGTAAGGTCTTCGGCGCCGAGGCGGGCCAGATGTTCGACGCCGCGCTGAGGCCAGGCGATGTCATATCCGATCGTCGCAGCGTGGGCTACCCGGCTGGTCAGGCCATGGATGTTCTTCTGTCCGTTGACCATCCCGACCACGGACTGGCGGCGCACCTTGGCGAACTCATCGGCGGTGACGCCGCGTTGGAGTAGACCATCCACGACTTCGGCGATGGCACGTTCGACGACACCCGCATCCGAACCGGCTTCACCGCTCCAACTGCACCAGGCGAGGCCCAGATCGCGGATACCGAAGCCGGAGGCGTCGATGGCGTGCACGAGCTTACGCTTCTCGCGGAGTTCGCTCCAAAGCAGGGAGCTGTTACCGGCGCCGAGCACGCCGAGGAAAAGGTCCGTCGCGAGACGGCCTTCGTCGAAATAACCCGGGATGCGCCAGCTGGAGACGCCCTTCACGGTGCTGACCTCGCGGACGAGGTCGGCCCGTCTGACACCGCCCTGCGGGGGCTCGAACTGATCCGGAGCCTCAGCGAGCGGGCGGCGGGCGAAACGACCGAACCAGCGTTCGGCGGAGGCGAAGGCTTCCTCGGGCGGCATGCTGCCACCAAGTGCGAGCACCACGTTGGAAGGCACGTAACGTCCGGCATGATAAGCCCGGAGGTCGTCAGGCGTGATGCGGATGAAGAGGTCACGATGGCCGATGACGGGCTGGCGGAGCGCATGCGCACGGACGGCCTCCTCGAGCACCGACTTCGCGAGCATCTGATCATGCTCGTCATCGCACATGGCGATCTCACGCAAGATGACCTCGCGCTCCATGCGCGCGTCAGCATCGGTGATGAGCGGATCGAAGACCATGTCGGCGATGGCCTCCATCGCGGTCTCGAAACCCTCCTGCGGGGCGTCGACGTAATACACCGTCCGGTCGAAGGTCGTGTAGGCGTTGGAAGAACCGCCACTGCGATGGATGGCGTCGGTGAGCTCCCGGTTCGTGAAGCGTCCGGTGCCCTTGAAGACCATGTGCTCCAGGTAGTGGGAGATCCCCGAGCCCTCCCAGCGGCCCTCGTGGATGCTGCCCGTCCGGACCCAGGCCTGGACGGTGCAGAGGCCGATGCCGGGGCGGTGGGAGTAGATGACCTCGAGTCCGTTGGCGAGCACCCGACGTTCGGGCACGGGGCCGGCGATCTGGGCGAAACTCAGGCCTTCAAGGGTGGACATGGGGTGGATGTATGCCCTTCCCTCGCCGGGGCGCAAGTGTGACCCTGACACGGCGGCGGAGCACTCTGACATTGAAAACGCCGTCCGGCGTCCGTATCACCGACCTTCGCTCGCCGCCTGCCGCGGCCGGCCCTCCCTCTCCCCTATCGTTTCGATGTATATTCCGCCTGAAATCCGTGCCCAGCTCGAAGAGGTCGAACGCCGCGCCGGTCACCTCTGGAAGTTCCTCGACGTCCCCGGCAAGCAGGCCCTCATCGCCAAGCTCGAGGAGCAGATGGGCGGCCAGAATTTCTGGGACAGCCAGAAGGCCGCCCAGAAGGTCATCTCGGAATGCAACGGCTACAAGAACGTCGTCGGACCTCAGGTCGCCTTCCGCCGTCAGATCGACGACGTGAAGACCCTCGCGGAACTCATCACCGAGTCGCCGGACGGCACCGCCGACGCCGAGCTCGAAGAGCTCCGCAAGCTGGCCACGGACCTGCTCGGCGGCGTCGCCGAACTCGAGATCGCCTCTTTCCTTTCCGGCCAGCACGACCGTTCCAACGCCATCGTCACCGTCAAGGCCGGCGCCGGCGGCACGGAGTCCAACGACTGGGCCGACCTGCTCTACCGCATGTACACGCGCTGGGCCGAACGTCGCGGCTTCAAGATCGAAGTCGAAGACATCGCCGAAGGCGAAGGCGCCGGCATCAGCCAGGCGACCTTCCGTCTCGAAGGCCCGAACGCCTACGGCTACGTCAAGGCCGAGCGCGGCGTCCATCGCCTCGTCCGAATCTCCCCCTTCGACGCCAACGCCCGCCGTCACACGTCCTTCGCCTCCGTCGACGTCGTCGCGGAGATCGACGACGACATCGACGTCGAGGTGAACGAGGCCGACCTGCGCGTCGACGTCTACCGCTCCAGCGGCAAAGGCGGCCAGCACGTCAACAAGACCGAATCCGCGGTGCGCCTGACGCACATCCCGACGGGCATCGTCGTGGCCTGCCAGCGCGAACGCTCGCAGGTCAAGAACCGTGCCCTGGCGATGAAGATCCTCCGCGCCCGCATCTACGAGAAGACCATCGACGACAAGCGCGCCGAGATGGAGAAATATTACGGCGAGAAGGGCGACATCGGCTGGGGCAACCAGATCCGCTCCTACGTCTTCCAGCCTTACCAGATGGTCAAGGACCTGCGCACCGGGGTCGAGACGGGCAACATCCAGGCGGTCATGGACGGCGACATCGACGCGTTCATCAACGGCTGGCTCCGCGCCGGCGGTCCGCGCACGCGCAACAAGGACATCAAGATCGAGGACTAAGTCCTCCGCGTCATGCCCACCCGGGAAATCCTCCGCCAGAAGCTCCTCGATACCCCGCTGTTCGCGGAGAAGATCTGGAAGCTTTCGCCGGAGCCCTGGGCCCTGACCGAAGCCCAGCTGCGTGACCTGAAGCGCATCGGGGCGGCCTGCATGAGCTACCACCGCGCGCTCGAACGCCTCTACGTCCGTTCCTTCTCGGGCAAGAAGATCCTCCGCAACCGCGAGGTCTACGCCCCGTGGGTCGCCGAATACCTCGACCGCTATAAGCCCGCCGGCCTCGTGGCCCATGGCCGCCATCGCACGGTGAAGAACCAGTGCCCGGTCGTCCTGCGTCCGGACCTCCTCATCACCGAGCAAGGCTTCACGATGACGGAGCTGGACAGCGTCCCCGGCGGCGTCGGCCTCACGGCCTACCTCAACGAGGTCTATGCGGAGGATTATCCCGGCGTGATCGGCCGCACCGGCATGCCTGACCGCTTCATGGCCGCGCTGGGCCGCCTGACCCCGAAGGAGAAGTTCCCGCTGGTCGCCATCGTCGTCAGCGAAGAAGGCGCGACCTACCGTCCGGAGTTCGAATGGCTCGGCGAGAAGCTGCGCTCGCTCGGCCACGACGTGCACGTCGTCGACCCCTCCCAGATCATGCAGATGGGCGACGGTTCCTACGTACCCGTCGACGGCGCGCCGCGACGCGTCGACATCCTCTACCGGTTCTTCGAGCTCTTCGACCTCGCGAACGTGAAGGGCGCCGATGGCATCTTCAACGCGGTCGAAGCCGGCACGCTGACGCTGACGCCGCCGATGAAGGCGTTCCAGGAAGAGAAGCTCGGCCTCGCCCTGCTCCACCATCCGCAGCTCGCGGAGTTCTGGAAGGAGAACCTGCCCGAAGACCACCACGAGGCCTTGTTCCGCATCGTCCCCCAGACCTGGATCATGGAGAAGACGGAACTCCCGCCGACGGCCGTGCTCCACGCACCGGGCGTCAACGGCCGGCCGATCCGCGAATGGGCCGAACTGGCCGAGGCTTCGCAGCGCGAGCGCAACCTGATCATCAAGGCGAGCGGCTTCCACGAGACCGCCTGGGGCGCCCGCAGCGTGACCCTGGGCAGCGACGTCTCCCGCGACGAATGGCTCGAGGCCATCGAGGACGCCCTGAACCCGGAGAACGAGACCTTCCACGTGATGCAGGCCTACCATAAGCCTTCACGCCTGACCCACCCGGTCTATGCCGACGACGGCACCGTGGCGCCGGCCGAAGGGCGCGTCCGCCTTTGTCCCTACTTCTTCGTCGACGGCGATTCGGTCGAACTTTCGGGCATCCTGGCGACCTTCTGTCCAGCGGATAAGAAGATCATCCATGGGATGAGCGACGCGGCCCTCCTGCCCTGTCACGTGGTCGGCTGAGGACGTGCCTCGTCTTGCTTCCGGACGGCTTTAGGGCCAAGTTAGGCCCATGAGACTCCTCGCCCTCGGTCTGTTCTCGCTCCTCGGCCTGTTCGGCGACCTCGCGGCCGCCGTCCGGACGAAGGTCGATCTGGTCAACCTGACCCCTGACATCCGCCCGGGCGAGAAGGCCCTGATCGCGATGCGCTTCCGCTGCGACCCGCACTTCCACATCTACTGGAAGAACCCCGGCGACGCCGGCCAGTCCCCCACGGTCGAGTGGCAGGAGAAATCCGGCGCTACCGTCGGCGACTTCGTCTGGCCCGGCCCCAAGATGCTCGACCAATCCGGCGTCTATAACTTCGTCTATGAGGACGAGACCCTGCTGCTCATGGAAGTAGCCGTCCCGGCCGGCGCCAAAGGGGCGCTGACCTTCAAAGGCAAAGCGGAATGGCTCGAGTGCGACGACTCCGGTTGCTGGCCGCACGACAAGCAGGTCGAACTCACCGTCCAGGTGGGCACGGGCAATGTCGCCTACAAATACAACCCGAAACTCTACCCGGCTCTCCGCGCTCGCCTCACCACGACCGCGACCAGCGACGGCAAGACGCTCACGGTCGCCGTCCCGGCCGGCGAGAAACTCCCCCAGACCTGGTTCCCCGAGCGTGGCTTCATCGCCCCGACCGCGACGGCCAAGCAGAAGCAAGCCGGAGGCAACATCGTCTTCGAACTGGCCGACGCCACGGAGAAGCTGGATTCCGGCGAGCTGATCTTCACCACGAAGGCGGCTGACGGCGGCTTCGTGGACATCAAGGCGGTCGTAGGCGGAGCGCCGGCCAAAGCCGCGCCCGGACCGGCGTCCACGCCGACGAAGACCACCGGTGAATGGCAGCCATGGTCGCCGGAAGCCCAGGCGAAGGCCTTGGCCGAAGGCAAGACGGTCTACGTCGACTTCACCGCGCGCTGGTGCGCCACCTGCCAGATCAACAAACGCGTCTACACGCAGGGCGACGTCGCGCAGGCGCTTTCGTCCGCCGGCGTGGTCATGCTCAAGGCCGACTGGACCAAGAAGGACGAGGTCATCGCGCAGGAGCTCGGCAAGTACGGACGCACCGGCATCCCGCTGAACGTCTTCCTCAAGGCCGGCCAACCGCCGGCGATCCTCTCCGAAGCGCTCACGGGCACCGAAGTGCTGGCGGCCCTGAAGTCGGTCAGCGAAGGCAAGGCCTATCAGGCCGAGACCACGACGCATTCGTTCTTCATCTGGATGCTCCTGGCTTTCGGCGGTGGCGTCCTCCTCAACCTGATGCCCTGCGTCTTCCCGATGATCGGGCTGAAGGTGCTCGGCTTCGCCAAGGAAGCCGGCGCCTCGCGCCGCACCGTGGTCCTCAACGGCCTGCTTTATTCCGCCGGTGTCATCGCCAGTTTCCTCGTGCTCGCCCTGCTCATCATCGGACTCAAGTCCGGCGGATCCTCCGTCGGCTGGGGCTTCCAGATGCAGTCGCCGGGCTTCGTGCTCGGCACCTGCGTGCTCATGATCGTCCTCGGCCTGAGCCTGGCGGGCGTGTTCGAGATCGGCACCGGCCTCGGCGGCGTCTCCGCCGGCGACGGCGATGGGCGCACGGCGACCTTCCTTTCGGGCGTGCTCGCCACGGTGGTCGCCACCCCCTGCACCGCCCCCGGACTAGGCGCGGCCCTCGGCTTCGCCTTGGACAAGGATCGTTCGACCGCCGAGACGTTGCTCTTCTTCACGGTCATCGGACTCGGCATGGCCCTTCCTTACCTCCTGCTCTCGGTCTTTCCGCGCCTCGCGGCGATGCTGCCCCGTCCCGGCGAGTGGATGGAATCACTGAAGCAAGGCATGTCGTTCCCGCTCTTCGGCTACGCGCTCTACCTGCTCTGGGTGCTCAACGCGCTCGTCGAGGACGCAGGCTGGGTGCGCGATGCTTCGCTGGGCCTGGCGCTCATCGCCACGGCCTGCTGGGTGCTCGGACGCTGGGGCGCCCTGCATCGCACGGACCGCGAACGCCTGACGGCCAAGCTGACCTCCGGTGCGCTGTTCATCGGCACACTCGCCTACCTCTACGCGACGCTGCCCTGAGCGGCCGCCGACACCGACCAACAAAAAGGCCCGCCGTTCGGCGGGCCTTCTGCTTGCTGTCAGGTCAGGCTCAGAGCGGGCTGAGGTCGTTGACCGGAGCCGGGGCGGAACCGCCGGCGGCGGGAGCCGGTGCGGCGACGGGACGGCTGGCGGCGGCGGCGCCACCGTAGTTCACGTCCACGACGATGGCCTTGCGGTCCTTCGCGCCGGACTGACGGCCGGCGGCGGACTTGTCGGCCTGCTGGGAACCAAGGGCCATGATCTCGCTGTTGGCCTGGTTGGCGCCGAGGCCGACGAGGTAGTCACGGACGGACTGGGCGCGACGGTCGGAGAGACCGAGATTATATTCTTCGGTGCCGAAATGGTCGGTGTAGCCGGCGATGATCACCTTGGTGCCCTTCACGCGGGCGGCGACGGCGTCGAGCTTGCCGCGCTCGGAGGCCGAGACGTTGTAACGGTCGAAATCGAAGTAGACCGTGGCGAGGATGGCCTCGGGCGGGATGGTGCCGTTGCGGATGGCGTTGGCCATGGCGTCGTAACCGGTCGGACGGAAGTCGAGGGATTCGCCGTTGTAACCATTGCCAGCACCGCCGGAGGACAGGGGCTGGAAACCGGCGGGGATACGGGAGGTGCAACCCACGACAAGGGCGGAAAGGGCGAGAAGGAAGGTGAGACGCTTCATGGTGTGGGCAGGATGAAAGAATAGCGGGCGTGACTGGGCAAGCCTTGTCTCCTCAGTACCGGGGCACCTTGGGGTCGACCTTCAGGGACCAGGCATCGATGCCACCCTGGAGGTTGCTGACACGGGTGAAGCCCTTGGACCGGAGGAACTGGGTGACCCGCATGCTCCGGCCCCCGTGATGGCACTGGACCAAGACCCACGCGTCGGCGGGAATCTCGGCCAAGCGGGTCGGCACGGTGTTCATCGGGATCAGGCGGGACCCCTCGATGCGACAGACCGCATATTCGTCGGTCTCGCGGACGTCCAAAAGGACGGGTGGGTTCGGGCCGGCCAGGAGGCGGCTGGCTTCTTCGACGGAGATTTCGAGCGGTATTTCGGACATGGCGGGAGAAAGGGTCGGACAGCCGACAGGCGCGTAGGCGCTTTTTTCGAGGCTGCGGATCGTGGCGGAAGCCCCGCAGCTCGGGCAGGCCGGATCGGGGACTAGGCCCAGCCGACGGGAGGTGCCGGCTTCCACATCGACCACGCATAGCCGGGATTGGTTCCGCTGGCCGAGGAGCAGCGCGATGGCTTCGGAGGCCATCCAGGAGCCGATCACGCCACAAGTGGCGCCGAAGACGCCGGCGTCGGCGCAGGTCGGCACCGAGGCGGCGTCCGGAATGACCGGATAGAGACAACGGTAGCAGCCCGCCCCCGGCACGAAGACCCCGACCTGGCCGGTCGCGCGGAGGACGCTCCCATGGACCAACGGACGGCGGCCGAGGACGCAGGCGTCGGCGGCGAGGAAACGCGTCGCGAAATTGTCGGTGCCGTCGATGACGAGGTCATAGCGCGCGACGAGGTCGGCGGCGTTCTCGACCGTGAAGCCTTCGGGGTGCAAGGCCACCTTGAGTCCGGGATTGATCTCGACGAGGGCCTCGGCCGCGGAGACCGTCTTGGGCAGACCCAAAGTATCGAAGCCGTGGACGATCTGCCGGTGCAGGTTGGAGATCTCGACCTTGTCCGGGTCGGCGATGCCGATGAGCCCGACGCCGGCGGCGGCCAGATAAAGCCCGACGGGGGAACCGAGCCCGCCGGCGCCGAGAAGCAGGACCTTGGCCTCACGGAGGCGGAGCTGACCGGCTTCCCCGACCCCGGGCAGACGCATCTGCCGGGAGTACAAGGCCCTCTCGTGGTCGCTCAGGCGCTGGTCCGCGGACATGCCGACAGTCGAACCCCCGCGACGGACGGTGTCAAACCGCCCCTTCCACGTGTCGGATTGAATATTCGTCCAAGGTGCCCCAACTTGACCCCGTGGCACAGGTCTTCCTCGGCATCGATTATGGCTCCCGCAGGGTCGGGCTGAGCCATGCCGACGAACTCGGCTTCGCCTTCCCCTTGCCCGCCGCGGTGGCCGAAGACGCCGAAGCCCGCTTCGCCCAGATCGGCCAGGAGATCGCCCGGCGCAAGGTCACGCTCCTCGTGCTGGGCTACCCGCTTTCCGTCGAAGGCGAGCGCACCAAGCGTTGCGACGAGGTCGACGCCTTCGCCGCCGAACTGACCCGCCGCTTCGCCCTGCCGATCGAGAAGGTCGACGAAGCCCTGACGAGCCAGGCGGCCGACGAGATGGGCGGACGCAAGGCCCGCTCGGCCAACGAACGCAGGCAGCAGGCTCGCACCGGCGAACGCGACTCCCGCGCCGCCGCGGTGCTGCTCCAGGACTTCCTCAACAGCCGCGGCATCGGCGCCTGACATGCCTCCCGCCAAGCCGAAGAAACCTTTCACGCCGAAGCTCGAACGCTTCCTCGCGACGGTCGCGTACGATGGCACCGACCATATCGGCTGGCAGGTGCAGACGGGCCGGCTGTCCATCGAAGGCGAACTCGAGGAACGCCTCTCCCGCATCCTCAAGACCCCGATCGATATCCATGGCAGCGGACGGACCGACTCCGGCGTGCACAGCGTCGGCCAGCGCTTCCATTTCGACGCCTTCTGGCCTCACCCTTGCAGCTACCTCGTCCACGCGATCAATTCGTGCGAACAGAACGGACTGCTGGTCACGCATCTGCAGCGCGTGGCGCCGGGCTTCCATTGCCGCTGGCACGCCAACGGCAAACGCTACCGCTACGAGATCTGCGACGGCTATCCGCCGCCCTGGGAGGCCCGCTATTGCCTCGGTCTGGGCAACAAGACCGTCGACGTGAAACTCATGCGGCAGGCGGCGAAGCTGCTGCTCGGCAAACATGACTTCTACGCCTTCGGCGCGAACCACGGCCAAGGCATGGAGAAAGAGAACCCCGTCAAAGAACTCCGCCGCCTCGACGTCCGCCGTCGCGGCAAGCGGATCACCATCGTCGCCGAAGGCAGCGGTTTCCTCTACAAGATGGTCCGCCGGCTCGTCGGCGGCCTCCTGCGCGTCGGCGAAGGCAAGATGCCGCCGGAACGTCTCGTCGCCTACCGTAAGGAGCGCATCATCACTTCCGAAGTCCCCACGGCCCCGGCCCGCGGCCTGTTCATGGAGAAGGTCTTCTTCGAACCCGGCTCATTGAAGAATCCGCGCGCCCTGCGCAGCCGGAACGACGCCGACGCAAGTTCGGAGTAAGGCCGGACGGTGGTTTGGGATGGAAGACGCCCGCCCGACCGCCTATGGCCTAGTCATGCGGCGTCTCGCCCTGCTCTGCCTCGCCCTGGTCTGCCCCGGACTGCTCTCCGCCCATCCGGAGTGGAAGGAAGCCAACTGCCTCGGTGTGATCGACGAGGACAACCGGCTCACCTTGACGATCAAGTTCGACGTGCCCTCTTTCCTCGTCGGCCAGACGTCCAAGGACGCTCCGATCAAGGCGCTGGATGAACTCATGCGGACCCCGGGCCGCCTGGCGGACTCGATCGAACCCGGCCGGCGTCGCCTGCTCGACGGTCTCCGACTGGAAGTCGATGGCCGGGAGACGCCGGTCGTCCTCGTCACCTTTCCCACGGCGGAAACCATCGCCGCGACCTCCGCCCGACAAGGCGAAGCCGATCGCTACCCGGTGATGCTGAACGCCCGCCTGTCCGCGCGGCTGCCGGCCAAGGCGACGAAGCTGCGGGTCAGTTTCCCGGCTTCGCTCGGCACCGTCTTCGTCAACCTACGCAAAGGGATGGAATACCAGGTCGTCATGGCCGCGACCACCGGCAGCCCCGCCGAACTCACGCTGAGCGAGGCACCGGAAGCCTCCGCAGACGAGACGGCCTGGCCCTTGTTTCTCAAAGGCTTCGGACACGTACTACCCGACGGGTGGGATCATTGCTTGTTCATGGTGGCGATGTTCCTCGGCGCGTCATCGTTGGCCCAGGCTCTGCGTCGCTCACTGGTCTTCACGGTCGGCCATAGCGTGACCTTGACCGCCGTCGCCATGGGCTGGCTCGGGCAGCCTGGCCCCTGGATCGAGCCTTTCATCGCCCTGACCATCGGCGTCAGCGCGTGGTTGGCTTTCCGCGGCCAGCTTCAGGAACGCTCCGCCTTGTTGCTCCCGGCGGTCTTCGGTCTCGTGCACGGCCTCGGCTTCGCGGCGGCCGTCGCTGACAACCTCGCGGACTGGTCCGCCGGGGACATCATCCTGATCCTCATCGGCTTCAACCTCGGCGTCGAAGCCGCTCAGGCTCTGGTGATCGGCACCGCCTCGGCCGCATTCTGGACCTTGCGGAAAGCCCGTCTGCCCGAAGCGAAGCTGCGCCTAGGTCTGAGCCTGGCGGTCGCGCTGATCGGCTTCGGGGTCTTCCTGTGGCGCCTGCTCGGACTCGGCTGATCAGAGACGGCCGACCGGACGCTTACCCGCGTCGAGCCGCTTGCGTTCGGACTCGGCCAGCGCCTGCAGTTCCTTGACCATCTCCGGCTGGGCGGCGGAGAGGTCTTCCTTCTCGCCGGGATCCTTGTCGAGGTCGTAGAGCGAAAGGCCGATCTGGCGTTGGTGCGTCTTGGCGGGGAAACCGTCGCGCTTCGCCGGGATCATGTCGACGTAGCTGCGGTAAGCATGCGGCAGGTGGAGCTTCCACTTGCCCTTGCGGACGGCCTCGAGGCGGTCGCCGTAATAATACGCGAAGGTCTTGCGGGAGGAGACCTTGCCTTCCTTGAGCACCGGCAGGAAGGAGATGCCGTCGATCTCGTTCTTCGGCGCCGACGCTTCGGCCGCCGCGAGCAAGGTCGGGACGACGTCGATGTTGGCGGTCAGGGCGTCCGTCTCGCCGCCGGGCTTCACGACGCCGGGCCAGCGGACGATGAACGGCACGCGGACACCGCCTTCGAAGGTCGTGCCCTTGCCTTCACGGAAAGGACCGGCGGACCCGGCATGACGTCCGAAGTTGAGCCAAGGACCGTTGTCGCTGGTGAAGATCACGAGGGTCTCCTGGTCGACCTCCTTCTCGCGCAGCGTCCGCATCACGGCGCCGACGGCGTGATCGAGGTCGGCCAAGGTGTCGGCGTAAGGCGTGGCGTGCTTGCCCTTGAATTCCTTGGCGGCGCCGAGGGGCGTGTGCGGCATGGAGGTCGCGAGATAGAGGAAGAAAGGTCGGGGCTTGTTGGCGTTGGTGCGGATGAAACGGACGGCCCGCAGGCCTTGCGAGGAGGTCATCGCATCCATGTCGACCCAGTCACGGGTGTGCCCCATGAGGACGCCGTTCACGATGCGCGGCAGTTCCGGATACTTGTCAATACTGCCTTCATCGCCCCGTCCGTAACCCCGCGGCCACATGTCATTGGAGTAGGGGGTGATCATGGACTCGGCGAAGCCGTGCGCCGGCGGGAGGAATTTCGGCGCATCGCCGAGATGCCACTTGCCGACGACACCGGTGCGATAGCCGGCCTCCTTCAGCAGCGTACCCAAGGTCTGCTCATCCGTGCTGAGGCCGATCTTGGAGTTCGGCCCGAGGGCCGTGCCGCCGAGGCCGAGCCGGTTGGGATAACAGCCGGTGAGCAAGGCGACCCGCGAGGAGGTGCAGACCGCCTGGGTGGCGAGGAAATTGGTGAAGCGGATGCCCTCCGTGCTGAGTCGATCGATGTTCGGGGTAGGGTTCTGCTTCGACCCATAGCAGCCGAGGTCGGCCCAGCCCATGTCATCACACATGATCAGGACGATGTTAGGGCGACCGGCGAGCAGGCATGCGCACCAGATCAGGACCAAGGCTGGGGTGAACCTCATGGCAACAAACCCTAGGGTAAAAACCCCACCTTCCAAGAACTAAATCAGGGAACCTTGGTCACGTAAGATTCAATCCCAACTCCGCGCATACCGCCGGATGCTTGCGGGCCTTATTGATGAACTCGTCGACCCCGAAGTCGGCCACGATGAAGTCGCCGTAGCGGAAGGACGGGCACTTCGACTGACCGGTCAAGGCGACCAGCTGACGCATCTGATGCATGTCGGCCGTGACATCGCGGACGTCGAGTTTCACGCCTTGCTTGGCGAAGAACTCGAGGGCCTCGACGCACCAGGGGCAACCGGGCTTGGTATAGAAGATGGGTAAGGGCTGCGGCATGCCCGAAAACAAGCGGGCCGCGGGCGGCTTAGCAAGCGGAGAGCCCGAGGCACCAGAGACATTGACACCCGGTGGCGGCCTGCTGGAAATAGGACATCCCCCTATGGAAACCATCCACGGCGCCCCGAGTCACACCCTGAAGACCGCCGAGGTCGAACTGGCCGTCACGCAGACCGCCGGCCACCTCGCCCCGGTGACGTTCCACCTTCCCGGACTCAAGGCCTCGCCCTACTCGCTCTCGCCCTGGACGCCCACGCAGATCGACCAGAGCCTGCCGAACCTGCTGACGTACCTCCGCGGCGACTTCATGTGCCTGCCCTTCGGCGGCCAGCAGAAAGGCGCGCCCCACGGCGACACGGCCAACGCCCCCTGGCAGCTGGCGTCGTCCTCCGCGACCACGCTGAAGCTGACGCAGACCGGCACGGACACCGGCGCCACGGTGGCCAAGCACTTCACGCTCATCCCCGGCCATCACGCGATCTATTCCGAGCACGTCATCACGCAGCTCGAAGGCCGCTGGAACTACGGCAACCATCCCGTGCTCGACCTATCGAACGTACCGGCGGGCGCCGCGCGCATCGCCACGAGCGCCTTCCGCTTCGGCTCCGTCTACGCGGGTGAATTCTCCGACCCCGCCGCCGGCGAGTCCGGGGCCCTGAAGCCGTTCGCCGAATTCACTTCGCTGAAGTCCGTCCCGATGAAGGATGGCTCGAGCACCGACCTGACGTATTACCCGGCCCGCGCCGGCAACGATGACCTGATCATGCTGGTCAATGAGCCCGCCACCGAGGCTCAGCCGTTCGCCTGGACGGCCGTCACCTTCCCGGGTTACGTCTGGTTCTCGCTCAAGAACGTCGCTGATTTCCCCTCCACCCTCTTCTGGCTGTCCAACGGCGGCCGCCCCGGCCACCCTTGGGAGAAGCGCCACCTCGGCCGCCTCGGCCTCGAGGAGGTCTGCTCCCACTTCTGCGACGGCGTCGATATCGCCCGCGAGGACCGACTGGCCGCCAAGGGCATCCCGACCAGCCGCCTGTTCCGCAAGGACGAGCGCGTCCGCCTCCCCCTGATCCAGGCCGCCGCCGCCGTGCCCGCCGCTTTCGGCCAAGTCCAGGACATCGTCCCCGCCGGCCCGGAGTCCGTCCGGATCACGGGCGAAAACGGCCAGGCCGTTACCTGCCCCATTAATTGGCAGTTTTTGAAGTCGTAAGTCGGCTTACTCAATTCTTGTCCCTGTCCGAGGAGTCGCCTAAATCCGACCTCCCCGACCCTCCTTTCCCCCAAACATGTCCTCCCCCAAGATTGTCCAAGATCTCTCCACCAAGAAGAGCGGTGTCGCCTCTCTCGTGGAGAAGGAACTCGCCAAGACCGGCGGCCTGCTGCGTCTCGCCCCGTGCTGGGTGCCGCGCTCCTTCCTCCAGCCCGGCAAGCGCCTCAAGCTCCACCCGGATGACCTCTACGCCTTCGGCCTGAGCCGCGGCGGCATCGACGAGCGCTGGTTCGCTTCGACCACCGAAGCCGCGAACGACAACCGCACGCCCGACGAGGGCCTGTCCTACGTCGTCATCGGCAGCACCCGCTTCACCCTCCAGCAGGCCGTCAAGGAATGCGGCGCCGCGCTCATCGGCTCCAAGATCTGGAAGAAGTACAAGAAGTGGCCGGTGTACTCCAAGTTCTTCGACAACATGGGTCCGATCCCGCACCACATGCACCAGAACGCCAAGCAGGCCAAGCTGCTCGGCCTCGAAGGCAAGCCGGAGTCCTACTACTTCCCGCCCCAGCACAACAACGTCGGCAACAACTTCCCCTACACGTTCATGGGCTTCGAGCCCGGCACGACCAAGGCCCAGGTCCGCGAGTGCATCGCCAACTGGCACAAGGGTGACAACAAGATCCTCGCCCTCTCCAAGGCCTACAAGCTCGAGCCGGGCACCGGCTGGCTCATCGACCCGTGCGTGCTCCACGCTCCCGGCTCGCTCTGCACCTACGAACCGCAGTGGGGTTCCGACGTGTTCGGCATGTACCAGAACCTCGTCGAAGGCCGCGAAGTACCGTGGGCCCTCCTCGTCAAGGACATGCCGAAGTCGAAGCACAAGGACGTCGACTTCATCGTGGACCAGCTCGACTGGGACAAGAACGTCGACCCGAACTTCAAGGACAACCACTACCTCGAGCCGGTCGTCTCCGTCCGGGGCAAGGGCTACGTGGACAAGTGGATCGTCTACGGCAAGGTCGACAAGTTCCAGTACTTCACCGCGAAGGAACTGACCGTCGAACCGGGCGCCGAGTGCACGATCACCGACAAGGGCGCCTACGGCCTCATCTGCGTCCAGGGCTCCGGCACCATCAACGGCCAGGTCCTCAACAGCCCGAAGCTCATCCGCTTCAACGAGCTGACCGAAGACGAATACTTCTGCACCGAAGACGGCGCCAAGCAGGGCGTGACCTTCCGCAACACCTCCACCACCGAGCCCCTGGTCTGCCTGCGCTACTTCGGTCCGGAAGTGAACCCGGACGCTCCGGCCATGGGCGCCTACAAGAAGGCCAAGAAGAAGTAAGCCTTCGCTTCCTCACCCACACCTACCCCCAACCCCACCCCTACGCTCATGAAACTGCACAACGCCATGTGGCCCGGCCTCGTCGGCAAGGAGCCCAACACCGATCACCCCCCGATCGCCCTCGAGCACATGCTCGACATGACCGTCGCCGCCGAAGTCGACGGCCATAAGTTCGACGGCGTCGACCTGTTCCTGTTCCACCCGCACACCGACCCCGACATCTCCGAGGACAACCTCAAGCAGATGGCGGACCTCATCGCCTCCAAGGGCCTGAAGGTCGGTTCGCTCGTGGCGCCGGTCTGGGGCGGCACGGTGGGCGACTCCGCGATGGGCACCGACGAACAGCAGCAGAAGTTCCTCCTCGCGATCGAGAAGGCCTGCCGCATCGCCAAGCTCCTGAACAAGCACGGCGTCCGCCAGTACGGCGTCATCCGCGTGGACTCCGCCGAGTTCGGCGTGCAGAAGTGGCGCGAGAACCCGAAGGCCAACACGGCCCGCATCGTCGACACCTTCAAGAAGGCCGCGAAGATCGCCGAAGGCCATGGCGAGCGCATCGCCGCCGAAGGCGAGATCTGCTGGGCGGGCATGCACTCCTGGAAGGCGATGCTCGACACCCTCGAAGGCGTCGGCATGCCGGGCACGTTCGGCTTCCAGGCCGACCTCGCCCACACCTACCTCTACCTGATGGGTTACAACGAACCCGAAGCCGCCCTCCTCCAGGAAGGCTACACTTCAGAACAGTTCTGGCCCGCCTACCGTGAGATGGTCGGCAAGCTCCGCCCCTGGACCCTCGACTTCCACGTGGCCCAGAACGACGGCACCGTGCACGGCACCGGCTCCCACGAGAAGACCGGCCGCCACTGCCAGGCCGACGACGCCAACGGCAAGCTGGACATCACCGCCTGCTCCAAGGTCTGGCTCGAAGGCGCCGCCGCCCGCGGCATGAAGCACATCTGCTGGGATGGCTGCATGTTCCCGAACGCGACGCTCGAGAACCCGAAGACCTGGAACACCATCCTCTCCGCGATGGTCAAGGTGAAGCAGGCCCTCTGAACAACCTAACCTATCCGCTATCCGCCAACCGCTTACTCCTAAACCATATGTCTAAAGCCATTCGCATCGGTCTCATCGGTTACGGCTTCATGGGCCGCACCCACTCCAACGCCTACTCCCAGGTCGGTCACTTCTTCCCGAAGGACAAGCTGACCGCGGGCCACCACATCGTCCGCCAGGCCGTCTGCGGCCGCGACGAAGCCAAGGTCAAGGATTTCGCCGAAAAGTGGGGCTACGCCTCCTACGAGACCGACTGGCGCAAGCTGGTCGCCCGCGCCGACATCGACGCCGTCGACATCTGCACCCCGAACGACTCGCACGCCGAGATCGCCCTGGAGTGCATCAAGCACGGCAAGATGATCCTCTGCGAGAAGCCCCTCGCCCTCAACGGCGAGCAAGGCGAGAAGATGGTCGCCGCGGTCGAGAAGTCCGGCCTCCCGAACCTCGTCTGGTATAACTACCGCTTCCTCCCCGCCGTGACGCTCGCGAAGAACATCGTGGCCGCCGGCGAGCTGGGCCGCGTGTTCCACTACCGCGCCAACTTCCTCCAGGATTGGACGATCTCCACCGAGCTGCCTCAGGGCGGCGCGGGTCTCTGGCGCCTCGACGCCGCCGCCGCCGGTTCCGGCGTGACGGGCGACCTGCTCGCGCACTGCATCGACACGGCCCGCTGGATCAACGGTGACATCACCGAGGTCTCCGCAATCACCGAGACGTTCATCAAGGAGCGCGTCCACACCGCCACGGGCAAGAAGCAGGCCGTCACCATCGACGACGCCGCGATCTTCCTCTGCCGCTTCGAGAACGGCTCGATCGCGCAGTTCGAATCCACCCGCTACGCCCGCGGCCACAAGGCGCTCTACACGTTCGAGATCAACGGCGAGAAGAAGTCCCTCCAGTGGGACCTCCACGACCTCAACCGCCTCAACTACTTCGATCACTCCGTCCCCGGCGATCGTCGTGGCTGGTCCAGCATCCACACGTCCGACAGCGACCATCCGTACGCCGGCAACTGGTGGGTCCCGGGTCTCTGCCTCGGTTACGAGCACTCCTTCACCCACGCCCTCGCCGAGTTCCTCAAGAGCCTCGACGATCCGAAGGCCGAGAAGGCTTACCCGGACTTCCGCCACGCGCTCGGCACCCAGTACGTCTGCGACGCCGTCCTGGAGTCCGCCAAGACGAAGCAGTGGGTCAAGGTGAAGAAGGCCTAAGCAGCCCTCCAGCCGCCTTCCAGAAGCCCCGGATCACCCGATCCGGGGCTTCTTTATGCCCACAGGGCAAACGAGGTAGGGACAGCACCACGTGCTGTCCTAGGCCGGCTATGTCGTGACGCGGTCCCGACCCTACCTTTAAACGCCCCATGCTTGACATATAACTGTTAGCACTTACAACTGTCAGCAATATCAACCAATGCCGCGTAAATCCTCCATTTCTCACATGGTCTGCACCTACAAACTGTACCTGCTCAACCGTCACCTGTTCCTCGACCTCCCCGAAGGCCGGGCCCTGATCGATACGGGCGCCCCCTTCAGTTCGTCCACCACCGGCCGCCTCACCTGGCAGAACCAGAACCACGGCGTCAACCAGGGCGGCTACATGGGCTTCACCTTCGACAAGTTGTCCGCCGAGATCGGCGTGCAGGTCGACGCGCTGCTGGGCATGGACCTGCTCGCCCAGACCACCCTGCTCTTCGACTTCGCCCACCGTAAGCTCACGGCCGGCGACGAGATGCCGGCCGGCTTCAAGGCCCAAGCCTACGAGCATGCGCCGATGTCCGACATCCCGCTCTTCCACGTGACGCTCAACGGCCGACCCGCCCGCGTGCTCTGGGACACGGGCGCGCAGTTCGGCTACGTGACGGACCGCAAGTTCGTCGACGGAGCCAAGCCACAGGCTGGTTTCCATGACTTCAGTCCGATGTTCGGCGACCTGCATATCCCGCAGTCCTATGTCCTGCCCTTCACGCTCGCCGGCCACGACCTGCTCGAGACGGTCGGTGAAGCCCCGCATAGCGTAGGCGGCGGCGTCTCACCTGTCCCGATGAGCACCTTCCTCCGCGCCCTCGACATCGATGCGATCATCGGCCCCTCCTGGATGCCCAGGGTGAAGGTCTGGCTCAATCCTCAGGACCAGACGTTCGGGCTCGCGGTCTGAGCTCGCCGAACCCTCCAATAAAAAGCCCCGGTCCGCATCGCTGCGTCCGGGGCTTTCTTTTAGCTAAGAGGAATTACTTCTTCGCGGCGGCCTTCACGGCGCCGGGCGAGTAGAAGCGGTTCATCTTGTCGAGGATGGCGTTCTCGGCCGCGGCGCGGTCGATGATGCCGGTATGGCGATAGACGATCTCGCCGCCGGGAGCCACGACGATGGTGTGCGGGATGGGGCCGGGCATCTCCTTGTCGAGGGCCGCCGCGAGTTCGTCGGCGCTGCCGGCGAAGAGGTAGCTGTTCGTGGTGCGACCTTCCTTCTTGAGGGTGTTCTCGACCTTCTTGCTCAGGCCGGCGGCCTGCTTGAAGAGGAAAGCCTCGGCCTTGGCCTTGTCCTTCGGGTCGTCCATGGTGATGGTCACGAGCTCGAAGTCGCGCATGTCGAACTTACGGGAGATCTCGACGAGGTCCGGGAACTCCTTGACGCAGGGCGGGCACCAGGTGGCCCAGACGTTGATCATGCGGTACTTCTTCGACTTGTTGGCGCGAAGGTCGGCGATGCCGGCCTTGTCGATGAGTTCGACGGTGACCGGGGTCTTGGCCCAGGTCTCGTGCTTGGCGTCATGCAGGGCCTTCTTCTCGCGCCACTTGGTGGAGCAGCCCATGGGCTTGGTGAGTTCGAGCGCGACCGGCTTGCCGGCGAGGATGGCGTCGACGGCGTTCTGGCAATCCTTGGACTTCACGGTGCTGTCGTCGTAGAAGCGGGAGTCGTCGAAACGGCCCTGGTAGCGGAGCTTGAGGTTCTTATCGAAGACGAAGACGTGCGGGGTCGCGAGGCAGCCGTAGGCGCGGGCCACGGTCTGGGTGTCGCCGTCATACAGGTAATCGAAGGTCCACTTGTTCTTCTCGGCGTAAGGCTTCATCTCGGCGTAGGAGTCGCCGAACTCACCATAACCCAGCTCGTCCTTGCTGAGGCCGTCCGGGTGGTTGGGGTTGATCGCGAGGAGCTTCACGCCCTTACCTTTGTATTCTTCGTAGAACTTCTGGAGGCGGCGCTCGATGCTGTGCGAGGTCGGGCAGTGGTTCGAGGTGAAGAGCACGACGAGCGCTTCGCCGCCGGTGTATTCGGAGAGCTTGTGCTTCTTGCCGTCGGTGCCGAGCAGATCGAAATCCGGGGCGGCATCGCCGGGCTTGAGCGTGCGGATATCCGGCGGGTGACCGTTGACCAGACCGGGGGCGTCGGCCGCGCGAACGCCGACGACGGCGGCCAGGACGGCGAGGAGGGACATTAGGCTCTTCATGGGGATAAGGGGTTACGGGTTAGAGTCCCGAAATCCCTCGGTGTTCCAACCCGAAAATGGTCAGACCAACCCGAAGGGCCGTCCCAGGTCCTCGGCCGAGCCATCCTGGCAATCGACCAAGGTCAACGCGCCCGCTCGGACGTAAAAAACGGCCACCTGCCGATACCGGCGCCCGAACTCGACCGCCCTGGGGAGCCCGATTGTTACGCCCCAGCCCGGCTCGAGATGGACGCCATCCGCCGAACCCCCGGTGATCCGATGCAGACGAAACCCCGCGGCCCGGAGCTCAGCCTCCAGCCTGACATCAGCCGCGACATTATCAGCCGGCGAGGTCGCCCTGCCCTCGGGATCATAGGCGGTAAGGATCGCAAAGTCCGTCGGCCAGTCCGCCGGTAACGGCTCACCCCGGAAGACGGCCTGCTTGAAGAGGTCACGCTGCTGAGGATCCATGGTCGTAAAACAAGACAGGGCGGCCGGAGCCGCCCTGTCGAACGCAGAAAGCCTGGGCTTATTTCTGTGCGATGAGCTGCAGCTCCTGGATCGCCCAAGGCTGGTTCTTGGTGGTGTTGGTCAAGGTGACCTTCACGAACTTGGTGTCCTTGGCGCCGAAGTAGGCTTCGGAGAGCTTGTAGAGCCCGTGGCTGGTCCCGAGCGGGAACCACTTCTTGCCGTCGACCGAACCCTCGACCTTGAAGTTCTTAGGGAAGGCGCTCGGACGGCCGGAGTTATCGAGACGGACGCCAGCGACCTTCTGCACCGCGGGGAGTTCCACCTGATACCACATGCCCTTCTTCTGCGGGGCCTTGGTCTCCCAGCGGGTCTTGCCGTCGCCGTCGCAGCCGTTCTGAGCGGCTTCCGCGGTGTCGCTGGCGGTGACCTTCCAGTCCTTGGCGGCCTTCACGATGGGCGGCAACGAAGCCTGCAGCGTCTCTTGCGTCCACGGAACGGCCACGCCCTTCACTTCCTCGCGGATGCGGGCGACGTCCTTGGGGAAGATCAGAGCGCCCTTGTTGCCGAAGGAATTACGGACGTAAGAAGCGACGGCGGCGATCCACTCGTCGTCATTCATGGGCATCGGCACCATCGGGGCGTCGTAGGTCTTGCCGCCGATCGGGCCGGCCATGCCGTTGAGGAGCACGCGGACGATACCGTCGCGGTGTCCGTTCACGGTGAGCGAATTTCCGAAAGGAGGCGCGATGGTCATGCCCGGCTTAGGTCCGTCGACCGCCATGCCCTTGCCGTCATAACCATGGCAGGCGAAGCAAAGCTCGCGGTAGATGGTCTGTCCCTTCACGAGGAGCTTGTTCTCTTCGCCGGTATACTCACGACCGCCGACCTGGTCGGTACCGGTGAGGACCATGGCGCCGAGCTCCTTCACGCCCTTCGAGGAGGTGGCGAGCAGGGTCTTCTGCTGGAACTTGGCGAAATCCGGCCAGGCTTTGACCTCGTTCGAGCCGAGGACCTTGGCGGTCATGATCGTCTGCAGGACGACGTTGGCGTCAGGGTCGGTCCCGAGCTGAGCAAAGTCGGCGATGAGCGACTTATCACCGGCGCGGACGAGCGATTCGCCGGCACGCAGTCCTTGGCGACGGAGATCGGGGTTCTTATCCGCCAGGAAGGCGCGCACGGTCTTGGCCTCGAGGGCGCCGAGGCCTTCGAGCGTCCAGAGCGCATGGATGCGTCCGAGGGACGCCTTGCCACCCAGGGCTAGCTCGGTGAGCGCCGGCACGACCGACTTGTCCCCCTTGAGGACGAGGAGCTTCTGGGCGGTATCGCGCCACCAGCCGTTGGGATGAGAGAGATGCGCGACGAGCTGAGCAGGAGTCTCCTCGAGCATGCGCGGCTGAGGGCCGGGCTTGAAATCCTTATGAACGAGACGCCAGACGCGGCCGTAACCGAAGACCTTGTCCATGGAGTACTGCTGGACGACCTTACGGAGGTAGCTGCCTTCCTTGACCCAGTTGCCCTCCTGGATGATGCCGCGATACATGTCCACGAGGTAGAGGCAGCCGTCCGGGCCGTTCACCATGTTCACGATGCGGAAGTTCGGATCGCTGGAGCGGATGAACTCCGACTTGGCGTAAGGGTTCTCGAGACGCGTGATGCCATCGACGACCGAGACCTTGGCGCGACGGATGAGCCGGCCGACGGGTTCGGAGATCAGGACGTCGCCCCGGAGGTCGGCCGGCAGGCGATCGCCACGCACGACTTCCTGCCCGCACGCGGCGGTGAAGTGATTCAAGGTCTTGTCCGGACGCGTGCGGCGCGGGCCGCCCTGGTGATCGGCAAGGCCGATCTTGGGCCAGACCTGCATGAAGTCCTCAGGGAACTGGCCCTTGACATCGTAGGCTCCGTAAAGAATCGGGGTCTGGAAATGCCAGAGGCCCTTCTCACCGCCGGCATTGGACCACCAGACCTTACCCTGGTCGTCCTGAGCCAGGCCCCACTGGCCACCGCCGCTGGGGATGCCTTCCTTCAGAGGCTCCTTGGTGCCGTTCCAGCGCAGACGATAGGCGTTATAGGTCTGGTACATCCAGTTATCCATCGTCCAGATCAGGCCGCTCTGCTGGTGCTCGAGATTGCCGCTCTTGGGACCGCCCACGAACCAGGGCTCCTTGGTGTCGGCGATGCCGTCGCCGTTGGTGTCGCGGTAGACGAAGATGTCGAGGGTGTCGGTCTCGTTGATGAGCACGCGGTCATCAAGGGGCAGCACCATGCGCGGCAGGACCATCTTGTCGCGGAAGAGGACGTGCTTGTCGAAGACGCCGTCGCCCCTGGTGCTTTCGTGACGCGAGACGACGCCGAGCGGGTCGTGCTCGTTCTTGCCGTCGATGTCCTGCATGTAAGTGCGGAGCTCGGCGATGTACATGCGGCCGTTGCCGTCGAAGGTCAGGTTGGCCGGCTCCCGGATGCCGTCGCGTTCGCTGAGCACGAGCTCGAGGCGATAGCCTTCCGGCAGTTCGATGGTCTTGAGCTCCTCTTCGGGCGAGAGCGCCTTGACCGGCGGTTGCGGGGTGAAGTCCGGCTCATAGGGCATCTCCTCGGCGGCATAGGCGGCGACGAAGACGAACGCGGACAGATAGACGGCGGGGCGCATGGGGAGGGGCGGTAATAAAGTCTCATCTTATAAGCCTTTTTCAAGCCGTATCCCCCGCCCGCCCTCAAAAGGCCTTTGCCACAGGCTCCCGGTTGGGCTTTCTCCTTCTCATGCGACCCCTGCTGCTGACCCTGCTGACGGCCTTCACCCTCGCCGCCCACGCCGCCCCGAAGCCGAATATCGTCATCATCCTGGCCGACGACCTCGGTTACGGCGACCTCGGCTGCTACGGCCACCCGACCATCAAGACGCCGAACCTCGATCGCATGGCCGCCGAAGGCCTGCGCTTCACGCAGTTCTATTCCGCCGCCGAAGTCTGCACCCCGAGCCGCGCCGCGCTCATGACGGGTCGCTATCCCGTCCGCTCCGGCATGGCCCATAACCAGTACCGCGTCTTGCGCGCCGTCTCCACCGGCGGCCTGCCCGCCTCCGAAGTCACCCTCGCCGAGACGCTCAAGTCCGCCGGCTACGCCACGGGCATCATCGGCAAGTGGCACCTCGGCGTCTGGGCCAATCAGCAGCCGCAACATCACCCGCTCGACCACGGCTTCGATTTCCACTTCGGCCTCATGCACTCGAACGACATGAACCCGTCGGACAAGCCTAAGCCGAAGAAGGCCAACGCGCTCGTCGAACAGGACCCCGAATGGTGGAACGCCGCCCTCTACCGTGGCCGCGAGCTCCTCGAGCCGCGCACCGACCAGACCCAGCTGACGAAGCGCTACGCGGAAGAGGCCGCGAAGTTCATCGGCGCGAACAAGGACAAGCCCTTCTTCCTCTACATGCCGCACACCTTCCCGCACACGCCCCTCTTCGCGTCGGAACGCTTCAAGGGCAAGAGCTCGCGCGGCATCTACGGCGACGTGCTCGCCGAGCTCGACTGGAACGTCGGCGAAGTCCTCAAGGCGCTCAAGGCCAACGGCGTGGCCGACAATACGCTGGTCTTCTTCACCAGCGACAACGGCCCGTGGACGCTCATGGGCACCGAGACCGGCGGCAGCGCCGGCCTGCTCAAGGATGGCAAAGGTAGCACCTGGGAAGGCGGCATGCGCGTGCCCGGCATCGCCTGGTGGCCCGGCAAGATCAAGCCCGGCGTGACCGATAACGTCGGCACCATGCTCGACCTCTACCCGACCGCCACGAAGCTCTCCGGAGCGAAGATGCCGGCGGACCGCCCGATGGACGGCACCGACCTCTCCCCTCTTCTGCTCGAGGAGCGTTCCGTCGACCGCGGCCTGTTCTGCTACTACCGGGGCGAGAAGCTCTACGCAGCGCGTCTCGGCGACTGGAAGATCCATTTCATCACCCAAGGCTCCTACGGCGACCCCAAGCCGCTCGAGCACGCGAAGCCGATTCTCTTCAACCTCGCCGTCGATCCTTCAGAAGCCCATGAGATCTCCGCCGACCATCCGGAAATCGTGGCCCGCCTGACGGCCGCCGTAGAACAGCACCGCGCCACCGTCACCCCGGTCCGCAGTCAACTCATCGACGTCGTCGCCAAGTAAGGGTTCTGCCTTCCCTCAGGGCCGTTTTCGCCCTATCTCTTGCGCACGGGCCCATAGCTCAACGGTTAGAGCACGGAACTCATAATTCCTTGGTTCTGGGTTCAAATCCCGGTGGGCCCACCAACTTTCGGCTCTGATAGTAAAGGACTTACGGATAAGGAAGCCCCTGATAGTAGGGGCCTAAGTCCGCTTTTCCTCCGATCTGCGAGTTTGCTAAGGATTCCGAGCACTTTTCGGCACCCTTCTTGCGGGATTTAGGTCCTATTAAGGTCCCGAGTTAGGTCCCGATTTAGGCCCCACTCCAGGAGGCACCCCGGAAGGAATCTCTTCCCAGCCCCCTTTTCGAGCGTGGCACGTCACCCACCGAAGAAAAACGTGGGCTCACTTTGCGATTTTATGCTGTTGCGATGACAACCCCTCGAGAGCCCCCTCCCCCGCCTCTGAGGGCAAGCCGGAGGGGTCTAATGGGCCTCCATGGTTCTGCGCCAAATTCAAGCCTGACTACTTCCCGCCAGCCTTCTTACGCGCCTCGATCTCCTCCTCGATCTCCTTGTACAGCTCAGTCGAACGCTGCTGCGCTCGTGCCTTCTGTTCCGGTGTCAGGGTCTTTTCCAATTCGTCCCTCCTCTTTCGGGCATCGTCGTGCGATTCGGCTGCAAGGTTGTACCATGCGTAGGCTTCTGCTTCGTCCTTCGGCACGCCTTCGCCTTTGGCGTACATGTGCGCGAGGTGCAATTGGGCTGGGGCGTGCCCCTGGTCGGCTGCCTTGCGGAACCACTTCAAGGCCTCCGCGGAATCCTTCGGCACGCCTTCGCCGGAGTAGTACATGACCCCGAGGTTGGATTGGGCGTTCGGATCTCCGGCCTCGGCTTTAGAACGAATGTCAGGCTCGCCGCAACCAGCCAGGAAAACCGCAGTCAAACAGGACAGCAGGAGTTTCAGGGTTCGCATAGTGGGCTTCTACAAGCCGGCCCGGGCGCTGGCAAGACAAGGGGTAGCCGACTCCGCGGCCTCTGAGGGCAAGCCAGAGGGGTCTAATGGGCCTCCGCTTGTGCTCGCTGAGACTATCAGCTGAGGAGCTGACACCGGCAGAGCTTGCACGAGATTCTTCAGGAGCGCACGGGGCACGAGATAGACCTTCCCACTTCCGAGCCGGACCTCCAGGAGCTCGCGCCGATCTAATGACATAGGCAGAAAGAGTCCCGTGCCGGAGCCCTGCCGGCAAACCTAAGCCGAGAGGATTATCTCCCAGAGGAAGCCCCTAAATCACTTCTTCCGGGCGAGGCCTGCGATAATGAGCCCAAGCCCAAGGAGAGCAACAGCCCCGGCAACAAAAGCAAAGGCATCGTATCCAGAGGAATCAATTGGGGCGTATCTCCTGGAGCCCGAAAGGAAGGTGAGTCCATCGCTGGCCCTCTGTGCGATGTTGCGAGAGCTGTATGCCCAAAGGACGGCAACAACACCTCCGACGAAAAGAGCACCGCCAAAGCAACCAAGGTTATTCCCCTCCCCCTCTTTGTCCTTTGCTCCCTTGGCCTTCTCTTCCGCAAGACGTTGCTTAACGGCCTCCTCTACCTTTTGCCTCAGTCTCTCCTCGTCCTTTTCACGCATCTCCTTCTCTAGTTTCTCCCGGTTAGTCCTTTCGTCGGCCTCGGACTTTAACCTTAGCTCTTCAGAGTCCTTGAGCCTAGTCAGGAGCTCCCAGTTAACCATCCCCTCGTGCCAATAGTGATCGGTAGGCAGAAGCTGTCCCAGGGCCAAAAGCCGGACGGCCTCCTGGGCCTCATAGGTCCCGATATCTTTTCCGTCCCGGGAGATTTTTACGA
>JANRFG010000017.1 GCA_030725715.1 Opitutales bacterium
GTCCCCTCGCGGCTCCGACGCGCCCCTACCCTCTGCCGCCCTGCGGCAGACGGGCTAGGTCAGCACGCAGTGCTGACCCTACCTAGATATAGGCGGATGCGATGTCATCGCATCCCTACCCGATACAGAGGACAGCACGTGGTGCTGTCCCTACCTTTAAAGCCATCCCTCCAGCCCTCGGGCCCTCGAGTCCTCCAGTCCTCCAGTCCTCGACACCCCTACCCCTACCCCTAATAGGAGGCCTATTTCCCGCCTTTCCCCTTGCGGGAGGTGGGGGGTACCCTAACTTGCGGTTAACTTTCCCGACCCATGGTCACGGACAACAAACCTTCTCTGGTCACCATCAATGTCGATGGCGTCGAACATCAAGTCCCGGCCGGGGCTAACCTAGTCGATGCCCTCGGCAAGATCGGCAAGGAAGTCCCCCACTATTGCTATCACCCGAAGCTCCCGGTCGCCGGCAACTGCCGCATGTGCCTGGTCGAACTCGGCTCGCCGATGCGCGACCGCGCGACCAACGAGCTGATCATGGAGAACGGCCAGCCGAAGATCGGTTGGCAGCCCAAGCCGGCCATCGCCTGCGCCACCAACGTCACCCCCGGCCTGCATGTCCGCCTCGAATCGCCCGGCGTCAAGGCCTGCCGCGAAGGCGTGACGGAGATGCTCCTCCTCAACCACCCGCTCGACTGCCCGATCTGCGACCAGGCCGGCGAGTGCAAGCTCCAGGAATTCTCCGCCGAATACGGCCGCGGCTATTCGCGCTATGTCGACGAGAAGAACGCCAAGCCGAAGAAGACCCGCCTCGGGCCTCGCGTCACGCTCGACGACGAACGCTGCATCCTCTGCTCGCGCTGCGTGCGCTTCTCCAGCGAGATCGCCAAGGACCCCGTCCTGGGCTTCGTCAACCGCGGCTCCTACAATACGCTGACCTGCTTCCCGGGCCGCGAACTCGATAACAATTACTCGCTCAACACGGTCGATATCTGCCCCGTCGGCGCGCTCACGAGCACGGACTTCCGCTTCAAGATGCGCGTCTGGTTCCTGAAGCAGACCCCGAGCATCGACACCGAATCCTCCGCCGGCGCGAACACGACCGTCTGGTCCCGCGAAGGCAAGATCTACCGCGTCACGCCGCGCCGTAACGACGCCGTGAACGACACGTGGATGGCCGACTCCGGCCGCGAACTTTTCAAGTCCGTCGACGCCCCGAACCGCGTGAACTACGCGACGGTGAAGAACGCGAAGGCGACGCTCGAAGCCGCCCTCGCCGCCGCCGACGAAGTCCTCGCCGCCGGCTCGCTCGCGATCGTCGGCTCGTCGCACATGTCGGTCGAAGAGCAACGCCTCCTCGCGCGTCTCGCCAAGGCGAAGAACGCCACGGTCTACATCCCGGCCCACGTGGGCAAGGGCGACGGCCTCCTGGTCTCCGAAGACCGCACCCCGAATTTCCGCGGCGCCCTCGTCACCGGCCTGACCGACCGCGCGCCCGTCGCCGACCTCAAGGCCCTCGCGGCCGACATCGACGCCGGCAAGGTGAAGTCCGTCCTCATCGTACGCGAAGACGCCGCGCTGATCGGCCTGCCCGCCTCGACGCTCGCCAAGGTCCGCAGCATCGTGCTCGCCACGCATCACAACGTCACCACCGCGGCCGCCGAAGTCGTGCTGCCCGCGCTGACGGTCTTCGAGCGCAGCGGCACGTTCATCAACTGCCAGTTCCGCCTGCAGTCGTTCGCCCAGGCCGTCCCCGGCCCGGCCGGCACGCTGCCCGACGTCCAGATCCTCGCCCGCCTCGCCCGCGCCGACGCCGGCGTCGTCTGGGCCGAGCTCTCCGCCGACATCCCGATGCTCGCCGGCCTCGACGGCCGCCTGCTCCCCGCCGAGGGCGTGCAGCTCGACGGCGCCGCGTTCGCTGCCCACAAGTTCCCCGAAGGCAAGCTGCTGAAGTTCGCCCCGGTCGCCCTCGCCTAAGCCCGCGTCGACCATGGAACAGCTCCTCCACGACCTCATCCTCTCGCCGGCCTGGTATTACACCGCGGCGCGCGGACTGACGTTGATCCTGATCGTGATGACGATCGCCGGCTACAGCGTGCTCCTCGAGCGCAAGGCTTCCGCCTGGATCCAAGGCCGCCATGGCCCGAACCGCACCATGCACCCGCTCATCGGCTGGATCCCGTTCCTCGGGAACTTCCTGATGAAGGGCGGCTTCATCCAGCCCGCGGCCGACGGCGGCAAGTTCCTCTTCAAGGAAGACGCCCTCCCCGGCCACGTCCGTAAGTTCTACTACGTCCTCGCCCCGATCATCGCCCTCGCGCCCGCGCTCGCCGTGCTCGTGATGCTGCCCTTCGGCGAATTCCTCCACGATGGAAAACGTTACGCCGTCTCGCTCACCCAAGGCGCCGACGTCGGCGTGCTCCTGATGTTCGCCGTGAGTTCCCTCGGCGTGTACGGCATCGCCCTCGCCGGCTGGTCCGCCAACTCGAAGTTCCCCTTCCTCGGGGCCGTTCGCGGCGCCGCGCAGCTGATCTCCTACGAACTCGCGATGGGGCTCTCGGTGCTCACCGTCTTCCTCGCGACCTCCGTCCCGGGCCAGGACCACGGCCTCAGCCTCGTCGCGATGGTCGACGCCCAGAACGGCGCCTGGAACATCCTCGGCCACCCGGTCGCCGCGCTGGTCTTCCTGATCTGCGTCTTCGCCGAGACCAACCGCCATCCGTTCGACATGCCGGAATCCGAGACCGACCTCGTCGGCGGGTTCCATACCGAATACGGCGCGTTCAAGTTCGGCATCTTCTTCGTCGCGGAATACAGCCACATGGTCATCGGCTCCGCGCTCTTCATCCTGATGTTCCTCGGCGGCTGGCACGTCCTGCCCTGGATGCCGACCATCGGCTCGGGCTGGGTCGCCTCGCTGATCGGCGTCGCCACGTTCTTCCTCAAGCTGTGCTTCTTCCTGTTCTTCTTCGTCTGGGTGCGCTGGACCATCCCGCGCTTCCGGTATGACCAGGTGATGCGCATCGGCTGGCGCGTGCTCCTGCCCCTGGCCGTCCTCAACCTCCTCGCCTATTTCGTCTGGTACGCGATCAACGGATAAAAACCAAAACCATGGCCATCAAAGTCGTCGAACGCCGTCCGCTCACCCTCGCCGAGCGCACCTATCTCCCGCAGATCTTCGCGGGCCTCAAGGTCACCTGGGACAACATGGTGCGTCCGCCCGTGACGCTCCAGTATCCGGACGAACGTCCGGCCATCCCGCAGAACTACCGCGGCGTGCCCACGCTCGTCATGGACCCGAACGGCCGCGAGAAGTGCGTCTCCTGCCAGCTCTGCGAATTCGTCTGCCCGCCCAAGGCCATCCGCATCACGCCCGGCGAGATCTCCGAAGACGCCACGAACGCCCACGTCGAGAAGGCGCCGAAGGAATTCGAGATCAACATGCTCCGCTGCATCTACTGCGGACTGTGCCAGGAAGTCTGTCCCGAAGAAGCGATCTGGCTCCAGAGCCAGTATTCGATGACCGGCACCTCGCGCGAATCGATGGTCAACAACAAGGTGAAGCTCTACGAACTCGGCGGCACCCTCCCCGACGGCCACCACAAGTGGGACAAGAAGAAGGAAGAGGCCGAGAAGCAGGCCGGCGGACATCACTGAGCCGCAGGCTAGCTAGTTGATCCGTTGATTAGTTGGCCAGTTGGCCAGAGATAGGGGAACCGCGCCATAATTGTGACTTCTCTGCAGCCATGCTTACGCCTTAAGGCTCAACCTTTCATTCGTCTCCGTCTGGCCAACCGGTCAACTGGTCAACCGTTCAACTAAACCGCAGGCTTCAGCCTGCGGTCGGATAATCCGTATATCCCTTCGGGCCGGAGGCGTAGAAGGTGCTTTCGTCGGGGGTATTGAGCGCGAGATTTTCCTGCAGGCGACGCGGGAGATCGGGGTTGGCGAGGAACGGCACGCCGTAAGCGACGGCATCCGCCCAGCCTTCGGCGATGGCCTGTTCGGCCTGCGCGCGATCGAAACCACCGGCGGTGATGAGCACGCCCTTGAAATCCTTGCGCAGTTCCTTGGGACCGACGCCGGTCGTCGCGCCGTGCGCGATGTCCTGGGCGGTGACGCGCGTGACGTGCGCGTAGGCGAGCTCGAGCTTGGAGAGCTCGCGGAGGACGTAGCCAAAGGTCTCGGTCGGGTTGGCGTCGGACATGTCATTGAACACGCCACCGGGCGAAAGGCGGATGCCCACGCGGTCCGAGCCCCAGATGGAGATGACGGCGTTGGCGACTTCGAGCGTCAGGCGGGCGCGGGCGGCGAGAGAATTGCCGTAGCCGTCACTGCGCGTGTTCGTGCCGCTGCGGAGGAACTGGTCGAGAAGATAGCCGTTGGCGTTGTGGATCTCGACGCCGTCGAAACCGGCTTCCTTGGCGAGGCGGGCGCCGCGCACGTATTCGGCGACGATACCGGGGATCTCTTCGAGGTGCAGGGCGCGAGGCGTGACGTAGTCGGCCATCTCCTTGCCGGTCCAGACCTGGCCCTTGGGCTTGATGGCGGACGGGGCGACGGGGAGTTCGCCGTTCGGCTGATAATCCGGGTGCGAGATGCGACCGACGTGCCAGAGCTGCAGGAAAATGCGGCCGCCCTTGGCGTGCACGGCGGACGTGACCTTCTTCCAGCCCGCGACCTGTTCGTCGGTATAGATACCCGGGGTGTTCGGGTAGCCATGGCCGCGGGGCGAGACCGTGGTGGCCTCGGCGATGATCAGGCCCGCGCCGGCGCGCTGGGCGTAGTATTCCGCCATCAGGTCCGTCGGGACGTTGGCCCCCTCGGCGCGACAACGAGTCAGCGGAGCCATCAGGATGCGGTTAGGCAGCGTCAGGGCGCCGACTTGCAGAGGAGTGAAGAGGGAGGACATTTGCTTTGAGGGAAAGGGGTAGGGATAGGGGTGGGGGTAGGAAAGGCAAGGAGGTGAAGAAGGTGTTAGCGG
>JANRFG010000018.1:0-150598 GCA_030725715.1 Opitutales bacterium
GTTTCTAGTCCGGCGTGGCCACGAAACTCCTGCTTCTCGACTGTGATTCGACCCTCTCGTCCATCGAAGGGATCGACGAACTCGGCCGCCTGCGCGGGCCGGAGACCTTCAAGGCCGTCGAGGACATGACCAACGCGGCCATGGACGGCGGTACGCCGATGGAGGCGATCTTCGCCAAGCGTCTCGACATCATCAAGCCGACCAAGGCCGAGCTGGAAGCGATCGGCGCGAAGTATATCGCAACCGTCGAGCCGACCGCGAAGGCCACGCTGGACAAGCTCCGCGCGGCCGGCTGGAAGATCGCCATCGTCAGCGGCGGCTTCACCCAGGCCATCCTCCCGCTCGCCGCTTATCTCGGTATCGAACGCGTCGAAGCGGTGATCCTCCGTTTCAATGCCGACGGCTCGTACGCCGGCTTCGACGAGACCTGCCCGACCTGCCGGTCCAAGGGCAAGAACGTCGTCGCCCGCCGCCTCCGTGCCGAGCACCAGGCCACGACGGTCATCATGGTCGGCGACGGCGCCAGCGATCTCGAGGTCAAGGGCGACGCCGATAAGGTCATCGGTTTCGGCCGCTACGCCGTCCGCGCCAAGGTGAAGGCCGGCGCGGATGCGTTTATCACGTCGCTGGCGGAGTTGCCGGGCGTGGTAGGCTGAGAGACAAGCAAGTAGATGCAGGTGCAAAGGTGAGAGATAATCCTGAGGTAGGGACGTGATCACCATCACGTCCGTTAGCCAATCAGTGTAAGGATTTCATAGGACTGGCTAAGGCCCGGTTTCTTCCGGGCCTCGGTTTCGAACGGATGCGATAGTGATCGCATCCCTACCCCAAGACAGCGCTAGGTCAGCACGCAGTGCTGACCCTACCCAAGGCAGAGGAAGTAACTCAAAGGGAAACCGGATGAATGGCTGCGGGCATTTCTTTCGGGTCTCAGGTCTCGGGAGCATCACCTGCCACCCGCCACCCGCCACCTGAAAGTGTTCGGTCCGCTAGGACAGCACGTGGTGCTGTCCCTACCTTCACGCCACTATCATTCCCCAACCGCCAACCGCTAACCGCTAACACCTTCCTCACTCCTTGCCATCCTTAGCCCGTTATCCACTCTATCATACATGCGCTGCCTCCTCCCCCTGCTCGCTTTCGCCACGGTGTTCGCCGCCGATGCCCCTGCCCCGCTCCGCGTGTTCCTCCGTTGCGGTCCGAAGACCCATGGTCCCGGCGACCATGACCACCCGGCCTTCGCGCGCGACTGGCAGCCGCTGCTGACGCAGGCCGGCATGAAAGTCTCGATCGGCGACGCCGATGCCAAGGGCGTGCAGACCTTCCCGTCCGACGAAGAACTCGCGCGCACCGACGTGCTCGTCATCCACCGCCAGGGCGGCGGCGACTTCAAACCCGACGAACGCGCCCGCGTGGAGAAGTTCGCCGCGCGCGGCGGCAGCTTCGTCGTGATCCACGCCGGCGCCGTCGCCGGCAACAATGCGTCGGCCGACTTCTACAAAGATCTCGTCGGCGGCTCCTGGCGTCAGAAGGTGACCAAATGGCGCGAAGGTCCCATGCAGCTCAAGTTCGTGGACAATGGGCACGCCATCTCCAAGGGCGTCGCCGACTTCGGCATGAAGGACGAGATCTACTACGACATGGACCTGCGCGCCGACATCCATCCGCTCGCGACCGCGCCGACGCCGAAGAAGGTCGGCGACGGCTTCGAAGCGCAGACGCAGATCTGGACTTATGAGAAGCCCGGCGCGCAGCGCGCGTTCGTCTTCATTCCCGGCCATACCTACGTGAACTTCAGCCGGACCGACGTGAAACTCCTGCTCTTCCGCGGCATCGCCTGGGCGGGACGCCACGCCAACCCGCAGGCCTTCGATCAGGCCGCGAGCATGCAGATCTGCGTCTTCCCGGTGCCTCCCTCGACCGAGCCGGCGAAGAAGTGACGTCAGGGGTAGGGGCAGGGGTAGGGGTAGGGGCAGGTTGAACAGGCACGAGCATGTCTGCTGTCGTAACTTTATTCGTTACTAGCCCCGGCCCTGGCTCTAGCCCTACAACGCCTAGCAAGCCAAGATCTCGCGGATCTTCGCGCGGCGATAGCGGAAGATTCCTTCCACCTTCTTCTTCACGAACGGATAGGCGACCTCGCCGAACGGCCAGAGCGGCAGTTTGTACAGCACCTCGTCGTCCATGCGGGTCTTGCCGCCTTCGTCGGCGAACGTATGCGTGTGGAACCAGACAGCGTAAGGGCCCTTGAGCTGTTCGTCGGCGAAGGCGTAAGGCGGATCCCAGTGGGTGATGCGCGTGCGCCAGCCGAACGGGATGCCGTTGAGCGAGAGGCTGTAGTCGATCAGCGTGCCCTGCTTCATCGCGATCGGCAGCGGAGTCTTGATGCGGAAGCTCAGTTCCGGCGGCGTGATCGCCTGGAGGTTCTCGGCCTTGGAGAAGAACTCGAAGACTTTCTCGATCGGTAGCGGCAGGACCGTGCTCTCGAAGTAACGATGGACCCCCGTGGGCAAGGAGTTCGGTTTCGCGAGATGGTCGCGGCGGTGGGCGCGGATGACGTCGCTGTAATCGGACACGGGAGGGGGCGTTGGGAGCAAACTGGCTTGCCCTCGGCGGGGTGTCAATAGACCCCTCGGGGAAAGGGCTTGCCGAGGGGGCCGGTCGGGTTTCCCTTGGGTCATACCCATTTCCAATGGCCTCCCCCCATTCTCGTCGCCGGACCACTGGCGCCTTCGGCAACAACAAGCCCCGCGACATCAAGCGCGACTTCAGCCGTCCCGAGCCCACCCCGGTCGACACCACCCCGCGGGAGCCTTCCTTCGCCGACAAGCTCATCACCTTCTCCCAGCCCATCCTTGAGCAGGCCGGCGGCAACCACACCGCCGCCAAGGGCGCGATGAACGTCGCCATCCTCATCTGGAACGCCGCCATCGAAGGCGACGCCAAGATCGCGGAAGCCAAGACCCGCCTGGCCAGCCTCCCCGGCGCCACGGCTGAGCAGGTCGAAGAACTCGTCACCACCATGGTGGCCCGCAAAGCCGAGCTCTACCCCGAGGAGAAGCTCGTCGTGACCAATTTCATCCTCAAGTTCAGCCACAAGCAGGGCGCCCAGTTCCGCGTCTCGGCGGTCAACATCAACCCGGAAGGCGTCAAGAAAGCCGACCTTTCGGACATGGTGAAGGTCACGGCCTGAGGTCCGCGTTTTCCCATTTGCAGTCGGCTGGCTTGAAGTCTGATTGGATGACGCATGAACACCGTCGTCCTCCGCAACGCTGAGATCATCAACGAGGGCCGTCGCTTCCACGCCGACGTGCTCATCCGGGCCGGTCGCATCGAGCGCATCGGCGTCATCCCCGCCGGCACCCCGGCCGACCAGGAGTACGACCTGACCGGCAAATTCCTCGTCCCCGGCCTGATCGACGACCAGGTGCACTTCCGCGAACCCGGCCTGACGCACAAGGCCTGCATCGCCAGCGAAGCCCGCGCGGCCGTCGCCGGCGGCGTGACTTCGTTCATGGAGATGCCGAACACGAATCCTCCGGCGGTCACGCACGAGGAGCTCGCCAAGAAATACGCGGTCGGCGCGGCCACCTCGGTCGCCAACTACTCCTTCTTCTTCGGCGCCACCAACTCCAACGTCGAAGCCATCAAGGGCATCGACCCGCGTACCGTCTGCGGCGTGAAGGTCTTCATGGGCTCCTCCACCGGCGACATGCTCGTCGACCAGGTCGCCACCCTCGAAGGCATCTTCCGTCACTCCCCCACCATCATCCTGACGCACTGCGAGGACACCCCGCGCATCAAGGCCGCCGAGGCCGCCGCCAAGGCCAAGTGGGGCGATGACGTCCCCGCCGCCGAACACCCGCGCCTGCGCGACGTCGAAGCCTGCTACGCCTCCTCCTCGATGGCGGCCGAACTCGCCCGCCGTCACGACGCGCGGCTGCATATCCTGCACATCACCACGGCCAAGGAACTCGCGCTCTTCAGCAGCTCGCCGCTCAAGGGCAAGCGCCTGACCGCCGAAGCCTGTGTGCACCACCTCTGGTTCTCGGACGCCGACTACGCCCGCCTCGGCCACCAGATCAAGTGCAACCCCGCCATCAAGACCGCCGCCGACCGTGATGCGGTCCGCGCCGCCGTGGCCTCGGGCGTCATCGACGTCATCGCGACCGACCACGCCCCGCACACTTGGGACGAGAAAGCGCAGACCTACTTCAAGGCTCCGTCCGGCCTGCCGCTGATCCAGCATTCGCTGCTCATCCTCGTGGAGCTCGCCCGCCAGGGCGCGTTCACGCTCGAGACCGCCATCCAGCGCGCCTGCCATGCGCCGGCAATCCTCTTCGGCGTCGAGAAGCGCGGGTTCATCCGCGAAGGCTATTGGGCCGACCTCGTGGTCGTCGACCCCGCCAAGCCCCAGCCCGTGACGAAGTCCGGCCTGCTCTACCAGTGCGGCTGGTCGCCCTTCGAAGGCCACACCTTCGGCAGCAGCATCGAACTCACCTTCGTCAACGGCGTCTGCGTCTACGAGAACGGCCAGGTCCGCGCCGACGCCCCGAAGGGGATGAGGCTGACGTTTGACGGGAACCGCCGCTGAAGGGCGGCGGCATAGATGACTGAGTCGATGGCAGATGACAGATGGCTGAATCGATGACAGTTGGCGGATGCCAGAGAGGAAAACTGGGCTGACAAGGAAGCGGGCTTACAAAACGCCTATCTCCTTAACCCATCCGCCTCCCTGCCTTTGAATCTCAGCCATCCATAATCGATTCAGTCCTCTGCCATCTGTCCTCTTCTTGTCCCCTTGCCAGCATGCCAGCCTGCCCCCTAGTTTCGGGCCGTGTTCACCCTGCTTAAGACCGATATGACGACGGCCGCGCGCCTCGGCGTCCTGAAGACCCCCCATGGGGAGGTCCGCACGCCGGTCTTCATGCCGGTGGGCACCCAAGCCACGGTCAAAGGCCTCTCGCCCCAGCAGGTCGCCGAGACGGGCGCCCAGATCCTGCTCAGCAACACCTACCACCTGAACCTGCGTCCGGGCCGCGAGATCGTCCGCGCCGCCGGCGGCCTCCACAAGTTCATGCACTGGGACAAGCCGATCCTGACCGACAGCGGCGGCTTCCAGGTCTTCTCGCTCGCGAAGCTCCGCACGATCACCGACGAGGGCATCCATTTCAGTTCCCACCTCGACGGCAACAAGCTGTTCCTCGACGTGAAGGACTGCTTCGACATCCAGGACGCGCTGGGCTCGGACATCGCGATGGTGCTCGACGAATGCCCGCCCTACCCGTGCGAACGCGCCGCCTGCGAAGTCGCCGTGACCCGCTCCATCCGCTGGGCGAAGGAGATGCTCCAGCTGGCCAAGGACAGCGGCTTCCTGGCCTCAGGCCGTCACCTCTTCTGCATCAATCAGGGCTCGGTCTACGACGACCTCCGCATCCGCTGCGCCGAAGAACTCGGCGGCCTCGATTTCCCCGGCCACGCCATCGGCGGCGTCAGCGTCGGCGAACCCGAAGAGCACATGCTCCATCAGGTCGGACTCGTCGCGCCGCTCCTGCCCAAGGACAAGCCCCGCTACGTCATGGGCGTCGGCACCCCGCCCCAGCTCCTCCGCATGGTCGCGCTCGGCGCCGACATGTTCGACTGCACGATGCCGACCCGTATCGGTCGCCACGGCGGCGCGTTCACGCCCGACGGCCCGATCAGCGTGAAGCATCTCCGCTACAAGGAAGACCACCGCCCGCTCGTCGAAGGCATGGACAACTACACCTGCCGTCACTTCTCGTGCGCCTACCTGCGACACCTCCATCACGCCGGCGAACAGCTCGGCGGCACCTTGCTCGCGCTGCACAACATCCACTTCCTGCAGGACCTCATGGCCCAGGCCCACGCGCACATCGCCGCGGGCGACTTCGCCGCGTGGTCCAAAGCCTGGTGCGAACGCTACGAAGCCGGCGCGAAGGACGAGATTCCGGCGGACTAAAGACGACCGATACGTCCTTCTCGGGTGTCGGGTCTCGGGCCTCAGGTCCCAGGTTCAGGTCTTCAGGTTCGGGTGTCAGCCCCGGGTCCTGCACCTGAACCTGAACTGCCGAACCAGATACCCGGCGGCCGAGACCTGAGACCTGAAAGGGATTCACCCCACCCACGCACACCATGACGTGACGCGGCCCCGACCCTACCCGATCCCGGAGCCGATCGCCGATGGCTGAAATGCCGAAACCAGCATGACTGATGCCCCGATGGCCGTCACCCGTCACCTTGCATGCAGGCTACTCGGTCCGAATGCGGATGCGATGTCATCGCATCCCTACCCTTGGGCTCCCGCCACCAGCCACCCGGAGCTGCCACCCGCCACCTGAATTGCGTCTCATCCATTCAGCCCTCAACGCAGTCCTCTATTCAGTCCTCTCACAGGATACCTCTATGTCGTGACGCGGTCCCGACCCTACCCGAGGCGACAGACTAGGTCAGCACGCAGTGCTGACCCTACCTCGAGACAGACACCCCCCCTTGCCCACGTGCCAGCGTGTCAACGTGCCCCCTCGCGAAGGCTGCGCCTTCGCGCTAAAGCGAGAAACTCTCGCCGCAGGAACAGCTGGCCTTGGCGTTGGGATTGGAGAATTTGAAGCCGCCGCCGATCATCTTGTCGGAATAGTCCAAGTGGGTGCCGCGGAGATAGAGGGCCGACTTCGGATCGACCAGGACCTCGACGCCGGCGGAGCGGACCAGGATGTCGGCCGGCTTGGCCTCGCCGACGAAACGCATCTTGTAGGACAGCCCGTTGCAGCCGCCGCCGGAGATCGCCACGCGCAGGAAACGGCCTTGGGCCTCGCGGGCCGCCAAAGCGAGGACTTTACCACCGGCCGGAGCCGTCAGGCGGATCAGGCGCTCATCGGCGACGCGCGGACCGGCGGCTGGTGCGGAAGTATCCATCTCCGCCCAACATGAGGCCAGCCCCCACGAAAGACAAGCCGCCAGCCTGTTTCACGGGCCTGATGCTGACCGGCCCTCAAAACAGGCTTGCCCGCCGCCCTCCCCGGAGGGTTATGATGCTGGTCCGGGTCACGGTCGCGTAGCTCAGTTGGTTAGAGCGCAGCATTCACATTGCTGAAGTCACAGGTTCAAGTCCTGTCGCGACCACCACCCGGGATCTTTCCGCGGGCTCCTTGATTACGACGGGTCCTGAAGGGCTTCTATTACTTTATAATATTATAGGTCGGATGGTAATTAGGTGTTCCCAGCGAACTGTCGCTTAATTAATCCATAACCTCTTCTATGACGAGCATCGCCCACCCGGCCTCGTTCCTCCCCCGCGCCATTCGCACCCTCACCTGACCGCACCTTCCGATGTCCGAGCCTTCGTCGTCCAGACTTCCCGCGCAGCTCGCCGAGCTGCTGACGTTCCTGCATGAGCGTCAGGAGAAGCGGGGCAACTGCACCATGAAGGATCGCGCCGAACTCTGGCTGCGCTTCGGCGGCGAGCAGATGGACATCAGCCCCCCGAACTTCCACCACGCCCTGGCGACCTGGCTCGCGAACGCCGGCTTGGTCCACAAAGACAAGGCCACCGACGTGGCCGCGGTCCTGTACTGCCTCGGGGTGACCAATTCGAATAATCTGTTCCAGAAGGTGAACCAAGGCAAGTTGGTCACCCTCGGCATCGGCAAGAACGGTCGCCGCAACGCCAAAGGCCAGCGGAAGGGCTGAGTCCGGCCGCCGGCGCCCCCGCCGAACCCGTTGACAAGGCCCCTGGCCTGCGGATGATGGCGGGATGAGCCGGCATCAGCAGAGGCGCCAACAAGAGGTCGCTCGGGCGCGTTCCTTCCTGGAACGGCGCATGAACGACCTGCGCTCCCGCCTCGGCCTGAAGCCGGACGCCGCCCCCCTGCCCGGGGAGGCCGCCTACGAGGATACCGAGATCGGCCGCGCCCCGGGCCAGCTGCCGGCCGCCTCCCCCTTCGAATCGACCGTCCCGACCAAGTTCCGGGTCATCTCCTACGATGAGTCGAGCTGCAAGGTGGAGGAATTCTCCGACCTGGATTCCGTCGGCCGCTACGCCGGCAAGCAGGGCATGGTCTGGATCCAGGTCCTCGGTATCACCGACCCCCAGATCGTCCACATCGTGGGGGCCTTCTTCGACATCCCGATGCTGGCCCAGGAAGACATCCTGACGGCCACCTCCCGCCCGAAGTTCGAGGAACACGGCGAAAAGCTCCTCGCCATCGCCCGCGCCGTCCGCATCGGCGTCGAGGAAGACACCCCGCGCGGCCAGCAGATCTCCATCGTCGCCGCCCAGAACTGGGTCATCTCCTTCCACGAGAACGACGAGAAGGTCTTCGAAGCCATCGAAAGGCGCATCGCCGACAACAAAGGCAACATCCGCAAGTGGCACGCCGGCTACCTCGTCTACTCGCTCCTGGACACGCTCGTCGACCGACTGCTCTACCAGACCGAAGAGATCGAGGACGCCACCACCGAGCTCGAGGATTCCATCCTCAAGGGCACCGATGACTGGGACCTCAACGAGGTCTACCGCCTCAAGCGCATCGTCGTGCGCCTCAGCCGCCTCGCCCAGCCGCTCAAGGACATGGTCAGCGTCCTCGAGCACTACGAGCACCCGCTCCTGCCGACGTCCTTGGACATGTTCCTGCGCGACCTCTACGACCACGCCATCCGCGCGGCCGATCGCATCGAACACGCCCGCATGATCCTCCAGGACCTGCAGGAATACCACCACACCCAGCAGGAGCGGAAGACCAACGAAGTCATCCGCGTGCTGACGGTGATGAGCTCGGTCTTCATCCCGCTGACCTTCTTGGTCGGACTCTGGGGAATGAACTTCCACTTCATGCCGGAGATCCACACGGAGTGGGGCGAGAAATACGGCTACTTCCTGGCGCTCGGCTCCATGGGCGCCCTCGCGACCGGCATCATCCTCTGGATGAAGCGGAAGCGGTGGTTCTGAGCGCGCGAAGCGCCGGAATAGATGGCTGAGTCGAGTGCTGGATCGATGACTGAATCGATCACAGATGAGAACCGTCAGCCAAAACCACCGACCACGAGCCTAAGGGTTCAAGAAATCCTGCGTTATCTGCCATCGACGCAGTCATCGATGCTGTCATCGATTCAGTCATCTGAACTTAGGCACAATCCTGCGCGTCGACGTCGATGACGTCGATGACGTCCTCGTCGCCGAGGATCCTGGCGCGCAAAGGCAGCAAGGCGGCGAGGAGCGACTTCACGCCGGTGACGAGATACCAGATGTGTACGCGGTGCTGATCCTGGACCTTCTCGAACGGGCACGGGGCCGGGCCGCGGACCTCGCAGAGCCCGGGGTGCAGGCGCTCGAGTTCCTTGACCCAGGCATCGGCCACGAAGTTGACCTTCTCGGCATTACGGCCGCGGAAGACGTGGCGGACGAGGTGACGGTCCGGCGGATAGCCGAATTCGGCGCGCTTCTCGAGCTCGGCGGCGGCGAAGCCATGGAAGTCGAGGCGCTTGGCGAACTGGATGGGGTCGGAGGCCGGCTGGAAGCTCTGGACGACGACCACGCCCTCGAGGTCCCCACGGCCCGCGCGCCCGGCGACCTGGGTGAGCAGCTGGAAGGTGCGTTCGGCGGCACGAAAATCCGGCAGCTGCAACGAGAGGTCGGCATCGATGATGCCCACCAGCGTCACGCGCGGGAAGTCGAGACCCTTGGCGATCATCTGCGTGCCAAGGAGCATGTCATACTTACCGGCGCGGAAATCCGAGAGCACCTTCCGGAAGAGGTCCTTCTTGCCCATCGTATCGGCGTCGATGCGGGCCACGCGGGCGCGCGGGAAAAGCTGGGCGATGGTCTCCTCCACCTTCTGGGTGCCGTAGCCCTTCCAGCGGACCTTCGGGGAGCGACAGCTCGGACAGAGCACCGGGGCGCGCTCCTGGTGGTTGCAGAGGTGGCAGCGGGCGGTGTCGTCGGTCCGGTGCAAGGTCAGCGAGACGCTGCAGCGCTTGCACTGGACGGCCTCGCCGCAGTCAGGGCAGACCAAGGAGCGCGAATGCCCGCGGCGGTTGAGGAAGAGGATCGTCTGCTCGCGGCGTTCGAGTCGGGCGCGGATGCCGTCGGTCAGTTCACGGGAAAGGATATGCTGGCCCTTCGAGTGAAGGACCTCGCGACGCATGTCCACGATGCGGAAAGCCGGCATCGGGCGGTCATCGACGCGCTTGGCCATCACATCGAGGGCGTAGCGGCCGGCCGTCGCGTTCTTCCAGGTCTCGAGCGAAGGCGTGGCCGAACCCAGCACGCACGCTGCGCCGAGGATCGACGCGCGCATCACCGCGACGTCGCGGCCGTGATACATCGGCGTCTCGCCCTGCTTGAAGGAAGGCTCGTGCTCCTCGTCGACCACGATGAGGCGGAGATTCGGCAGCGGGGCGAAGACGGCCGAACGGGCGCCGACCACCACCCTCGCCTGCCCGAGCGACATCGCCATCCAGGCGTCGAAACGCTCGCCGGCGGAAAGATGGCTATGCCAGACGACCACCTTGGCGCCGAGGTCGGCGAGGCGGGAGCGGAGACGGCCGACCGTCTGCGGCGTCAGCGCGACTTCGGGGACGAGGAAGATCGCCGAACCGCCCTCGGCCACGACCTTACGGATGAGCGCCACGTAGACCTCCGTCTTGCCGGAGCCCGTCACGCCGTGCAGGAGATGCGCCCGGAAGGCCTTCGCATCGAGCGTCTTCGTGACCGAATCCACCGCGGCCACCTGTTCGGGATTCAGGGTATGTCCCGCCGAGGCGATGGTCTCCCCTTCGGCGTAAGGGTCGTTATAAGCCACGCGCCAGAGCACGCTGGTGTCTTCCTTGACCGTGCCGGCCTTGATCAACGCATCGACGGCCTGCTGCGCGACGCCGAGCCCTTCGACCATCTTCGAACGGTCGGCCGGCTCCTTCTGTCCGGCGAGGTAATCGATGACCTGCGCCTGCCGCGGGGCCTTCTTGCGGAGTTTCGCGAGGGCTTCGTCATCAGGCGGAGCGATGAGCGTGAGCAGACGTCGCAGGACCGGACGTACGCCCTTGCGCACCGCGGCGGGCAGGACGGTCTCTAGGACGGAGTTAAGGCCACAGCCGTAGTAGCTCGCCATCCACTCGGCCAACTTGCAGCAGTCGGGCGTCATCACCGGCTGCTCATGCTCGAGCGTCATGATGCTGCGCAGACGGGCGGAAGGCGGCGGCTCGGCCGGATATTTCCAGACGACGCCGATGCTCGTGCGTCCGCCGAGCGGCACGCGGACCAGCTGACCGACCTTCAGGACTTCCTTGAGGGCCGCCGGCACGGAATACGAGTAGGCCCGGGCCCCGCCGTCAAACGGGACCACCTCGGCGACGCCGGGTTCGATTTCTCCGAAGAGATCGGGCACAGGGGGAGGCTCGCCGAAGCGAGGCGGAGATTCAAGCGAGGGTTACCGACCGGACCTGAATTAGCCTCAGGCGTGGATATCCGTGGTCGGCACGCCCGAATGGGCCGCGATCCGGGCGCACATGAGGGCCCAGAAGCAACCGATGCAGTTCGCGACGACCAGCTGGAGGTCGGTGGGCATGCTGTAGAAGATCAGCGTGCCGGGGAACCAGACGAAGTAGTTCGTGAGCAGGTTCGGGAGGACCAGGCGACGATACCAGCCCGGGCCCATCGCCGCGCGCAGGCGGGCGGTGTCCCAGCCGCAATCCTTCCAGAGGTGGGAGATCGCGTTGAACGGAGCGCCGATGAAGATCGTGAAGCCGGCCATGTCGACGAGGACCTTGAGCAAGACGGTTTGAAAATTCAGCTCTTCGCCAAACCAAGCCGCCTGCAGGGTGTAGAAGTAGCTCACCAGCATCCCCATCAAGGCCCACCAGACCATGCTATGCAGGAGGTCGCGGAAAGGATGCGCCGGACGGAGCCCACGGAAGACCATGCGGAAGCACCAAGGGATCAGACCGGAGGTGATGGCCGTGCAGATCGCCGCGAAGGCCATCGGGCTGGCCGCGTTGACGGCCCCGATCCGATTGAGAGCCGTGGCGACCTCCGGGATATTGTAATAGGCGACGACCAAGCCGGCGGCGGCCAGCATAATGACCACCAGTGGGAGGGCGATATCCCGCAACGCCTTGATGCCGGCGGTCAGTGGGGAAGCGGAAGGTTCGCTCATGCGAGGAACTTGCGCAGCAGCTGGTCGATGAGGACCGGGTTGGCCTTGCCCTGCGTGCGCTTCATGATCGGGCCCTTGAGCGCGTTGATGGCCTTCTCGTTGCCGGCACGGTATTCGGCGATGGATTTCGCCACGGCCGGATCGGCGATGACTTCCTTGACGATCTTCTCGAGCTCACCGGTATCGCTGTTCTGGCGGAGGCCCTTGGCGTCGACGATGGCGGCGGCGTCCTGGCCGGTCTTGAACATCTCGGTGAAGACCTCCTTGGCCTGCTGCTTGGAGATCACGCCGTCGTCGGTCAGTTTGACCAGGCCGGCGAGCTGCGCGGGCTTGATCGGGCAGGACGCGAGCGAGACGGGGGCCGGAGCGGCTTCGTCGAAGGCGCCGGCGGCGCCCGCCGAGGCGGCGAGGTCGCGGAGGAGGTCGTTGGCGACGAGATTGGCGATACCCGACGGATTGGTCGGGTGGGCGGCCACGGCGGCCTCGAACCATTCGGCGAGGGCGCGGTCGTTCACGAGCACCGAAGCGGCGGTGTAAGGCAGGCCGAGTTTCTCGACGTAGCGACGCTGGCGATCGTAAAGGTTCTCGGGGACCTGCTTCGCGAGGCGGGCGACGGTCTCGCGGGAGATCTTCAAGGTCGGGATATCCGGATCCGGGAAGTAACGGTAGTCGTGCGCGTCTTCCTTGTCGCGGAGGACGTAACCACGGGCGAGCTCGGCGTTCCAGCCGCGGGTCTCCTGCGTGATCGAGCGGCCGGCTTCGAGTTCGCGGATCTGGCGGGCGGTCTCGTAGATGACCGTGTCGCGGACACTCGAGATCGAGTTCAAGTTCTTGGTCTCGGTGCGCGTGCCGAGCTTCTCGGCGCCACGGCGGCGGACGGATACGTTGCAGTCGCAGCGCAGCTGGCCCTTCTCCATGTCGCAGTCGGCGACGCCGGCCTGGGTCAGCATCGCGACGAGGGAGCGGAGGAAAGCCTCGGCTTCGGCGGAGGAACGGAGGTCCGGCTCGGTGACGATCTCGAGGAGCGGCACGCCGGCACGGTTGTAGTCGACCAGCGAGCCGCTGCCCGCGTGGCTGAGCTTGCCCACGTCCTCTTCGAGGTGCGCGTGGTGGATGCGGATGAACTTATGCTCGCCCATCACATTGCGCGAGGCGCCCGGGAGTTCGATCTCGACCTGGCCGCCGACGACGACCGGGAAATCCTTCTGGGTGAGCTGGTAGTTCTTCGGATTATCCGGGTAGAAATAGTTCTTACGGTCCCAGGCGCAGCGCTCCGGGATCTCCGCGCCCACGACGAGGCCGAAGAGGATGGATTTCTCGACCGCCTCGCGGTTCACCACCGGCAGCGTGCCCGGGAGACCGAGGACGACCGGGTCGACCTGCTCGTTAGGCTCCTTGCCGAAGCCCCACGGGGACGATGCGAAGACCTTGGCGCGGGTGTGCAGCTGCACGTGGACCTCGAGGCCGATGACGACTTCCCAATCAGAAGGAACGTTGCTCATAGGGCGGCTTGCTGGTGGGCGTAACCATGGGCGGCCTCGAAGAGACGACCCGCGGCGAGGAGTTTGGCTTCGGAGAGCGGCGCTCCGACGAGATGGAAACCGACCGGCAGGTGGCCGGACTTGCCGCAGGGCACCGAGATCGCCGGGAGGCCGGCGAGGTTGGCAGGAATCGTGAAGATGTCCTCGAGGTAGAGCTGCAGCGGATCCGAAGCCTTCTCGCCGACCTTGAAGGCGGGCGTCGGGACCGTCGGGGTGAGCAGCACGTCGACGCCGGCGAGGGCGGCGAGGTACTCGGCGCGGATCTTCGCGCGGGCGCGGAGAGCGCGGACGTAATAAGCGTCGGCGTAACCGGCGCTGAGCACGAACGTGCCGAGCAGGATGCGGCGCTTCACTTCCGGGCCGAAACCTTCGGAACGGCTCGCCGTCATCATCTCGACCGGCGTGCCGGCGGCGGCGGAGCGGTGGCCGTAGCGGACGCCGTCATAACGACCGAGATTCGAAGAAGCTTCGGCGGTCGCGACGACGTAATAGGTCGGCACGGCGAGGTCGGCGGAGGGCAGTTCGACTTCGGAGATCGCGCAACCCTGGGCGCGGTAGAATTCGACGGCGGCGTTGACCGCGGCGGCGACCTCGGGGGCGACGCCCTTGCCGAGGAAACCCTTCGGGATGCCGATGCGGAACTTCTTCGCGTCGCCGGCGGCCGTGAGCGCGCGGTCGGACGGGCCGAAGCAGGTCATGTCACGCGCGTCGGCCGAGGCCAGCGCGTGGAGGAGCAGTTCGCAGTCTTCGATGCTGCGGGCCATCGGGCCGATCTGATCGAGCGACGAAGCGAAGGCCACGAGACCGAAGCGGGAGATGAGTCCGTAGGTCGGCTTCAGGCCGACCACGCCGCAATGCGAGGCGGGCTGGCGGATGGAGCCACCGGTATCGGAACCCAGCGAGAGCGGTACCAGGCCGGCCGCGAGGGCCGCGGCGCTGCCGCCGGAAGAACCACCCGGGATGCGGGCGAGATCCCAAGGATTGAAGGTCTTACGCAGCGCGGAGTTCTCCGTGGAGGAACCCATCGCGAACTCGTCCATGTTCAGGCGACCGTAGAGGATCGCGCCGGCCGCGCGGAGGCGTTCGGCGACATGGGAGTCGTAAGGCGAGACCAGCGGCGCGAGCATCTTGCTCGAGCACGTGAGCGGCTGGCCCTTCACCGCGATGTTGTCCTTGATCGCGACCGGGATGCCTTCGAGCGGGCCCCTGCCCTGCCCGGCCTGGCGGCGGGCATCGGAAGCGTCGGCCTGCGCGAGCACGTCGGCCTGGTCGAGATGCGTGAAGGCGCCGACCTTGTCGTTCACCGCCTGGTAGCGGGCGATCAGGGCTTCGCAAAGGGCGCGGGACGTGAGCGTGCCGGCCGCGAGGCGGCGGCCGAGCTCGGCGGCGGAAAGCGTATGGAGCGCGTCGGCCATGGCTTAGGATTCGTCGTCCACGACGCGCGGGACGGAGATCTGCCCGTCGCGCGAGGCGGGGGCGATGCGGGTGACGGCTTCGGCGCCGAGGACCGGACCCGGCTCATCGGAGCGCAGGGCCGCTTCGTCGACCACGCGGGCGTCGTCGATCGTCGCGGGCAGGTCGGCGTCAGCCAGCGCCTGGAAGTGACCCAGGATCTGGTTGAGCTGCGAAGAGTAGAGCGCCTTCTCCTCGGCCGTGAGGCTGAGGCGGGCGAGCTTCGCGAGGTGGTCGATGTCGAAACCTTCGGCCATGGCGATCAGCGGCGGACGGTCCAGCCGGCGCCCTTCTCGAGCGTCGCGATGACGACGCCGAGGGCTTGGTTGGTCTCCTCGTCGGTGAGCGTGCGGGCCGCGTGGCGCCAGCGGATCTCGAAGGCGAGGCTGCGGTGGCCTTCGGGCAGGCCCGGGCCGGTGAAGACGTCGAAGCAGTTGACCGACTCCAGCGCGAACTCCTTGCCGGCGGCCTTGGAGGCGCCTTGGCGGACGCGGCTTTCGACTTCGGCGGCGGCGACGTCGACCGGGACGATGACCGCGACGTCCTTCGTGACAGGCGGGAAGGACGAGAAGGCTTCGAAGCGCGGGATCTTGCGGGCTTCGGCGAAGGCCGAGCGCGGGAAGCAGACTTCACCGGCGATGACCGAGCTCTTCAGGCCGAGCGAACGCGTCCAGCGGAGGTCGAGGACGCCGCAGGCGCCTTCCGCGGCGCGGCCGCGGTCGACGAGGGCGGCGGCGTGGTTGGCCTGCCAGAGACCGCCCGTGGCGGCGGCGAACGAAAGACGGACGGAGGCGACGCCGGCGAGCGCGGCGGCGTCCTGCAGGAGGCGCTTGGCGCGGAGGGCGTCGAAGCCCTCGCGCGACTTCCAGGAACGCGTCACCGGCTCGGCGACGATCGCGAAGGCGACCGAGAGGAATTCGCGGACCGTGCCGTCGGCCTGCGGACGGAAGACCGTGCCGACCTCGAAGAGCCCGCGCGGATCGGCGTGGACCGAGAGATTGAGCGCGAGGGCGCCGGCGAGGCCCGGGACGAGCGACGCGCGGAGGTGCGTCTGCTCGGCCGTCAGCGGATTATCCATCGCGACCAAGGCGGCCTTGTCGGCGCCGAGGGTGCGTTCGAGTTCCGCGGCGTCGCGGAGCGAGTAGTGGCAGCACTCCGTGAAACCGGCGCCGACGAGGCGGGCCGAGACTTCGCGGGTGAAGACGGACGTCAGCGCGTCTTCGTCGCCCGGCAGCGGGGCGATCGGACGGCCGGCGGGCACCTTGTCGGTGCCGTGGATGCGGATGAATTCTTCGACCAGGTCGATCGGGCGGGTCACGTCGGAACGGAACGAAGGCACCCGCACCGAGAAACCGGCGGCGGCAGGCTTCACCGTGAAACCGAGGCGGGCGAAGGCCGCGTTGACGTCGGCATCGGCGACCGGCGTGCCGAGTTTCGCGGCGACGTAGCCGGCGGGGAGCTCGATCGTCACGTCGGCGCGCGGAGGCTGGCCGACCACGACGGCCGGACCGACCACCTGGGCGCCGGCGAGTTCGATGAGCAGGTCCGTGGCGAGACGCGAAGCGAGTTCGACGCCGGCCGGATCCACGTCACGGGCGAAGCGGTGGGAAGAATCGGTGGAGACGCCGATGCGGCGGGCGACGCGGCGGATTTCGCCGGGGCGGAACCAAGCGGCTTCCAGGAGGACATCGGTCGTGGACTCGGTCACGCCGGAATCGACGCCACCCATCACGCCGGCGACGACGAGCGGACGCTGGGCGTCAGCGATGACGCAGACCCCGGTCTCGAGCTTCACCTTCTTGCCGTCGAGGAGGACGATCTCTTCGCCTTCGCGGGCCGGGCGGGCTTCGATGCCTTCGGAGACTTTCTTCGCGTCGAACGCGTGGAGCGGCTGGCCCAGTTCGAGCAGCACCCAGTTCGTGATATCGACCACGTTGTTGATCGGACGGAGGCCGGCGGCCTCGAGGTCGCGGCGGAGCCATTCCGGGCTCGGGCCGACCTTCACGTTCTTCAGCGTGCGGAGCGTGTAGTAAGGGCAGAACTCGGAGGACGAGCGGACGAACTTCACCGCGTCGGCGGCGGCGGGCGCGGCGGCGAGGCCGGCGGCCGTCTTCACCGTGAGCGGCTTGAGCGTGAGGCCCAGCGCGGCGGCGAGGTCGCGGGCGACGCCGCGGATGCCGAGGCAATCACCGCGGTTCGGGGTCACCGAGATCTCGAGCACCGTATCCGGCGCGCCGAAAAGCGAATTGAGCGGCGTGCCGACGGCCGGCTGGCGCGGCGTCAGGATGAGGAGACCGTCCTCGCCCTTGCCGAGGCCGAGCTCTTCGGAGGAGCACATCATGCCCGCCGAATCGACGTCGCGGAGCTTCGAGACCTTGATCTCGAAACCACCCGGCATCATCGTGCCAGGGAGAGCGACCGGCACGCGGTCGCCGGCCTTGAAGTTCTTGGCGCCGCAGACGATCTGGCGGAGCGAGCCTTCGCCCGCGTCGACCTGACAGACGCTGAGACGATCGGCCTTCGGGTGTTTCTCGAAGGACTTGATCTCGCCGACCACCACGAGGGGCAGCGGGGCGAGGCCGAAGGTCGTGACCGACTCCACCTCGAGGCCGAGCATCGGGAGGACTTCCGCGACGCGCTCGGCGGTGACGCCGGCGAGGTCGAGGTGACGGGAGAGCGCTTGGAAGGAGACTTTCATGGCTTAGGCGAACTGGCGCAGGAAGCGCGTGTCGTTGTTATAGAAGTGACGGATGTCGTCGATGCCGTGGACCAGCATCGCGATGCGTTCGAGGCCGAGGCCGAAGGCGAGGCCGGACCATTCCTGCGGATCGAGACCGCAGAGTTCGAGGACCTTCGGGTCGACGAGGCCGCAGCCCATGATCTCCAGCCAGCGGTCGGAGAGACGACCCAGGTTGGGCGAACGGAGGTCCATCTCGAAAGACGGTTCCGTGAACGGGAAGAACGACGGACGCAGGCGGATCTCGGCGTCGGCGCCGAAGGTCTCCTTCACGAAGAAGTCGAGCACGCCGCGGAGGTCGGCGAGCGTCACGTCACGGTCGATCCAGAGGCCTTCGACCTGGTGGAAGTTGGCGGAGTGCGTCGCGTCGACCGCGTCGCGGCGGAAGCAACGGCCCGGGGCGACGATGCGGAAGGGCGGCTTGCGCGAGAGCATCGTGCGGACCTGCACGCTGGAAGTGTGCGTGCGGAGGAGGATCGCCTCGTCGGCCTTGCGCGGCGCGTCGGCGGAGCGGAACGCCTTCGGCATGTAGAGCGTATCCTGCATGTCGCGGGCCGGGTGGTCGGCGGGCGTGTTGAGGGCGTCGAAGCAATGCCACTCCGTCTCGACCTCGGGACCGTCGGCGACCACGAAGCCCAGCTTGCGGAAGGAAGCCAGGATGCGTTCGCGGGTGCGGGAGAGCGGATGGAGCGAGCCGGCCGGAGCGTCGGGGCTCGGCAGGGTCGGATCGACGGACGCGCCGAGGGCGGCGGCGATCTCGGCGTTCTCGACCTTCACCAGGAGGGCGGCGAGGAGTTCCTCGACGGACTTCTTCGCCTCGTTGATGAGCTTGCCCACGACCGGGCGTTCTTCCTTCGAGAGGGTGGCCATCCCCTTCATCACCTGGGTCAGGGAGCCGTTGGGGCCGACGACGCGCGCCTTGAAGGCTTCGAGCTCGGCGCGGGTGGCGACGGCGGAGGCTTCCTGGGTGGCGGCGGCGACGAGTTGGGCGAGCTGCTGCTGCATGGGATGATTTGTGCGTTGGCGGAGAAAGTCGGCAAGCGAAAGCACCCTGAAAACAAAGAAGCCCCGGAGGGCCGGGGCTTCGTGAAAGGAGGTTAACTCGTCTTAGGCCAGGGCGGACTGGGCCTTCTTGACGATCGCTTCGAAAGCGGGGGCGTCATGGATGGCGAGTTCGCTCAGGTTCTTACGGTCCATCGTGATGTTGGCCTTCTTGAGGCCAGCGATCAGACGGCTGTAGGAGATGCCGAGGGGACGGCAGGCGGCGTTGAGACGCACGATCCACAGCTGACGGAACGTCGACTTGTTCTTGCGGCGGTCGCGATAAGCGAACTTCTGCGCGCGCTGAACGGCCTCGAGGGCGTAGACGTACAGACGGGACTTGTTTCCGAAGTAGCCCTTGGCGGCTTTGATCGCGCGCTTCTTTCGGGCCTTGGTGGCCGGGCCATTGGTTGCTCTAGGCATGTTGGTATTTGGTTTTGGTTTTGGTTAGATGGCCTCGGGGTCGCCTTAATGAACACCCGTTCGGCCAAAAATGGGGATCGCCGGCTTAGGCGAAGGGCATCGAAGCCAGCATCTTCTTCTCGAAGCCGGAGTCGACGCGCTTGGACTTGTTGGCGCGACGGCGCTGCTTGCGGGACTTGGAGCTCAGCAAGTGGCGGGTGTTGGGGGAACGGCGCATCACTTTGCCGGTGCCGGTCACCTTGAAACGCTTGGAGATGGACTTGCGGGTCTTTTGCATGGCGGAAAGGGTCGGAACAAAGGGTGTCGACGGGGACTTGTAAAGGGGAAAGGGCCGCCTTCGCGGAGAAGTCCGCACTTTCCGGGCGAAGGCGGATCGGGTCGACCGTTTGACTTTCCCGGCCAAGCCCGCTCCCCTGCCCTGCACCCAATCCTCAAAACCATGCTTTCCCTCGGAAAAAAGCCCAAACTGACCTTCAAAGTGGACGCCTTCGTGGACGGAAAGGCCGTCAATGCCTCTTTTGCCTCCCTCCTGGACGGTCCGACCATCGTCTCGGTCTACATGCGTAACAACACCTCCGCCTGCGATAAACAGGCCGCCGAGATGGATAAAAACGAGAAAGCCATTGTAAGACAAGGGTTTAGGCTGATTGCCGTCTCCCGGGATACTTGCGCCTCTCACGCCAAGTACGCCGCCAAGCACGGCTACAAGTTCACCCTGGTCTCGGACCCGGAGGACCTCTTCTCCCAGGCCATGGACGCCATCGTCGAGAAGTCCATGTATGGTAAGAAGTACCTCGGTCCGCTCCGGGCCGCCTACCTCTTCGACGGCGACGGCAAGCTCGTCGGCGTCGTGCCGAAGGTCGAGGCCGCCGAGCATGGCAAGCAGCTGCTCGCCGCGATCGCCGAGGCGAAGTAAGCGGGGCGCCGCGACGGAGCCGGGGAGAATCGGTGCTTGAACCATCGCCGTTAAACGGGGAGTTTAACGGCGAGACACCACCGCAGCACCTAATGCCTTCGCCCTATCGTCCTAAAAGCCCTCGCCCGAAAAACAACGCCGGGCAGAATCGCGGTAACTTCCGCAAAGAAGACAAAGGGCCCAAGCGCAACGACCGCATCAGGGCGACAGAAGTGCGCGTCATCTCGCCCAAGGGTGAGATGATGGGCGTCATGCCCACCCAGCAGGCGCTCGACCTCGCCCGCGAGTTCGGCGTCGACCTCATCGAGATCGCCGCGACCGCCGTGCCGCCCGTCTGCAAGCTGCAGGAATACGGCAAGTACCTCTACGAAGAGGCCAAGAAGCACAAGCACCAGAAGTCGGCCTCCCGGGTCAAGGAGATCAAGCTCCGCCCCCGCATCGACAGCCATGACCTCTTCATCAAGGTCCGTCGCGCCGAGAATTTCCTCTTCCACGGCCACAAGGTGAAGCTGCTGCTCCAGTACCGCTACCGCGAGCTCGAGCACCCGGAGATCGGCATCGCCACCATCACCAAGGCCATCGAAGCCCTGATGCACATCAGCACGCGGGACAACGAGCCCAAGCGCTCCGGACGCGCCATCGTCGTCGGCCTCACCCCCGTCCAGCAGAACAAGCGCAAGCTCGTGCACAACGAAGCCCCGGGCGAAGAAGACGGCGAGGACGACTCGGCGGTGGACAACGACGGAGGCGACGACGAATAAGCCCGTGCGGCACGTCGCGGCGATCCTCCTGCTCCTCGCCACCGGGGCCCTGCTCCGGGCCGCCTCGACGGATTATCTCCTCGGCGAATCCGTGCGGCAGCTCGGCCTGCGCGACGTCCCCCGGCAAGGCGCCGACGGTCGTTCGTCGGAACGTTACGCCACGCGCGGCGGCCTGGGGCTCTACGCCGAATACAGCCGCGACTACGTCGTCGTCGACGGCATCAAGGTCATGCTCGACGACCCCGTCGGCTCGCAGCGCGGCCACCTCACCATCTCCAGGCGCGACTACGACAAGGTCTTCGTGCCGCTCTTCTGGGACGGCCCGCGGACCGCGCCGCGCCGCATCCTGCTCGACCCCGGCCACGGCGGCAAGGACACCGGCAAGGTCAACGGCCCTCTCAAATACACCGAGAAGTCGGCCACGCTCGACACCGCCGCGCGGCTCAAGCTCCTCCTCGAGAAACAGGGTTACCAGGTCTTCTTCACGCGGACCAAGGACGTCTTCCTGGAACTCGACGACCGGGCCGCGCTGGCGGCCAAACTGGGCGCCGACCTCTTCATCAGCCTCCACTACAACGCGGGCCCGACCGGCAACACCAGCGCCGACGGCGTCGAGACGTACTGCCTGACCCCGGCCGGACAGCGGTCGACCAACGCCGGCAAAGCCAAGTCGACCACCGCCGCCGAACCCGGCAACCGTTTCGACTCCGCCAACGTCCTGCTCGCCTGGAGCATCCAGCGGCGGATGATCCGGGCCACCGGCGCCGACGACCGCGGCGTCCGTCGCGCCCGCTTCGCGGTCCTGCGCACCCTCTCCTGTCCCGGCGTCCTGATCGAGGGCGGCTTCATGTCGAGCCGCCGCGAAGGGGCCCTCATCGCGGACGGGGCCTACCGCCAAAAGATCGCCGTGGCCATCGCGGCGGCCGTCGGGGACTACGCCAGCCGGGTGCGCCCGGCGGCCAAAGCCGGCCGCTAAGGCCGGTTTCGCCTCCTGGAGGGGCCAGAATCCGCTTGCCAAGGGGTTGAGCGGACGGTTCGTTAGACCTTCCTTTCGGCCCGCCGGCATGTGTCAGCGGAATCTCCGGAGGGAAAACCAAAAAACCAACCAAACCCTGGAAACGTCCTCCGCGACGGCCAGGACAAACAGTCCGAAAACAACATGAGCCTAATGGAAAAACTGCTCGCCGAATCGAATTTCGGCGCGCTCAAGCAACACTCCGTGATCACCGCCACGGTCACCGAGATCCGCGAAGACAAGTTCGTCGTCGTGGACATCAGCGGCAAATCCGAAGGATTCATCCCCCAGTCCGAGTTCCCGGACATGGCCGAAGTCCAGGTCGGCATGCAGCTCGAGGTCTACCTCGAAAAGCTTGAGAACAAGGACGGCACCCCGACCGTCTCCTACGATCGCGCCCAGCAGATCCGCAAGTGGGAGAGCATCGAAGCCAATTGCCAGGAAGGCTCCATCGTCCAGGGCCGCGTCAAGTCCATCGTCAAGGGAGGCCTCATCGTCTCCGTCGGCGTCGACGCGTTCATGCCTTCCTCCCAGATCGACGTCAACCCGCCCAAGAACCTCGAACAGTTCGTGGGCCAGACCTTCGACTTCAAGATCATCAAGATCAACAAGGAGAAGAAGAACCTCGTCGTCTCCCGTCGCGAACTCATCGAAGAACAGCGCGGCGAAAGCCGCCGCAAGCTCCTCGAGGAGGTCAAGCCCGGCGTCGTCCGTCGTGGCGTCGTCAAGAACATCACCGACTACGGCGCGTTCGTGGACCTCGACGGTCTCGACGGCCTGCTGCACGTGACCGACATGTCCTGGGGCCGCATCGGCCACCCGAGCGAAGTCGTCAAGGTCGGCGAAGAGATCACCGTCATGGTCGTCGAAGTCGACCGCGAGCGCGAACGCGTCTCCCTCGGCCTCAAGCAGACCCAGCCTAACCCCTGGGAAGGCATCGAGAAGCGCTACCCCGTCGGCCAGAAGGTCCACGGCAAGGTCGTCAACCTCGTCGCCTACGGCGCGTTCATCGAGATCGAAGGCGGCGTCGAAGGCCTCGTCCACGTCTCCGAACTCTCCTGGACCAAGCGCGTCCAGAAGCCGTCGGATATCCTCAAGGTCGGCCAGGAAGTCGACGCGGTCATCCTCAACTTCAACAAGGAAGAGCAGAAGATCTCGCTCGGCATCCGCCAGCTGGAGACCAATCCGTGGGAGAAGGTCCGCCACAACTACCCGGTGGGCGCCCGCGTCCGCGGCAAGGTGCGCAACCTCACCAACTACGGCGCCTTCGTCGAGCTGGAAGACGGCATCGACGGCATGGTGCACGTGTCCGACATGAGCTGGACCCGCCGCATCAACAACCCGGCCGAAGTCATGAAGAAGGGCGACGACGTGGAAGCCATCGTGCTCGACGTCGACGTCGACCAGCAGCGCATCTCCCTGGGCGTCAAGCAGACCCAGACCGATCCGTGGTCCGAGATCGACCGCAAGTACCGCATCGGCGACCTCGTCAACGGCAAGGTCTCCAAGATCGCGAACTTCGGCGCCTTCATCGAGCTCTCCGACGAGATCGACGGCCTCGTGCACGTCTCCCAGCTCGCCGAACAGCGCGTCGAGAACGTCAAGGACGTCGTCAAGGTCGGCCAGGACGTCACCGCCCGCGTCATCAAGATCGACAAGGAAGACCGTCGCATCGGTCTCTCGATCAAGGCCGCGAACTACGACGCCGAGCGTCTGCAGGCCGAGATCACCAGCTACGACCGCATCAAGGGCCCGTCGACCGGCGGCGCCCCGGCCCCCTCGGCCGGCGGTTCGTCCTCCTCGTCGTCGGGCAGCGGAGACTTCAACAGTCTCGGCGACCTCCTCGACAAGGCCGGCAACTAAGCCTCGTCCGTCAGGACCCAGAACAGACCCCGGGCAACCGGGGTCTTTTTTTGTGCCCATGGGCCGACGAGCGGCTACGTTCGGGGCATGGTCCCGTTCAAAGGATACGGCCGGCTGACCCGCAGCACGACGCTCGCGCTGGCGGCCGCGGCCTTCGTCCTCGGGGCGGAGGCCGCGGGACTCGTCCCGCCGGACCTGACGTTGGCCATCGCCGTCGGGTGCAAGGTCTACGTGCTGCTGCGCGTCCTACGCGCCCGCATCTCGCCGGCCTACCTCCTCCTCTGGGGTCCGCTCGCCTGGTTCTTCCCCGTGCCCACGGCGCTGGTACTCTTCGTCTTCGGCGGGCGCAAGCACGTCGCTCTCGCCGCCGCCAAGAAGGAGGTCAACCGCGTGGCCTGGCGCCTGTGCGACGCGCCCGATTTCGGGGGTAACCGTTGCCGCCTGCTCGGCGACCGCCATGGCCGCGACACGCTCGAAGCCCTGCGCGCGCAGATCCGCGGAGCGAAACGCCGCATCAGCATCGCGACCTACATCCTGAGCGACGACGCCGTCGGCCGCGAACTGATCCGGCTCCTCGCCGAACGCGCGCGGGCGGGCGTCGAGGTGCGGCTCCTGGTGGACGCCATCGGCAGCTTCGGCATCCCGCTCCGCCTCTGCCGCCCGCTCCGCCGGGCCGGCGGCGAGATCGCCCGCTTCAACCCTGCCCTCCCCATGCGCGGCAAAGGTTCGGCCAACTGGCGCAACCACCGGAAGATCGCCGTGTTCGACGGCCAGGCGGCCATCATCGGCGGCCAGAACCTCGGCCTGCGCTACATGGGCGAGACGCCCTCCAATCGCCGGTTCCGCGACTGCTCCTTCCTCATCGAAGGCCCGACCGCCGCGGCCCTCGAGAGCGTCTTCATCGCCGACTGGTGCCAGGCCACCGACGAGAATCCGATGAAGTTCGCCCCGGCTTTACGCGAACGTTCACCGCACATCGGCCCGGCGCGCGTGGAGGTCATCGCCTCCGGCCCCGATTGCGAAGAAGACCCGCTCTGGGACGCCTATGTGAAGCTTTTCTCCGAGTGCCGGGAATCGATCACGGTCGTCACGCCCTATTTCATCCCGGACCAGACCTTGTTCACCTTGCTGGCGACCGCGGCCCGCGCCGGCCGCCACGTGAAGATCATGGTCCCGCGGCGCTCCGACCACCGGCTCCTCGATTTCGCCCGCCGCTGGTACCTGCGCAAACTGAAGGAGGCCGGCGCCGAGATCCTGTTCTTCAAACCTGACGTCCTGCACGCCAAGCTCGTGCTGGTCGACGGCGAGCATCTCGTGATCGGCTCGGCCAACCTCGACATGCGCTCGCTGTTCCTGAACTACGAGGTCGGCGCGGTCGTGCGCGACGCGGCGATGGTCGCGGAGGTAGGCACGCTCATCGCCGGCTGGGAAAAGGAGTCGACGCGCTACACCGAGGACCTCTTCCGGCGCAGCCGGACATGGCTCGGCCGGACCGTCGAGAACATCTCGCACGTGATCGCGCCGCTGCTCTGATCAGCCCAGGAAGGCGTGCAGACGGACCGCGAGCCCGGTGTCGGGCAGCAGGAAACCGTCATGGCCCGCGTCCGTCACCACCTCATGGTAGGCGGCGTTGACGCCGACCGCCGTGGCGGCGGCCAGAAGCATGCGCAGCTCGCTGGTCGGATAGAGCCAGTCGCTCGAGAAACCGATGGCGAGCACCTCCGGGCTGTCGGGGGCGAAGAGCTTGCCGGCGGCGGCGCGCGCGGTCAGGTCGAAGCGGTCCACGGCGCGGGTGATGCGCAACCAGCTGTTGGCGTCGAAGCGACGGACGAAGGACGCCCCTTGGTGCTCGAGGTAGCTTTCGACCTGCCAATGCACGGGGTCGCCCGAGGCGGCGCCGGGCACCTTGGCGCGGCCGAACTTCTGCTCGAACGAGGCGGGCGAAAGATAGCTGATGTGCGCGAGCATGCGGCCCACGGCCAGGCCCGAGTCGGGTCCCTCGCCGGGCGCGTAATGTCCGCCGCGGAAATGGGGGTCACGTTCGACGCAGGCGCGGGAAACGGCGTTGAGGGCGATCGCCATCGGCGACTGGCTCAGGCCGGCGGCGAGCACGGCGATACGGCCGACCTCCGTGGGATGATCGGCGCACCAGAGAAGGGCCTGCATCCCGCCCATCGAGCCGCCGACGACGGCATGGAGGCGGGGGATGCCCAGATGGCGGACCAAGAGGCGCTGGGCCCGGACGATGTCACCCAGGGTGATCTCCGGGAAGAAGCCGCCGTACGGACGTCCCGTGCGGGGATCGGTCGAAAGCGGGCCGGTCGAGCCTTGGCAGCCCCCGAGGCAGTTCACGCCGATGACGAAGAAGCGGTCGGTGTCGATGGCCTTGCCCGGACCGACGAAACAATCCCACCAGCCCGGCTTGCGGTCGGACGGCGCGTAGCGGCCGGCGACGTGGTGGTCGCCGCTGAGGGCGTGCGGGACGAGGATCGCGTTGGACTTGTCCGGCAGCAGCGTGCCGTAGGTCTCGTAGCGCAAGGTCAGCCCGGGCAGTTCGCCGCCGAGCTCCAGCGGGAACGGATCCGCGGACACGAAATCCTGCCAGGCTACCGGGCAGAGTTCGCGGAGTGGGGTCGGTTGGGCCGGACAGTCGGACATGGACGTATCCAGCCAAGCCAGACCCGGGCGGGAGGCAAGTGGCCATTCGTTGTTGCCTCGTCATAAACGAACCCAAACCATCGCAGCCATGTCCCCCGGCCACCGCCACGACGAAGATTGCTGCGGGGCGGGCTCCGGCGACCGCGTCGAGACCGCCCTCCTGCGGATGAAGGAGAAGGCCATGCGGATCACCTCGCCCCGCCTCACGATGCTGCGGATCCTCGCGGCCGCGAAGCACCCGCTCAGCGCCGAGCAGATCCACGAAGCCGCGGGCGACGACAAGCTCGACCTCGTGACGGTCTACCGCAGCCTCGTCGCCATGGACGACGCCGGCATCGTCCAACGCCACCCCCTCGAGCGGGGTCGCAGCCTCTACGCCCTGGTCACCCCCGGACACCACCACCATCACGTCATCTGCCGCCGTTGCGGACGCATCGAACGCCTGCCCGGCTGCGATTCGTCGCGCCTCGAGGCGGCCGCCAAGGCCAAGGGCTTCGGCGAGCTGACGCACGTGATGGAAGTCTACGGCATCTGCCCCGGCTGCGCCGCCTCTTCCCATGCCTGAATTCCCCCGCACCGCCTTCCTCCTCGGAGCCGGCCTCGGCACGCGTCTGCGTCCGCTCACCGAAAACTGCCCGAAGCCGCTGCTCCCGATCGCCGGCCGTCCCATGGTCCTCCAGGCGATGGAGAAGCTCCGTGCCGCCGGTACGCGTCGTTTCCTCATCAACACGCATCACTGCCCCGAAGCCTGGACGCTCGCCTTCCCGGACGGCCGTTTCGGCGACGCCGAGGTGAAGCTCGTCCATGAGCCCGTCCTGCTCGAGACCGGCGGCGGCCTCGCCAACATCGCCGGCCTGCTCGGACCGGACGACCTGGACCTCGTCGTCTGGAACGGCGACATCCTCTCCGGTTGCGACATCACCGCGGCCGTCGCGCATCATCGCGCCAACGGCGGCGAAGCCACGCTGGTGGTCCGCGAAGAAGGCCCGAACCGTAACGTCCGGGTCACCGACGAAGGCGCCGTGACGGACCTGCGCGACCGCCTCGGCCAGCAGGATCCGGCCTACCAATACGCCGGCATCTGCGTCGTCACGAAGGCCTTCGCCCAAGGCGTGCCCGCGACGATCGAATCGCTGGTCGAACACTTCCTCCGCCGCACGCAGGCCCAGCCTGGCAGCATCCAAGGTTTCCTCGACAGTTCCGCGACCTGGCATGACCTCGGCACCATCGAAGAATACCAGGCCGTGAAGGCCCGGCAGGAAAAGCCGGTCCGCGGCGCCATCACGCCGGCCGATGCGGCCCAGGCGCACGGCTACGAACTCGCCGCCGGCGGCGAAGTCCTCAAGGGCGGCTCCGGCCGCAAGTTCCATCGCCTGCGCAAGCCGACCGGCGAGACCGCGGTGCTCTGCGTCTACGACGATTCCCGCCCCGAGAACGCGCTTTACGGCGACATCGCCGGCGTGCTGCGCGACCAGATCGGCGCGCAGGTCCCGCAGGTGCTGGCGGCGGACAAAGACGCGGGCGTGCTCGTGCTGGAAGACCTCGGCGACACCGACCTCTGGTCGCTCGCCCAAGGCCCCGAGTTCCCGTGGGCGCCCTTCGCCTCCGCGCTCGAACAGGTCGCCGCCATCCATCGGCACGGCGTCGACGCCTTCGCCGCCGCGGGCGTGCCGCTCATGGAGGCCTTCGGTCCGAACCTCTACCAGTGGGAGCGCCAATACTTCCAGGACAACGTGCTCGGCGGCCGCAGGCCGGACCGCGCCGTGACCGACGAGATGGCATCGCTCGCCAAGGAGCTCATGGGCCAGCCGGTCGTCACGATCCACCGCGACTTCCAATCCCAGAACATCATGGTGCGCGACGGCGGCGCCTGGCTCGTCGACCTCCAGGGCCTGCGGCACGGCTGCATGTTCTACGACTACGCCGCGCTCGCCTTCGACCCGTACCTCAAGCGCGCGGACATGGACCTCTGGCGCATCGAGATCGAGGACCACGCGCGCGAAGTCTCCGGCTGGAAGGGTTCCAGCGACGAGTTCTCGCACCTCTTCCATGTCGCCGCGACGCAGCGCCTCCTGCAGGCCTGCGGCGCCTACGGTTTCCTCGGCCACAAGAAGGGCCGCGCGGAATACCTCGCGCACCTGCCGCAAGGCCTGCGCAACCTGACGATCGCCGCCTCCCTCTGCGGGAAGCGACGCATCGCCAGGCTGGCGGAAGAACTCGCGGGCGCCCCGACGAAGGTCAGCCGTTGACCTTGTCGTCGAGGAAGCGGACGACCTCGTCTTCGGTCATGCGCACCTGCTCCAGCGTGTCGCGGTCGCGGACCGTGACGCCGGCGCCCTTCTCGATCGTGTCGAAGTCGATGGTGATGCCGTAAGGCGTGCCGATCTCGTCCTGGCGGCGGTAGCGGCGGCCGATGGCGCCGGCGGCGTCGTAGAAGACGTTGTGACGCTTCTTCAGACGGCGGTAGAGGGCCTCGGCGCGCTCGACGAGCTCGGGCTTGTTCTTCACCAGCGGGAAGATCGCGGCCTTGAACGGGGCGACGCGGGCCGGGAGGCGGAGCACGACGCGCTTCTCGCCCTCGACCTCGTCCTCATGATAGGCCGTGGTGAGGAGAGCCAGGAAGACGCGGTCGACGCCGACGGAGGGCTCGATCACGTGCGGGATGTAGCGGGCCTTGGCGGCCTCGTCGAACCAGTCGAGCTTCTGGCCCGAGACCTCGCTGTGCTGGGTCAGGTCGAAGTCGCCGCGGGCGGCGACGCCCTGGAGTTCCTGCACGCCGAAGGGGAATTCGAACATGATGTCCGTGGTGCCCTTCGAATAGTGGGCGAGCTTCTCGGTCGGGTGCGGGTAGAGCGAGAGCTTCGCGCGCGGGATGCCGATGGACTCGAACCAGGCCAGGCAGCCTTCGATCCAATCCTTATGGGCGGTCGACCAGTCCGCGGACGGCGAGATGAAATACTCGATCTCCATCTGCTCGAACTCGCGGGAGCGGAAGATGAAGTTGCGGGGATTGATCTCATTGCGGAACGCCTTGCCGATCTGGGCGATGCCGAAGGGCAGCTTCACGCGGCCCGTGTCGACGACGTTCTTGAAGTTGATGAAGATGCCCTGCGCGGTCTCCGGACGGAGGTAGGCGGTGGCCGACGCGTCCTGCATGGCTCCGACGTACGTCTGGAACATCATGTTGAACGAGCGGGGCGGCGTGAGCGAACCCGGCTTGCCCGTGGCGGGCGAAGGGACGAGCGCATGCTCCTCGGGGCTGGCTTCGGTGTAGTCCTTGAGCACGACCGGCTCGAGCGCGCCCTGCTTGGCGAGTTTGCGCTTCATCTCTTTGGCCATCTCGTCGGCCTTGGCCTGCATGCCGTCGTCCTCGAGGACGGAGACGTAGCCGATCGTCTCGCCGGCGACGCGCACCGGGGCGAAGAAGAGCTGGTCGGCGCGGTAGCGCATCTTGGACTCCTTGCAGTCCACGAGCGGGTCGGTGAAATTGTCGATGTGACCCGAAGCCTTCCAGGTGGTCGGGTGGTGGATGATCGAGGAATCGAGGCCGACGATGTCGTCGCGGCGGTGCACGAAATCCTGCCACCAGGCCTGCTTGATGTTGTTCTTCAGCTCGACGCCGAGGGGGCCGTAGTCGAAGAAGCCGTTGAAGCCGCCGTAGATGTCGGAGGAGGGGAAGACGAACCCGCGGCGTTTGCACAGGTTGATGATGGATTCCATCTTGTCGGTCGGGTCGGCCATGGCGGGTAAAAGCCCCTCACCTATCCCCGCTCCGGGGGTCCGCCGCAAGCCTGTTCCCTCAGCGGGGCTGGGGCTCGGTCGTCAGTCCGGCGGCCTTCTTCTTCCAGGTCCGGGCGCCCTCGGAGACCGCGCGGAGAACCCCCGAGACATCGCCGGCGGCGGCGGTCATGGCCGACTGCGAACCCTCGAGGGCCGCGCCGAAGGAAGCGAGGGCCGCGGCCGCATCGGCGAGGCGGACCTGGAGGAGGGCGAGCGTCTCGTCGTCGAGGCCGCGCTCCGCTTGTTCGACGACGGCGCGGAGCCGGCCCGAGGCTTCGGCGAAACGCCGGGCGCGTTCGCCCAGGGCGGCGGCGGAGGTGGCGTCGCGGACGGCGGCGGTGCGCGTGACGAGGTCGACGGAGAATCCAGCGGCGCGCGCCGGGTCGGCGGCGACCAGCCAGTGGTCGAGATCCCGGTCGAGTTCGGCGGCGAGGCCGACGAGGTCGGCCTGCGTCAGACGCTCGAGCTGGTCGACGAAACCTTCGAGGCGGCGTCCGAACGCATCACCGACCGGAGGGATCTCGTCGCGCCGCAGGACGGTCGTCGGCGGGGCCGCGGCGGCGTCCCAGACCAGTTCGACCTGCAGCAGACCGGAGGAGGGATTGACCGTGATCAGCCGGGCCCGCAGCCCCCGGGCGACCTCTTCGCCGAGCCGGTCGCCGCGGAGGCGGTCGGCGAAACCGCGGTCTTCCAGCGCGGCCGGGTCGAGGCTCAGGTTGACGAGCGGACGCAGGCGCCCGTCCACGTCGGCGTCGAGGCCGATGGAAGCGACCTGCCCGACCGCGACGCCTTGGACGCGCACCGGCGTGCCGGTGGAGATGCCTTCGACGGAGAACGGTGGGCGGAAGACGACGGTGACGAGCGGCGCGGACCACGCGCGCCACCAGGCGAAACCAGACCACAGGAGTCCCGCGACCAGCACGGCCAGCATCAAGCCGCCGAGCGCGCGGCGGCTCATCCGGCGGTCTGGGGGTAGCTGCCGAGCCATTTCACGACCTCGCAGCGAGGCTTCAGCTCGCCGATGGCCGCCTGCACCGCCGGCGTCTCCCAGTGACCCGGGAAGTCGATGAAGAACAGATACTCCCAGGCGCGCCGATGGCTCGGACGCGATTCGATGCGAATCAGGTTGATACCGCGGTCGGAGAAGGCCGCGAGCGCGCCTTGGAGGGCGCCCGGCTCATGCTTGAGCGTGAGGACGACGCTCGTGACCTCTTCGGGAGCGCCGACCGCGTTGGCGGCCTTGGCGATGACGAAGAAGCGCGTGGCGTTGTCGCGGCGATCCTGGATGCCGCGGGCGAGGATGGGGACGCCGCGCGATTCGGCGGCCGTGGCGGACGCGACGGCGGCCTGGCCTTGCGGCGAGCGCGCGACGAGTTCGACGGCGGCCGCGGTGCTGTCGGTCTCGACGAGCGCGGCCGCGGTCAGATGACGGGACAGCCAGCCGCGGCACTGCGCGAGGGCGATGTCCTTGGAGAGCACCTTGGTGACCTGGTCGAGCGGGCCCTGACCTACGAGGCATTGCTCGACCGAAAGCGTGACCTGCGCGACGACCTTCAGCTCAGACTCCGCGAGCAGGTCGAGCGAATGGCTGACGACGCCCTCGGTGGAATTCTCGACCGGGACGACGCCGTAGGAGGCCTCGCCGGATTCGACGGCGGCGAAGACGTCGCCGATGGCGCGCAGAGGGAGCGAAGGCACGCTGGTGCCGAAGGCGCGGATCTGGGCCTGCTGGGTGAAGGAGCCTTCCGGTCCGAGGTAGGCGACCGGCTTGGCCATCTGGGCGCCGATGGAGAGCGAGATGATCTCGCGGTAGACGGCGCGGAGGCCGGAAGCAGGGATGGCGGGAGCGGCTTCGGTGATCGAGCGCAGCAGCTGCTCTTCGCGTTGCGGAGCGTAGACCGGCGCGCCGGACTTCAGCTTGGCTTCGCCGATGGCGCGGGCCACCTGCAGGCGTTCGCCGAGGAGGCGGAGGATCTCCCGGTCGATGCGGTCGACCTCGCGGCGATGGTCTTCGAGGCTCATGCGCCGGGGGTCTCGGGTTCGGGCGGCGGCTCGGTGGCGACCGCGGCGGCGGACTGGTCCTCGAGCGGCAGGCCGACCTCGGCGTCGCCGACTTCGACCGGCGTCGTGGCGCGCGTGATCCATTCCGAGATCTGCGCGGGGGAAAGCACGTCGGAGGCCGGCAGTTCGCCGAGCGAACGCAGACCGGTGAAATCGAGGAACTTGTCGGTCGTGCCGTACTGCAGCGGACGACCCGGCAGGTCGGCGCGGCCCGTGACGGCGACGAGTTCGAGCTCGAGCAGGCGGGTGAGCGCGCTGTCGACGGAGACGCCGCGGATGGCTTCCATCTCGGAGCGGGTGACCGGCTGGCGGTAGGCGACGATGGAAAGCGTCTCGAGCGAGGCCGGGCTGAGGCGCTGCGGGCGGGGCTCGCCGCGGAGGAGGCGGACCCAGTCGGCGTAGGCCGGGGAGATCACGAGGCGGAAGCCCTCCGGCCCCTGCAGGATGCGGCAGGCGTCGTTGGCGTTGCGCATCTCGGCTTCGAGGGCGTCGACGGCTTCGCGGATCTGGGTCGCCGTCAGCAAGGTCGGCACCTGGTCGATGATATCCTGGATCACCTCCTGGACGGGCGGGCCGGCGGGCAGGACGGTGGGCTCACCCGTGGCTTCCAGCAGGTCCGGCTGCTTCTCGGCGGCGGCCTGGGCATGGTAGCGCTGCACGACCTTCTGGATGTCCTTGATGGACACCGACTCGGAGGTCGAGAACAGGAGCGCCTTGATGATTTTCTTGAGATTGAATTCCACGGGACGAAGGGGGTCTTAAATCGGATTGTAAGGGAGCGTAAGGGCGGTTCAGTGTCCGGCTCCCTGCCCTCTTATCTAGGGGGCGACCATCCCCTGACAACCGCAGACTTTTCACATCCCATGAGCACACCCGAGCACGCCCGCCAACACTCCGCCGCCGTCGTCGACGGCCCCGATCGCGCCCCCAGCCGAGCGATGCTCCGGGCGGTGGGCTTCGATGACGCCGACTTCCAGAAGCCCGTGGTCGGCATCGCCTCGACCTGGTCCATGGTCACCCCTTGCAACATGCACATCGACCGCCTGGCCACCGAGGCCGCCAAGGGCGCCGACGCGGCCGGCGGGAAAGCGGTGATTTTCGGCACCATCACCGTCTCCGACGGCATCTCGATGGGCACCCCCGGCATGCGCTATTCGCTCGTCTCGCGTGAGATCATCGCGGACTCCATCGAAGCCGTGACCGGCGCCGAAGGCTTCGACGGACTCGTCGCCATCGGCGGCTGCGACAAGAACATGCCCGGCTGCGTCATGGCGATGGCCCGCATGAACCGTCCCTCCGTCTTCGTCTACGGCGGCACCATCGTCCCCGGCCTGCACAAGGGCAAGGCCGCCGACATCGTCACGGTCTTCGAGGCCGTCGGCCAGCACTCTGCCAAGCAGATCGATGACGCCGAGCTCAAGGAGATCGAGAAGTGCTCCATCCCGGGCGAAGGCTCGTGCGGCGGCATGTACACCGCCAACACCATGGCCTCGGCCATCGAAGCCATGGGCCTGAGCCTGCCGGACAGCTCCGCGCAGCTCGCGAACTCCAAGGACAAGCTCGTCGACTGCGAACGCGCCGGCAAGGCCGTGCTCGAGCTGCTCAAGAAGAAGATCCGTCCGTCGGACATCATTACGAAGAAGGCGATCGAGAACGCGATCGTCACGGTCATCGCCCTCGGCGGTTCGACGAACGCCGTCCTGCACCTCATCGCCATCGGCCACTCCGCGGGCATCAAGGTCACCCTCGAGGACTTCGAGCGCATCGGCCGCAAGGTCCCCGTGCTGGCGGACCTGAAGCCCAGCGGCAAATACAACATGGCCCACTTCGTGCGCATCGGCGGCCTCCAGCCGCTGCTCAAGATGCTGCTCGACGCCGGCCTGCTCCATGGCGACTGCATGACCGTCACCGGCCAGACCGTGGCGGAGAACCTCGCGAACGTCGGCCCCTACTCCGCCGACCAGGACGTGGTGCGCCCGATGAGCAATCCCATCAAGGCCGACAGCCACCTGCGCGTCCTCCGCGGCAACCTCGCCCCGCACGGCGCGCTCGCCAAGATCACGGGCAAGGAAGGCAGCTCCTTCACGGGCCACGCCATCGTCTACGAATCCGAGGAGGCCTCGCTCCGCGGCATCCTCGACGGCGAAGTGAAGGACGGCCACGTGATCGTCATCCGCAACGAAGGCCCCAAGGGCGGCCCCGGCATGCGCGAGATGCTCGGACCCACCAGCGCCGTCATGGGCAAGGGCATGGGCAAGACGGTGGCCCTGATCACCGACGGACGCTTCTCCGGCGGTAGCCACGGCTTCGTCGTCGGCCACGTCTCCCCGGAAGCCGCCTCCGGCGGCCCGCTCGCCATCGTCAAGAACGGCGACCGCATCCATATCGACGCCGTGAAGAACGAGCTCAACCTCGAACTGTCGGACGAAGAGATCGCCCGCCGCCTCAAGGATTGGCAGCCCTCGCCCTGCAAGGAGAAGCGCGGCGTCCTGGCCAAGTACGCCAAGCAGGTGAAGTCGGCCTCGGAAGGCGCCATCACCGACGGCGACTGAGGTCTTCCTGAACGGAAATGAAAGGGCGGACGCCTCGGCGGTCCGCCCTTTTTGTTGCAAGCCCTGCGGGGCGAGGGAGAATCAGGTCATCGTGGCCTCCTCCTTCGACCTCTACCGCCAGCAGCTCCTCAACTTCCCTGAACTCGGCGTCTCGCTCGACTTCAGCCGCGCGCCCGCCCCGGCGGGCTTCGCCGAGAAGATGGCGCCGGCCCTCGCCAAGGCCTTCGCCGACATGGCCGCCTTGGAAAAGGGCGCCGTCGCCAACCCTGACGAGAAACGCATGGTCGGCCACTACTGGCTGCGCGCGCCGGAACTCGCGCCCGACGCGAAGATCGCCGACGACGTGAAGGCGGCCGTCGAAGCCATCGCCGGCTTCGCGGCGCAGGTCCACGCGGGCCAGGTCAAAGGCTCCGCCGGCAAGTTCACCGACCTCCTCTGCATCGGCATCGGCGGCTCGGCCCTCGGCCCGCAGTTCGTGGCCGACGCGCTGGGCGGCAAGGCGGACAAGCTCCGCGTCCACTTCATCGACAACACCGACCCGGACGGCATCGACCGCGTCTTCGACGGCCTCGGCGGCCGACTGGGCACCACGCTCGCGATCGTGACCTCGAAATCCGGCAGCACGCCCGAACCCCGCAACGGCCAGCTCGAGGCCGCGCTACGCTGGAAGCAGGCCGGACTTGCCTTCGCCGCGCACGCCGTCGCCGTCACCGGCGAAGGCAGCCAGCTCGACCAGGTCGCCGTCGCCGAAAAGTGGCTCGCCCGTTTCCCCATGTGGGATTGGGTCGGCGGACGCACGAGCGAGATCGGCCCGGTCGGGCTCCTGCCGGCCGCCCTGCAGGGATTGGACATCCGCGGCCTGCTCGCCGGCGCCCGCGAGATGGACGTCCTGACGCGCGTTCCCGACGCCGCCCGTAATCCGGCCGCGGCGATGGCGCTGGCCTGGCATCACCTCACCGAAGGGCGCGGCTCCAAGGCCATGGTGGTGCTCCCTTACAAGGACCGACTGCTGCTGTTCTCCCGTTACCTCCAGCAACTCGTCATGGAGTCGATCGGCAAGGAGCACGACCTCCAAGGCCGCCAGGTCTTCCAAGGACTGACCGTCTACGGCAACAAGGGATCGACCGACCAGCACGCCTACGTGCAGCAGCTCCGCGATGGTGTGAATAACTTTTTCGCCGTGTTCATCGAAGTCCTCAAGGACCGCGAAGGCGCCTCGCCCGAGGTCGAGCCCGGCGTGACCTCCGGGGACTACCTGCAGGCCTTCCTGCTGGGTACCCGCGAAGCCCTTTCCGGCAGCGGGCGCGCCAACATCACCATCACCCTCCAGCAGGTGGACGCCCGGGCCATCGGCATGCTGATCGCGCTGTTCGAAAGGGCCGTCGGGCTCTACGCCAACCTCCTTGGCATCAACGCCTACCACCAGCCTGGCGTCGAAGCCGGCAAGAAGGCCGCCTCCGAGACCCTGAAAATCCGCGCCGCCGCCCTCGCCGCCTTGGCCAGATCCAAGGGCAAATGGCTCTCCGCACGGCAGGTTTGCGAGGAAATTGCTCTTGAGGGGAAGGAGGAATTGGTGTTCAAAGTCCTCCTGCACGTTTCCGCCAACCCCGGCGCGATCACTCGACAGGATTCTCCTGACCCCGGGCTCACTCTCTTCCGTCATTCCTAACCCCCTTCCTACCCCTACCCCATGAAACCGAAGCTCAACGCCTTCCTGCGCATCCTGACCGTCGTGCTGGCCCTCGCCGCCGTCGCTTTTGCGTTCCTGCTGAAAGGCAAGATGGACGCCGCCCTCACCAGCACCGCCTGGGCGGTCACCGACCCCGAAGTCAAGGCCGGCAAGGAATACGACGCCCGCATGACCTCGCTGGCCGCCGTGAAAGGCATCCTCGACGCCAAGCGCAAGGAGATCGAAGAAGCCAACCTGGCCAAGAAGGACCTCAACGCCGACATCGCCGACAAGAAGACGAAGATCGAAGGCCTCACCGCCGCCAATACCACCCTCGAAGGCGAACGCGCCGAGCTCACCCGCAAGCGCGACGAACTCGCCGCCCAGCTCACCGACGCCAACAGCAAGAAGGACGGCGCCGTCGCCGAGCTGACCACCGTCAAGGAAGACCTCGTCCGCGCGACCGAGAAGGCCGCCGGCATGTTCACCAAGGAACAGCTCGCCGAGATCGAAGCCAAGGCCACCGCGGCCGAACAACTCGCCGCCGACCTCCGCGGCAAGTACACCGCCCTGCATGCCTGGACCTCCCGCGCCGCCGAGAACCCCGCTCCGGGTGGTTTCCAGCGCGACCCCTTCGGTGAGCCCGCCAAGGAAGGCGATGCCCCGACCGCCGTCGCCGTGACCGTCGAAGCCGCCACCGACTCCGTCCTGACCAACGTCCTGGCCCTCGACGCCAAGTCCGGCATCGTCGCCTTCTCCGTCGGCGAAGCCAACGGCATCAAGAAAAAGGCCATCTTCGACGTGAAGGTCGACGGCAAGAAGATCGGCAAGGTCCAGATCTCTTCGGTGAAGGGAGCCCTCTCCTACGGCCAGCTCCAGCCCGACAAGGACCTCGACCTCGGCGCCATCGCCAAGGCCGCCGCGGTCTCCCTTGTCCCTTCCACCAAGCTCGCCAGCAAGTAAGATGTCCGCCCGCCTCACCATCGCGCTCGCCCTCCTCGCCTGCCTCGCCGGCCTGGTCGGCTGCGAGACCGTCGAGAAGCCGGCCGACTCCATGCTGCCGCAGTCTCAGCCTGCCAACTGGCAGGGCGGCCTCCCCGGCGTCTCGACGCCCGGAGCCGGCTACCGCCGCTGATGACCGCCCGCGACGCAGGCGCCGACGGCCGCCCGGCCGGCCGGCTCTGGGTCGTGGCCACTCCTCTGGGCAACCTCGGCGACATCACCGCCCGGGCCCGCGAGGCCATCGCCGAATGCGACCTCGTGGCCTGTGAGGACACGCGGGTGACCGGCGGCCTGCTTCGTCATCTCGGGACCTCGAAGCCGATGCTCGCCTATCACGAGCACAACGAAAAGGACGCCGCGGTGCTCATCGCCGACAAGGTGGCCGGCGGCGCCCGCATCGCCTTGATCACCGACGCCGGCACGCCCGGCATCAGCGACCCTGGCTTCCGCGTGACCCGCGAATGCCGACGCCGCGGACTGACCGTCACGCCCCTGCCCGGCCCCTGCGCCATCGTCGCCCTGCTCTCCGCTTCAGGGCTGCCGACCAACGCCTTCCGGTTCGTCGGCTTCCTGGCGCCGAAATCGGCGGCCCGGCGGCGCTTCCTCGAAGGCCTCAAGCCCGCGGACGAGACCGTCGTGCTCCACGAATCCTGCCACCGGATCGGCGACTTCCTCGACGAGATGCTCGAGATCCTCGGCCCGGCCCGGGTCGTCTGCGTCGGCCGGGAACTCACGAAGCTGCACGAGACCATCCGCACCGGGCCTCTGGCCGAGCTGGTGCCGGCCTTGAAGAGCGGCTCGCTCAAGGGCGAATTCACGGTGGCGATCGCGCCGGCCGACTTCGTCCTCTGACCCTTATCGCGGGTTGACCAGCCGGGCGGTCCGACCGCATCCTAGCGGCCAATGGCGGGTTTCGACGACAGTCTGGTCCGCGAGTATTTCGAGATGAACGGTTTCTTCGTGCGTCAGTCGCGCAAGTACGCCGTCCAATCCCGCCGGAAACGCGCCGACGAAGAAGGCGACCTGCTGGTGATCAATCCGTCGCCCCGCCGCGGAGGCGAGATTCCGTTCCAGCTGTTCAGTTCCGACCTGCCCGGCCTGTCCACCGCCGTGGTGGCGGTGAAGGCCTGGCACACGACGAAAGCCATCACGCCGACGATGATCAAGAAGGGCGACCTGCTGGAATTCGTCCGCAAGGAAGCGGTCGAAGCGGCCAAGGAGGCCTTCGCCGACCTCACGCCGACCGAGGGTCAGCCCCTCGCCAAGGTCCTCGTGCTCCCGGGCATCCCGGCCGCCGAGCCGCAGCGCTCCGAAAGCATCACGCTGCTCCGGGAGAGCGGCGTGGACCATGTGCTGACCTTCCGGACCATCCTCGAGAACCTGGTCCAAGCGGTCGAATCGAACCAGAGCTACGCGAAATCCGACACCTTGCAGTTGCTCCGCCTCCTCCGCATCTACGATATGGTCAAGGCCGCCCAGCTCGAGCTGTTCGGTTCCGCCCTCCCCCCGAAGTGATCCATTCCTCCGCCCAGGTCCACCCTTCCGCCCGCCTCGCGCCCGACGTCGAGGTCGGACCGTGCGCGATCATCGAGGCCGGCGCGGCGCTCGGGGCCGGCTGCCGCGTCGCGGCGCACGCGATCGTCAAAGCCCGGGCCCGCCTCGGCGCGGGCGTGCGCGTCGACCACTTCGCGGTCGTCGGCGGCGATCCGCAGGACCTCGCCTTCGACCCCGCGACGGACTCCGGGACGGTCATCGGCGACCGCACGGTGATCCGTGAGCATGTCACGGTCCATCGGGCCACCAAGGCCGGCGAGAACACGATCGTCGGCGCCGACGGCCTCCTCATGGCCGGCAGCCACGTCGCCCACGACTGCGTGCTCGGCGACCACGTCATCCTCGCGAACGGCTGCATGCTCGGCGGCCACGTGCACGTCGGCGACCGCGCGTTCGTCAGCGGCGGCGTCGCGGTCCACCAATTCTGCCGCATCGGCGGCGGCGCCCTCGTCTCCGGCAACGCGGTCATCACCGAAGACGTGCCGCCGAACGCCCTCGCGCACGGCCGCAACCTCGTCGCCGGCCTCAACCTGGTCGGGCTGCGACGCCGCGCGGTGCCGGCCGCGGCCGTCGCCGAGATCAAGCGAGCCTATCATGCGGTCTACGCCTCGCAGGGCGCCTGCGCCGCGCTCGCGCAGGAAGCCCTGGCGACCGGCGCTTACCGGACCACGGAAGCGCGCGACTTCCTGAACTTCTTCCTCGGCGGCAAGCGCGGCCGCTTCGTCTCGCCCGCATGAGCGCGCTTCCCATCGCCGTCACTTGCGGAGATCCGGCCGGCGTCGGACCGGAACTCCTCGCGTCTTGGCTCAAGGCCAACCCCGAGCAGGCCGACTCGGTGATGCCCATCGGCCCGGCCGACTGGATCGCCTCGCTCGGCCGCGGGCTCGCCGTCGGACCGGCGGACTACCGCACGCACCTCGGCCAACCCGACGATGCCGGTCAACTCATCGCGATCGAAGCGATGGAACTCGCCGCCCGCGGCACGACCGGCGGTCGTTTCGCCGCGGTCGTCACCGGGCCGGTCAACAAGAAGGGCCTCGCCGGCGTGGGCTATGACTTCCCCGGACAGACCGAATTCTTCGCCTCGCGCTGGAACGGCGAGCCCGTCATGGCGTTCGCCGGCGGCAGGATGACCGTCGGACTCGTCACCTGGCACATCCCGCTCGCCGAAGTGCCACGCTCCGTGACCGGCGCGGACGTCCGTCGGACCGTGCTCGCGCTGATCGCCCTGCGCAAGAAACTGGGCGACCATAACCCGCGGATCGCGGTGTGCGGCGTCAATCCGCACGCCGGCGAAGGCGGCCTGCTCGGACAAGAGGACGATCGCATCATCCGGCCCGCCGTGGAAGCCTTGCGCGCCGCCGGCCACGACGTCACCGGCCCGCTCCCGGGCGACACCGTCTTCCATCGCCATCTGCAGGGTGACTTCGACGCCGTCGCCGCGACCTACCACGACCAAGGCCTCGCTCCGCTGAAGGCCGTGGACTTCTCGACTTCGGCCAACCTCAGCCTCGGCCTGCGCCATGTGCGCACGAGCCCTGACCATGGCACCGCCTACGAGCTCGCCGGCAAAGGGCAGGCGGACCGCGGCAGCTTCGATGCGGCGATGCGCCTGGCGCGGCTGCTTTCCGCGTGATGCGCGCGTGGCTGCTCTGGTGCGTCACCTGCCTGTCGTCGGTCGCGGGCGAGCGACGCATCGCGAGCTATAGTCCGGGCGCGACGCAGACCTTGCTCGACCTCGGCGGCGGCGCGGAGATCGTCATGGCGACCCGCTGGTGTCCGCTCCCGGACGACCATCCTGCCGCGCGTTCCGCGGACATCTTCCTGCCCGACCTCGAGCGATTGTTGCTGGCCAAGCCCGACCTTGTGATCATCCCGCGGATGGCGAATCCGCTCTGGGCCGAGAAGTGCGCCGGAGCCGGACTGCGCACGCTGGTGCTCCATCGTGAGTCGGCGGATTCCGTGAGCGAGGACATCCGCCGGATCGGCGAGGCGACCGGACGGATCGACCAGGCACGACTTATCTCCGACGTGTTGACGAAGCGTCCGAGCGGAGAGCTGCGACCGATCCTCATCGTCTGGGACGGCGTCATGGCGGGCCCGGGATGTTACCTCGCCGGGCCCTTGGCAGCGGCGGGATGGAAGTCCGCCCTGCCCCAAGGGACTTGGCTGAAGTTCGACTGGGAGCTTTTGGCGAATGCGAAGCCGGAAGCCGTGCTATGGATTCAGAACGGCCCCAAGGACGGACCGATTGGCTTGTATGCGGAAAAAGCCGCCGAAATGAAAGGGCTGCCCTCGATTCGGAGCCTGCCTTGCGTGGTCAAGGAACGGGTCTACCAGACGTATAATCGTAGCAACTGGTTGCCTGGCAGTGGTTTAAATAAAGTCCAAGCCGATCTTCGCCGCTTGCGGGAGCAGACCGGGCCCTGAGGGATTCCCGGGGCAAGATTGGCCTTCGGTCGATTGACAGCGGGCCGATTTGGACGACACTGATGGTCCACACCATGAACTCCAAGTTCCTCAAGTTCCTCGCCCTCACCGTCGGTCTCCTCGCCGTCACCGCTTCCTTCGTCAGCGCCGAAGAGAAGAAGGATGGCAAGTGCCCCTGCGAAAAGGAAAAGCCCAAGGCCGCCGTCGTCGCTGAAGAAAAGAAGGACGGCAAGTGCCCTTGCGAAAAGGAAAAGCCCAAGGCTGTCGCCGGCGAAGAGAAGAAGGACGGCAAGTGCCCCTGCGAGAAGGAAAAGCCGAAGGCCTAACCTTCCCGCTCAGGCGATCAAAGGACGAACCCTCGGGTTCGTCCTTTTTGTTGGCTCAGAACGCCAGCTTCAGTTCCGCGCGTACGAAAGCCGGAAAGTCATCGTGCACCGCGAAGCCGCGGGCCGCGGCCTGCGCGAGCTCTTCGGGCTTGGCGGCGCCGCTGCGCATCGCGCACGAACGGATGCCCGCGTTGAGGCCTGCCTCCCAATCCGTGACGCGGTCACCGGTCATCCAGCAGCGGGCCGGATCCAGCCCGTGCTCCGCGATCTTCTCGAGGATGAAGCGCGGGCTCGGCTTGCGGTAAAGGGACGGCTCGTCGGGGCGTTCCGGGGCGGCCTTGATCTCGAGGATCCCCGGCGCCGGCAGGGCGAGCAGCTCGAGCATGCGGCGGTTGCAGGCGTGGTATTGGTCCCAAGTGAAGATCCCCCGGTTGATCCCGCTCTGATTGGTCAGGATAAAAAGACGGTAACCGGCCTGCAGACAGGCTTCCAGGGCGGGTTTGACGCCCGGAATGAGCTCGATCTGCTCTTCCCGGCAGGTGTGGTGGTGGTCGCGGATCAGATTACCGTCGCGGTCCAGAAAAAGGGCGGGATGGCCAGGCATCGCCCCAGCCAACCGAACTTGCCCACAATCGCAAGGGAATGGAAAGGGGGCTTGACCGAGGGGGCGGGAGGGGTAGAACCGACCCTCATCCCAGCGTAGAACCATGGCCAATCCGAAACGTAAACAGTCCAAACGCCGCAGCCGACTCCGTCGTGGCGCCAACCAGTTCCGCGCCCCGAAACTCGTCAAGGATGCCGAATCCGGCGCCCTTCGTCGCTCCCACCGCGTCGACCCGACCACGGGCAAGTACCGCGGTCGTCAGGTCCTGGACACCGGGGCCTAAGCTCCACCCCGGGCTCAGCCCGATCTCATGACCGAAGCCACTCCGCAGAAAGGCAACCGTATCGCCCTGGATTGCATGGGCGGTGACATGGGACCTTCGGAAGCCGTGGCCGCCGCCGCCCTCGCCTTCAAGGACGGGATCATCGGCCCCGAAGACACTTTGGTGCTCGTCGGGCACGAAGACAACCTGCGCATGCTCGCTTCGGACCACCGGGCGCTGAAGAATTCCCGCGTCCTGTTCCGTCAGGCCGCCAGCATCGTGGCCTACGACGACGCGCCCATGGCCGTGCTCAAGTCGAAGCGCGACTCCTCGATGGTGATCGCCCTCGAGATGCTCAAGGCCGGCGAAGTCGACGCCGTCGTCTCGACCGGCAATACCAAGGCCCTCGTGGCGGCCGGCACCATCAAGGTGCGCCCCATGGAAGGCGCCGAACGCCCCGCCCTCGCGGCCATCATGCCGCGGCGCGAAGGCCACTTCATCATGCTGGACGTCGGGGCGAACCCCGAAGCCACGCCCGCGCAGCTGCTGCACAACGCCGTCCTCGGCTCGATCTACGCCCAGAGCGCCCTCGGCATCGCCCGCCCGCGCGTCGGCCTGCTCACCGTCGGCACCGAAGAAGGCAAGGGCGGCCCGCGCATCAACCGCACGCACGCCCTGCTCAAGGCCATGGGCGACCGCATCCATTACGTCGGCCCGGTCGAAGGCTTCGACGTCTTCGGCGACGCCTGTGACGTGGTCGTCACCGACGGCTTCACGGGCAACATCATCCTCAAGACGCTCGAAGGCCTCGTCTACATGGTCCGCGACATGGTCGGCAGCAAGGTGAAGAGCAATCCGGTCTATCTGGCCGGAGGCATCGCCATGTTCCCGCTGCTGCGCGACCTCAAAGGCAAACTGAAGCCGGAACGTTACGGCGGCGCCCCCTTGCTGGGCCTGACCGGCCTGGTCATGAAGGCCCACGGGTCCAGCAACCGCCAGGGCATCGCCAGCGCCATCCGCCTGGGGCTGGAAGCCCTCGGGCACGGCGCCGGCCAACGCATGCTGTCCGCGCTGGCGGAAGCGAACGCCGTCGTCGCCGCCACCCCTGAGGAGGCCTGAGGTTTTAGTGTTCCCTTCCCCGCCCAAGGGGTCTTTTCTCACGCATCGATGAGCAGCGCTGAGCTATCAGTCTTTATCCGGGCCATCGGGGTCCGCACGCCGGAACGCAAGCTCACCAACGCCGAGCTCTCCAAGATGGTGGACACCTCCGACGAGTGGATCCAGACCCGCTCCGGCATCAGCGAGCGCCGCATCGCGGGCCCGGGCGAGAATCCTTCGGACCTCGGCGCCCAGGCCGCCGCCCAGGCCCTGCAGCGCGCCGGGCTGACGCCGGCCGACGTCGACCTCCTCATCGTCGCCACGATGACGCCGGACGTCCCCTTCCCTTCCACGGCGTGCCTCCTGCAGGCCAAGCTCGGCCTGCGCCGCGACATCCCCTGCTTCGACGTCTCCGCCGCCTGCTCCGGCTTCGTCTACGCGCTCCAGGTCGCCAAGGACATGATGCGCTCCGGCGCCTACCGTCGCGCCCTCGTCGTCGGCGCCGAGAAACTCTCCAGCGTCGTGGATTGGTCCGACCGCACCACCTGCGTCCTCTTCGGCGACGGCGCCGGCGCGGCCCTGCTCGAGACCACCACGGAGAAGGACGTCGGCCTGCTCGGCAACCTGCTCGGCGCCGACGGCAACAACGCCGAACTCCTGCATTGCGCGGCCGGCGGCTCCGCCGCCCCCGCGACGGCCGATTCGCTCCGCGACGGCAAGCATTACCTCCGCATGAACGGCAAGGAAGTCTTCCGCCACGCCGTCCGCGTGATGGCCGAGTCCTGCGAGCGCGTGCTCGCGCAGTGCGGCGTGACCTCGGCGGAAGTCGCCTGGTTCATCCCGCACCAGGCCAACATCCGCATCCTCGAGGCCGTCGCCAGCCAGCTCAACGTCGGCATGGAGCGCTTCCCTTCGAATCTGAGCCGCTACGGCAACACCTCGGCGGCCTCCATCCCTCTCGCGCTTGAAGAAGCCTGGCAAGACGGCAAGATCAAGCATGGCGACCTCATCCTGATCGTCGCCTTCGGCGCCGGTCTGACCTGGGGCGCGACCCTCCTTCGCTGGCATGAACCTTCACTCTAAACTCCTCCTCGTCGCGGCGCTCCTGCTCGGCGCCCACGTCCGTGCGGAATTCATCCGCGTGGACGGCGCCTGGCAGGTCAAGCCCGGCACCCCCGCCGACGTCACCCCGCCTTCGCGGCTCCCCGTGCTGCTGCTCGCGATGGACCACGCTTCCGGACGTCTCGACGCCGGCGACATCGGCGGCGCCCTCCGGGAGTGGGAGATCATCGGCGAAGCCAACGTCGGCGCCGAAGCCGAGGCCATCGCCCTGCTCAGCCGCGCCCGCATCTTCGTCGGCCGCGGCGAATTCGAGAAAGCCACGCTCATCATCGACGACCTTTTCGCGCGGCATTCCAGCTTCCCCGGCTACGGCGGAGTGGTCGAACTGCAGTTCGAGATCGCCAACCGACTGGCCGACGGCGAACGCCGCCGGCTGGGCGGCTGGTTCCCATGGTTCAGCGACCGCGACAGCGCCATCGGCGCCTGGGAGAAGACCATCCGCCTCGCGCCGAACGGTCCGCGGGCCGACGAATGCCTGATCAGCATCGCGCGTCTCGGCTCGGTCCGGGACCTTCCGACGAAGACCAACGAAGCCCTCGAAAGGCTGGTCAGCGACTACCCGGACTCGAAGTTCGCTCCCGAAGCCCTCGAGATGCTGGCGCAGCTCCGCGCCAAGGAGTCGCTCGGACCCGCCTGGGACCAGGCCTCGACCATCGAGGCCGCCGACCACTGGCGGACGCTGGCGGACCAGTTCCCGAACGACCCGCGGGCCAAGCTCGCCGTCGAGCAGATCGCCGTCCTCCGGGACCGTGCCGCCCGTGCCCGGCTGGAGCTCGCCCGCTTCTACTTCTTCAAACGCAACAACCCGGAGGCGGCCAAGCTGATGGCCAACGCCTGCCGCAACATCGCGCCGGAATCCGCCGCCGCCAAGGAGGCGGAGACGCTGCTCGCCACGATCGACAAAGACCCCGACCCGCCCAAGACGATCGCCGACCGGCTCCTCGGCACCATGCCCCGTCCCCGCGCCGTGACGGAAGCCAAGCCGCAGGTCGTCGGCGAAGACCTCGACGCCCTCGGCTTCAAGAAGGAAGCCGCGAAGGCCCCCGTCGGCCCGGACAACCGATGAGGAACTGGTTGCTCGTCGGCGCGGCCATGCTGCTCGCCGGATGTTCCGGCTATCAGGCCGGCGGCCCCAGGCCCGCCTTCCGCTCGCTCGAGATCGCCCCCGTCCGCAACGCCACCTCGCGCACCGGCACGCACGCCGTCCTGCACGGCAAGCTGAACGACGCGTTCGCGGGCGACCCCCGCGTACGCCTCGGCGCCGGCGACGCCGTGCTGACGACGGAAGTGACGGATTACCGGCGCGTCGGCTTCACCACCAAGCCCGGCGACGCCTTCGCCTTCAACAGCTTCCGCGTGACGTTCGAAGTCCGTGCCACGCTGACCGCCGAGGGCGGCGCGCGCACGCTCTTCAAGGACCGCGTCTTCGCCGCCGCCGCCACGCTGCAGAACGCCGGCGACCCCGTGGCCGAGGAGCTCAGCGTCGCGCCCATGCTCTTCGCCGACATCGCCTCGCAGATCCGGCAGGCGGCCACGACGGCCTGGTGACATGAACCCCGCCGTCGTCGCCCCCTCCCTCCTGGCCGCCGACCACGGCGCGTTCGCGCAGGGCGTCCGCGCGGTCGAAGCGGCCGGGCTCGGCTGGCTGCACATCGACATCATGGACGGGCATTTCGTGCCCAACATCAGCTTCGGTCCGCAGGTCGTCGCCGACCTCCGTCCGCTGACGAAGCTGCACTTCGACGTGCACCTGATGCTCAGCCATCCCGACCGCTACGTGGCCGCGTTCGCCAAGGCCGGCGCCGAACGCCTGACCGTGCACGTGGAAGCCGACCATGACATGGCGAAGACGATCGCCGCCATCAAGGCCGCCGGGCTCACCGCCGGCATCGCGATGAATCCCGACGCCGATCCGCGCCGCGTGCTGCCCTACCTCGGCGACGTCGACCTCGTGCTCTGCATGACCGTCTTCCCCGGCTTCGGCGGCCAGTCCTTCATGCCCTCGGTGCTCGACAGCATCCGCTTCATCGCCGCCGAACGCGCGCAGCGCGGCGCGGCCTTCCGCCTCGAGGTCGACGGCGGCATCAACGTCGAGACCGGCCGCCTCTGCCGCGAAGCCGGCGCCGACACCCTCGTGGCCGGCACGGCCTTCTTCAAGGCGCCGGACCGCAAGGCCTTCGCGGCCGCGCTGACGGCCTAGGCGGCCGCCGGGGGCGGCGTCGCCCCGCCCGCTTCGGCCTTCTCGGTCTGCAGGCGCAGCTGGCCGCAGGCGGCGTCGATGTCATGGCCCTTCTCGCGGCGCAGCGTCGCCGTGACGCCGAGCGCGCGGAGCTCCTTCACGAAGCGATCCTGACGCGTCAGGGAAGGGCGGACCCAAGGCAACCCTTCGACCTTGTTGTACGGGATCAGGTTGACGTGCGCGTGGAGTTCGCGGGCGATGACGGCGAGCTTCCTGGCCTGCTCGAGCGAGTCGTTGATGTCCTCGATGAGGATGAACTCAAGCGTCAGCATGCGCCCGTGCTTGCGGGCGAAGGCCTTGGCCGCGGGGATGAGCTCCTCGAGCGGGAACTTCTTGTTCACCGGCATGATCTGGTTGCGGACCTCGTTGGTCGCGCCGTGGAGGCTGATGGCGAGACGGAAGCCCAGCGGCTCCTCGGCGAGTTTGAGGATCTTGGGCACCACGCCGGAGGTGGAGATCGTCACGCGACGGGCGCCGAAGCCGAAGCCCCACTGGGCGTTGACGATGCGCAGGGCGGCGAGGAGGTTGTCGTAGTTGGCCAGGGGCTCGCCCATGCCCATGACCACGATGTTATCGAAGGAGGCCAGCCCTTCGGCTGCGCGGGCCGGGTCGGCCTTGTCTTCGATGCGGCACACCTGGACGAGCTGGGAGACGATCTCCCCGACCGAAAGGTCGCGCTTCCAGCCTTCGAGCCCCGAGGCGCAGAACTTGCAGCCATAGGCGCAGCCCACCTGGGTGGAGATGCAGATCGTCCGGCGGGACTTCTCCTGACCGACCCCCTCCATCGGGGCGCGGATGATGACCGTCTCGATCAGGGAACCGTCACGGAGACGCTGCAGGATCTTCTGGGTGACGTCGGAGGATGCTTTCCGTTGGACCAAGGCCGTGGCCTCGAAATCATATTGATCGGCCAGCCAAGCCCGCAGGCCGGCCGGCAGGTTGGTCATGGTCTCGGCCGTTTCGGACCTCCGAGGGTACAGCCACTCGAAGACCTGACCCGCCCGATAGCGAGGGTGGCCGGCCGCGACCAGCCGCTCGCCGAGGGTGTCCGGCGTTTCGCCGTGGATTGAGGGTTTTTCGGGCTTAAAGGCCATAGGAGGGGCAGGAGCGACGGACTCGGGGGCTCAGGACCCCGAAACCCCCGCCTTCCTGCTTGCAAGTGAGAATTGTTATCCCCAAAACCCACTTTTGCAATGAGCAACAAGGCCCTGACCCCACAAGGTGGTAAAATGAACTCCCTCCAGGCCGCCATCGACCTGGTGGCCACGGGTCAGCCGGCCTTCTGCCTCCACCAAGCCTGGGGCATCGGCGTCGTCCGTTCCTACGACGAAGCGACCAAGCGCCTGGTCATCGATTTCCCTGAGCAGAACAAGAAGGCCCACGCCATGGACGCCGCCTTCTTCCTCGGCAAGATCGAGTTCATCAATCCCAACGGCCTGATCGCCAAGGCCTATGCCGATGCCACCAAGGCCGAGGTCGCCAACCTCGTCGCCAACGACCCGGCCGGCGTGGTCAAGGCCCTCCTGGCCGAGTACCCGACCGGCGAATGCACCTCCTACGCCCTCGAGGCCAACCTCGACCGCGTCCACTTCGCTTCCCTCCCGGCCGGCAAGGACCGCGCCGCCGCCTTCAAGGCCTGGTGGACCAAGGGCCGCGCCGCCGTCCGCAAGGACCGGGCCATCCTCGTGCCCGAGCGCAAAGGCGGCCTCTACGCCCTCCTCGAAGCCCCGAAGGACCTCGGCGAAGACCTCTTCGCCCAGTACGAAGGCGCCCCGAATTTCGAGCGTAAGCTGCTGCTGCTCGAGGAGCTCGCCGGCGCCGCCGCCGCCGAGACCCGCTCGGCCGCCACCGCCGCCAACCTCGACAAGGTCTCCGCCGACCTCCTCAAGGAGATCAAGAAGCTCGAGACCGCCCGCAAACGCGACAACCTGCCCGCCATCCTCGGCGGCATCTGGAACCGCGACAAGTTTTTCCGCTCCGCCGTCGAGAACGTCGAGACCGTCAGCCCGACGGCCTCGGAGATCATCGCGCTCTGCACCGAAAGCGACCTCGCCTTCGTCGCCCTCAACATCCCGCACACCACCGAGAAGATCCGCAGCCTGCTGGACCTCGTGCGCGCCCACCACGGCGACCGCTGGGCCGACCGCGCCTTCGACCTCCTCCGCAACCGCGACATCGGCGGCACCAAGAGCGGCTCCGCCAAGCTCGTCTCGGAATCCATCGCCTACCTCTGCGACCAGGACCTCGCCGAGGCCGTCGCCTCGCGCTTCGCGCAGTGGCTCGAGACCCGCGAACTCCGCGCCCCGGTGATCATCTGGATCATCAAGAACCGCGACTCCAAGAAGTACGCCGCCATCGTCGGCCGCCTGATCACCCCCGCCCTCCTCGGCGCCATCCTCTCGTCGATCGACACCGAGTCGCTCGAATCCAATTCGACCGCCCGCATCCCGCTGGCCAACGAGCTCATCAAGGACAAGGAGCTGATCGCGAACATCCTCACGCCGGCCGAAGGCAAGAAGGCCGACAGCGAGACGATCTTCGACCTCACCCGCACGATGATGAGCAGCCAGGGCTTCGACGAGATGACGAAGAAGGCCCTCCTCTCCCGCCTCGCCAAGATCGAGCCGCACGTCCAGCGCCTCGCCAAGTCCAAGCACTCCGGCTCCGAAGCCGAAGAGAAGGAACTCCTCGTCTCCAAGCAGTCGAAGGAACTAAAGGAGCGCGAGCTGGAGGACATCGTCAAGGTGCGCCTCCCCGCGGTCAAGGAAGCCATCCAGATCGCCAAGGAGCACGGCGACTTGAAGGAAAATTCCGAATACAAGATGGCCCGCCAGGACCACGACACCCTCGCCGCGCGTCGCGCCGAGCTCGACGCGCTGCTGAAGAAGGCCCGCGTGACCGACTTCTCCGAAGCCAAGACCGACGCCATCAGCGTCGGCTCGAGCATCGTCCTCCGCCGCGGCTCCGACCAGACGGAGTTCGCCTACGACCTGCTCGGCGCCTGGGACGGCGAGCCGGAGAAGAACATCCTCTCCTACATCTCGCCCCTCGCGAAGCAGTTCCTCAACCACAAGGCCGGCGAGACGTTCACGACCAACATCAACGGCAAGGCCGAAAGCTGGACCGTCGTGAAGATCGGCCGCTGGGTCGACAAGCGCTGAACGGACCGCCAGTCCCTCCCGACGAAGCCCCGGTGACGGGGCTTCCTCTTTTGACAAGCCCGCGGCCCCCGCCCATCTTCGCCTCATGCCCGACCCTTGGGAATCCCTGCGCCTGCTGGCCGACCCCACGCGCTCCCGCATGCTGCACCTGCTGCACCGCGGCGAACTGGCCGTCGGCGAGCTCCAGGAGATCCTCGGGCTCCCGCAGTCGCGCATCTCCACCCACCTCGCCCTGCTCCGGAAGGGCGGCCTCGTGGTCGACCGGCGCGACGGCAAGAAATCCTTCTACGCGGTGGCCCGCGACCTCCCGGACAGCGTCGGTGGCATCGTCGAAGCCGCCCTGGCCGCCAGCGCCCGCGAACCGAAGGCGGCGGCCGACCAGCGTTCCTGGCAGCGGATCGTCGAGAAGCGCCGACAGAAAGCCGAGCAGCACTTCAACCTCGTGGCTGACCGGCTGGGCCGGAACTACTGCCCCGGACGCTCCTGGGAGGCCATCGGTCAGATGCTCTTCCTGCTGACTCCCAAGGTCCGGATCGCCGACCTCGGAGCCGGTGACGGCACCCTCTCCCGCCTCCTCGCCCGCCAGGCTGAAAGCGTCCACTGCGTGGACAGCTCACCGCGCATGGTCCAGGTCGGCCGGGCCTTGGCCAAGAAGGAGCAGCTCCGCAACCTGACCTACGTCCTCGGCAACATCGAGAAGGTCCCCCTGCCGGACCGGAGCATCGACCTCGCCCTGCTGAGCCAGGCCCTGCACCACGCCGAGAACCCCCGCCAAGCCCTCGCCGAGGCCTTCCGCATCCTCCGGCCGGGCGGCCGCCTGATCGTCCTCGACCTGCGTGCCCACCGCTTTGAAAAGGCCCGGGAGCTGTACGCCGACCGCTGGCTCGGCTTCAAGGAGAACGAACTCCACGACTGGATCGAGGAAGCCGGTTTCGCCCAGTCCGAGGTGCGCGTGGTGGCCAAGGAAACCAAGGAGCCGGGTTTCGAGACCATCCTGGCGACCGGCCTGCGTCCCGGGGCCTGAGTTATTCACAGTCAGAGCCTCCCGGCAGGCCCTGATATTTGCCCCTCGGCGGGGGCTTATTGCTTGGCATCCCTCCGCCGCTTGGGCTATTGCTAGGCACCCCCGACGCGGAGCAAAACGCTCCCCTCACCCGATGCTTATCCAAGAGTCCCGTACCTACCAACTGGCCAAGGCCGCCCTGCTCGCCGTCCTGCTCGCCGTGACCCCCGTCACCGGCGTCCTGCGCGCGCAGAGCAAGCCCCTGCCCACCGCGGAAGCCAAGGAAGACCCTTTGAACGTCCTCTACAAGGCCGCGGACAAGGCCTTCGAAGAAAAGAAGTACAAGGAGGCCCTCGCGCTCTTCCAGGAACTCGAAGACAAGGCCGGCGACGTCGCCAACAGCATGAAGGCGGTCCTCTCCTTCCGCAAGGCCACCTGCCTCTTCTTCATGAAGGACTGGCCCAAGGCCCAGGCCGAACTCACCGCTTTCCTTGATAGATACCCCAAAGGAACCGAAGATTTCTTCGACGGAGACAACCGCCGCGGCATCGCCGAGCTGCTCCTCATCGAAGCCTTCTCCAAGCAGGGCAAGTGGGACCAGGCCCTCACCCGCCTCGAGAAGATCCGCGCCAACGCCCTCGCCCGCCCGGAGGAGCGCGTCAACGCCTTCACGCTTTCGGCCCAGATCGTGGTCGACCGCGCCAAGAGCTCGACCGACGACCTCAAGAAGGCCGCCTACGCCCAGGCCATCAGCCTGCTCAAGCAGGCCACGGCCGGAGGCATCAACACGCCGGAACGCCGCGAGGCCGCGTACAAGCTCGTCGAGATGTACACCAAGCTGGGCCTGACCAAGGAGGCCACCCAGCTCAAGAGCGAGATCGACGCCCGGAGCTCCGGCTCCCCGGTCGAAGTCGTCCGTTCCAACTTCCAGCGCCTGGAGATCGGTGACGCGCGCTTCGCCGCCGCCGAATCCGCCGCCGACGAGGCCTTCCGCGGTGACTTCTACCGCCAGGCGCTCAACAACTACCAGGGCACGCTGCGCCGCGTGAACCTCACCCGCTCCTTCGCGAAGGCGATCGAGACCAAGACCGCCGAAGTCGAAGGCATGACCAAGGCCGCCCCGAAGCCCAACCCCGAACAGGCCGACGCCATCCGCCGCGCCCAGTTCGACCTCGAACAGTTCAAGAAGATCGAGGCCGAATTCAAGGCCAACAAGGACTACGACGCCTTAATCTCCTACCGCATCGGCCTCTGCCTCCTCGAGCTGAAGCGTCCGTGGGAAGCCCACGTGGCCTTCCTCGACATCTTCGAGAACAGCCCGGAGTTCAGCCGCATCGCCGGCGCGTATTACTACCACATCATCGCCCTGCGCCGGATCGGCCGCAACAACGAGGCCCAGGCGAAGTGCAAGGAATTCATCCGGAAATTCCCGAAGGACGAGACGGTGTCGTCGATCGCCCTCATCCTCGGCGACATCTCGCAGGAGCGGGAGGAGTTCCCCGAAGCCATCGACCACTACAAGTGGGTGCTGGCCAACGTCGCCAACCTCACCCCCGAGGTCGCCGAAGAGATCGATTTCCGCATCGCCGCCTGCCTTTTCTCGCAGGTCGACTGGGCGCCCGCGCAGAAGGCCTTCGAGGTCTTCCTCAAGAAGTACGAGCGCTCGTCCGTCCGCCAGCAGGTCCTGTACATGAACGCGCTCTGCTCGTTCTTCCAGGGCAAGTACAAGGAGACCAAGGTCGACTTCGACAAGTACCAGCAGGAATACCCGAAGGGCCAGTTCATCCCCGACGTCCGCTACCGCCAGGCCATCGTCAAGTTCGGCGTCAACCCGCCCGACATCGCCGGCACCATCAAGCTCTGCGAGGAATGGCTGAAGGATTACGCCAAGGACCGCACCGACGAAGTCATCGCCCAGACCCCCGAGGTCCATACCCTGATCGGCGACGCCTACATCCGCATGGCCGACGAGCTCGACAAGAAGGTCAAGGCCGCCGACATCGACCTGCGCATCAACCTCAAGACCCCGGACCGCGCGAAGTTCGCCGCCATCAAGGACAAGTTCGAGCAGGAGAAGGAAGCCGTCACCGGCAAGGCGATCGACGCCTACGAAGCCGCCGCCAAGAGCGCCCGCACCAATCCGCAGGCCCTCGAGTTCGTCCTCGGCGAACTGCGCAAGCTCCTCCCCGGCCGCGGCGAACACAAGCGCATGCGCGACCTGTTCAAGGAGATCTTCGACTGGGACCACAACGACCCGAAGGCGATGACCTACCTCTACGAAGTCATCCGTTCCACCGAACGCATGGGCAACATGCCCGAGTTCGCCGAGCAGGCCGAGAAGATCCGCAAGGGTTTCAGCGCCAAGCTCGCCGACGCCCGCAAGGCCGTGGACCAGCTCGAACGCAGGCAGGGCGTCACCCGCCCCGAGATCGACAAGGCCAAGGAGGCCGTCAGGAAGCTCTCCGCCGAGCTCGAAGCCGAACTCGCCAAGACCGAGGTCAAGCGCCAGGCCTCCATCGACGCACAGAAGAAACGCGCGCTGAAGATCCTCTCCGACGCCGTCGCCGAATCGATCAACGACCGCAAGCAGGAGGGCACCGAGACGCTCATCGTCTTCCTCGCCGAGAAGCTCGCGCGCAAGGTCAAGCGCGTGAAGGCCGGCGCCAAGCCCGAGCCCGGCGCCTACACCAGCGTCGAAGCCGAGAAGGAGCTGACCAAGCTCCTCCGCCTCGAGGAGAACCGCAGCTCCCTCGTCGCCCAGGCCCGCGGCTTCTTCGCCCTCGGGCAGCTCGCCGTATTCACGCGCGAGCCCGAGAAGACCGCCGCCAACTTCGCCAAGATCGCCGCCAACTTCAAGGCCGAGGAACTCAACCCGACCATCCTCGCCCTCGTCGGCGAAAGCCTGCTCGCCAAGGGGGACCTGAAGAAGGCCGAGGAGTTCTTCCGCTACATCCTCGAGTTCTCCCGCTCCTCGGAATACGCCGACTACGGCTTCGCCGGCCTGGCCGAGATCCGCTTGGGCGAGAAGAAGTACGCCGAGGCCCTCTCCCTCTGCGACGAGGCCATCGAGAACAACATCCTCATGTCGAAGGAGCTCGACCTCCGCTTCACCCGCGCCCGCGCGCTCGCGGAGCTCTCCAAGTACAAGGAAGCCAAGGAGGAGTTCGAAGAGATCGCCCGGACCAGGGAATGGCGCGGCGAGAAGACCGGCGCCTCCCTCTACTGGCTCGGCCTCATGGAAGAGCGCCAGGCGACCGACAAGGACGGCTACGCCCGTGCCGTCGCCTACTACCGCCGCTGCTACATGACCTGGAAGAAGTATGAGGTCTGGGCCGCCAAGTCCTATTTCGCCGAAGCCAAGATCCTCGCGACCAAGCTCGACCAGAAGGACGGCGCCAAGCGCCTCCTGCAGGAGATGCTCGAGAAGGACCGCATCAAGGACACCCGCGAAGGGGTCGAAGCCAAAGCCTACCTCCTCGGACTCTGAACGCCATGCGCCCCCCCCTCCTCCTCACCGCCTTCGTGCTCCTCGCCGCCGCCACGTCGTCGGCCCAGACCTTCGTCTTCAAGGGCGAACGCTGGGAGATCAACGACCCCTTCAAGCTGGACAACTCGATCCCGCCGAAGCCGGTCGTCGACTCCAAGAAAGGGATCATCAACATGGTCAAAGGCACCGTCGACCGCACCAGCAACCAGGCCGGCTTCGAGGTCGTCCTGACCCGCAAGCTCTCCGAAGTCACCGAGGTCATCTGGCCGATGCCCGCCCGCCTCCAGGAAGCCCAGAACAACATCAACCGGGGCGAACCGGCCAAGGCCCTCGACAACGCCGAGGCCGTGCTGAAATTCTTCGAACCCCTCAAGAACGTCCCCGGCTCCTGGTGGGTCAAGGCCTCCCTGATCAAACTCGACGCCCTCGACCGCCTCGAGAACGACGCGGCGACGAACAGCTTCCTGGCGACCTTCGAGAAGGAGCAGGCGGCCAAGCAGCCGGAAGTCGCCACCCAGATCCAGCTCGCCCGCCTCATGCTGCGCGCCCGCAAGGGCGAGCACGACGCCGTGATCCGCGAAGCCACCGAACTGCTCGCCAAGGTGGACAGTTCCGAGCTCCAGGCCCGCCTGCACCTCACGAAGGGCAACTCCCTCCTCGCCGCCAAGAAGTACGAGGCCGCGATGAACACCTACCTCCGCGTGCCGGTCTTCTTCGGTTCCGAGACCGAGATGATCCCCAAGGCCCTCCTCGGCGCCGCCCGCGCCTTCCGCGGCATGGACAGCCCCGCCCTCCGCGACCAGAAGCTCGAAGCGGTCTCCAACCGCTACCTCTACGACATCATCGTCTCCTTCCCGGTCTCCAAGGAGGCCGAAGAAGCCAAGAAGCTGCTGCCCCCCGAGGAGCGCGCCAAGGCCGAAGCCGACCAGAAGAAGATCGCCGCCGGCGGCCCCCTCCCCGAAGGCGTCATGCTGGCCAAGCCCAAGCTCGCCGCCGAAGAGAAGGTCGAAGCCAACCGCTGAGTCCTTGCCCTTTTCCAAAACCTCACCTATCAACCCACACCACCCCATCATCATGAAGATGAACCTCCGTTCCGTTCTCCTCGGCACCGCCCTCCTGGGCCTGCTGACCCTCACCGCCTCGGCCCAGGAAGCCGAAGCCGCCGGGGTCCATCACAAGACCCTCGCCGACCTCTTCATCGAAGGCGGCTGGGTCATGTACCCGATCACCCTCTGCTCCGTGGCCATGATGTGGTTCATGGTCGACGGCTTCATCAAGACCAGCGCCGGCAAGATGTACCCCGCCGAGCATGTCACCCAGCTCCGCGAGCTCTTCAAGAAGGGCGACTACGTCGGCGCCTACGCCTTCGCCAAGTCCGCCGGCTCCCCCGTCGCCGACGTCGTGCGCGCAGGCGTCGCCTTCACCCCGGATGGCAAGACCATGACCGAAGAAGCCATCCTCTCCGAGATCGTCCGCATCCAGGGCGAACTCAAGGGCCGTTCCTCCTACCTCTCCGTGATCGGGGTCTGCACCCCGATGATCGGCCTCACCGGCACCGTGACGGGCATGATGAGCGCGTTCGAAACCCTCGGCACCTCCGGCGTAGGCGATCCTTCCAAGCTCTCCGGCGCGATCGGCGAAGTGCTCGTGGCGACCGCTTCCGGCCTCTTCATCGCGATTCCGGCGTTCATGGCCTACTACCTCCTGGCCAACCGCATCAATAAGGGCGTCCACGACATCACCGAAATCGTGACCGGCCTCTTCCGCGCGTTCCCCTATGAGGATGTCGAAGGCCGCAAGGTCGGCGACGAAGAGATCTACGCCGCCAAGCCCGACTGGAGCGCCTCTTCGAACGTCCAGGGCTGAGTCCCATCCACCCCTAAACCAGCAGCAAGACCATGGCAGGCGGAGGCGGAGGCGGAGAAGGCGAACCGGAGTTCCAGGTCGCGCCGATGATCGACGTGCTCCTGGTGCTGCTGATCTTCTTCATGTCGATCACCTCCTCGCAGGTGCTCAAGGTCGACAAGAACATCTCGCTGCCGGTCGCCGCCAACGGCGTCAAGCGCGACGACAAGGCCGCGGCCGGCCTGATCAACATCTCCTGGGACAAGACCACGGGCCAGGCCAAGTACAAGCTCGACGACCGCGAACTCGACCCGAACGACAAGGATGGCATCGCCAAGGAACTCGCCGACCGCAAGGGCACCAACGAAAAGTACCGCCTGCTGGTACGCGCCGACAAGGAATGCCACGCCAAGTATGTCTCCAAGGCCCTCGAATGGGGCGCCGAAGCCGGCATCGACAACATCGCCTTCTCCGGCCTCAACCACGAGGAATAAGCCATGAAACAGAAGCCTGAAACCGCCGCCGCCGCCCCCGGCTTCCAGATCGCCCCGATGATCGACGTGGTCTTCGTGATCATGCTCTTCTTCATGGTCATGGCCGGCGCCGTCAAGGTGGAGCACGAGCTCAAGACGACCCTCCCCGGCAACGCCGAGACCGCCAAGGAGACCGACCTCCCCGACGAAGTCACGATCGGCGTCAGCGAGACCGGCGAGATCACCCTCAACGAAGACCCTGTCGGCGCCCCCGGCGACAAGCTCCTCGAGAACCTCTACAATCAGATGAAGCTGATGGGACAGGCCGCCGAGCAGTCCAAGACCAAGCTGCTCATCACGGTGCAGGCCGAAGAGAACGCCCGCTACGAGCGCGTGATCAACGTCCTCGATATCCTGGCCAAGGCGAACATCACGAACGTGACGTTCGCGGTTTCCGACACGGAATAAGCCGGCCGATCAGCCGACGAAGACCGCCGCCGAAAGGCGGCTTTTTCGTGTCCGGAATCAGCGGGCGAAGCCGGCTTCGGATTCGAGGACCTTACGGACGGCCTCGAAGTCGTTGCCGATCTTGATCGGCGCAGGCGCCGGCAGCTCGCCGGGGAAGAGGGAGGCATTGGCGTCACCGAAGGCCTCCTGCAGGACGTCCGGGAACTTGGCGGGGTGCGCGGTGCCGAAGACGATGACGTCGTCGAGCTTGTCGCCATCCCGGGCCAGGAGGTCCTCCGCGGCCTTCCAGCCGACGGCGGAGTGCGGACAGAGGACATAACCGCTGGCGTCGCGGACGCGACGCATCGCGTCGAGGGTGGCGGCGTCGTCCACGGTGACGGCTTCGACGGCGGGACCGCCTTCGCGCCAGGCGAGCAGACGGCTGAGGTTGTTCGGGTCGCCGATGTCCATGGCGTTGGAGGCCGTGGGGACGGCGCGCCGCGGACGATACTCGCCGGTGGCGAAGAGGTCGGGGAGCGGCGAATTGGTGTTCGTCGCGGCGACGAGCGCGGCGACGTCCAGGCCCATGCGGCGGGCGAGCTGCACGGCGCCGACATTGCCGAGGTTGCCCGAGGGCACCACGATGCCCAGGCGGCGGCCGGGGGCCAGCAGGCGCTTGGCGTGGAAAGCGAAAGGCACCTGGGCGATCAGGCGCACCGGGTTGATCGAGTTCGCGGTGAGCAGCGGGCGGTGGCGACGCAGGGACTCGTCGGCGAGCGCGCGCTTCACCATCGCCTGACAGTCGTCGAACGTGCCGTCGACGGAAAGGGCGACCACGCCGGGACGGGGCCGGGCGATCTGGGATTCCTGCACGCCGCTGACGCCGACGCGGGGATAGAGGACCACGGCGCGGACGCCGGGGACGCCGGCGCAGGCTTCGGTCACGGCGGCGCCGGTGTCGCCGGAGGTCGCGGCGAGCACGGTCAGCTGCGGGAATTCGTCGCCGAGGACGCGCGCGGTGACGCGCACGAGCGTGCGGACGGCGAAGTCCTTGAAGGCCGCGGAAGGGCCTTGGAAGAGTTCGAGGACGGCGATGCGCTCGGCCGGGGTGCCCTTGAACTTCTCCGGCCGCACGAGGGGGACCGGGAAATTGAAGGCTTCCTGACAGAGCTGACGCAGCACCGCCGGGCCGAGCACTTCACCGAAATAAGGGGCCACGACGGCCTCGGCGAGGTCGGCGTAGGAGGCGGCGCGGTGACGCTCCACGAAGTCGGGCGCGATCTGCGGGATATGCGTCGGCACCCAGAGCCCTCCCTTGGCGGGCATGGCCGACAGGAGCACGTCGCGGAGCGAGCCGCGGCACGTGGCGTCGGCGGTGGAGACGAATTCGAGCTTACGATTCGGAGAGGACATGGACACCCTTGGGATTGATGCGCGAGACGTAAGGCGTGGCCTTGATCGGCACCGACGAGAACACGGCGGCGACGGCGGCGGCGGCCTTGCGGGCGGTCTCTTCGCCTTCGCAGAGCGCAAACACGCTCGGTCCGGCGCCGGAGATCGAGAAACCCAGCGCGCCGGCGGCCATGGCGGCGGCCTTGGCGCGGTAGAACTCAGGGATCAGGCGATGGCGATGCGGCTCGGCGATGAGGTCGTGGAGCGAACGGCCGATGAGGGCGTAATCGCTCCTGAAGAAGCCGCACAGCAGGCCGCCGAGGTTGCCGCTCTGCTGCGTGGAGGTCTCGAGCTGGATCTGGCGCGGCATGATCTCGCGGGCGACCTTGGTCAGCACGACGATGTCCGGGTGCACGACGGCCGCCCAGAGGCGGTCCGGGATCGGCACGTCCATGACGTCGAGCTCGGCGTTGGAACGGATGAGGGTGATGCCGCCCAGGAGGCACGGGCCGACGTTGTCGGCATGCCAGGCGCCGTCGGCCGCGGCTTCGCCGGCGACCACGAAAGGCAGGAGCTGACGACGCGTCAGGGGTTCGCCGAGGAGACGGTTGACCACGAAGGCGCCGCCGACCGCGCTCGCGGCGCTGGAGCCGAGGCCGCTGCCGAAGGGCATCTTCTTGTGGATCTCCATCTCGATGCCGAGGTCGCTCTTGCCGAGGTGACGGAGCAGCGCATGGGCGGAGACGCTGGCGGTGTTCTTCTTGGCATCGAGCGGCAGGCGGCCGTCGTCCCCCGTGATCTTGGTGATGCGGAGGCCGGGGGTGGACGAGAAGCGGGCCACGATCTCGTCGCCGGGGGCGTCGATGCAGAAGCCAAGCACGTCGAAACCGCAGGCCACGTTGGCCACGGTGGCAGGCGAAAAGATCCGGACTTCTTTGGGCGGCTGGGCGGACATAAGACCCCCTTTGACAGGGTTGCGCAGACCTTTCGGGTTGCCTCCCCTTCGGTCAACGGTGAACATGACGGATACCAGTCCTTTGATGTCCAACCGCATCCACCAGAACGGTTTTGTGACCGTGGCGGCCGCCTCGCCGGCCCTCCGTCTGGGGGACCCTGCGGCCAATGCCGCCCTGATCATCCAGGCCCTGGAAAAAGCCGCCCAAGAGGGGGTGGAAATCGTCGTCCTGCCCGAACTTTGCCTGACCGGCTACAGCTGCGGCGACCTCTTCGGCCAGCGGACCCTCCTCAACGGCGCCCTGAAGGCCCTAGGACAGGTTTGTGAGGCCACCACGAGGCTCGGCCTGACCGCCCTCGTCGGAGCCCCCCTGGAGGTCAACGGACGCCTCTTCAACGTGGCCGTGGCGCTTTCCCGCGGCAAGGTCCTCGGCGTCGTCCCGAAGACCCACCTCCCCAACACCGGGGAATTCTACGAGCAGCGCTGGTTCGCCTCCGCCCGGGTCGCGCCGGTCGCCGAAATCGAACTCCTCGGCCAGAAGGTCCCGTTCGGCACCGACCTCCTCTTCCAGGCGATCGACATGCCGGACTGCGTGCTCGGCATCGAGATCTGCGAGGACCTCTGGGCCGTCGAGCCTCCGAGCGGCCCGCTGGCCCTCGCCGGCGCCACCCTGCTCTGCAACCTTTCGGCCAGCGACGAACTCCTGACCAAGGCCGCCTACCGCCGCGACCTGGTGAAGTCGCAGTCCGCCCGCTGCCTCGCCGCCTACGTCTACGCCGCCGCCGGCGCCGGCGAGTCGAGCACCGACATCGTCTACAGCGGCCACGGCCTCATCGCCGAGAACGGCGTCGTCCTCGGCGAATCCGAACGCTTCCGCTTCGACCTCGCGCTGATCGTCTCGCAGATCGACCTCGACCGCCTCGCGGCCGAACGCCGCCGTAACAGCACGTTCTTCGGCGCCCCCGTCGCGGTCCGCCCGCGCGTCGTCGGCTTCACCCTCGGCGTCCCGACCGGCCAGACCCCGAAGCTCCGCCGCCGTTTCAGCCAGCATCCGTTCGTGCCGTCCGACCCGCACCGCCGCGACGAGAACTGCCAGGAGATCTTCGCGATCCAGTCCACGGGCCTCGCGCGCCGCCTCCGCCACACGGGCCTCAAGCACGTCGTCATCGGCGTCTCGGGCGGCCTCGACTCCACGCTCGCGCTGCTCGTCACGCTCGAGGCGTTCAACCGCCTCGGCCTCGACCGCAAGGGCATCATCGGCCTCACCCTCCCCGGTCCCGGCACGTCGGCCCGCACGCGCGTCAACGCGATGCGCCTGATGGAGACGCTCGGTATCACCGCCCGCGAGATCCCCATCAACGAAGCGGTCGAACGCCACCTGCGTGACATCCAGCACCCGGCCGGCAAGCACGACGTCACCTTCGAGAACGCCCAGGCCCGCGAGCGCACGCAGATCCTCATGGACGTGGCCAACCAGAGCCACGGCTTCGTCGTCGGCACGGGCGACCTTTCCGAAGCCGCGCTCGGCTGGTGCACGTTCAACGCCGACCACATGTCGATGTACCACGTGAACATCGGCGTGCCGAAGACCTTGGTGAAGCACCTCGTCGCGTGGGCCGCGCACGCCCGCCACGTCGGCACCGAACGCGCCATCCTCGAGGACATCGTCGCGACCCCGGTCAGCCCCGAGCTGCTCCCGCCCGGCGACGACGGCGAGATCGCCCAGCAGACGGAGATGCTGGTCGGGCCCTACGAGCTGCACGACTTCTTCCTGTATCACGTCATCCGCAACGGCTTCCGCCCCTCGAAGGTCCTCTGGATCGCCGAGCACGCGTTCGCCGGGAAATATGACCAGACGGAGATCCGCCACTGGCTGCGTTCCTTCCTGAACCGCTTCTTCAGCCAGCAGTTCAAGCGTTCCGTGATGCCCGACGGCCCCAAGGTGGGCTCGCTGGCCCTGTCCCCCCGCGGCGACTGGCGCATGCCTTCCGACGCCGAGGCGACGGCGTGGCTTGCCGAACTGGGCTAACCCTGCTTGATGGGAGGCGTGAGCCTTCCCGCCCAGACGCATCCCGCCGCCACCCAGGCCCTCCTGGCGAAGCTCGGCTCGGAAGTCGTCCGGACCGACGAGGCGTCCTGCTTCGCGGCGTCGTTCGATAACATGCGCCTGTCCTTCATGCCCGAGGCGGTCATCCGCCCGGCGAAGGAAGACGATATCGGCGCCGCGCTGAAGCTCGCGAACGAACACCGCGTGCCCGTCACGGTCCGCGGCCGCGGCACCGGCACGACCGGCGCCTGCGCCCCGATCAAGGGCGGCTGGGTCATCCACCTCGACCACTGGGACCAGATCGAGATCGATCCGGTCTCGGCGATGGCGACGGTGCAGCCGGGCGCGATCACGGCGCATATCAACGACCGCGCCGCCCCGCATGGCCTCTTCTTCCCGCCCGACCCTTCGTCGGTGAAGCACTGCAGCATCGGCGGCAACATCGCCACCAACGCCGGCGGCCTGCGCGCGGCCAAATACGGGGTCGTCCGCGACCACGTCTACGCCCTCGAGGGCTTCCTGCCCACCGGCGAGAAAGTCCGCTGGGGCGCCCCGCTCCGCAAGTTCGTCAGCGGCCTCAACCTGCGCGACCTGTGGATCGGCTCCGAAGGCACGCTCGGCGTGATCACGAAAGCCACGCTGAAGCTCTCCGCCCTGCCCGCCGCCCGCCGGACCTTCCTGCTGGCCTTCCGCACGGATGAAGCGGCGCTCGAGGCCGCCATCGACCTGATTTCCCTGCGCGTGAACCCGTCGGTGCTCGAGTTCCTCGACGTCCAGACGGTGGCCGCCACCGAGAAGCGTCGCGGGAAGCGCGTGTTCACGGATGCGGAACTGGGCGGCTCCGCCGAGACGCACGCCGCCCTGCTGGTCGAGATCGACGGACATCCCGCCGCGCTCGCGGACGACGCCGTCAAGGTCGTCGCGTGGGCGAAGCGCCACGCGGTCGCCTTCCGCGCGCCGGAAGACCCCGCGGAAGCCGAAGCGCTCTGGGAACTCCGCCGCACCTGCTCGCAGGCGATGTTCGCCCTCGGTGACGCCAAGTTGAACGAGGACGTGGTGGTGCCGATCCGCAGCTACGTCGCCCTGCTCCGCTTCACCCGCGAGGTCCGCGACCGCTTCGGCCTGGCGACCCCGACCTTCGGCCACGCGGCCGACGGCAACTTCCACGTGCACATCATGTACGACCGGTTCAACCCGGAGCACTGCCGCAAGGCCGAACAGGCCATCCGCGAGGTCATGGAGAAGGTCGTCGAACTCGGCGGCGCGATCACGGGCGAGCACGGCATCGGCCTCGCGAAGTCCCCCTTCCTCTCCCTGCAGCACACGCCGGAAGAGATCGCCGCGATGCGCGCGATCAAGCAGGCCCTCGACCCGAACGGCATCCTCGCCCCGGGCCAGATCTTCGAACCCTTCAACGTCTGGGAGCATCGTCCGATCAAGGTCACGCTGCCCTGGGACAAGCACTGAACCATGCCCCGCACCGTCGCCGTCTTCGATTGGGACGGAGTCGTCATCGACTCCTCCGTCGCCCATGAACGCTCCTGGGAGGCCCTCGCCAAGGAGGAGAACCTCCCGTTGCCGGCCGACCACTTCAAGCGCGGCTTCGGCAAGCGCAACGAGCTGATCATCCCGGACATCCTCGACTGGACGCGCGACCCCGCCGAGGTGAAGCGCCTCTCCAATCGCAAGGAAGCCCTCTACCGCGACATCGCCCGCACCGGCCACGTCCGCCTGCTGCCCGGCGTCCGCGAACTCTGCGGCGCGCTCAACGACCTCGGCATCCCGTGCGTGATCGGCACGTCGACGCACAAGGAGAACCTAGCGCTGTCTTTCGAGCTCTTCGGCATCGGCCACTTCTTCGCCGGCGCGGTCGCCAGCGAGGACGTCACGAAGGGTAAGCCCGACCCGGAAGTCTTCCTGAAGGCCTGCGCCCTCGGCGGCGGCGACCCGGCGACGTCCTTCGTCTTCGAGGATTCGTTCTCAGGCCTGCAGGCCGGCCTGTCCGGTGGCTTCATCACGATCGCCCTCGCGACGACCCATGCCCGCGAGCAGCTCGAGCCTATCGGTGCGCACCGCATCGTGAAGGACCTCTCCGAAGTCGACCCGCAGTGGCTCGCCCGCGGGCGCCTGGGCTGAGATGGAATTCCGCCTGAAATCCGACTACCGCCCGATGGGCGACCAGCCGACCGCCATCGCCGCGCTCGACGCCTCCCTGCGTGCCGGCAATGGCCGTCAGACGCTCCTCGGCGTCACGGGCTCGGGCAAGACGTTCACCATGGCGAACCTGATCGCGCAGCAGCAACGCCCGGCGCTCATCATCTCGCATAACAAGACCCTGGCCGCCCAGCTCTACTCGGAGTTCAAGAACTTCTTCCCCGAGAACGCGGTCGAATACTTCGTCAGCTATTACGACTACTACCAGCCAGAGGCCTATGTGCCGGCGACGGATACGTTCATCGAGAAGGATTCGGCGATCAATGAGGACATCGAACGCCTGCGTATCAGCGCCAGCAGCGCCCTGCTCTCCCGTCGGGACGTGATCGTGATCGCCTCGGTGTCCTGCATCTACGGCCTCGGCTCGCCCGAGGACTTCCTGGCCGCGATGATCGCGCTCAAGACGGGAATGACCCTGCGCCGCGACGAGCTCCTCGCGAAGCTGGTGGCCAACCAATACGTCCGCAACGACGCCATCCTGGAGCGCTGCAACTTCCGCGCCCGCGGCGAGACGATCGACGTCTGGCCGGCCTACATGGAGTCCGCCGTCCGTCTGGAATTCTGGGGCGATACGCTCGAAGCCATCCGGGAACTCGACCCGGTCAGCGTGAAGCCCGGCAAGCAGCTCGACAAATTCGACCTCTATCCGGCGAACCAATACGTCATGGCCCCGGGCCGCGTGAAGGCCGCCGGCGACGCGATCCGCGCCGAGCTCGAGGAACGGGTCGCCCACTTCGAGAAGACGAACCGCCTCGTGGAAGCCCAGCGCATCCGCATGCGGGTCGAGCACGACCTCGAGATGCTCCGCGAGACGGGCTTCTGCCCCGGCATCGAGAACTATTCGATGCACATGTCCGGCCGTCGCCCCGGCGAGCGCCCGCACTGTCTCCTGGACTTCTTCCCGAAGGACAAGCTGGTCTTCATCGACGAAAGCCACGTCTCGGTCTCCCAGATCGGCGGGATGTATCACGGTGACCGCGCCCGCAAGGAACGCCTCGTCGAATTCGGCTTCCGCCTGCCCTCCGCCCTCGAGAACCGCCCGCTTCGTCCGGAGGAGTTCGACACCCTTGTCGACCAGGTCGTATACGTCTCCGCCACGCCGGCGCCCCACGAATACAAGGTCTCGTCCGTCATCGCCGAACAGGTCATCCGCCCGACGGGCCTGCTCGACCCGATCATGGAAGTCCGCCCGATCGCCGGCCAGGTGGAGGATATCATCGGCGAAGCCAAGGCCGTTTCGGCCCGCGGTTACCGCACGCTCGTGACGACGCTCACGAAACGGATGTCCGAGGACCTCGCCAACTTCATGCGGGACAGCGGCCTGAAGGTCGAATACCTGCACTCCGACATCGACGCGATCGAGCGCGTCGAGATCCTCCGCCGCCTCCGCGCGGGCCACTTCGACGTCCTCGTGGGCGTCAATCTCCTCCGCGAAGGCCTCGACCTTCCGGAAGTCGCGCTCGTGGGCATCCTCGACGCCGACAAGGAAGGCTTCCTCCGCAGTGAGACGAGCCTCATCCAGACCTCCGGCCGCGCGGCCCGTCACCTCGAAGGCAAGGTGCTGCTTTACGCCGACGTGATGACGAAGTCGCTCACCCGCGCCCTGACGATCTGCGGCGACCGCCGTAAGCGCCAGGAAGCCCACAACACGAAATACGGCATCACGCCGAAGAGTACCCAGCGCCGGATCGAGGAAAGCCTCGTGGACCTGGAAGCCGACGAAGCCCTGGCGGTGGCCGAAGGCACCGACGACCGCGACATCGCGCACGTGCTGGCCGACATGGAGGCCGAGATGCTCGCGGCGGCGGACGAACTCCAGTTCGAGCGCGCAGCCACCCTGCGCGACCAGATCGAAGCGTTGCGCACGGGCAAGCCGGCTTCGCCGAAACGCCATAAGGGCCGCCGCTGATCAGCCGAAGCGGCGGGTCAGGTCAGCATCCGTCCACTCGACATACGTGCGGCGACCGCGCGGACAGCTACCTGGCTGGGCGGTGCGGAACAAGGCCTGCACGAGCTCCATCAGTTCGGCGTCAGACAGGCTGTCGCCCTTACGCCGGGCCTTGTTGACGGCGAGCTTGGCGAGGGCGTCATACGCCAGCGACGGGCGACCGAAGTCGCCTTCGCGGCGGGCCATCTCAGCGAGCAGGTCGCGCACGAAGGCCAGCGCCTGTTCGGGCTCGAGCCACGCCGGCAGGGCTTGGATGCGCCAGAAATTGCGTCCGTATTCCTCGAAGTCGAAGCCAGCGGACGCCAGCAAGGGCAGGCGCTCCTTGAGCACGGCGGCAGGCAGCGGCTCGAGTTCGATGCTCAAGGGTACGAGGAGCGGCTGACTCACCGGCTTCTGCGCGGTGAACTGCGCAAGAATGGATTCGTAGAGCACGCGCTGGTGCGCGGCGCCGAGATCCAGGATGGCGAGCCCGGTCGGGGTCTCAAAGACGGCCCGCTCTTCGCGGAGGCGCGACAGCAGACGCCAGCCGAGACGGACGGAGGGCGCGTGAGTCGGCGAGACCGGCGCAGGGGCCGCGGACGGCATGTAAGCCGGGTGCGTGGCTCCGACGGAGACCGGCGCGCTGACGCTCGGAGCATCGACAGCCAAAGGAGAGGACGGCGTAACCACCGGGACAGTCTCGGTCGGCAGGCCATCGTCGGCCCGGGCGCGCAGGACCGCGAGGACGGATTCGATGAGGAAGTTACGGACCTTGGCTTCGTCGCGGAAACGCACCTCGCGCTTGGCGGGGTGGACGTTCACGTCGACCCACGCCGGATCCATCTCGAGGAAGACGAAAGCCAGCGGGTAACGTCCCTTCGGGATCAGCGTGTGGTAGCTCTCCGTCAGCGCGAAGGCCATCGTGCGGCTGTCGACCGGGCGGCCGTTGACGACCGTGACGAGGTCCTGACGCGTGCCGCGGCTGACGCCCGGCTTGCCCAGCAGTCCGCTGAGACGCATGCCGGGACGTTCGAAGAGCGGCATCAGCGTGACCTCTTCGGCCACCTGCCGGCCCCAGATCTCACGGACTCGGTCCAGCAAAGGAGCATTACCTGGCGAACGGAAGATCTCGCGGCCGTCTTCGCGCAGCAGGAAACCGACTTCCGGATGGGCGATGGCGTAGAGGCGGACGAGGCGGACGATGTGCGCGGCCTCGGTCTCGTCGGACTTCAGGAACTTCAGCCGGGCCGGAACCGGGTGGAAAAGATTAGCCACCTCGATGCGTGTGCCCGGCGCCATGCCGTGATCACGACGATGGACGAGTTTGCCGCCGTTGACCGCGATCTCCGTGCCCGAGGGGGCCGCGGCCGGACGCGTCTGCATCGTGAAGCGGGCGACGCTGGCGATCGAAGGCAGGGCCTCGCCGCGGAAACCGAAGGTCGCGATCCGATCGAGGTCGGCGGCCAGCTGGATCTTGCTGGTCGCGTGGCGTTCGAGGCTCAGCAGGGCTTCGTCGCCCGTCATGCCCTTGCCGTCGTCCTCGACGATCATGCGGGCCTTGCCGCCGCGGGAGAAGTCCACCGTCACCCGGCGGGCGCCGGCGTCGAGGGAGTTCTCCAGCAGCTCCTTGATGACCGCGGCCGGGCGCTCCACCACCTCGCCGGCGGCGATCTGGTTGGCCACGGTCGGCTCAAGGATGCGGATGGTCGACATGGTCAGGCAGGCCCGGGCGCGGACCGTCCGAAGGGACGGCCGAGGACGCGGCTGGGGCGGACGAAAGGCACCGGGAGACCTTTGCCCCTCACCCCCTCCCCTGCAAGTCGAACGGCTCGGAAACGGTCTTTGTTGCGCCCGGCCCAAGGATGCCAACCTTGCTGTCGTGTCGAATCGCCTGGCCCACGAAAGCTCCCTCTACCTCCGCCAGCACGAGGCCAACCCCGTGCATTGGTGGCCTTGGTGCGCCGAGGCTTTCGCGGAGGCCAAGGCCAAGAACAAGCCCGTACTGGTGTCCGTCGGCTACTCGTCCTGCCACTGGTGCCACGTCATGGCCCGCGAGTCGTTCGAGCAGCCCTGGGTCGCCGACCTGATGAACCAGCACTTCGTGTGCATCAAGGTCGACCGCGAGGAACGGCCCGAAGTCGATAAGCTGATGATGGACGCCGTGCAGATGATCCAAGGCCACGGCGGCTGGCCCCTCAACTGCTTCTGTCTGCCCGACGGACGGCCGTTCTTCGGCGGCACGTATTTCCCGCCCGAGGACCGTGGTCACGGCCAGGTGCCTTGGCCGCAGTTGCTGATGCGCGTCTCGGACTTCTACCATCGCAACAAGACCGAGCTCGCCGCGAACGCCGACGCCATCGCGCAGAACCTGACGCACCTCACGCGGGCGCCCGACGCCGACGGGAGCGCGCCCACGCCGGACGACCTCGTGGCGGCCGCCCGCCGCATCTGCGAACAGCATGACGACACCTTCGGCGGCTTCGGCGCCGCGCCGAAGTTCCCCGCCCCGCACACGCTTAATCTCCTGCTCGGCCTGCGCGGCGCCGCCGCGGTCGAAGCGGACCGCGCCCTCGCGACGCGCATCGACGCCGTCCTGACCATCACCCTCGGCGCCATGGCCCGTGGCGGGCTCTTCGACCAGGTCGGCGGCGGCTTCCATCGCTACTGCGTGGACCGCGACTGGACGGTGCCGCACTTCGAGAAGATGCTCTACGACAACGCCCAGCTGCTCGGCACCTACGCCGAGGCCTGGGCCCGTTATCGCGACCCGCTCTACGTCGACATCTGCGAAGAGACGGTCGGCTGGCTCCTCCGCGAGATGCGCACGGCCAACGGACTGTTCGCGGCCTCGCTGGACGCCGACACGGACCACCACGAAGGTACGACCTACGTGTGGACGGCACCGGAAGTGGCCACCGCGCTGGGCGACGAAGCCTTCGCCTTCGCGCAGGCCTACGGCCTCTCGGACAAGGGCAACTTCGAGGGCAAGAATATCCCGAAGCTCAAGGGCGACCACGCCGCGCGTAAACGCTTCGCCGGCGCCCGCGCCAAACTGCTCGCCCTGCGCGACCAGCGCCCGCAGCCATCGCGCGACGACAAGAACCTCCTCAGCTGGAACGCCCTGCTCGTCGGCAACCTGGCCAAGGCCGGCTGGATTCTCGGCCGTAAGGATTGGGTCGAGCTCGCGCTGGAGACGGAAGCCTTGCTCTGGACGCGTTTCGCCCGCGAAGACGGCGCCCGTCTACTCTCCGTCGCGCACGGCGACAAGACCACCCTCGACGGCAACCTGAGCGACTTCGCCTGGCTCGCCGAAGCGGAGCTCGCCCTCGCCGCCTACGCACCTTGGGCCCGCCTCGGCACGATACACCCTTACGCCGCGCGCGCCGAACGTCTCCTGGGCGCCGCGCTGGAACGCTTCGGCGATCCGCACGCCGTCGGCGCCTTCGTCGTGCCGGCCGAGCGCGACGACCTTTCCGTCCGCCAGAAGGACTGGTTCGACAACGCCGTCCCGGCGGGCAACTCCTCCCTGCTCCACGGTTTCGGCCAGATCCAGATGCTTTCCGCCGACCCGCGCTGGGCGCGCGAGTTCGCCGACCTGAGCATGGCTTACGGCGGCCTCTGCAAGAACGTCCCGAACGGCGTCGCCCACGCTTTGGACGGCATCGCCCGCTTCGCGCTCGGCCATGCGACGGTGAAGTCCGCCGGTGGCTGGGACGAACTTCGTTCCGCCCTCAACGGTGACGACAAGACCGCACCGCACGCCCGACCCTATCGCCCCGCCTTCCTCGTCACGGAGCCCGCCACGGCCGGTTACGCCGTCTGCGTAGGCCAGACCTGCCTCGCGCCCGTCCCGACCGCCCAAGAGGCCGCCGCGAGCCTCTGACGGGCAATCCGCTCTTGCCCGCTCCGAGGGGAGCGGGAACATCAGGTCAGGCATGTCAGCCGACCCCCACTACGTCTACGGCCAAGGGCAGAGTTCACGCTCGAGCTATCCTATCCTGCTGGGGACGGTGACCGTCGAAGTGGTGGGCTACAAAGAGCGCCGCTACCGCCCCAACTGGCGCCGGATCGCCCTGCTGCTCCCGGTCTTCTTGCTCCTGCTGTGGGTCGGGCTCTCCGAAGCCAACTACTTCAAGGAGCGCTTCATGAACGGCATCCCGACGACGCGCCGGGCCGACATGTATCTCTACCTGCCCGACACGGCGGCCAACTCCTTCGCCAACCTCTTCCTTGGCAAGGAAGAAGCCCGGCTCCGCGAACGGGCGAAATTGCTGACGGCCAAGGATTCCTACGGACGTTCCGCGCACCTCTACCGCAAGGGTGAATACTACGTGAGCGTCGCGAAGGAAGCGCTCGCCCGCCAGGATTACGCCGAGTTCTCCCGTTACATCGGGACCGGCGCCCAGCTGAGCCCGGCCAACCTGGAAGCCCAGCGCCTCTGCGCCGACCTCTTCTTCGCGTTCCAGCGTCCGCTCGACGCCTACCAGCTGCTCGAGGAATCCCTCGTGTTCGCCAAGCAGGACCGCGAGTACTTCCGCTATTACCTCCAGCGCTGCTTCATGCTGGACCAGGACGCGCGCCTCATCGCCACCGCCACGAAGCACCTGGCCGACCCGGGCGTGGCCGCGGAGATCCGCGCCGACCTCCGGCTGGCCGCCGCGCAGGCCCACTTCCTCCGCGGAGACTTCGCCGACGCCGCCCGGCTGATCAAGGAACACCGCCTCGACCAGACCGCGGACGGCTACCTCCTCAACTGCCAGCTCCTCTGGGAAAGCGGCGACCGCAAGGGTGCGCTCGCCGACCTCGACGCCGCCCTCACGGCGTTCCCCGCCGGCGTCCGCCTGCTCGAGATGAAGGCCCGCTGGCTGAAGGACAGCGGCGAATTCCGCCGGGCCCAGGACACGCTCGACCTGCTCGCCATCAGCCAGCCCGGCCGGCCGGGTCCGCTCATCCAATCCCTGTATCTTTCGCCCGGCGAAGAGGGCCGCGGGCGCCGGGCGGCCTTGGTGGAGAAGATCATCGCCCAGTTCGGCAACCAGGAGCAGCCGATGCTGGACCTCGCCCGCTTCGGCAACGACACGGCGGACGTCGCGCTCACCGCCCGGCTGGCGAAGCACGCGGTCGAACGCAAGTTCGGCAACCGCGTCCGCTTCGACCTCGTCCACGTGGAATGCCTGCTCAACGCCGGTCGCGCCCGCGAGACGATCCTGCTCGTCGACGCCCTGTACAAGCAGGCCGAACGCGACCAGTGGGTGGCCGAGACGCGCATCGCCTTCGACGCCCTCCGGACCATCGCCTATTTCGCCGACGGCCAGACCGAGATCGGCTCCATCAACCTGCAGAAGCTCCTGCAGCACCGGAAGGTGCCGCCGCAGGTGCTCGTGGCCGCAAGCCGCAAGTTGATCGCCGCCCGCCGTTACGACGAGGCCAACGAAGTGCTCATCCAAGCCCACCTGCAGAACGAGACCAACCAGGCCGTCCTGATGCAGATCGTGCAGCTGAAGCTCGACCACCCGCGCATCGCCGCCGACCTCGAGACCTACCTGCGCCGGCTGATGCTCAACCGCCGGCCTTCGCCGGAAGTCCTCCGGGCCGCCTTGCGACGGCTCGGTTCGGACACCTACCTCTTCTCGAGCGACCGCGAGACGCTATTGCGCGACGTCGAGGCGAAGCTCAGGTAGCCGCCTCTTCGGAGGAGGCCGGCTTGGCCTCAGGCTCCGGGCGCTCGGCGACCTCGAAGTAGGTCACCGACCCGAGCTTCGTGCCGTCCGGCAGCCAGAGACCACGGCTGCAGCCGCGGTTGAAGAATTCTTCGGCTTCGGCCGGGGACAAGACCGCGCCGACCATGGCGAGGGCTTCGGCCTCGAGGGCGGAGGTCGCGATCGCGCGCACCGGGCCGGCCGGCGTGACGGCCTGACCGGTCCGGGGATCGACGAGGTTGTTGCGCTCAGGGTCCGCGGTCTTGCTGGCCATCGCGAAACGGCAGAGCTTGAGTTCGGAACGGGGGCCGACGCCGATGCGCCAGCCGGCGGATTCGCCGGGCGGATCGAGGGCGAGGGTGACGCTGCCGGAAGCCATCAGCAAGGCGCGGTGGATGCCCCAGCTGCTCTCGAGCATGTCGGCCATGCGGTCGAGGGCGTAGCCGCGCACGATCGCGCCGAAGTCGACGGCGCAACCGAACTTATCGCAGTGCAGCTCGCAGCCCTCGAGACGGAACGCGCCTTCGCGATAGGCGTTCATGACCTGGGTCCAGGCGTCGTCGTCGGGATTGAAACCGAGGTCGCCGCGCTTCTGCCAATAACCGAACAGGGCGCCGGCGGTGGCGTCGAAGGCCTTGCCGGAGTCGGCGCTGACGTCCTTCGCGAAATTCCAGAGGGCCTGCACATGCTCGGAGGCGGCGATCATCGCGCCCTCCGGCATCAGATTGATCGAGGCGACCGGGCCGCTGTCGTGCCGCAGGTCGGTCTGGAAGTCGAGGTCATCGAGCAACTGGAACAAGCCCTCGGCCGCATTGCGGGCGTAGACGCCGTCCTCGGCGGCGATACGGACCCAGAAGCGGGAGCCGAAGGCCTCGTGCGAGAAATTGTGGATGATAGGGGTGTCTTCCATGGCTTACTTATGATAGGTATGGAAACCGGTTTCGTAACCTTTGGCAACCAGCACCCAATAACGATCACTCTCATGGTCCGCCCGCAAAGACAAGGGCCCCAACGCCACATAGCCAGGCACGAAAGGCCGGCTGTCGTCATGCGCCGGAATGAGTCGAAGGGGCGCCTTGGCCGCCTGGGGGAAATCGCCGTAACCGACGGGATAACGCCGCAGGTAATAGGGCAGCGGCCAGTAGTGACCACCCTCCACCGCGACATAGAACTTGGGTCCGTAGGCCTTCGCCATCACCTCGACGCTTTCATTGAACGCGCCGAGTTCCGCGGTCCGTGAATGGGAGGACAACGGTCTCATGGCGGCCACGCCGACGACGAGGAGCCCGAAGGCCAAGGCGGACATGCGCGCGGCGCTCCCCTTGAGCAGATACGGCAGCGCGAGAGTCAGCGGCAGCGAGAAGACCACCAGCAGGAGCCACGGCGTCTTGTAAGGCAAAGCGAGGTGAAAGAGGAAGATGAGGCCGGCGACCAGACAGGGCAGGTCGGCGGCGTGCCGGGTACGCCAGCCGGCGCGCGCAAGACCGGAGCGAGCCAGCGCGAAGACCGCCAGCCAGACGGCGGCCCAACCCCACGGCGCCAGGCTCTCGGCGTAGAGGGTGTCCTCGGATCGGCCGCTCGCGACACCGAGCGAACGCGCCAACTGCACCCACCAGGTCTTCAGGCCCGGCACATCGGTGAAGCCGACCGACTGGAACAACGCCCAGGAAGCGACCAGGCCGAAGCCGAAACGCAGCCAACGGCGATCGGGCACGAACTGACGTAGGAGCACCAAGGCTAAAAGGAAGAAGACGAGGTAAGCCGCGGCGGTGACCTTGCAGGCAAGCGCGAAGCCGAAAGCCGCCCCGGAGAGCAGCCACCAACGCGATGTCGGCTGCGCACCTTCGGCGCGCATCCATAGGGCGACGCCCCAGACGAAGCCCGTCACCAACAGCATCTCCTGGACGAAGTAATAAGCGAAAGGCGTACAGCCGCCGGTGAGCACGATGAACGCCGCCGTCACGTACCGCGGCCCCTTGTCGACACCGGGCAGGATCAAGGCCGCCGCCGCCATGAGCCCGAGGAAGACCGCGACGACGCTGCGTAGGTAATCCCAGCTCATGTCCATCGGCGCCGTGCCCGTCGCCTTGGCGGAGATAAGCAGCGCCGTCGCCAGCGTCGGCCCATGGAACTTGTCCTGGTGCGTGCTGTAAGGGGTCCCCTCCGAGAGTTCCTTGGCCAGGGACCACTGCACGGCCTCGTCAGCGTGGAGATCGCCAAATTGCCAGACCTTGGCCATTGATGAAGAAAACCACCAAGCCAAGGCGACCACGATGACCAGGCCTAACCGGGAGACCGTGCCCGACTGGTAAGTCGCTTCCGCCATCAGACGCCGAAATGCTTCTGGAGCGCCGTCTTGATATCGAGCGGCACGAGCGCCGCCGACATCGGACCTTGGGCTTCGCGCCAGGCGTAGACGGTGGTCAGGGCGCCCTTGGCGACGGCGCGTTCGCCGACGGCGGCGGTGAAGCCCCAGACGAGTTTCTTGTCGCCGATCTCGATCGGCGTCAGCGCGACGGTCACGACGTCCTCACGGTAGATCGGGGAAAGGAAATCGCACTCAACGCGCACGCGGGGGAAGCCGGTGAGCTTGGCGCCCTCGGTGCGAAGGAACGGCAGCTTAAGATGACGGAAGAGGGCCTCCTCGGTCGCCTCGACCCAGAAAAAGGTCGTCGAGAAATGCACGATGCCCGCGGCGTCGGTGTCGGAGAAATTGGCGCGGTAATCCGCCGTGAAAGGGGCCATGCCTCCATCCAAACCGTCCGGCCCGCCGGCGCAACCGTCAAGGCGCCTTCCGATCGCCCTTACGCAGCCATGAGACCGAGGTCCAGGCCCCGCCGGAGGCCGTCACGCAGGCGCGCAGGAAAGCCTGCGGCTCCTGCTGGACGCTGAAGAGGTACAGCCTCGGCCCACGGCCTTGCGCGCCCTTGGCGAAGGCCTCCAGCCATTCGCGCTGCCAGCGGGTCGGGGCTTTCGGCGGCCCTCCGAACTTATGATAGGAGCTGTCCGAGTAGACCATCTTCGGCTCACCCTTCTTCGTCTCGTAGAGACGGACCCCGTCCTGGAAGTCTGAGAACACCACCAAAGCATCATAGGGCTCGGCCAAGAGCCGATCCATCCACGCGCCCAGGGACCCCTTCTCGCAGGCCTTCCGGACCCTCGCCTGCACCAAGCGGCCATTCGGCGTCAGGGTCTCGACGACGGTCTGCGTCGGCCCCTCGCGCAGGCGGGGCGCCGGACCGTGGAAGCTGCGGCCGTGGACGACCTTGTCGCCCAGGCCGACCACGCGGGCGCCGTCGAAACGGAAGACATCGGCGTCGGGGAACTGCTTCCGGATCTCGGCTTCGACCCGCGGGAGATAGCTGCGCATCGAACCCGAGCAATCCAAGTAGACCGCCACGCGCTGGGCCCGAATGAACGCGCCCATCACCGGACGGCCGACAAACCCGGCGCGATTGCCCAGCCCCGCGCCCAGACCATTACCGCCGAAGGAGCCGCGACCTCGACCGAAGCCGCCCTTCCCTTGTCCGGCGGTCAGCCCGGCCAGGCCGGCCTCGGGCGTCATCGACTTCATCGGCGGCAGCGCCAACGTCGCGGTCGCGGACTTCGAGACGAGCCTCTTCGCCGGTACCACGACCTTGGGCTTACGCTGCACCGGATGGACGGAAGCCGGCGCGCCGGACCTCCCGCCGGCGACGGCATGCGCGACGAATTCCTTCGCCGGCGGTGTGCGGGTCGGCGTGCGCAGGACGACCCAGCAGGCGAGCAATACGAGCAGCCCATGGAAGATCAGCGACGAAGCCAGGCTCCGCCAGGCGCGGGGGCGCGGACGAGATGCCACGAGAGGGTCGGCCAAAGACATGGCCCGCAGGTTAGCGGGCCAGCGTCGGACTCAAGGGAGAGCCCCGTCATCCATCCCTGAGCCTTCGCCCCGGCGAAGCCCTCAGGAGCGGACCTCAGTTACCCGGACGCAGGCGTCCATAAACAAAGGCCCCTCGACGACCCGAAGGACGTGAGGGGCGGTGACGGTCGAAACCTTGCTCAGCGGGCCGGCGCGCCGGAACGGTTGCTCGAAACACTGGACCCGGCCGGACGGAAGCGCAGGACGACATTGGCGCCCGCGGCCGTGGCCGGCGCGGACATCTCGACGGTGAAGAGGCCGGGCGAGGCCTTGTTCGGCGTCACCGCGACGATCTTGGTGCCGGCCGGGAAGCGATTGTCCTGGATCTGCATGCCGGAGCGCAGGTCGATCGAGCCGGAGATGTCCTCGATGGTCTTGGAATCCTTGGCGAGGGTGCCGACGGCCTGGATGAGCGGGGTGAAGGCGAAGACCGCGCTGAGGGAGTCTTCGGTGAGCGGGGCGGAGATCGTCAGCTGCTTGTCGATCACGCGCTTCATGCGCTTCTTCTCCGGATCCTCGGGGTCGACGATGTTCTTGAAGGTCGGCATCGCGACGAGGGTCGCGCCGTCGGGGATGCCACGTCCGCTGACGGGCATGCCGACGTAGAGGTCGTTGAAGTTGTGCAGGTCGTTGAGGGTGTTCGCGCCCTTCTTGCCGTTGCCGAACTTCACCATGATGGCGCTTCCCTCGGAAGCGGAGACGCAACGCTGGAAGATCGTGCCAGGCTTGTTGCCGTAGGCACGGGAGGTGCTGATCAGGTAGAGGCGGGCGCCCTTGTTCTCGCGGGCGCCGGCGAAGGCCTTCACCCACTCGTCCTCCCACTTGCGCTCTTCGGGGAAACGCTTGTCGCCGCCGTTGTTGCAGGTGATGCGGCCGCTGGCGAAGGCCGTGAGCGGCTTGCTGAGGGTGAAGCTCACGTTGTCCTTGATCGCGGTCACCGTGGTGCCGGGCGGGATGCCGGAGCCGAGGGCGACCATGCCGACGATCAGGCCGGACGTGTCCCGGCACTGCACGACGTTCTGACCGGAGCCGCCGCCGCTGGCGATGAGCGTCACGGATCGGGCGAAGCCGCCGCCCTGGTTGGTGCGGTCGGAGAAGACGACGGGCGGGTCGGCGCGCATGCCCCTGTCCGGCTTGTAGGCCCGGACATTGCCGATCGCCTTGGTGCGGATCTGGCGGACGCCGTCCTGGAAGTCGGAGAAGACGATCAGCGCGTCATAGGTGGGGTTGTCCTTGAGGATGTCGATCCAGCCGCCGACGGAGCCCGTCTTGAAGTTATTGCCGTATTTATTGAGGATGGAGCGGCCTTGGGTGGTGAGCTTGGCCGGGTTGGTCTCGGTGGGGACAAGCTCGCCCTTGGCGTTCTTCTTGGAGCCCGTGCCGGTGGCGCGGTTGAGATAAGGGGTTCCCTTGAACTTCTCGCCGCCGACGATCTCGTTGTCATGGACGTCGATGAACACGCCGTTGCTCAGGAAGACGTCGGCGTCGGGGAACTTGTCGCGGATCTCGGCTTCGACACGTTCGAGGTAGGGAAGCATGGAGGCCGAGGCGTCGAAGTAGACCGCCAGTCGCTGGGAGAAGATGTTGGCGCCCATGACCGGCTTCGCGACGAAGTTCTTGCCGCCGCCGGAGCCCATGCCGCGGCCGGTGCCGATGCCGCCGCCGGAACCGCCGCCGAAGCCCTTCGAAGAGCCGCCGGCCATCGCGCCGGAGATCATCGAGGAGGCCGAAGCGGAGTTCGGCATGTCAGGGAGGGCGATGGAAGCGGAGGCGCTCTTGGAAGTGATGCGGGTCGTGGTCTTGGCCAGCGACTTCACGTTCTTCGGCTTGATCTTATGCCGGGTGTTCTTGACCCGCTCGCCGCCGGAACCGCCGCCCGCGCCGGTCGCGAACTGGTTGGGGTCCTTCTTGGCGTTGTCCGTGACGGTCGAGACCACGTAGGCGGCCGCGACGAAGACGAGCAAGGCGTGGAACGCGATCGACACCGAAAGACCGCTGGCGCCGATGCGCTGCAAGAAGGACTTCTTGGCACGCTTGGTGCCAAGGATCTCGTCGGTCTCGACGTCCTTGACGGGGGCCGGGGGGACATCGCCAGGGGGAGGCGTAGGGGTTTCTTCGCTCATCGTTGAAAGGGGGGTGGGTAATCTTCCCCCCTACCTTGCCTGCTTCAACCCTTTTTGGACAGGCGGAGGGCGGATAACTGGCTCAAGAAATGGCTTGCGGACAGGGCAGCCTGCCATTCTTCTTCGCCTTCCACTGATTGCAGGGTGGAGCAGCCCGGTTAGCTCGTCAGGCTCATAACCTGAAGGTCGTAGGTTCAAATCCTACCCCTGCACCCAATTTCAAGGCCCTGAGGGGCAGTCACTTGCGGAGGTGACCAAAGTGATGACGATTTCGCTTGAACCGGTCGGAATTAAATGCACGGTATCAGGTATTAAATTTGTCCTACGGGACAATGGGGTAAGTAAGATAAAGCAGTAAAAAACAGGCGGCTTGCATAGGGGTATGCAAGCCGCCTCCTTTTTCGGGGGTCGCTCCCCTGCCCTGGACAAGAAAAAGCCCGGCTCCTTGCGGACCGGGCTTCGTCGTCGGCGGGCGGACCGTTCAGCCGCCGCCGGTCATCTTCGTGATGAGCGCGATGAGCGGGAGGAACATCGCGAGCACGATCGTGCCGACCACGACGGCGAGGAACACGATGAGGATCGGCTCGATGATGGAAGTCAGCGCGGTCACGGCGTTGTCGACCTCTTCGTCGTAGATGTCCGCGACGCGGTTGAGCATCTCGGGCAGCTGGCCGGTCTCTTCGCCGACCTGGATCATCGACGTCACCATCTGCGGGAAGACGCCGGACTGTTCGAGCGGGATCGAGAGCGGCTCACCGTCGCGCACGCGGTCATGCACGCGCTCGAGCGAGTGCGCGATGACGACGTTGTCGAGCGTGTCGCGCGTGATCGAGATCGACTGCAGGATCGGGACGCCCGAGGCCATCAGGGTGCCGAAGGTGCGGGCGAAGCGGGAGACGGAGACGATCTGCACGAACGTGCCGACCTTCGGGAGGCGGAAGATCATCTTGTCGAAGAGCCCCTTGCCCTTCTCGGTGGCCAGCCAGGTCTTCAGGCCGAAGAAGAGGCCGAAGACCGCGATCGGGGTCGCCCACCAGAACTCGGTGAGGAACTTGGAGATGCCCACCACGAACTGCGTGAGCGCCGGCATCGTGGTCTTCTGGCTGTCGAGCAGCTTCTGGAACGACGGGACGACCTTCACCATCAGGATGTAGACGATGATGACGGCGACGGACATGACGACACCCGGGTAGACCATCGCGGACTTGACCTTCTTCTGGATGCGCTCGGCCTTCTCGCGGAACTTCGCGAGACGGTCGAGGACCTTGTCGAGCACGCCGCCCGCCTCGCCGGCGCGCACCATGTTGACGAAGAGCTTGTCGAAGACCTTGGGGTGGGACTGCAGGGCTTCGGAGAGGTTGTTGCCCTGCGAGACGCTCTCGGCGATGCTGGCGAGCACGGCCTTGAAGGCGGGGTTGCGCTCCTGCTTGGTGATCAGCTCCAGGGCGCGGAGGAGCGGGAGGCCGGCGATGATGAGGGTCGCCAGCTGGCGGGTCATCACGGTCACGTCGTTCTGCGTCACCTTCGCGCCGAAGGAGAAGCCGGCCTTGGCCGGGGCGGCCGCGGCCGCGGGCTTGGCGCCGGCCGAGTCGGCCGCGAGCGTGGTGACCATCAGGCCTTTCGCCATCAGCTTCTGGCGGGCCTGCGCGTCGTCGGCGGCGTCGATCAGGCCGGTGGCCTGGGCCCCGTTGCGGTCGATGGCGGTGTACTTGTAGTCGGGCATGGGAGGTGCGGGGTGGGGGTTAAGGTCAGGTGTACTTGAGGACTTCCTCGATCGAGGTGTGGCCGTCGAAGATGCAGCGCAGGCCGTCGTCGCGGAGCGGGCGCATGCCCGACTCGATGGCCTTCTGCTTGAGCACGAGGGTCGGCGCCTTCTGGGTGATGAGGGCGCGGAGCTGGTCGTTGATGGTCATCAGTTCGAAGAGGCCCTGGCGGCCCTTGTAGCCGGAGCGGCTGCAATCCGGGCAGCCCTTGCCGTAGTAGAACTTCTTGTTCGCGATCTCGAGCGCGTCGACGTCGAGCATGTTGACGACGTCCTTGTCCGGCTCGTAGGGCGTGCGGCAGGTCTTGCAGATGCGGCGCAGGAGTCGCTGGGCGAGCACGCCTTCGAGCGAGGCCGAGATGAGGAACGGCTCCAGCCCCATGTCGATGAGTCGGGTGACCGCGCCGGGGGCGTCGTTGGTGTGGAGCGTCGAAAGCACGACGTGACCGGTGAGCGAGGCCTGGACGGCGATCTGGGCGGTCTCGATGTCGCGGATTTCGCCCACCATGATGGTGTCCGGATCCTGTCGGAGGAACGAACGCAGCGCCGCGGCGAAAGTCAGGCCGACCTGATGGTTGATCGGCACCTGCATGATGCCTTCGACCTCATACTCGACGGGGTCCTCGGCGGTGAGGATCTTGACGTCCTCGGTGTTCACTTCCTTGAGGGCCGAGTAAAGCGTGGTGGTCTTACCGGAACCGGTCGGTCCGGTGACGATGAAGATGCCGTTCGGGCGGCCGACCATGCCGCGGATGCCTTCCTTGATGTCGTCCTGCATCGAGAGGGCCTCGAGGCTCAGGTTGACGACGGACTTGTCCAGGATACGGAGCACGACGGATTCGCCGAACTGGGTCGGCAGCGTCGACACGCGGAGGTCGATCTGGCGGCCGCTGATGGTCGTCTTGATGCGTCCGTCCTGCGGGATGCGGCGCTCGGCGATGTTCAGCGAGGAGAGCACCTTGACGCGGGCGATGACGGCCGAGGCGAGGTTCTTGGGCGGCGGAGCCATCTCGTAGAGCGAGCCGTCGATGCGCAGACGGATGCGGAACTCGTGCTCGAAGGGCTCGAAGTGGATGTCGGAGGCCTTGGCCTTGACGCCTTCCTGGAGGACGAGGTCGACGAAGCGGATGATCGGGGCCTGGCTGGCCTGCTTGGTGACGTCTTCGTCGGTGGCGGCCGCGGCGTCGACTTCGCCGAATTCGCCGAGGAGGTCCTCCATCGAGGAGGAGGTCGCCTCGCCGTACACGCGCACGACGCCGGCGTCGACCTGGGCGGGGTCGGCCACGCCGAGCTCGATCTCGCGCTGGAGGATGAAGCTCAGCTCGTTGATGACGGAGGAATTGAACGGGTCCTTGGCGAGCAAGGTCAGCTTGCCGGCCTCGTCGGCGACGGGGAGCACGACGTACTTGTGGGCCTGGGCGGGCTTGAGGAGCTTGACGAGCGCCTCGCCGGGGTCGGCGGGGACGGTCGAGTAGTAAGGCGAACCGAGATGGTCGGCGATGGCCTGGAGGATGGCGCCGCGTTCGGCGTAGCCGGCGTCGACGAGGCTGTCGCCGAAGGACTTGCCGGTGGTGGTGGTCGATTCCCAGACCTCCTCGGCCTGGGCGGGCGTCACGAGGCCGGCCTCGAGGGCGATGTCACGGATCACGTCACTATGGTCGTCGAACATGGGGAAAAGGGTAAGGGGTTAGCGGGAGGAGACGCCGCCGCGCATGCGCTCGCGCATGGCTTCGGGGTTGAGGCAATAGCTGAAGACTTCGTCCTCGGCCACGAGGCCCTGGGAGAACAAGGCGAGCAGGTCGCTGTCGAGCGTGCGCATGCCCCTCGCGCCGCCGGTCTCGATGTCGGTCAGCAGCTGGAAGGTCTTGCCCTCGCGGATCTTGGCGGCGATGCCGTCGGTCCGGATCATGATCTCGAACGCGGCGACGCGACGGTCGTCCGTGGTGTGCAGCAGGCACTGCGAGATCACCGCGGTGAGCGAGGTCGAAAGCTGGGCGCGGATCTGGTCGCGGGCCGAGGCCGGGAAGGCGTCGATGATGCGGTCGATCGTGCGGGTGGCGCCGGAGGTATGCAGCGTGCCGAGCACGAGGTGGCCCGTCTCGGCGGCGGTGACGGCCGCCTCGATGGTCTCGAGGTCGCGCATCTCGCCGATGAGGATCACGTCGGGGTCCTGACGCAGCGCGGAACGGACGCCCTCCGCGAAGGAAGGCAGGTCCTCGCCCACCTCGCGCTGGGTGATCAGGCTCTGCCTGTGCGCGTGGGTGTACTCGATCGGGTCTTCGATCGTGATGATGTGGCTCTGCTGGTTCTCGTTGATCCAGTTGATCATCGACGCGAGCGTGGTCGACTTGCCGGAGCCGGTCGGTCCGGTGACGAGGATCAGGCCGCGGGCCCGCTTGAGCAGGTCCTTGACCACGAGCGGCAGCCGCAGCTGCTCGAGCGAGTACATGCCGGAAGGCAGCAGGCGCAGGACCATGCCGTAGCCGCCGTGGCCGCGGAAGGCGTTGGCGCGGAGGCGCGTCCGGTCGCGGAAGGAGAAGGCGAAATCGCAGCCGCCGTCGGCGTCGAGCGTGGCGCGGCGGGCGGGCGGGACGACGCCGAGCACGAGGGCTTCGGTGTCGGCGGCGGTGAGCGCGGGGCCTTCGACGGCGACGAGCTCGCCGTTGACGCGCAGGCTGGGGGCGCGGCCCACGCGGACATGCAGGTCGGAGGCGCCGTTCTCGAGCATGGCCTCCAACAACTGGTTCATCGCGTAGGCCATCGGGTCAGATCACGTCGTCGGCGACGGTGGCGCCGAGGACTTCTTCGATGGTGGTCATGCCGGAGGCGACCTTGCGCTGGCCGTCCTCGCGCATGGTGCGCATGCCGGCCTCGCGGGCCTTGCGGCGGAGATCGACGAGGTTGGAGCCGCCGTAGATCATCTCCTGGATCTCCTCGGTGATGACGAATTGCTCGAAGACGCCGCGACGACCCTTGTAGCCGCGCTCGCCGCACTTGGGACAGCCGGGTCCCTTCATGGGCGTGGCGCTGGCGAGGTCCTGCTCGGTCATGCCGATCGAATAGAGTTCCTTGGCCGTCGGCTTGTACGGGGCGGCGCAAGCCTGGCAGTTGCGGCGCACGAGGCGCTGGGCGAGGGCGCCGCGGAGGGCCGCCGACACGAGGAACGGCTTGACGCCGATGTCCACGAGACGGGTGACGGCGGAGACGGAGTCGTTGGTGTGGAGGGTGGAGAACACCATGTGGCCGGTGAGCGCCGCGTTGATCGCGATCTCGGCGGTCTCCAGGTCGCGGATTTCCCCGATCATCACGATGTTCGGCGCCTGACGGAGCATCGCGCGGAGGGCGGCGGCGAAGGTCATGCCGACGTCGCGCTTCACCTGCACCTGGTTGATGCCGGCCATCTGGTATTCGACCGGATCCTCGACGGTGATGATCTTGCGGTCGGGCTTGTTGATGTAGTTCAGCGCCGAGTAAAGCGTGGTCGACTTGCCGGAACCGGTCGGGCCGGTGACCAGGAAGACGCCGTCCGATCCGGAGATGAGGCCCTGGAACTTGGCCTGGTCGTCGGCGAAGAAACCCAGCTCGGGCAGGCCCAGCTTGAGGCCTTCCTTGTCGAGGATTCGCATGACGATCGACTCGCCGTAGACGGTGGGGAGCACCGAGACGCGCAAGTCGATGTCGCGGCCGCCGGTGCGGGCCTGGATGCGTCCGTCCTGCGGGATGCGCTTCTCGGCGAGGGAGACTTCCGCCATCAGCTTGAGGCGGGAGATGATCGAGGGCTGCAGGCGCTTGGGCGGACCCTTCATCTCCTGCAGGACGCCGTCGATGCGGAAGCGCACGCGGAAACGCTTCTCGAGGGGCTCGAGGTGGATGTCCGAAGCCTTGCGGCGGATGGCGTCGACGATGAGCGAGTTGACGTAACGGATGATCGGCGCGTCGTCTTCCTTGACGTCGCCGCCCTGCGGGAGTTCGACGGCCAGGCCGTCGTCGCCGCCCTTGCCGAGGATGTCGTTATAAGCGCCGCCACCGCTGATGGGGCCGCCGCTGTAGCAACGCGAGATGGCCTCCTTGAGGGCGTCCGGCGGAGCGAGCCGGGGGTTGAGCGGAAGCTTCAGGACGCCGGAGACGGAGTCGAGGGTCTCGGTGTCGAGCGGATCCGAGATGGCGACGAGCAGCTCGGCGCCGTCCATCTGCAGCGGCAGGATGTTGCGGGACTCGGCTTGTTCGCGGCTGATGAGCTTGAGGACGTCCTCCGACGGCGACACCTGGGTCACGTCGATGAGTTCCATGTCGAACTCCTGGCTCAGCGCCGCGGTGATCTGCGGCCAGGCGACCTTCCCCGTCTCGACGAGCTTGGCGATGGCCAGGGTGTCAGGGTTCTGACCATCGGGCACGGGGGTGGTCGCCGCCCGGGCCTCGTTCACGTCGGCAGGGGACACCAGCCCCTTGTCCTGAATGAATTGGATGACGTAGTCGTCGGCGGTCGTCACAGTGGGGAAATCCGGAGCGGAGGAATGGGGATAGGGGGATTGCTCCTCAAAGAGGAGAACAACGGGGAATTTGACCCTAAAACGGGGGAACTTTCCCGCAACCGCAAATTAACCAAAGATGAGGCGATTTACGCGCCCCTCAGCCGATCGACCCAGATCCGCACCTGCTCTCGCAGGAAGGCCGGCTCTCCGTCGTTCCAAAGCACGACGTCGGCACGCTTAACCTTCTCCACGAGAGAAAGTTGCGATGCGATACGTGCGGAAATATCCTCCTCGGAGAGGCCGCGACCGCGCAAGCGGGCCCGACGGACCTCATCGGAACAGGCCACGACCACGATCGAATCGAAACCAGCGGCGAGATCCTTCTCAAAAAGCAGCGGGATTTCGACGATGTAATCAGCCGAGGCGTCGGCGGTGGCCTCTCGCCGCAGGCGCGCCACCGCGGGATGCGTGATGGATTCCAGGAAAGCACGCTCACCTTCGTCCGCAAAGACTTTGGCGGCGATCCACTTTCGGTTCGGCCTGCCCTCGGCATCCAAGCAAGCAGCCCCCCAACGTTCCTTGAGGCGGCTGACGCAGACTTGAGATTCGAGGACCTGCCGGGCCAGCTGGTCGGCATCGACGACGACGAACCCCAGCTCGGCAAAGCAGGCGGCCGCGGCCGACTTGCCGCAACCGATGCCTCCGGTGAGTCCGATGACCATGCCCGACCCTACTCGCCCGTCCCGATGAGGGCAAACCTCAAGCAGGGGTCGGGGAGGATTGCAGGCCAGGGCCCGCGTCGGCGGCCGGCGGGACGGACGGAGCCGGCCCCGTCGCGGCCGGGGTCGTGGCCGGAGCGGCCACGGGAGTCTGGATCGCGCCGGTCTTGAGGATCTCCATCACATGGACGCCGTCGAGGGTCTCGTGCAGCAGCAAGGCCTCGGCGATCTTACGATGGGCGTCGGCGTTGTCGGCGATGAGCTTCTCGGCGCGGGCGTACTGCTCGCGGACGATGGCGGAGATGGCTTCGTCGATCCGGCGGGCGGTCTCGTCGCTGTGCGTCTGCGTGCGCGAGATCTCGCGGCCGAGGAAGACGGTGTCGGAGTTCTCGCCGAAGGCGATCGGGCCGAGGTCGCTCATGCCCCAGTCGCAGACCATCTGGCGGGCGAAACGGGTGGCCTGCTTGATGTCGCTCGAGGCGCCGTTGGAGATTTCGCCGGAGATGACCTTTTCGCCGATGCGGCCGGCCATGGCCATGCAGATGTAGTCGAGCAGGCGCTGGCGGGTGTAACCGAGGAGCTCCTTGGTCGGCATCAGCATGGCCATGCCGAGGGCGCGGCCGCGCGGCAGGATGGTGACCTTGTGGAGCGGCAGCGCGCCGTCGTCGATGAGGGCCTGCACGACGGCGTGGCCGGCTTCATGGTAGGCGGTGTTGCGCAGGTCGGCGACGTCCATGACGCGGCGACGTTCGCGGCCGTAGGAGATCTTGTCGCGGGCTTCCTCGATGTCGACCATCTCGACCTTCTCGCGGTTGCGGCGGCCGGCGTGCAGGGCGCCTTCGTTGAGCAGGTTGGCGAGGTCCGCGCCCGACATGCCGGTCGTGATGCGGGCGACGCGCTGGAGGTCGACGGACGTGCCGAGCTGGAAACGCTTGGCGTGCACGGCGAGGACGGCCTCGCGGCCGCGCAGGTCGGGCAGGTCGACGAAGACCTGGCGGTCGAAACGGCCCGGGCGCAGCAGCGCGGCGTCGAGCACGTCCGAACGGTTGGTGGCGCCGATGACGATGACGCCGGCCTGGCCGTCGAAGCCGTCCATCTCGACGAGCAGGGAGTTCAAGGTCTGCTCGCGTTCGTCGTTGCCGCCGCCGACGCCGGCGCCGCGCTGGCGGCCGACCGCGTCGATCTCGTCGATGAAGATGATGCAGGGCGCGAGCTTGCGGGCCTGCTCGAAGGTGTCACGGACGCGGGCCGCGCCGACGCCGACGAACATCTCGACGAAATCGGAGCCGCTGATGCTGAGGAAAGGCACGCCCGCCTCGCCGGCGACGGCGCGGGCGAGCAGGGTCTTGCCGGTGCCGGGAGGGCCGACCATGAGCACGCCCTTCGGGATGCTGGCGCCGATCTTGGTGAAGCGCTTGGGGTCCTTCAGGAAATCGACGATCTCCTTCACCTCTTCCTTGGCCTCGTCGCAGCCGGCGACGTCCTTGAAGGTCGTCGTCTCCTTCTCGTTGGCGTTGAGGCGGGCGCGGGACTTGGCGAACTGCATGGCGCCGCGGTTGGCGTTCTTGAGGAAGCGGTACATCATGAACAGCACCACGCCGGAGACCAGCAGCGTGGGCAGCACGTTGGTGAGGAACATCGTCCAGCCGGTCTGGGCGGGGATCTCCTTGAAGGCGTCGCGGGCGACGGAAGCGCGGAGGAGCTCGAACTCCTTCTCGGTCAGGCGGCCGTCCGCGGTGAAGCGGGACTTGTCGCCGGCGTCGGCGCCGGCGACGGCCAGCTCGCCGGAAATCCGGACCCAGCTCTCGGAACCCGAGGTGGGGTTGGGCTGCAGGGTGAGGTTCCTGATCTTCTTCTCCTGGGCGTAGGAGAGGACCTGCGAGACGTTGAGGACCTGGACGGCGTTGCCGGAGGCGGCTCCCGGCAGGTTGAACAGGGCGATGATGGCCACCATGAGGAGCAGCCAGATGAAGACCGGTTTCGTGTTCAGGCGGGGTCCGTTCTTATTATCATCCGGCTGGTCGTTTTGACTCATGGGCAAGGGTTTTAACCTAAGCAGGGGCCAAGCCAAGTCAACCGGAGAGCCCCCTTCGTCGGGCCATGCAGGCGGGCGGATTCGGCCGGCGGCAGTCCGGGCACCCAAAGGATGACGGAGCCCGCCAAGACCACGGGCAGCGCCTCCCGCTTTTCAGCGGGGATTTTACGGTTGATGAGCAGGTCGGAAAGTTTGGCCGAGCCCGGCGCACCCAACGGCTGATAACGATCGCCGTCCACCCGTCCGCGCCAGACGAGCTGCCCCGCCGGCGCGATGACGTAGGCTTCCCGGTCGGGCGAAATGTCACCCTTGGACAGACTGGCCCACAATGTCGCATCGACGTCGACAGTCTCGGCGAGAAGGCCGCACTCATCATCGGGCACTCCGCAGGTGAGCCGACGTTCGGCGGCGCCGTAGGACATGGGCTCGCAGGGGACGCTCAGCGCTCCGGCGGCGACGCGCACGAGGCGACCGCGGACGGCGGAACGGGCATCGTGACCCGCCGCGATCGCCGCGGCCAAGGGAGCGAGGGACGATTCGCCCGGATCCGTGACTTCATGCGCATGCAGGAAGACGCGAAGCGCTTCCTGGATCAGGGCGGAAGGACGCCCCTGGAGCGCGGCGATGGGCATCGTGCCATCCGGACCGACCATGCAGCCGAGCTCGCGCGCCCACTGCGCCAGCGCGACCTGCGCCTCGCCGAGGATACGGGCAGAACGGGCGAAGCCTTCGGCATAACCTGCGCCCATCGCTTCGGTGCCGCCGGCGGAGAGCCAGGCGCGGACGCGGTTGCGGGCCGCAATCGGGAGGAGATTGGTGGCGTCTTCCCGCCAAGGAATTCCCGCAGTGCGTAGGCCCGCGAGCAGCGCCCGCTTGTCGATGCCCGCCTGGATCAACGGGCGCCAACGACGATGGCCGTCACGGAAAGACTGCAGCACGCGCGGGGCGGCGAGACCGGCGAGGCCCGCGCCGCGGGCGAGGCGCATCAGCGCGTTCTCGACGACGTCATCGAGATGGTGCGCGGTGCAGAGCAGTCCGTAGCCGAGGGCCACGCGCTGCTGCGCGAAGAACGCGTCGCGGCCCGCACGCAGTTCCGCTTCGGAAGCGATCCCCTGCCCTTCCCTCACTCCGACCGCGCACGGTACGGCGAGCGAAGCGCACAAGGCGGCGACGAAGCGGGCGTCCTCGGCCGACGCCTCACCGCGCACGCGATGATCGAAATGCAGGACGCGTAGCCTCGGTCGCAGAGCTTCGTCCGCCCAGAGCGCACAGAGCAGGTAGACCGAATCTGCGCCGCCGGAGACCGCGACGGCGACGGGGCCGGACGAGGCCGGAGCCGACGGCAGCCGCGGCAGCCGCTGGGCGGCCGCGCGCAAGGCGGCGGGACTGGTCAGGCTCATCGGCACGCGTTCAGCCTACGTCGCGCCGGCTCCCTGCCAATCCAAAGCGGGCCTCAGAAGGACAGCGTGTCCTTGCCGTACCAGCGACGGAGCGCCTCAGGCACGCGCACGGTACCGTCGGCCTGGAGGTTGTTCTCCAGGATGGCGGCGAGGACGCGCGGCAGGCCGAGGCCGGAGCCGTTGAGGGTGTGGACGAACTCGGGCTTTCCGTCCTTCGGGCGGAAACGTATCCCCGCGCGACGGGCCTGGAAGTCCGTGAAATTGGAGCAGCTCGAGACTTCGAGCCAGCGCTTCTGGCCGCCGGCCCAGACTTCGAGGTCGTACTGCTTGCTGTGCGAGAAACCGATGTCGCCGGCGCAGATCATCAGCACGCGGTAAGGGAGGTCCAGTTTCTGGAGCAGGCGCTCGGCGTCGCCGCGGAGCAGCTCGAGTTCCTCGAAGGACTTGTCCGGGTGCGTCCACTTAACGAGCTCGACCTTGTCGAACTGGTGCAGGCGGTTCAGGCCGCGCACGTGCGCGCCCCAGCTGCCGGCTTCACGGCGGAAGCACGGCGTGTAGCCGACGCGCTTCACGGGCAGCGAGGCCTCGTCGAGGATCTCGTCGCGGAAGAAGTTCGTGACCGGCACCTCGGCCGTCGGGATGAGGTAGAAATCGTCGGTCTGCGCGTGGTACATCTGCCCTTCCTTGTCGGGCAGCTGCCCGGTGGCGGTGGCCGAAGCGGCGTTGACGAGCAACGGGGCGTGGACCTCGGTGTAGCCGTTGGCGCCGGCTTCTTCGAGGAAGTACTGGATCAGCGCGCGGACGAGGCGGGCCATGTCGCCCACGTAGAACGGGAAGCCCGCGCCGGTGACCTTCACGCCGCGCTCGAAGTCGATCGCCTTGTTGAACCAAGCGATGTCCCAGTGCGGCTTGGCCGCCGGGGAGATGAGCTTCGCGTGGTCGCCCCACTCGAGGACCACCTTGTTGTCGGCCTCGGTGCGGCCTTCGGGCACGGAATCGTGCGGGATGTTCGGGACGGAAAGCGCGACGGCCTTCATCTGCTCCTCGGCTTCGGTGACCTTCTTCTCGAGTTCCTTCACCTTGGCGGAAGCTGCCTTCATCTCGGCGACCTTGGCCTGGAATTCCGGCGAGCCCTTGGGCATCGCGGCCATCTCCTTGTTCGCGGCGTTCTGCGCGGAACGGGCGACCTCGAACTCGGCCACCGCGTGGCGGCGGGCTTCGTCGGCGGCCAGGACGGCGTCGAGGTCGACCTGGAACTTCTTCCGGGCGACGCCCTTGCGGACGAGGTCGATGTTTTCGCGGAGGAACTTGGAGTCCAGCATGGGCCGACTTTGCCCAATCCCCCCGCCCGAGGGCAACGGGGAATTATCGCCCGCGCTGGATTCGGGCGGCCAGGAAGCGGGCCAACCAGAGCGCGTTCTCCCGGTCGACACCGGCGGCGCTCAGTCGCAGGTCCTTGGCTCCGTCGACCTTGAACTCGACCTGGAAGCTCGTGGAGTAGCGGTTGCGTCCGCGGCGCGTGGCTTCGGTGAGACGGCACGAACGGACGTCATGCCAAGGGGCTGACTGGGTACGATAGACCCCCAGGGCGCCGGTGCGGATCGAGAACTTGCCGCCCGCGAGCTCCACGATCGTGCGGCCGGCGACGGACATCACGGTCAGACCGATGAGCGCGACCGAACCCACCAGGAAAGGCAGCCCGAAGAGCGACATCATCCAGTTGAACTCCCCCTTGGCGATCTGCGTGCCGTAGATGCCGCCGAGCGAGCCGCCGGCCCAGACGAGCGTGAACGGCACGAGGAAGATCGCGATGCAGCTGCGGGTCGACAGCGTCAGCCGGAAGCCGTCCATCGTCTCGACCAAGTCCACGCCCTTCGGCGGGGTCATCACCGGCACGATGTTCCGGTCGGCGAAAGGCACGGCGGCCTGACAAGCCTCCAGCGGGAAAGGCTTCTCGCAGAACCGACAGACCGCGACGCCCTGGGCGGGCGCGAGGTCGGCCGCCTGGATCGGCAGGCCGCAATCAGGGCAGTGAAATTCCACGGAGGCAAATTGGCCGCGCCTGGGAAGACTGCCAAACAGATAAGCCCCGCCGCGCGAACGGCGGGGCTTATTTTGCTATGCTTTCGCTTAGACTCGGCTCGCCTCAGAGGCGAAGACTTCGTCAGGACGGAAGAAACGTCGGACCTCGGCGTCCGCGGCGGCGGGGCTGTCGGAGGCGTGGCAGACATTGCGCATCATCTCGGTGCCGAAATCGCCACGGATGGTGCCCTTGGGGGCCACTTTGGAATTGGTCGGTCCGAGGAGTTCGCGGACGCGGGAGATGACGTTCTCGCCGACGAGGACGGCGACGATCACCGGACGGGAGGACATGAAGGCCTCGATCTCCGGGTAGAAAGGCTTGTCGGCGACGTGGGCGTAATGCTCGCGGAGCTGGTCCGAGGTCAGACGGGTCATCTTACTGGCCTGGATGTCGAAGCCGGCGGCTTCGAAGCGAGCGAGGACCGTTCCGCAGAGGCGGCGCTCCATGCAGTCGGGCTTGAGAATGATGAGGGTCTTTTCCATAGGGAACCCTTCGGACTGAAGGGTCGTTAAGTCTTCGCTTTTAAGGCCGAAAAGACAAGCCCGAAGCAAAATTAGCCCCGAAACCGCTCAAAAACCCTTGGAAATCAGGCAAATAGCCTGCACCGCCAAGGCCTTACCCTGCCCGATCGAGTCCATTCCTTCGTTGGTCGTGGCCTTGATCCCCACCTGAGAGGCGGAAATTCCGATGATTTCGGCGACTTTGGCCTTCATGGCGTCGACGTGCGCCATGACCTTCGGGCGCTCACCGATGATCACGATGTCGACGTTGCCGACCACCCAGCCGCCCTGCCCCTTGGCCTCGGCGACGGCCTTCTTCACGATCACGGCGGAATCCAATCCTTTGAGGGAGGCGTCCGTGTTCGGGAAATAATGACCGATGTCACGCAGGCCGGCGGCGCCCAGGATCGCGTCGGCGACGGCATGCAGCAGCACGTCGGCATCCGAATGCCCCTCCGGGCCGACCGGCGACGGGATGTTCACCCCGCCCAGGATGCACGGACGACCGGCGACCAGCGGGTGAATGTCATACCCGAGACCGACACGGAAGGCTGGCAGGGGCTGGCTCATGGCTCGTTATTAGGCGAGAAAACGCCCAAAGGGAAGCCCTTGCACAAAACCCTTGAAACGCCCTCCCCGAGGAGGCATTTTGTAGGCCTGTCAGTCTTCAGGCGCGGTAGCCAAGTGGTAAGGCCGGGCTCTGCAAAAGCCCCATGCGTCGGTTCAATTCCGACCCGCGCCTCCAGTTTAAACAAGAAGGGCGTCCCGAACCGGGACGCCCTTCTTCTTGATCGGTCAGGCTGACCTCAGCGGGCCGTCTTGCTGAGGTTCGCGACGCCGTTGACCTTCGAGTTCACGCGCAGACGCAGGCCGTTGAGGCGGATGAAGCCGGTGGCGTCATCCTGGTTATAGGCCTTGGTCGGATCCGCTTCCATCGTGGCGATGTGCGGGTTGTAGAGCGAACGCGGGCTCTTGCGGCCGGCGACGTAGACGCTGCCCTTGTAGAGCTTCACGCGGACGGTGCCGGTGACGTTGCGCTGCGACTCGGTGATGAGAGCCTGGAGGGCGAGGCGCTCCGGGGCGTACCAGAAGCCGTTGTAGACGAGCGTGGCGTAGCGCGGGACGAGCGAGTCGCGCAGGTGCATGACCTCGCGGTCCATGGTCAGGGACTCGATCTGGCGGTGGGCGAAGTGCAGGATGGTGCCGCCCGGGGTCTCGTAGACGCCGCGGCTCTTCATGCCGACGAAGCGGTTCTCGACCATGTCGACGCGGCCGACGCCGTGACGGCCGCCGAGTTTGTTGAGCGTGCGCATGACGCCGAGAGGATCGAGCTTCTTGCCGTTGACGGCGACGCAGTCGCCCTGGCGGAACTCGAGCTCGACGTATTCGGGCTTGTTCGGGGCGTCCTCCGGAGAGACGGAGAGCTTGAACATGGCCTTGTTCGAGGGGTGGAAAGCGTCCATCCACGGATCCTCGAGGATGCCGGCTTCGTAGGAGATGTGGAGGAGGTTACGGTCGGAAGAGTACGGCTTCTTGGCGCTGGCTTCGACCGGGATCTTGTTGTCGGCGCAATAGGCGATCATCTCGGCGCGGCCGGGGAAGTCCTTGCGGAAGGCTTCGTTGCGCCAGGGGGCGATGATCTCGAGGTCCGGAGCGAGCGCGGCGCAGGTCAGTTCGAAGCGGACCTGGTCGTTGCCCTTGCCGGTGGCGCCGTGCGCGATGGCGGTGGCGCCTTCCTTGCGGGCGATCTCGACCATGCGCTTGGCGATGAGCGGGCGCGCGATGGAGGTGCCGAGGTAGTACTGGCCTTCGTAGATGGCGCTGGCCTGCATCATCGGGAAGATGAAGTCGCGGGCGAACTCGGCCTGAAGGTCGTCGACGTAGAGCTTGGAAGCGCCCGTCTTCATGGCCTTCTGCTTGAGGCCCTTGAGTTCGTCTTCCTGGCCGATGTCGGCGCAGAACGCGATCATCTCGGCGTCATGCTTGTCCTTGATCCAGGAAAGGAGGACGGAGGTGTCGAGGCCACCGGAGTAGGCCAGGACGATTTTCTTCTTCTTGCTCATGGTAGTGGTATGGGAAAATCAGCCGCGGTGGGCGGCGAGGTGCGCGAGGATGGCCTTCTGCACGTGCAGACGGTTCTCGGCTTGGTCGAAGATGATGCTCTGCTTGCTCGCGAGCACTTCGGCGGAGACTTCCTCGCCGGGGTGGGCCGGGAGGCAGTGCATGAAATAGGCGGAGGGCTTGGCCAGGGACATCAGCTGCGCGTTGACCTGGTAAGGCTGCATGGTGCGCAGGCGTTCGGCCTTCTCGGCCTCCATGCCCATGCTCACCCAGACGTCGGTGTAGACCATGTCGGCGCCCTTGACGGCGGCGGCGGGGTCGGTCGAGAAGGTGAAGGACTCGGCGAGTCCGTCCTTCTTCAGCTGGGCGCGGACCTCGGCGCCGGGCTCATGACCGGCAGGGCCGGCAAGGGCGATCTCGACGCCGAGAGCGGCGCCGCCGAGCACGAACGAGTTCGCCATGTTGCAGGCGGTGTCGCCGAGGAAGGCGACCTTCTTGCCCTTGAGCGAAGCGGCATACTGTTCCGGACGGCCGGGCGCGAAGCGCTCCGCCAGCGTGAACATGTCCGTCATGAACTGGCACGGATGCAGGAAGTCGGACAGCGCGTTGACGACCGGCATCGTGCCGCAGCGGGCGAACTCCTCGAGCAGGGCGTGCTCGTGGCAGCGGATGACCATGCCGTGCAGGTAACGGGACAGGACGCGCGCGGTGTCGGCGACGGTCTCGCCGCGGGAGAGCTGCAGGTCGTCGGCGTTGAGCATCACCGGCTGGCCGCCGAGCTCATGGACGCCGACCTGGAAGGAGACGCGGGTGCGGGTGCTCTTCTTGAAGAACATCAGGCCCCAGGACTGGTGCGCGAGGGCGGCGCCGGCGGACCGGCCGCGACCGGCCTTGAGGGCCGCGGCGGCGGCGAAGACCTGGGCCGTTTCGGCTGGGCTCAGGTCGGTCTCCTTCAGGAAATGACGCATCTCGGAAAGCGTTCGAACATAGCCCTGCCGAACCGTTTGGACAGCGGAAAATAGGGGCGGAAAACCGCTCAGGCGGCCTTCCAACCGCCTAGGACCTGACGCAGGATCGCCACGGACTCGGCCAGCTCGGCCGGCGAGGCGTTGAGCGGAGGCAGCAGACGCACCGCCACGCCGCCCGCCGGCGCGGTGAGGATACCGGCCTCACGGAGGGCGGCGACCACCGGAACCGGGTCGATGTGCAGGATGACGCCGACCATGTAGCCGGCGCCGCGGACTTCTTTGACGAGGTCAGGGCGGAGGGCGACGAGCTCACGGAGCGCGGCATGCCAGGCGACGGAACGCTCCGCGACCTTGGCGACGAGCTGTTCGGACTCGAGGATCTCGAGGACGGCCAGACCGGCGGTGGCCGCGAGAGGGCCGCCACCGAAAGTGGTGCCATGCGAACCCGCCTGGAAGAGGTCGTCGTGCGGAGGAGCCATCCAGATCGCGCCGATGGGGAAACCGCCGCCGAGGCCCTTGGCCATGGCGATCGCGTCGGGCTTCACGCCCGCATGCTCGTAAGCGAAGAACTTACCGGTCCGACCGATGCCGCACTGGATCTCGTCGATCAGGAACAGGACATCGCGCTCGCGGCAGAGTTTCTCGACCCCGCGGAGGAACTCCGAAGTGGCGGGATTCACGCCGCCTTCGCCCTGGATCGATTCGATCAGCACGGCGGCGGTGGTCTGGGCGTCGATGGCCTTGTCCCAGGCGGCGAGGTCGTTGAGCGGGACGGCGGTGAAGCCGGACAGCAACGGACGGAAGCCCTTCTGGATCTTCTCCTGCGGCGTGGCGGACATGCCGCCGAACGTGCGTCCGTGGAAGGCCTTCTCGGCCACGATGACGCCGATGCAGGCGCCTTCCCCGCCGGACTTGCGCTGGCCATGGAGACGAGCGAGCTTCAGCAGGCCTTCGTTGGCCTCGGCGCCGCTGTTGCAGAAGATCACGCGGCCGGGGCCGCAACGGAGCGAAAGCGCGCGGGCGAGTTCGCCCTGCGGTTCGTTCCGGTAGAGGTTGCTGACGTGGACGAGCTTGCCGGCCTGTTCGGTGACCCGCTTCACCCAATGCGGGTGGGCGTGGCCGACGGCGTTGACCGCGATGCCCGAGGCGAAGTCGAGGTAACGCTTGCCGGCGGCGTCCCAGACGAGCGTCCCCTGCCCTTTCACGAGCGTGATGGGCGGCGAACCGTAGTTATGGGCGACGTTGGCCGCGTAGTTCGCGGCGGTGGGATCTGCGGACGGACCGTTCATCAACCGTGGATGATTTCGGTGCCGATGCCCTTGTCGGTGAAGACCTCGAGCAGGAGCGCGTGCGGGACGCGTCCGTCGATGAAGTGCACGCGGCGGACGCCTTCCTTCAGGGCCTTCACGGCGCTGTCGACCTTCGGGATCATCCCGCCGGCGATCACGCCCTTGCGCTTGAGTTCTTCGACCTCGCTCACCTTGAGCGTGGGGATCAGGGAAGCCGGGTCCTTGGCGTCGGCGAGCAGGCCGGGGACGTCGCTCATGAAGATCAGGCGGCGGGCGCGCAGGGAGTTGGCGACGGCCGCGGCGGCGACGTCGGCGTTGGTGTTGTAGGCCTGGTCGTCGGCGTCGAGGGCGATGGGCGAGACGACCGGCAGATGGCCGTCGGCGAGGGCCTTCTTGATCAGTTTCGTCTTCACGAACTTGATGTCGCCGACGAAACCGATGTCGACCGGCTGGCCCTGCTCGTCCCGACCGTGGAGCTTCTCGCAGAGGTTCACGTGGTTGCCCGGCATGCCGAGCGGGTTGGCGCCGCGGGCCTTCAGGGATTCGCAGATCTGTCCGTTGATCTCGCGGTTGAGGGTCTCCTCGACGATCTTGACGGTCGCGGCGTCGGTGACGCGCATGCCGCCGCGGAACTCGGACTTGATCCCGGCCTTGTCCATGGCGCGGGTGATGGCCTTGCCGCCGCCGTGCACGACGACGACCTGGATGCCGACGGCGGCCAGGAAGGCGATGTCGGTGGCCACGCGGTCCCGGCCTTCCGGGTTCGGGTCGTCCATGAAGCTGCCGCCGTACTTCACCACGAAGGTGGAGCCGCGGAACTTATGGATGTAAGGAAGCGCCTCGTGAAGGACCTCGGCTTTCTGGGCGGCGGGAATGCTCATCTTGCGGGACGGAGTGTCAGGACTGCGGACGGGGAGTAAACGGAAAACCTCACTCGCTCTTGTTGTAGTTCACGTAGCCGTCGGTGAGGTCCGCCGCGAGGAGCCGGAACCGGGCGTCACCGAGGTTGAGCCGCAGGCGGACGGCGAAGCGGGCGGCCTTCACGACCTGCTTCCACCGGGGCTTGTTCTCGGGCAAGGGCTTGCCACCGAGGACGGCCGGGACGTCGTCGTAGTAGATATCCAGCTTGGACTCATCCAGTCCGGTGCGGGCGTAGCCGGCGGCGTCGGCCAGGCGACCCCAGTTCGGATCTTCGCCATACCAGGACGACTTCACCAGGAGGGAGTTGCCGATCGCGCGGGCGATCTTCTCGGCGTCGGCCCGGGTGCGGGCGCCTTCGATCTCCACGGCCACGACCTTGGTGATCTTCTCGCCGTCGCCCACGATCTTCTCCGCCAGGGCGAAGCAGACCTTGTCGAGGGCTTCCTGGAAGAGCGCGCGGAGGGCGGCCGGAGCGGACGCGCCGACCGAGACGCCGGAGACGCCGGAGGCGAGCAGGAGCACGGTGTCGTTGGTGGACATGTCGCCATCGACGCTGACGCAGTTGAAGGACTGGTCGGAGGAAGCCTTGAGGGCGGCCTTGAGCTCGGCCGGCGAAGCGGCGGCGTCGGTGCAGACGAACGCGAGCATCGTGGCCATGTTGGGCTCGATCATGCCGGCGCCCTTGGCGATGCCGGCGATCGTGACGGTCCTGCCCTCCCAGACGAAGCGCGCGGTGACGGACTTCGGACGGGTGTCGGAAGTGAGGATGGCGTGGGCGGAACGCACGCCTTCGGCGGCGTCGCGCGAGAGACGGGAGGCCGAGACCTTGATGCCCTCGGCGACCTTGGTCATCGGGAGCAGCTCGCCGATACGGCCGGTCGAGCAGACCAGGAAGGCGTCGTCCGGCGCGCCCACGGCGGCGGCGGAGAGCTTGGCCATCGCGACGGCGTCGGCGTCACCCTGGGCGGCCGTGCAGGCGTTGGCGTTGCCGCTGTTGCCGACGATGCCGCGGATCTTATCGGCGGACACGGCGAGCACCTGCTGGCAGAAGCGCACCGGGGCGGCCTTGACGTCATTGGTCGTGAAGACGCCGGCGGCGGCGCACGGGCGGTCGGCGACGACGAGCGTCAGGTCGAGACGGTCGGTCGACTTGTTACGGATGTCGCAGCCGGCGGCGCCGACGCGGAAGCCGGGCACGTCAGAGACGCCCGGCGAATCATTGGTGAACTCGATGGACATGGAGAAAGATCAGCGCAGGCCTTCGGCCTCGTCCCAACCCATCATCAGGTTGAGGTTCTGGACCGCCTGGCCGCCGGCGCCCTTGAGCAGGTTGTCGATCACCGAGGTGATGATGAGATTGCCCGTGCGCGCGTCGGCGACGACGGAGCAGGCGACCCGGTTGGTATTGGCGACGTGGGCGGTGTCGGGGAACTCGCCCGACTTCAGCAAGGTCACGAACGGGCGGCCGGCATAGGCCTGCTGCCACGCGGCTTCGACCTGGGCGACGGTGACGCCCGGAGCGGGCACGACGATGGTCGTGGCGATGCCGCGGTGCATCGGGGCGAGGTGCGGATTGAACTGCACGACGACGGGCTGGCCGGCGGCCGCGCCGAACTGCTCCTCGATCTCGGCGATGTGCCGGTGACCGGGGATGCCGTAGGCCTTGATCGAGCTGTCGCGCTCGGAGAACAGGAACGCCACGTCGGCCTTCTTGCCGGCGCCGGAGACGCCGCTGTAGGAATTGATGATCAGGCGGCCCGGCTCGGGCTTGAGCAGGCCGGCGCGCAGGAGCGGCACGAGCGGCACCTGGATGCTGGTCGGGTAGCAACCCGGGCAGGCGATGAGCTGCGCGGACTTCCACGCGTCGTCCGTCTGGAGTTCCGGGATGACGTAACGGGCCTGCGCGGCGAGCGCCGGCGCCGGATGGTCATGGCCGTAATACTTTTTGTAGAGCGCGAGGTCGCGCAGACGGAAGTCGGCGGACAGGTCGAGGACCCGCTTGCCGGCGGCGACGAGCGGCGCGGCGTATTCGGCGGCGACGCCGTGCGGCAGCGCCAGGAACCAGACGTCCACGTCGGACTTCGCGCATTCCTCGGGAGAGGAGGCGGAGAAGACCAGCGCCGGGTCGACGACGCCCCGGAGGCGCGGGATCTCATCGGCCACGGACTTCCCGGCCAAGGTCCGCGAACAGACCGCGGCGAGCTTGACCCGCGGGTGGCGGGCCAGGACGCGGACGAGCTCCTCCCCGGTGTACCCGGAGGCGCCGACGATACCGACCTTGGTCAGGTTTTGGGACATGGCTTGAGAGTTTGGGTTATTTGAATGTCGAACAGATGGCTGGACTGGGCGGACTGGGCAACAAAAAGGCCCCGGGGTGCCGGGGCCTTCGAGGTTTCCTGTCCCTTCGCGGATTAACGCTTGGAGAACTGGAAGCGCTTGCGGGCGCCGGGGCGGCCGGGCTTCTTACGTTCGCGCATACGACCGTCGCGGGTCAGGAGACCTTCTTTCTTCAGAGGAGCGCGGAGGGTGGCGTCCATCTTCTGGATCGCGCGAGCGAGACCATGGGAGATGGCGCCGGCCTGGCCGTTGGGGCCGCCGCCGATGACGCGGACGACGACGTCGAGCTGGCCATCGAGGCCGGCGGTCGTGATCGGGAGGGTGGCGGACTTCACCAGGGCCTCGGTGTAGAGATACTCTTCGACGGGCTTGCCGTTGACGACGATGACACCGGTGCCGCGGGAAAGGCGGACGCGGGCCGAGGCGGTCTTACGACGGCCGACGGCGAGGATGGCGGAGGACTTGGCGCTCATTGCGAAAGGATCGGTCGATTAACCCTTGAACGGGATCGGGTTGGAGGCGGCGTGGTCGTGCTTGTCGCCGGCGTAGACGCGCAGCTTCAGGAGCATGGCGTTGGCGAGGCGGTTCTTGGGGAGCATGCCCTTGACGGCGTGGGTGACCAGGAACTCGGGGCGACGCTCGCGCATGGCGGCGGCGGTGCGGCGGTAGGCGGTGCCGACCCAGCCGGTGTAGAACATGTAGGTCTTGTCCTCTTCCTTGGAGCCGGTGAGGCGGACCTTGTCGGCGTTGATCACGATGACGTAGTCACCGGTGTCGACGTGGGGGGTGTAGGTGGGCTTGTGACGGCCGCGGAGAATATTGGCGATCTTGACGGCAACACGGCCCAGGACCTGATCCTTGGCGTCGACGACATACCAGGTCTTGTCCTTGAGCTGCACGTTCTTGGCTAGCGTGGTCTTCATAAAGAGGGAAAGCGGGAACATGGGAAAGGACCCCCCTCCGTCAACACCCGAATGCGCCCCGGCGGGGGCCTGCCCCAAATAAGCCAAAAACAAGGGAGGCGCGACCTGGGCCGCGCCTCCCTGCCCTGCCCTGCCGGCCGGCAGGTCAGAAGATGAACTTGGCGTAGACCCGACCCCAGAAGACCGAACCATTGGTCAGGGTCTGGCCGTCACGGTTATGGGCCCAGTTGACGCCGGCGCCCAGCTCCGGGCCGCGGCCGATCTGGCGGGTGACGTCCAGGGACGCGCCGGTGTAACCATAGGAGTTCCTGGTCGCATGGACCGAGGTCGAGGCATCACAGATGCCGGCATAGGCCCGGAAGACGAGGTCGCAGCCGGTGAGGCCGACATTGGAACCGGCGAAGGTCTTGGACCCGGCGACCTCGAAGGTGGTCTGCTTCAGCTCGGTGCTGTAATAGACGTAAGCCGAGGGCTTCATGCCCAGGTTGGCCAGCGAGACGCCGGCGTAGAATTCGCGGTTCGAGTCGATCTGCGTCACGCCGTCGGCGGCGATCGTGCGGACGGTCGCGGCGGTCATGCGCTGATGGCCGACGTCGACCTGGCCGAAGGAGAAATCGCGGCGGAGGCCGACGGCGTAGGTACGCTCGAGGGAGTCCGCGTTGAAGAAGCTGCCGTAGATCGAGACGCCGCTGAGGCCGGGGGCGCTGTAGTCGAGGGTGACGAGGCTCTGGATGAGGCCGTCGCGGTCCGAACGCTCGATGCCGCGGAACACGTTCTTGGCGTCCCACGAGATGAGGCCGCGAAGGGAGAGGTCGGAGGTCGCGGCCGGCACGGGGGCCGGGGCGACGGTCTGGGCGAGTCCCGCGCCGGCGAAGACAGTTAGGGCGAGGGCGGTGAGGGCGGGCTTCATGTGCATGGGTCTTGGCCTTGATTTCCGCCTAAAACGAAACCGTTGGCAAGCCCCAAGGGGCCGCCAACGGCGAGGAGGAGGACGGCCGGGCCGTTCACATCGACGCGATGATCGCGTCGCCGAACTCCGAGCACTTGATCTCGGTCGCGCCCTGCATCTGGCGGGCGAAGTCGTAGGTCACGCGGCCGCCGCCGATGGCGCCGTTGAGGCCCTTGAGGACGAGGTCGGCCGCTTCGGTCCAGCCCATGTAGCGGAGCATCATCTCGCCCGAGAGCACGACGGAACCCGGGTTGACGACGTCCTTGTCGGCGTACTTGGGAGCGGTGCCGTGGGTGGCTTCGAAGATCGCATGGCCGGTGAGGTAGTTGATGTTGCCGCCGGGAGCGATGCCGATGCCGCCGACCTGGGCCGCGAGGGCGTCGGAGAGGTAGTCGCCGTTCAGGTTGAGCGTGGCGATGACGTCGAAGTCGGTCGGGCGCGTGAGCACCTGCTGGAGGGTGATGTCGGCGATGGCGTCCTTGATGACGAGGCCGGCGCCGGGCTTGCCTTCGGGGATCTTGCACCAGGGACCGCCGTCGATCTCGACCGCGCCGAACTCGCTCTTGGCGAGGTCGTAACCCCACTTCATGAAGGCGCCTTCGGTGTACTTCATGATGTTGCCCTTATGGACGAGGGTCAGCGACTTGCGCTTGTTGGCGATGGCGTACTGGATCGCGGAGCGGATGAGACGCTCCGAACCCGGGCGGGAGACCGGCTTGATGCCGATGCCGACCGTGGCGGGCTGCTCGCCGCCGAAGCGGATCTTTTTGAACTCCTTGGGGAAGTTCGTCTTGATGAACTCCAGGGTCTTGAGGGCGATCTCGGAACCGGCTTCGAAATCGATGCCGGCGTAGATGTCCTCGGTGTTCTCGCGGAAGATGACCATGTCGACCTTGCCGGGATTCTTCACCGGGGAAGGCACGCCGGTGAACCACTGCACGGGGCGGAGGCAGACGTAGAGGTCGAGCTGCTGACGGAGCGCGACGTTGAGGGAGCGGATGCCGCCGCCGGTCGGCGTGGTGAGCGGCCCCTTGATGCCGACGAGGTAATCGCGGAAGGCGGTGAGGGTGGCTTCCGGCAGCCAGTCGCCGGTCTGCTTGAAGGCCTTCTCGCCGGCGAGGACTTCGAGCCACTCGATCTTGCGCTTGCCGGCGTAAGCCTTGGCGACCGCGGCGTCGAGGACGCGCACGGAGGCGCGCCAGATGTCCGGACCGGTGCCGTCGCCTTCGATGAAGGGCACGACGGGATGGTCAGGGACGGTGAGTTTGCCGTTGGCGATGGTGATGCGGCCGGATGCGGGGGTGCTCATGGTAAGAAGGGGACATTAGAAACCGATTTCCGCCGGACGGTTTCAAGCCAATACGCAGGCGGGCGCCCCGGGAAAAGAAAAGGACCCCCTTGCGAGGGTCCTTGTGATGACCGGGAGTGCCGGCGCCATCCGCCCCGAGGGACGGAAAAGACTAGGAAGAATTACTTCTTCTTAGCTTTGGTGGCCTTCTTGGCGCTCTTCTTCTTAGCAGCAGCCTTCTTTTTAGCCATAGGTGTGTCCTTTTTTTGGATCGTTGTTGGGTTTGAGGGCAGCGCCTGAAGCGCCACCCTGACGATACGCCCCACGCTCACCCGGGCGTTGCGCGCCTGGCGGGTGATACGAGTACGGAGCTCCGACGGTACGCGGAAAGAAACCTGGAGGGACCGGGTGGTCTCCAGGGAAGGACGGGAGTCGTCGTAACGGTCGAGGGCGAGACGGATCGCCTCGCTCAAAGTGCTGAGACCGGACCGATGCTGGAAGGCGACCACCTCGGAGTGAAGCTTCGGGGGAAGCGACACGGTGATCAGGCTTTCGCTCGGGGTTTCGGTTCGGTTCATCACGTTGCGGTCAACTCTTGATGACGAGTGATAGGTAAAACCTGCGCTTGCGCAAGAGGAAACTTTCATGTCGCCGGAACGTCTCCGACGGCGCGTGGAAAATCCGCGGAGCGGCCGCATCGTAAACATGAAATCGATACGGCCGCGACGCCGACGCGTGGTTGACCGGAGCGACGCGCGCGGGCAGGATGCCGGCATGGACGACCCCGCGCACGCCTCCGTCGAAGCCGCGCCGGGCGAGTGGCGGAAGCTCGCCGCCCTCGCGGCCGCGAGCGGCGTCTTCGGCCTGCTTTCATTGGTCGCGGCGCATTTCGGCGGCGACGGCTCGCCGTGGGCGCTCGCCCTCGTCGGCGCCGCCTGCGTCACCGGCGGATGGGACGCCGCGCTCGACGGCTGGGCCGCCCTCCGGCAGCGGCGCATCGACGTCCATCTGCTGATGATCGTCGTGGCGATCGGCGCCTGGATCGTCGGCGCGCAGTGGGAGGGAGCCCTCCTGCTTTTCCTCTTCTCGACCGCCGGCGCGATCGAACATTACGCGATGGACCGCACCCGCGGGGCCATCGACGCCCTCCTCGACAAGTCGCCGAAGCATGCCCGCCGACTCGGTCCGGATGACGCCGAAACCGAGGTGCCGGTCGCGGCCCTCCGCCCCGGCGACCGCGTCGCCATCCTGCCCGGCGAACTGGTGCCGGCGGACGGCAGGGTGCTCTCCGGCGAGAGCGCGGTGGATGAATCCAATCTCACCGGAGAAGCCAGACCGGCCCCGAAACAGGCCGGCTCCGACGTCGCCGGGGGGACGCTGAACTCCTGGGGCCGCCTGATCGTCGAAGTGACCCGGGGCGAGAAGGACAGCTCGCTCCAACGCATCGTCCGGCTCATCCGCGAAGCCCAGGACAGCAAAGCCCCCGCGCAGCGGGCCATCGACAAGTGGGGCGACGGCTACGCCCTCTTCACGCTGTCGGCCGCCGCCGTCTTCTATCTCTACCTCAGCCTCACGACGCCGGCCGACGCCGTCGGGCAGGCCGCCCCGCTCTACGGCGCGATGACGCTGCTGGTGGTGCTCAGCCCTTGCGCCCTGGTCCTGTCCGTGCCCTCCGCGGTCCTCGCGGCCATCGCCGCCGGCGCCCGCCAAGGCATCCTCTTCCGCGGCGGCGCCGCCGTGGAACGCCTGGCCGACGTCGACTGCGTCTGCTTCGACAAGACGGGGACGCTGACCACCGGAGTCCCCGAGGTGGCGGCGTTGGAAATCTTCCCGGCCGACGCCGACCGCGGCCGCGCCCTGAGCGCCCTGCAGACCTTGGAGGCGACGACCACCCATCCCTTCGCCGCCGGGGTCGTCCGCGCCTGCCAGCTCGAAGGCGCCCGCCTCCTGCCCGTCCAAGGGGTTTCGAATTCTCCCGGCCAAGGCGTCGCCGGCACGGTCGCCGGCGCCCGCTGGAGCGTAGGCACCCGGGAATTCGTCGGCGGCGCGGCCTTGCCGGCGGCGGCGGTGCCGCCGGGCGCCATCGTCAGCGAGGTCTGGGCCTCCGACGGGAGCGTCACGGTCCGCGCCACGCTCGTCGACCGGATCCGGGCAGCGAGCCGCCCCACCCTCGCCGCCCTGCACGCGGCGAAGATCCGCACGGTCATGCTCACGGGCGACCGCGAAGAGGCCGCCGCGGCGGCGGCGCAGCAGCTCGGCATCCAAGCCTACGCGGCGGCGCTCACGCCCGACGCCAAGATGGCCGCCATCCGCGGCTACTCCGCGGAGGGCCACGTGGTCGCGATGGTCGGCGACGGCGTCAACGACGCCCCCGGCCTGGCCGCGGCGGACGTCGCCGTCGGCATGGGCGGCCGCGGCAGCGACGCGGCCTTGGAGTCGAGCGACGTGGTCCTGATGGACGACCACCTGGAGCGCCTGGTCGACGCGATCGAACTGAGCCGCCGCGCCCGCCGGGCGATCCGCTTCAACATCATCGTGTCGGTCGGGGCCGCCCTCGGGATGGCGGCTTACGTGATCTTCCGGGGCGCTCCCCTGCCCCTCGCCGTCAGCGTCCACGAAGGCAGCACGGTCGTGGTCTGCCTCAATGGCCTGCGCCTGCTCGCCCACCGCCCGCGCCGGTGAACAAGAAGGCCCCCGGGCGAACCCGGAGGCCTTGCAGTCGGTCGGCCGGGACGCTCAGCGCAGTTCCATGCCGGCGCCGTCGAAGAGCTTGAACGCTTCGATGCTGTAGGTCGGGTCGGGCTTGGTGCCGAGGCGGACCTTGCAGGACTTCATGAGGTCGCGGAAGAACTCGCGGTCCTCGGTGATGATGCGCTCGAGGTTGACGGGATGGAGCAGGATGTTGATCTCCAGCTCCTTCTCCGGACCGGCGGCCTCGCGGAGGCGCCGGATGACGCTGAGCAGCTTGCGCTGGATCTCGACGGAGACGGTGCGGGGGTTCTTGACGATGCCGCGGCCCTGGCAATGCGGGCAGGCCGTGTACATCGAGGTCGTGTTGGACTCCGTGTGGCGCTGACGCGTCATCTGGAGCACGCCCAGCGCGGAGATCGGCAGGATCTGGTGCTTGGCCCGGTCGTCCTCCATGGCCTCGCGCAGGGCCTCGAAGACCTTCTTCCGGTCCTTCGGGTTCTTCATGTCGATGGTGTCGATCATGATGAGGCCGCCGAGGTTGCGCAGCTTGATCTGGCGGGCGGCCTCGGTGACGGCCTCGAGATTGGCCTGGGTGATGAAGTTGCCGTCCTTGGCGCCGTCCTTGCCGCGATGGCCGCCGGTGTTGACGTCGATGGCCGTGAGGGCCTCGGTCTCGTCGATGACGATCTCACCGCCGCTCGGGAGCGGGACGCGGCGCTGGAACAGCTGCTCGATCTGGCGTTCGATGTTATAACGCTCGAAGACCGGGATAGGGTCGGCATACAGCTCGACGCGCGAGCGGGAGCGGGGCGACACCTCGCCGACGAGGTCCTGGACCACCTTGAAGTCCTCGGGGTTGTCGACGAGGATGCGGTCGACTTCCTCGGTCAGGAAGTCGCGGACGGTGCGTTCGATCAGGCCGGGCTCCTGGTAGAGGAGGACCGGACGACGGTCGGGGGCGTTGATCTTCTCGACGATGGCCTGCCAGCGCTTGAGCAGCATGTGCAGGTCGCGGACGAACCAGCGGGCCTGCTTGCCCTCGCCCGCGGTGCGGATGATGACGCCCATGCCTTCGGGGATGGTCAGGGAGCGGAGGATGTCCTTCAGGCGTTCGCGTTCGGCCGACTCCTCGATCTTGCGGGAGACGCCGCACGCGCCGCTGAACGGCATGAGCACCAGGTAGCGGCCCGGGAGCGCGATGTTGGTGGTCGAGCGGGGGCCCTTGGTGCCGATCTGGTCCTTGACGACCTGGATGACGATGTCGGAGCCGGCCGGGAAGAGCTGCGGGATGTCCTTGGCCTGGTAGCGGGCCTTGCGCTGCTTCTGTTCGGCGGACTCGTTGTCGCGGATGAACTCGACCTGCGAGTCGTTGGCGGCCGGGAGCATGTCCCAGTAGTGGAGGAAGGCGTTCTTCGGCTGGCCGATGTCGACGAAGGCGGCCTTCAGCCCGCCTTCGAGGTTCTGGACACGGCCCTTGAAGATCGCGCCGACCATGCGGTTCTCGCCCTTGTGCTCGATCTCGAACTTGTCGAGGACGCCGTTGGTGAGGAGCGCGACGCGCTTCTCGAGCGTCTCGGCGTTGATCACGAGCTCGCGGTAGACCGCGCGGTCCTTGGAGAAGTGCTTCACGATGCGCTGGAGCAGCGGGAGCTCCTTGCGCCGCTTGGCCGCCTCGTCGGCCAGCTTGCGCTGGTCGATCGGGGAGGTCTGTTCGCCGCCCTCTTCAGGCAGCTCGTCGTTGATATCTTCAGGTTCGGTGTTTGCGGGCATCTCGGTCAGGCGGTTAGGCCGGTTGCCGGAGAGCCTCCGTCTTCGCCGCCACCGGCCGAATGCCGGTGAACGCTCTGGACTAGTCCAAGGAGCAGGAAACAGCTGAGTACGAAAGACCCTCCGTAGCTAAGGAAAGGAAGGGGGACTCCGGTGACGGGCATCAGGCCGATGTTCATGCCGACGTTGATCACGACGTGCGTGCCGAGCACGACCGCCGCGCCGACCGCCAGCAGGGAGCCGAACCGATCCGTCGTCCGCGCCGCCGTGCGCACGACGCGCCAGAACAGCAGGACGAAGGAACCGATCACCAGGAAACCGCCGGTGAAGCCGATCTCCTCGGCCATCCCGGAAAAAAGGAAGTCATTGTGCGCCGCCGCTTCCGGCAGGTAACCGAAGCGGGCCTGCGTGCCGTTGCCGACGCCCTGCCCGCGGAAACCGCCGCGGCCGACCGCGATGACGGCCTGGTTGACGTTCCAGGTGACGCCGAGCCCCTTCGGGTCGATGACGTCGGGGGCGACGAAGGACAAGATGCGCTCGCGCTGATAGTCCTTCAGCAGGAAGAACCAGGCTTGCGCCTCGTGCTGACCGCGGACCGCGCGCACAGGGTCCTTGGACTGCGGATTCGCCTTCGCATACTGGTCGATCCTGGCCGCATATTCGGTCAGGTCGACGGCCACCACGCCCACCAGCAGGACGGCGGCGGCACCGGCCACCAGGAAGAACCTGGTGGTCAGGCCGGCGACGAACAGCAGGATGAATGAAAGCGGCAGGTAGATGAGCGCAGAACCTAGGTCCGGCTGCACAAAAATCAAGACAAACGGGACCGCCGCCACGGCGAGGGCGCGCGCCACGGTGCCCCAGGTCGCCCGGAAGGAGCCGATCGGGGAACGCGCCAGCAAGGCCGCCAGGAAGACGAGCGCGCCGATCTTCGCGAACTCGGAGGGCTGGATCGAGAACGGGCCGAAATCCATCCAGCGACGCGCCCCGTTGACGCTCCGGATGAAGTCGCCGAGGTTCGTCTTGGCCAGCGCACAGAGCGACACGGGCAGCAGCAGCAGGATGGTGCCGAGATACAGGCGGCGGGCATGCCGCTGGATGAGCCGGTAATCCAAGGCCGAGACCGCCCAATAGGCGATCCAGCCGATGACCACGAAGACGATCTGCGAGCGGTAGAACGTCGATTCCCGGGCGCTCCCGGCCGACTGGATCGCGACGATGCCGAGGGTGCTCAGGAAGAGGATGATGACCACCTGGGTCCAGTCCGTCCGCCACGCGAAGTTGGCGAAATTGTCCCACCAGACCGCGGCCGCAGACCGCTCATCGTCAAGGTTCAGGGACATGCCCTGAAGAAGCCCGCCCGAGGCTCCGAGGCAAGGCGAACCTCCCGAAAGGGCTTGCCGAAGGGGCCGGCTCGGCAAGGGTAAGGGCCCGGACCTCCGGTTTTCGCGACGACCATGCCTGTGGCAGCCGACCAAAGCATCCTCGCCGCCGTGGCGTTCTCCTCCGGAGCCATCGTGGCGTATGCGGTCGCGAAGTGGCGCGAAAACACCCTCGGGACCGTCCGCGAGGCCAGGCTCCGCTCGGAAGTCGAGCTCGCCCGCCGCGAAGCCACCGTCGAGGCGGCCGAACTCCACGCCCAAGCCGAGGCCGAACAACACTCCGCCGAGCGGGCGATGGCCGACGCCGAAGCCGCGGCCGCCGAAGCCGCCGAACTCGGCCGAGAGAACGCCCGGCAACGAGACCATCTCCTGCGCGAGCTCCAACGCCTCGCCAAGGTGACGCCCGAAGAGGCCCGCGCCCTCCTCCTCGACCATCTCCGCGAAGAGTACGACGACGAGGCCCAGCACCTCCGCCGCAGCCTGCTCGAGCAGGTCGAACAGGACATCGACGACGAGGCCCGCCGCACGCTGCTCTCGGCGATGCAACGCCTGACGACCTCCACGACGCAGGACGCGACCGCCCTCTCCGTCTCCCTGCCGAACGAGGACATGAAGGGCCGCCTGATCGGCCGCGAAGGCCGCAACATCCGCACCTTCGAACAGACGACGGGCGCGACCCTGCTCATCGACGAGACCCCCGGCCTGGCGATGGTCTCCTGCTTCGACCCCGTCCGCCGCGAGATCGCGCGTATCGCGCTGGAACGCATCGTGAAGGACGGCCGCATCTCGCCGGCGCTCATCGAGGACAGCGTCCGTCTCGCGGGCGACGAAGTCGTCAAGCACGCCCGCCGCCTCGGCCGCGACGCCGTGCGCGACCTCGGCCTGCCGCCCATGGACGCCGCCGTCGAAGAACTGCTCGGCCGCCTGCACTTCCGCCTGTCTTCCAACCAGAACACGCTCGCGCATTCCGTCGAGGTCGCCCAACTCTGCGCGATGCTCGCCGCGGAGATCGGCATCGACCCGGTGCCCGCCAAACGCGCCGGCCTGCTGCACGACCTCGGCAAGGCCATCGAGGCGGAAGCCGGCTCGAGCCACGCGCTCGCCGGCGCCGCCCTGCTCCGCCGGCTCGGCGAGGATACGCGCGTCGTGAACGCCGTCGCCGCGCACCATCGCGAGGTCCCGGCCGAAAGCCTGTATGCTCCGTTGGTGATGATCGCCGACGCCGCCTCCGGTTCCCGCCCCGGCGCCCGCTCCTCCACCCTCGAGTCCTACGCCCAGCGTGTCCGTCTCCTGGAGGAGGTCGCCCTCGCCTTCGACGGCGTCCGGGAGGCCTACGCCTTCCAGTCCGGCCGCGAACTCCGGGTCATCGTGGACCCAGGCAAGGTCGACGACTTCGGGGCGACCGAACTGGCCCGCCGCCTCCGCCTGAAGGTGGAAGAGACACTATCCTACCAAGGTACCGTCAAGATCGTGCTGATTCGTGAACAAAGGTTCACGGAAGAGGCCCGCTGAGGGACTTTCTTGTTGTTAAGGGAGAGGGGGTAGTTATTCACATGGGTTCCGGGAGTCTCTCCCGGGTCATTTCGGCACCCCAAGGAGGTTCGTCCTCCGTCACCAAGGGTCCGACAAACCGCGTCGCCGTTCCACAACGGAGCGGCCGCATCATCAGGCCGGCCACAACGAAGGTCGCCCCAACACAAGCAACATGAGCCAAGAAGAAACCCAGGGCCAGGAGCCAGTCTCCGCCCACCAGCCCGCCGCGGACGCAGGCGCCAATGAAGTCCGCACCCCCGCCCCCCGCCTCAACGAAGCCAAGCTGGAGTCCGCCCACGCGGAACTCCCTCCGCTCTCCGTGATCGGGGCCTCGTCCGAACCCGCCGCCAAGCCCGGCACCATCACGGCCCCGAAGCAGTTCGGTCGTCGTGGTACGCCCCGTGGCGCCGCTCCCTCCGCCGCCAACGGTCAGGCCGCCCGCCCGGCCATCGGCGTCGTCGAAGATCCGTCGCAGCTGACCGAGAACCTCTCGGGTGACCGCGCCCAGTCCGCCGCTCCGGCCCGCGAAGACCGTCCGCGCCGCGAACCGCGCGCCGAAGGCGAACGTGGTCCTCGTCGCGAACCTCGTGAGCCGCGTCCGGAAGGTCTCGCCGAAGAAGGCCGCCAGCCCGGCATCCCGCAGGGCGACCGTCCTCGTCGCGAACCCCGCGCCGAAGGCGAACGTGGCCCGCGCCGCGAACCCCGCGAACCGCGCCCCGAAGGCGATCGTCCTCGTCGCGAGGACCGCCCGCGTCGTGAAGACCGTCCGCGCATCCAGATCGAGCCCGTCGTCATCCCGGTCCAGGCCCCCATCGGCTTCTGGGCCTCGCTGAAGCGCAAGCTCGCCACCCTGTTCGGCATCCCCGACAAGGCCGTCTTCGTGCCCTCCTCCCGTCCCTACGCGCCGCGCGGCGAACCCCGCGGCGAACGCTCCGACCGCGGTCAGCGCGGCGGCCGTGGTCGCGGTGAGTTCCGCGGTGGTTCCCGCGGCGGCTCCCGGGGCGGCCGAGATGGCTCGCGCGGAGGTCGCGGCGAATTCCGCGGCGACCGCGGTCCTCGCAACGGTCCTCGCGAAGGCTGAACATGACGGGGGCGCCGACCGGCGCCCCCGCTTCTTTTCCCTGACATGCTCCAGGTCGCGCGCATCCGCGGTGGTCACGAGCTGAAAGGCTCGGTCCGCGCCGCGGGTTCCAAGAACGCCGCGCTGCCGCTGCTCGCCGCCTCGCTCCTCACGGGCGAGACGGTGACGCTGCGCAACGTGCCTGACCTGAGCGATGTCCGCTACATGGCCGAGATCCTCGGCCACCAAGGCGCGACGGTCACGAACCCCGCGCGCGGCGTCTGGACGATCCGCGCCGCCGAAATCTCGCACCGCACGCCCTACGACCTCGTCCGCAAGATGCGCGCGTCGGTCTGCCTCCTCGGCTCGCTCGTCGGCCGGCTCCGCCAGGCGGAGATGGCCATCCCGGGCGGCTGCGTCATCGGCCCTCGTCCCATCGACCTGCACCTGAAGGGCCTCGAGGCCCTCGGCTGCGTCGTCACCGTCGAAGCCGGCCTGGTGTCGGTCGATGCCTCCCGCGCCCGCGGCGCCACGGTCCCCATGGGCGGCCCGATGGGCAGCACGGTGCTCGGCACGGCCAACCTCGTGATGGCCGCCACGCTCACGCCCGGGGTCACGCATATCGAATGCGCCGCGCGCGAACCCGAAGTCGTCGACCTCTGCGCGATGCTCATCCAGATGGGCGCGAAGATCCGAGGCCAAGGCACCAGCGTCATCGAAGTCGAAGGCGTCGCCGCCCTCCATGGTTGCGACCACACGGTCATCGCCGACCGCATCGAAGCCGGCACTTATCTCGTAGCCGGCGCGATCACGGGCGGCGACGTCACGGTCACGCACTGCGAACCGGCGCACCTCACCGCCTTCCTCGACAAGCTCCGCGCCGCCGGCGTGCAGATCGAGACCGGTCCGGACTTCATCCGCGCCCATGGCCGGCCGACGCGGGCCGTCGAGATCGTCACCGAACCTTATCCGGGCTTCCCGACGGACCTTCAGGCCCAGTTCATGGCCCTCCAACTCCTCGTCGACGGCCGCAGCCCGATCACGGAGAAGATCTACCCGGCCCGCTTCATGCACGCGGCGGAACTCCAGCGCATGGGCGCCGACATCGCGATCGACGGCGCCACGGCGACCGTCGCCGGCGGCCGCCCGCTTTCCGGCGCGCCGGTGATGGCGTCCGACCTCCGCGCCTCGGCGGCCCTCATCCTGGCCGCGCTGGTCGCCAAGGGTGAGACCTGGGTCCAACGCCTGTACCATCTCGACCGCGGGTACGAACGCTTCGAGGAACGCCTGCGCTCCCTGGGCGCCGACGTCGAACGCCTCCCCGCCTCCGCATTGCCGAAAGGCTTCGCCGAGGACTGAGGGTTGCCAATTCGTCCCGACCCCGCACCTTGCGCCCATGGCCCGCAAGGATTCGCCCGATGACCCCCAGCCGCCCGCCGGCAAGGAAGCCCTGTCCCGCGCGAACCGCTCGCTCGACGCCGCCCTGCGCCCGCCGAAGCTCGACGACTTCGTCGGCCAGCAGCGCACGGTCGAACGCCTGCGCGTGATGATCGGCGCCGCGCGCCGCGAAGGCCGCACGCTCGACCACATCCTCCTCCACGGCCCGCCCGGCCTGGGCAAGACGACGCTCGCGATGATCCTCGCCGAAGAGATGGGCCGCCCGATCCGCGTCACTTCGGGACCGGTGGTCGAGAAGGCCTCCGACCTCGCGGGCCTGCTCACGAGCCTGCAGGAAGGCGACCTGCTCTTCGTCGACGAGATCCACCGCATCCCGAAGACGGTCGAGGAGTTCCTCTACTCGGCGATGGAGGATTTCCGCATCGACATCATGATCGACCAGGGACCGAACGCCCGCAGCGTCCGCCTCGACCTGCCGAAGTTCACGCTGGTCGGCGCGACGACCCGCACGGGCCTGCTCACCGCCCCGCTCCGCAGCCGCTTCACGCTGCAGACGCGCCTCGACTACTACACGCGCGAACAGCTGCTCAGCATCGTACGCCGCAACGCCGACCTCCTCAGCCTCGACCTCGACCAAGGCGGCGCCGACGAGATCGCCCGCCGCGCCCGCGGCACGCCCCGCATCGTCAACAACCTCCTGCGCTTCACGCGCGACTACGCCCTCGAACGCGCCGGCGGCAAGGCCGACGCCACGGTGACCGCCGCGGCCCTCGAGCTCCTCGAGATCGACCAGCACGGCCTCGACGACATGGACCACCGCTTCCTCCGCGCGATGGCCGAGAAGCATGACGGCGGCCCGGTGGGCCTGAGCAGCATCGGCGCCGCCATCGGCGAAGACGCCCACACGCTCGAGGAAGTCCACGAGCCTTTCCTCGTGCAGGAAGGCTACGTCGTCCGCACCCCGCAGGGCCGCGTCCTGGCTCCGAAAGGCTGGCTGGCCGTGGGCCTGCAGCCGCCTTCGTTCTGAGGCCGGCGTTCTGACGCTGGACAACGGCGTTTTCCCTCGGCTAAGGTCGACCCCTCACAGCCATGGCAAAACGTTGGGTCATCAAGCTCGGTTCCGGCCTCCTCACCCGCAAGGACGGCAAGGTCGACCGCGTCCAGATCGGCCGCATCGTCGATCAGGTCGCCGGCCTGCATCAGCGCGGCATCCAGGTCGTGCTGGTCACCTCCGGCGCCGTCGCCGCAGGCATGACCGCCATGGGCCTCGAGAAGCGCCCGAAGGAAGCCCGCGAGCTCCAGGCCTGCGCCACCGTCGGCCAGCCCGAGCTGATGTCGGAATACGGCAAGCACCTCCGCCGGCATAAGCTGCTGGGCTCGCAGATGCTGCTGACCTACTGGGACCTCGATAGCCGCGCCTGCACGCGCAATGCCCGCGCGACGCTGGACCTGCTCCTTTCCCGCAAGCGCTTCGTCCCGATCATCAACGAGAACGACGCCATCGCCGACGAAGAGATCAAGGTCGGCGACAACGACCGCCTCTCCGCCCACGTCGCCGCCCTCGTCGGCGCCGACCTCCTCATCATCCTCTCCGGCATCCAGGGCCTGATGACGAAGTCCGACGGCACCGGCGACCTCATCCCTTCCGTCCGCAGGATCGACGACTCCGTGCGCGCCCTCGCCGGCGGCGCGGGTTCCGAACGTAACGTCGGCGGGATGGTCACGAAGCTGCTCGCCGCGGAGATCGCGGCCGAAGGAGGCGTCGACACGGTCATCGCCAGCGGCCGTCGCGAGAAGGTCCTGCTCGAACTCGCCGACGGCAAGAAGCTCGGCACGCGTTTCTCGCTGAAGAAGAAATGAGCGACCTCCTCCAGCGCGTGACGGAGACCGCCCGCACGGCCAAGAAGGCCTCGCGCGCCCTCGCCCTCGCCCCGACCGCCGTCCGTGACGCCGCCCTGCGCGCCGCCGCCCAGGCCCTCCGCGCCGACGAAGCCGTCATCCTCGAGGCCAACGTCAAGGATCTCGCTGCCGCCAAGGCCAAGGGCCTCACGGACGCGATGACCGACCGCCTGCGTCTCGACCACGCCCGCCTCGAAGATATCGCGGTCGCCTGCGAAGCCGTCGCGAAGCTCCCCGACCCGGTCGGCGAAGTCACCGAGGATTGGACCCGCCCCAACGGCCTGCGCATCATCCGCCGCCGCGTCCCGATCGGCCTCGTCGCCATCATCTTCGAATCGCGTCCCAACGTCACCGTCGACGCCGCCGCCCTCTGCCTGAAGTCCGGCAACGGCTGCGTGCTCCGCGGCGGCAGCGAGGCGATCCACACGAACATCGCGCTGTCGAAGTCGTTCGCGACCGGCCTGCGCGCCGCCGGCCTGCCCGCCGAGGCCGTCACGCTCCTGCCCTTCACCGACCGCGAAGCCGTGCCCGCCCTCGGCTCCCTGCGCGGCATCGTCGACATCATCGTCCCCCGCGGCGGACCCGGCCTCATCGAGGCGGTGGTCAATTCCGCCAAGGTCCCCGTCATCAAGCACGACGCCGGCATCTGCCACGTCTACGTCCACGCGCAGGCCGACCTCGCGATGGCCGAACAGATCGTGCTCAACGCGAAGTGCCAGCGACCCAGCGCGTGCAACGCCCTCGAGACCCTGCTCGTCGACGCCGCCGTCGCTCAGAAATTCCTCCCGAAGATGGCCGCCGCCCTCTCGGCCAAGCAGACCGAGGTCCGTGCCTGCGCCCAGTCGCGGCCGCTGATGCCCGGCGCCCAGGCCGCCACGGAGCAGGATTTCCGCACCGAGCACCTCGGCCTCATCCTCAACGTGAAGATCGTCGCCGGCCTCGCCGAGGCGGTCGCCCACGTCGAAGACTACGGCTCGCACCACTCCGACGCCATCATCACGGCCGACGAGTCCGCCGCCCGCGCCTTCCTCGCCCAGATCGACAGCGCCTGCGTCTATTGGAACGCCAGCACCCGGTTCACCGACGGCGGCGAGTTCGGCTTCGGGGCCGAAGTGGGCATCTCCACGGACCGTCTGCACGCCCGCGGACCCATGGGGATCCGCGAATTGACCACCTGGAAGTTCGAAATCGTGGGCCAAGGCCAGGTTCGGGGTTAATTTGGGTCGGTTTTCCGTTTGACAGACCCCCTCCCGAAAACCTTTGTTACCCTTCCTTTTGGCTACCGGGGTGGTAGCTCAGTTGGTTAGAGCGCCGCACTGTCACTGCGGAGGTCACGGGTTCGAGTCCCGCCCATCCCGCCAGCCAAAAGGGTTTACTTTCCGACCGGTCCGCCGGTCCGGAAAGGACTGCCCGGACGCCGTCACCTGACCGCCACCCGGCCTTGGCGGGACTGTGCATCCTTTTTGCTTCCCCCTCCCTGCCGAGTGGACAGAAATCACTCACCCATGAGCAAGAAAGTCCTGATCATCGGCGCCGGCGGCGTCGGCAACGTCGTCGCCCACAAGTGCGCCATGAACCCCGAGTCGTTCTCGGAAGTCATGCTGGCCTCCCGCAACGAGAACAAGTGCAAGGCCATCGCCGCCGACGTCAAGGCCGCCACGGGCCGCACGATCCGCACCGCCGCCGTCGACGCGGACGACGTCAAGGCCACGGTCGCCCTGATCAAGTCCTTCGGCGCCGACCTGCTCATCAACGTCGCCCTGCCCTACCAGGACCTCCACCTGATGGACGCCTGCCTCCACGCCGGCATCCACTACGTCGACACGGCCAACTACGAGCCGCCCCACCTCGCGAAGTTCGAATACTCCTGGCAGTGGGCCTACCGCGAGCGCTTCGCGAAGGCCGGCCTCACCGCCCTCCTCGGCTCGGGCTTCGACCCCGGCGTGACCAACGTCTTCTGCGCCTACGCCCAGAAGCACCTCTTCGACACGATCGAGACGATCGACATCATGGACGCCAACGCCGGCGACCACGGCTACAAGTTCGCCACGAACTTCAACCCGGAGATCAACATCCGCGAGATCACCCAGCGCGGCCGCTTCTGGGAGCAGGGCGAGTGGAAGGAAACCGACCCGCTCTCCGTGAAATGGGTGTACGACTACCCGGTCGTCGGCCCGAAGGACAGCTACCTGCTCTACCACGAGGAGCTCGAATCCCTCGCGATCAACATCAAGGGCCTGAAGCGCATCCGCTTCTTCATGACCTTCTCCGAGAACTACCTCACGCACCTGCGCGTGCTCGAGAACGTCGGCATGACCCGCATCGACCCGGTCGACTTCCAGGGCCACCAGATCGTCCCGATCCAGTTCCTCAAGGCGCTCCTCCCCGACCCCGCCTCCCTCGGCCCGCGCACCAAGGGCAAGACCTGCATCGGTTGCGAGATCACCGGCATGAAGGACGGCAAACCCCGCAAGGTCTTCATCTACAACGTCTGCGACCACCAGGAGTGCTACGCCGAGGTCAAGTCGCAGGCGATCAGCTACACGACCGGCGTCCCGGCCGCCATCGGCGGCGCGATGCTCGCCGGTGGCCAGTGGCTCAAGCCCGGCGTCTGGAACATGGAAGAGATGGACCCGGATCCCTTCATGGCGGAGCTCAACAAGCGCGGCCTGCCCTGGCACGTGCAGGAACTCCCGGTCGCCTGAACGACCGCGACGTAAGCCCGCTGCGAAGCGGGCTTTTCGTTTGCGCCGCCCCCCGACGCTCCCAATTTCAACGCCGTGTCCGACGCCCTCACCGAAGCCTTCCGGCAAGTCGACCTGAGCCAGGTCCCGAGCCCTTGCCACGTCCTCCACCGCGGCCTGCTGGAACAGAACCTCCGCATCCTGCGCTCCGTGATGGACCGCTCGGGCGCCAAGGTCCTCCTCGCGCTCAAGGGCTTCGCGCAGTTCAGCGAAGCGAAGCTGATCGCGAAGTATCTCGCGGGCACGACCGCCAGCGGCATCAACGAAGCGCTCCTCGGCCGCGAAGAATTCGGCGGCGAAGTCCACGCCTACTCGCCGGCTTTCAAGGACGAGGAGTTCGCTCACCTCCTGCGGGTCGCCGACCATATCTCGTTCAATTCGCCCACGCAGTGGAAGCGCCACAAGGCCGCCGCCTTGGCCTCGGGTCGCAAGATCTCCTTCGGCCTGCGCGTCAACCCGGAGCACGCCGAGGTCGACGTCGAACTCTATAACCCCTGCGCCGCCGGCTCCCGTCTCGGGTCGCTCCGCTCCGAGATCAAGTCGGCCGCCGACCTCGAAGGACTCGAGGGCCTGCACTTCCACACGATGTGCCAGCAGGGCTCCGACGTGCTCGAACGCACGGTCGCGGCGTTCGAAGCGAAGTTCGGCGAGTTCATCCCTCAGCTGAAGTGGGTCAATTTCGGCGGCGGCCACCACATCACCCGCGAGGGCTATGACCTCGAGCGCCTGATCCGCGTGATCACGGGCTTCCGTCAGCGTTGGGGCCAGCACATCCAGGTCTACCTCGAACCCGGCGAAGCCATCGGCATCGGCACCGGCGTCCTGGTCGGCACGGTCCTCGACCTCGTCCATAACGGCGTCGACATCGCCATCATCGACATCTCGGCGACCAACCACATGCCGGACACCTTGGAGATGCCTTACCGGGCCGACATCATGGACGCCGACCTGCCGGGCAAGCTGCCGCACACCTACCGCCTCGGCAGCGTGACCTGCCTCGCCGGCGACGTCATCGGCGACTACTCCTTCGCCGCGCCGCTCCAGATCGGCCAGCGCCTGGTGTTCATGGACATGTCCCACTACACGTTCGTGAAGAACACGACCTTCAACGGGGTGCCCCTCCCGGCGATCGCCAGCTTCGATCCGGCGGCCGGGCAGGTCCAGGTCGTCCGTCGCTTCGGCTACGCCGACTACAAGAACCGCCTGTCCTGAGCGGGGCTAGGTCTTGACCCCCGGAAGGGGGCGGGCAAGATGGTCGCCAACAGACCATATGAAGCCTCGCGAAATCATCATCCTCCTCCTGGCCGCCGCTTTCGGCGCCATCGCCATCGTCACTTGGAACGGCGAAGAAGAGGCCAAGCAGCAGACCGCCAAAGCGCAGGCCGAGCTGAGCAAGATCAAGGACGATGCCGCCCAGGCCGCCGCCGCCGCCCAGGCCGCCCAAGAGAAGTCCGCCCAAGACCTCGCCAAGGCCAAGGCTGACGCCGAGGCCGCCGCCAAGGCCGCCGAAGCCGCCCTCGCCAAGGCCAAGGCCGCCGCCGCCCAGACGGTCGCCGACCTGGCCAAGGCCAAGGAAGCCGCCGCCAAGGCCGCCGTGAAGGCCGCCGAACTGGCGAAGTCCAGGAACGCCGCCGCCGCCCGCGTCAACGAACTCAACGCCGAACTGGCCAATCTCCGCAACGGCTCCGAACTGAAGGAAGCGATCGCCAGCCGCAAGAAAGCCGAAGCCGACCTCGAAGCCGCTTCCGCCGCCCTGCGCGAGGTAAACGCCAAGCTGGCCGCCGCCCTCGCCCGCATCGCCGAACTGGAGGACGAGAACCGTCGCCTCCGCGAGCAGCCCAAGGGCACGCCGAACGCCTCGCCCAACTACCGGACGCTCTGAGCTCCGGCCCCGGCCGACCGATCAGCCCGACCTTCCGGTCGGGCTTTTTCGTGCCCGAGCGAAGACCTTGCCCAGCTTCACCCGCAACCTAGGCCGGGCCTTCGGCTTCAGCTCGTGTTCCCAGAGCCGCAGGACGCGCCACCCTTGGCGGCGCAGGCGGCGCGTATCCCGCCGGTCCCGCGCCTGGTTCCGCCGGAACTTGCCCCGCCAGAAGGCGGCGTTGCCCCGCGGGCGCGTCCCATGCCGCGGGCAGCCATGCCAGAAGCAGCCGTCGACGAACACCACGAGGCGACGGCCGCGGAAGACGAAGTCCGGCCGGACCTGGAATCGTTCGCCCGCGGCGGTCCGGCCCCGGACGACCTGCTGCCGCCGCCAGCCGGACCAGCCCTGCGCCCGCAGCAGCTTGGCCAGGGCCTCTTCGGTGGTGAGGTTACCGCGCCCGCGCACCTTGGCCATGAGGGCGCTGCGCTCGGCGCGGGTGTAGACGTCCCCCATGTCTCATCATGGATAAGAAACAGCCCGGACCGCAAGGTCCGGGCTGGTCGGCGACTCCGCCAACGGAGGAGGGCCGGCATCCCTGCCGGCCCTCGAAGCATATCCCGTCCTTGGATCCGGCTTAGTATTCGAACTGGAGCTGGAGCGTGGCGCGCTGCGAGTCGGCGATGACGAGCGGATTCGTGGTGCTGGTGTTCGTACGTTCCTTGGAGAAGGTGTAGGAGAGCACGAGCTCGACTTCCTTGCGCCACTTCCATTCGAAGCCGACGTCGATCTCGTTCACGTTCTGCTTCGGGGCGTTGGTGGCGAACTTGCGGGCGCCGTCGTTGTAGCTCCAGCGGACGAAGGGCTGGAAGACGGACTGCTCACCGTACTTGTGCTGGTAGTTGACCAGGATGTAACCCCCCTCGACCTGGCTGTTCGTGATGTTGTCGCGGGCGTCGTTCAGCATCGGGCTCTGGCCGACGTTCCACTCGGCTTCGATACCCCACGGCTGCGGGTACATGATGAAGGTCGCGGCGGCACGGCGGTCGACGAAGCCGTCGGAGAGGTCGCGGCGGTCGTTGGCGTCGATGTTGGCTTCCAGGGCTCCCTTGACGGTCGTGGAAGTATCGGCCGTGGAGACCTTGAAGCGGCCGGCGTAGGCGACGAGGCTCGCTTCGTACATCTGGCCGCTGGCGGCGACCCAAGGCTTGGTGTAGCGGATGATGCTGTGGACTTCGCCGTTGTTGTCGGCGCGGTTCAGGCCGGCGCCGCTGTAGAAGCCGGCGGTGAAGATACCGTAGTCGCCGGAACCCTTGTAGCCTTCCTTGACGAGCTTCTTGAGGAGGGCGCGGTCTTCCTTGCTGGCGTACATGTAGTAGACGCCCTGGTCGCGTTCGCCTTCGACCGCGGAGTTGATGCCTTCCGGACGCTCGATCGCGAGTCGGTTCTGGGAAGACTGCATGTTGACCCAGCCGAAGGGAACCTTGGAGACGCCGGCGCGGATGCGGTGTTCCTTGTCTTCGTCGAGGGCGATGTCGGCGTAGATGTCGCGGGTCTGGAGACCGAAATTACGCTTGCTGCCGGAGTCGACGCTGGCGGCGGCGTCGGTCTGGTAGTAGAGGTAGACGCGACCGAAGTCGCCCTGGAACTTGAAGCGGGCTCGGCGGACGACGAAGCTGTTGTTCGGGTCGACGGAGCGGTCGGCCGGGAGACCACCGGTGAGGTAGGCGGCGCCGTTCAGCTGCTCGGTGTGACGGACCTGGGTGTAGCCGTCGATCTTCATCTTCTCATACCAAGGGGTCTTCTTGGCCGGCTCGGCCATCTTGGCGACGGCGGCCTGCTCGAGAGCCTGGGCACGCTCTTCGGCGGTGATCAGACCCTTCTTGACCAGGAGGTCAAGGGCGGGGTTCCGCTCGGCGGCGGAAGCGGTGTGAGCGCAACCGAGGACGGCGGCGGCGACGAGGAACTGCTTAATGCGGTGGTTCATGGGTAGATGCGAATGCGACAGCATCCTCTCATGCGATTGTTACGGTTCCGTGGCTAACGGGGTAACACCCCGCAACACCCCTATGGGTGACTTAGCCCAGAAAAGGGGTCAGGCCGGCGAAAACATCCGCAAAAGCAGGGTTCCACGCCAATTCCGCCCGGATTCGGCCCGTGGCCACGATCCGGCTGGGCTGCGTCCGGCCGCCTTTCGCGACCCTGGGACCCGCAGGCGCGCTCGGATCGAACACCGGAGCGGGCTGACCGAGTCGTTCCGCGATCCAGCGGGCCAGCGCTTCCTTGGTCAACGGATTCCCATCACAGACATTATAGACTCGCGCGCCGGCCGGACCTGCGACGACCGCGGCGAGCACCGAAGACGCCGCGTCGTCGCGGTGCAGATAGTTGATGTAATGGTCGACGCGTCCGCCGATGACGCGGTCGCCGCGACGCAACTGATCGACCAGGTGATGACGACCAGGACCATAGAGTCCGCCGAAGCGCAAGACGCGGGCCTTGGCGAAACCCGAAGACAAGACCGCGCGCTCGCCGCCGAGGATCGCATCCGCGGTCGGCGCGCCGCCGACGACGCTCTCTTCGTCGACGATCCGTCCGTCATCCTGACGATAGACGCCGGTGGAGCTGGTGAAGACGAAGGCCTGCGCGCCGACTTCGCGGGCCCAGGCGAGCGCGCGCTTCACGCCGACGTCATAGGCCAGCGCATAGGCTTCCGGCCCGCCGCCACCGGTGCTCGCGGCGTAGACGACCGCGTCGAAGCGCACCGGCAAGGCCGACCAGTCGCCGGCATAAAGATCAAAGGCTTCCGCGCCGATGCCTTCGGCGCGCAGCTTATCGCGCGAGGCCTCGGAACGGACGACTCCGAGGACATCGTGCCCGACGGCCTTGGCCTGCCGGGCGAATTCGGCGCCGACATAGCCGCAACCGAGGACGGCGACCTTCATGGGCGGACCTCCTTCGGAAGATACGAGGCGACCCACTCCGCCGGCGTGGAGCCCGACTTCGCGGAAAGCAGCCCAAGAAGCTCGGCGGCGTCCGCGGCGGCCTGCGCACGTGGCTCAGGCCCTTCGACGCAGGCCTGCAGACGGGCGGCGAGGGCTTCCGGCTCGCAGGCGCCTTGCAGGTATTCCGGCCAAGCCGGACGCTTGAGCAGGATGTTCGCGATGCCGAGATGGTCGACCCGGCCCGCGATGAGGGTGCGGCCCATGATCCAGGTCAGCGGGTTGGCGCGGTAGACCACGGCGCCCGGAATGCCGGCGAGCGCGACGGTGAGCGACATGGTGCCCGAGCTGACGAGCGCGGCGCATCCGGCGGCCGGCCCCTCGGAGACGGGACGCAGGTCGATGCCCTTGGCTTCCTCGCCATACTCGGCCAGCAATCGGTACAGCTCGGCATGCACTTCGCCGCCGGTGTGCAGCACGAGCGCGCGACGCTTCGGATGATGGCGGCGGAAAAGCGCGAAGGCCTCGACGAGCGAGGGGAAGATCTTCCGGACGGGCTTGGGCCGGCTGCCCGGCAGGAGCAGCACGGGACCATCCGGGTCATGCCGCAGGCCGGGGACATGCTCCTTCTCCGCGAAGGGGTGACCGACGAAACGGGCGTCCAGTTTCGTGTCGGCGTAGCACGCGGGCTCGAACGGAAAGATCGTGCCGACGCCGTCGAGGTCGCGCGCCATGGTGAACCGCCGCTTGGGCTTCCAGGCCCAGAGCTGCGGGCTCACGTATTGGATGACGGCGGTCTCACCGAAACCGGCGCGGGAGAGGCCGGCCTTCCGCAGTTCGTTCGCCAGGCGGAGGTTGAGCCCGGGGTAGTCGACGAGGACCACGACCTTGGGCTTCCACTGCTTGGTCCACGTGACCATGCGGCCGAAGAGCCGACGATAGAACGGGTAGGCCGACAGGATCTCGACGATGCCCACCGCCGAGAAGGTGGTCATGTCGAAGAGCAGCTGGGCGCCGGCGGCGCGGAGCTGCGGCCCGCCGAACGCGGCGACGCGCAGGCCGGGCCGGGCCGCGAGCAGGTCCGCGACGACCTTCGCCGCATGCTGGTCCCCGGAGTGCTCACCGGCCACGACGAGCACGTCGACCGCGCCCCCGCGGGGCCGGTCGAAGCTCGCCGGGATGGCCGGGAACACGCTCATCGGCGCGCCATGCCGGCACGGATCTGTTCGGTGATCTGGATGGCGACCGCCAGGGCGGTGCGGCCGAGTTCGCCGCTGACCTTCGGGCTGCTGCGGTCGCGGACGCACGCGGTGAACGAGGCGAGTTCGATGGCGAGGGGCTCGCCCTTCTCGATCGGGAGCTCCTCCTTGGCGAAGCCGCCTTCGGCGGCCGGATCGACGCGCACCGTGTGGCCCTTCTGGCCCATGAAGTCGATCGAGAGGTAACCGCCGGTCTGGAAGACGCGGATCTCGCGGTTCTTCTTCAGCGAGACGCGGCTGGCGCTGAGGTTGGCGACGCAGCCGTTCTTGAACGAAATGCGGGCGTTGGCGATGTCCTCGGTCTTGGTCACGACCGAGACGCCGACGGCGTCGATGCGCTCGACCGGGGAGTTGGCCAGCTGCAGGACGATGCCGATGTCATGGATCATCAGGTCCAGCACGACACCGACCTCGGTGCCACGCGGGGTGAAGGGGGCCAGGCGCTCGGCGGTGATGTAGCGGGCGTCGGTGACGGCCTGCTCGAGGGTCGACATCACGGGGTTGTAATGCTCGATATGGCCGACCTGGACGATACGGTCCGCCTTGGCGGCGGCGTCGAGGATCTGGGAGGCCTCCTCGAGGGTGACGCAGATGGGCTTCTCGATCAGGAGATGCACGCCCTGGGCCAGGAGCGGAAGCGCCACGGCGGCGTGATGGTTCGTGGGGACGACGACGCTGACGGCGTCGCAGTTAGCCGCCATCTCGTCGAGGGTGAGGAAGCGACGGCAGCCATGCTTGGCGCAGATCTCGGCCGCCCGGGCGTCGTCCGGCTCGAAGATGCCGGCGAGCTCGGCGCCGGGCAGGGTCGAATAGATGCGGGCGTGGTGCTGGCCGAGCGAACCCGTGCCGGCCACCCCGCAGCGGATGCGCGTAGCGGTCATGGGCCGAGACTCCCTCGGCCGGGGGCTTCCTTCAATCCGAAAACCCGCCGGCCTTGACCTCGAAAGCGAGGGCGTCCTTCGCCCGCTTGACGCGGACGAGGCTGCCGTCGGGGATTTCGCCGGCGAGCATGGCCTTGGCGAGCGAGGTCTCGACCTCACGCTGCAGGTAGCGACGCAGGGGGCGCGCACCGTAGACGGGGTCGAAGCCCTTCTCGGCGATCAAGGCCAGGGCGGTCTGGTCGAAATCGAGGCGGATGCGCTTGGCGGCGAGACGGTCGTTGAGCCCGCGGAGCATGATGCCCGCGATGGCGGCGACCTGCTCGGGTCCGAGCGGGCTGAAGAGCGCGATGTCGTCGATGCGGTTCAGGAACTCGGGACGGAAGTGCGCGCGGAGGTCCGCCATGACGGCTTCGCGGACGCTGTCCGTGAGGCCGAAGCCGGCCTGCTCGGCGACGTGCCGGCTGCCGATGTTCGAGGTCATGATGAAGATCGCGTTGCGGCAATCCACGGTGCGGCCCTGCGAGTCGGTCAGGCGGCCGTCATCCAGGACCTGGAGCAGGATGTTGAAGACTTCGGGGTGCGCCTTCTCGACCTCGTCCAACAGGACGACGGCGTAAGGGTGGCGACGGAGGGCCTCGGTCAGCTGGCCGCCTTCCTCGTGGCCGACGTAGCCGGGAGGCGCGCCGACGAGGCGCGAGACCGCGTGCTTCTCCATGTACTCCGACATATCGATGCGGATCATCGACTTCTCGCTGTCGAAAAGTTCGGTCGCGAGCGCCTTGGCGAGCTCGGTCTTGCCGACCCCGGTGGGGCCGAGGAAGAGGAACGAACCGACGGGGCGGCGCGGATCCTGGACGCCGGCGCGCGAACGCTGCACGGCTTCGGCGACGACGCGCACGGCCTCGTCCTGACCCACGACGCGGGCCTTGAGATTATCGGGTAGGCGGAGGATCTTCTGGCGTTCGCCTTCGAGGAGCTTGCTCACGGGCACGCCGGTCCAGCGGGCGACGACTTCGGCGACCTCTTCGGGCGTGACGGTCTCCCGGAAGAGGCCGGTGGCCGACTTCGCGGAGCCCTCGAGCTTGGCGACGTCCTTCTCGAGTTCGGGAATGGTGCCGTAACGGAGCTTGGCGACTTCCTCCAACTTGCCGGCGCGCTCGGCCTTGGCCATGTCGGCCTTGGCGTCCTCGAGCTTAGCCCGGGAAGACCGGACCTTGGTCACGGCCTCCTTGTCGGCGACCCAGCGGGCGCGGAAAGCGGTCTGCTCCTCGCGGGCGGCGCCGAGCTCCTTGCGGAGCACGGCGAGCCGGGCCTTGGAGGCTTCGTCCTTCTCGTTCTTCAGGGCGGATTCCTCGACCTCGAGCTGGAGCACGCGGCGGTTGAGGGCGTCGAGTTCCTGCGGCACGCTGTCGATCTCGGTGCGGATCTGGGCGCAGGCCTCGTCGATGAGGTCGATGGCCTTGTCCGGCAGGAAGCGCGCGGTGATGTAACGGTCGGACAGCGTGGCCGCCTCGACGAGCGCGGCGTCCTCGATGCGCACGCCGTGGTGCACCTCGAAGCGTTCCTTGAGGCCGCGGAGGATCGAGACCGTGTCAGGCACGCTGGGCGGATCGACCAGGACCTGCTGGAAGCGGCGTTCGAGCGCGGGGTCCTTCTCCACGTGCTCGCGGAACTCCTTGAGCGTCGTGGCGCCGATGCAGTGCAGCTCACCGCGGGCCAGCATGGGCTTGAGGAGATTGGCGGCGTCCATCGCGCCGTCGGCCTTGCCGGCCCCGACGAGGGTGTGCATCTCGTCGATGAAGAGCAGGATGCCGCCTTCGGCGGACTTCACTTCGTTGAGCACGGCCTTGAGGCGCTCCTCGAACTCACCGCGATACTTCGCGCCGGCCACGAGCGAGCCCATGTCCAGGGAGAAGAGCGTCTTGTCGCGCAGGCTCTCGGGGACGTCGCCGTTGACGATGCGCTGGGCGAGGCCCTCGACGACGGCGGTCTTGCCGACGCCGGGCTCGCCGATGAGCACGGGGTTGTTCTTGGTGCGGCGGGAAAGGATGCGGATGACGCGGCGGATCTCCTCGTCGCGCCCGATGACGGGATCCATCTTGCCCGTGCGGGCGCGGGCGGTGAGGTCCTGTCCGTACTTGGAGAGGGCTTCGTAAGTGGCTTCGGGGTTGGCCGTCGTCACGCGCTGCGAACCGCGCACCGCCTGGAGCGCGGCGAGGATCGCCTTACGGTCGAAACCGACCGCCGCGAACCCCGGACGAAGCGAAGGCGACTCCGCGAGCGCGAGCAGCACGTGCTCGGCCGACACGAAATCGTCCTTCATCGTCTCCGCCTCGTCCTTGGCCTTGAGCAGGAGCGCGTGGGTCTCGGAAGAAAGCCCGGGCTGGCCCGCGGTCTGCGCGAGCTTGGGCAGGCGGGCGAGCTGACCGGCGACGGCGGTGGCGAGGGCGGCCTCGTCCTTGCCCGCGCGACGGAACAGCGAGGAGGTCACGCCGCCTTCCTGCGTGAGCAGGCCGTGGAGGAGGTGCGCAGGTTCGAGCGCCGGATTGCGACGCTGCATCGCCTCGCTCAGCGCCTGCTGGAGGGCTTCGGAGGTCTTTTCGGTCAGGTTGCCGTAAGGAGTGGACATGCCATCCTTCATGCACCGACCGTTCCAAAGTCGGGCTCTGATTAAAGCCTGAAACCGAGGCCTAACGCGGAGCAAGCGAGACACGCCCGCGACATCGAGTCCCGCGGGCGACGAGTTGTCGCTCCTTGCGTCAACCCCTAAAAGACCGGCGAAGGAGGACTCCCTTGTTGCCGAAGCCCTCCCCTCTTCGTTAGAAATCCGCCATGACGCACGACGCGGAGCTGGCGACCTTGGAGCGCCTCCTCGACGACCCTTCGCCGGTCGTCCGCCAAGCCGTGCTCGCCAAGCTCAAGGCCGCCGGCCTGCCGGGCGTGCTCTGGCTCGAAGGCCTGACCAAGGACGAGACCCTGGCCGCCCACGCCCGCCTGCTGCTCACCGACCTCCGCACCCCGGAAGCCGCCGCCCACTCTTTCCTCGCGCACATCCGCGACGCGCATTGCGACCTCGAAGAGGCCTGCCTCCTGCTCGAGCGCGCCACCGATCCGTCGTTGGCCGATGACGCCTACTCCGCCGAGCTCGACCGCCTGGCCGAACGCACCCGAGAGCTCATCGCCGAGCCGCTCGACGTCCGCGGGAAGTGCCGCCTGCTCTGCCGCGTGATCTTCGGCGAGGAAGGCTACCGCGGCGCCCAGGAGAGCTTCGCCATCCCGGCCTCGTCCCTGCTCTCGCAGGTGATCCGCAGCCGCCGCGGCATCCCGATCTCGCTCTGCCTGATCTTCCTGCTCGTCGCGCGTCGCCTCGGCCTGCCCGTCGAGCCGGTCGGCCTGCCCGGCCGCTTCATGGTCGGCATCTTCCGTGGCCGCGAACCCCTCTATCTCGATTGCTACGAAGGCGGCGCCTTCCGCACGCGCGCGGAGGTCCAGCTGCTGCTGCTCGACAACCAGCTGCCCGCCGACGAGGCGTTCCTCCTGCCCGTGACCACGCACCAGACGCTCGCCCGCTGCTGCCGCAACCTCGTCTCGCAGTTCGAGGCGCAGGGCGACGACCGCAGCAGCCGCCTCTTCCTCACTTTCGTCCACGCCTTGGAGCAGACCGATGAGCGCGCCTGACACCCTCACGCTCTCCGCCCTGCGGACGGCCGTCTTCGCGCCCGGCCAGCTCGGCGTGCTCGGCGACCCGATCGCGCACTCACTCAGTCCGGCGATGCACAACGCCGCGTTGGCGATGCTGCTCCCGACGCACCCGCGCCTCGCGGGCGTGCGTTACCATCGCCTGCACATCACCGCCGAAGAACTCCCGGAAGCGCTGACGCTCCTGCACGCCCAAGGTTTCGCCGGCGTGAACCTGACCGTCCCGCACAAGATCCCGGCGCTCACGCTCGTCGAGACGCTCTCGCCCGAGGCCCGCCGGGCCGAATCGGTGAACACGCTCGTGCGCACGCCGACCGGCTGGGCCGGCCACACGACCGACGGCCAAGGCTTCCTCGAGGCCCTACGCGAACGCACCGGCGGCACGACCCGGGACCGCCCGGTGATCCTGCTCGGCTCCGGCGGCGCCGCCCGCGCCGTCGCCGCCGCCTGCCTCGACGACGGCTGCGCTTCGCTCAGCCTGCATAACCGTGACGTCGCCAAGGCCGCCGACCTGGCCGACACGCTCGCCGATCCGCGCGTGCGCGCCGCGGGGCTCGCCGAGATCAAAGCCTCGCCCGACGCGGTGATCGTCAACTGCACGACGCTGGGCCTGAAACCGACGGACGCTTCGCCCTTCCCGGCCGAACTCCTCGCCGCCGGCCAGTTCGTCTTCGACACGACCTACGGCGACGTGACCTCCTGCCTGCTGCGCCAAGCCCAAGCCCGCGGGATCGCCGGCTGCGACGGACGCCCGATGCTCCGCTGGCAGGGAGCGCTCGCCTTCCGGCTCTGGCACGGCATGCTGCCGCCTGACGCCCCGATGCGCGCCGCGCTCGGCGAATCCGCCCTCTGACCATGACGCTCGCCGACCTCCGGAACTTCGCCCAGCTGCATCCCGGGTTCGCCGCGTTGACCGCCGGCGCCTTCGGCGCCTGCGTCGGCAGCTTCCTCAACGTCTGCATCCATCGTCTGCCCAAGGGCGAATCGATCGTCACCCCGGGCTCACGTTGCGCCTGCGGTCAGCCGATTCCTTTCTGGTATAACATCCCGCTCTTCGGCTGGCTCACCCTCCGCGGCCGCGCGAAGTGCTGCGGCGCGAGCATCTCCGTCCGTTATCCGCTCGTCGAGCTGATCACCGCCCTGCTCTTCGTCGCCGCGTGGACCTACCTGCCGCCGGCCAAGGCCGCCGTCGCCTGCGTCTACCTCCCGCTGCTCGTGGTGCTCGCCGGCTGCGATCTCGACGACATGATGGTCCCCGATGCGCCCAACTTCGCCTTGGTCGGGACCGGCCTGATCGCCGCGATGCTCGTGCCCTCGTTGCACGGCGAGACCGCCCACAGCATCGAAGCCGTGAACCGTTTCCACGCGCTGATGGACGCCCTGCTGGGGATCGCCGCCGGCACCGCCCTGGTCTGGTGGATCCGGACCATCGGGACCGTCCTCGCCGGCCGCGAGGCCATGGGTGAGGCGGATATCATCCTTTGCGCCGGGGTCGGGGCCTATTGCGGCTGGCAAGGGGCGGTTTTCTGCCTTTTCGGGGGGTCGGTGGTCGGGGTCGTCACCGCCCTGCCCGGCCTGATCCAGGCCAAGATCAAGGGGGAAGAATACGCCGGCGTCGTGCCTTTCGTGCCCAGCATGGCCGTGGCCGGGGCGGTCTGGTTCTTCCGCGGGCCGGAGCTGGTCACCCTCTGGCGGAACTGGGCGGCTTCGTGAATGGTTCTGACTTGTCAGCCCCCACCCCCCTGCCAATCATCGGCAGTCACCCCATTATGAAGCAGCTCGCCCTTGCTACCTTGATCGCTTCCGCCGCCATGGTCGGTTGCACGACCTACGACACCCCTTACCACGGTAAGAACGTCTCCATGGAGCCTGCCCACAACTTCCTCGGCCTCGTGAAGGTCGAATCCGGCTCCTACGGCCACTCCGAAAAGGCCACGGTCGGCGCCAACATGAGCGAATTCTACGGCCGACGCGCCACCTCCGGCGACCGCGTCACGCTCTTCTGGGGCGCGGTGACCCTGACCGACTACTAAGCCGGCAACTAGCCCCTTGCAGAAGCCCCGGTTTCGGGGCTTCTTCGTTTGCAGGCCATGAACGTCCCTGGAAGCAATGTCGCCCGTCATCTCCGGATCGCGGCCACCGAGCGTCCGGATGACCCGGCCACGAAGTCGCCGGTCGCAGTCCATCCGACGGTCGAAGCCAAGCATGAGACCCGCACCTTCCGGCAACTCGACCAGGAGAGCGATGCCGCGGCCGCGCACCTCGCCCGAGCCGGCCTCGCCGCCGGGGACCGCGTGCTGCTGGCGGTCCGCCCTGGCCACGACCTGATCGTCGGGATGTTCGCCCTGCTGAAACTCGGCGCCGTCCCGGTCGCGATCGACCCGGGCATGGGTTGGTCCGCTTTTCTCGACTGTGTCCGTCGCTCCCGTCCGACGGCGCTGGTCGGCGTCCGCGCGGCCGCCCTGCTCAGCCGCCTGCCCTTCACGGCCTTCGGCACGCTCCGCACCCGCGTGACCGTCGGCGGCTCCGCCTGGCGCCGAGCCCTCGCCACGACCCCGGCGGCCACGCCTCGCCCGCTGGCCGAGGTCAGCCCCGACACGCTCGCGGCGATCCTGTTCACGTCCGGCTCCACCGGCGCCCCCAAGGGCGTCTGTTACACGCACGGGATGTTCGACGCGCAGATCGAACTGGTCCGCACGACCTACGACATCCGTCCGGGCGAGACGGACATGGCGATGCTGCCGCTCTTCGCCCTTTTCAATCCGGCTCTCGGGACGACGACCGTCACGCCCCTGCTCGACCCCTCCAAGCCCCTCGCCGCCGATCCTGCCCCGCTCGTGGCGGCGCTCCGCGCGGAGAAAGTCACCTGTTCCTTCGGGTCGCCCGCCATCTGGGGCAAGATCGCCGACCATTGCGAAGCCCGCGGCCTGAAGCTGCCCGACCTCCGCCGCCTGCTGATCGCGGGCGCGCCCGTCTCAGGCGAACTGCTCGCCAAGCTGCGCGTCATCGCGCCGCACTGCGTCGCCCACACGCCTTATGGCGCGACGGAGTGTCTGCCGGTCACGACCATCACGGCCGACGAACTCCTGGGCGAATTCCGCCAGCGCGCCCTCCGCGGCCACGGCACCTGCGTCGGCCGGCCGGTCAGCGGCGTCGAGATCCGCGTGATCCGCGAGACGGACGGCGCGATCGCGACCTTGGCGGACGCCGCCCCGTGCGCCCCGGGCGAGATCGGCGAGATCATCGCGACCGGCCCGAGCGTCACGCGCGAATACGACGGCCTGCCCGAAGCCACCCGCGCGGCGAAGATCGCCGATGGTACCCGCGTCTGGCATCGCATGGGCGACCTGGGTTCGCTCGACGCGGAAGGACGTCTTTTCTTCTTCGGACGGCGCGTGGAAAAGGTGCGCACCGCTGACGGCGACCTGCCCACGGAATCCGTCGAGCCCGCGTTCCGTCAGCACCCGCAGGTCTTCCGCTGCGCGCTCATCGGCCTCGGCGTCGCCCCTTCCCAAGTCCCGGCACTGGTGGTCGAACCTCGCGCCGGCGCCTTCCCGACGGACGACGCCGCCCGCGCCCGCTTCATCGCCGAACTGCGCGACGTGGCGAAGACCTGCCCGCTGGCCGAACGCGTGAAGCACATCGTGTTCCAGCGCGCCCTGCCGGTCGACGTCCGTCACAACGCCAAGATCCACCGCCTCCAGCTCGCGAAAGAGTGGAGCCCACGCCTCGCCCGATGAACACCCCTCTCGTCCTCGTCACCGGCGGCGCCGGCTTCCTCGGCCAGGCGGTCGTGCGACGCTGCCTCGCCCGCGGCTACCGTGTCCGGGTCCTCGGCCGTACGCCGCTGGCCGGCGAACTCGCCGGCCGGATCGAATTCGTCCGCGGCGACATCGGCGACCGCGCGACGGTCGACGCCGCCGTGCAAGGCTGCGACTACGTCTTCCACGTGGCCGCCAAAGCCGGCGTCTGGGGCCCTTGGGAAGAATACCTGCGCATCAATATCGACGGCACTTCGAACGTCGTCGACGCCTGCCAAGCCCACGGCGTCCGCGCCCTGGTGCACACGAGCACCCCGAGCGTCGTCTTCAACGGCGAAGCCTTCCGCGGTGCCGACGAGTCCCTGCCCTACGGCGACAACTGGCTCTGCGCCTACGCGGAGACCAAGGCCATCGCCGAGGAAGTCGCCCTCAAGGCGGCTTCGGAACAGCTCAAGGTCTGCGCGCTGCGCCCGCACCTGATCTGGGGTCCGGGAGACCCGCACATCTTCCCGCGCATCCTCGCCCGCGCCCGCGCCGGCAAGCTCCGCATCGTCGGCGACGGCCAGAACCAGGTCGACGTCACGCACGTCGACACCGCGGCCGACGCGCACCTCGGCGCCCTGGACGCGCTCCTCGCCGGACGCGCCAACGGCCAGGCGTACTTCCTCTCGCAAGGCGAACCCGTGAAGCTCTGGGAGTTCATCAACCGCCTGCTCGTCGGTGCGGGTGAAAAACCCGTCACGCGCCGGATCAGCCAACGGGCGGCCTACTGGCTCGGCGCGCTGCTCGAAGGCGTCTGGACGCTCTTCCGCCTGAAGGGCGAGCCGCCCATGACCCGCTTCGTCGCCGTCGAACTCGCCAAGGACCATTGGTATGACGTCTCCGCCGCCCGCCGCGACCTCGGCCTCAAGCCCGCCGTCGAGACCTGGGCCGAACTGGACCGTCTCGCGGCCACCCTGCGCACGAAATAACCGGTTCGCTTGCCCCGGCCGACATTAACCCCATCCCTCTCACCCATGCCCGCCGACGGACTCCAGCCTGACAAGACTTTCCACGTGACCATCCGGACCTGGTTCGACCAGACCGACGGGCTCGGGATCCTCCATCACTCGCACTACGTGCTCATGATGGAACGCGCGCAGAAGGTGATGTTCATCGCCTTGATGGGCAAGGACACCATCGACCCCGCCGTCGCGCCGGACGTCTACGTGGTGGTCCGCGACATCGACCTGCACTACCTCGTCGCCATCCGCCCGGAGTGCGACGTGAAGCTGGTCCTCAGCGTCCGCAAGGTCCGCGCCGCGGGTCTGACGGTGGATGTCGAGTTCCGCAGCCCCGACCTCTCGGTGCTTTACGCCAAGGCCTCGCGCACCATCTGCCGCATGGACGGCACGACCCATCAGCCCGCCGCCTGGAGCGACGAGTTCCGGGCGAAGCATGAGGCCCTTATCAGGGCCTGAGATAAGAGTGCTGAGTCGATGGCAGATGACAGAGTGCTGCATCGATAAAGACCGATAGTGCAGACAAATGACTCCTCGGCCTTGAGTCGTTCGTCGCATCATCGCGCAACCCCTCTGCAATCCGTCATCTGCCATCTGTCATCAACTCAGCCATCCGCCCTCGATTCAGCCATCCGTCATCTGTCATCGACTCAGCCATCTACCCTGCGCGCAGCGCTCCACATATCCCACACGTCTTCCCGTCGCAGCCTCGCGCGGTGCAGTGCTCGCGGCCGTAGAAGATGATCCGGAGGTGCAGCTGGTTCCAGCTGTCCTCGGAGAAGAGGCGCTTGAGGTCTTTCTCGACCTGCTCGACGGACTTGCCGGGGCTGAGTTTCCAGCGCTTGGCCAGACGATGGATATGGGTGTCGACCGGAAAGGCCGGCACGCCGAAAGCCTGCGCCATCACGACCGAGGCGGTCTTGTGCCCGACGCCGGGTAATTCCTCCAGCTCCTCGAAGGTCCGCGGCACGACGCCCCCGTGCTTGGCCATGAGCATCTTGCCCAGGCCGACGAGCGCCTTGGATTTCTGGGGCGCCAGGCCGAGCTGGCGGATCAGCGTCAGCACCCGGGCTTCGGTCATCTTGGCCATCTTGGCGGGGGTCCCCGCTTCGGCGAAGAGCGCCGGGGTGATTTCGTTGACCTTCTTGTCGGTGCACTGCGCCGAAAGCACCACCGCGACCAGGAGCGTGAAGGCGTCCGTGTGGTCCAACGGGACAGGCGGCGCGGGATAGAGCTTCGCGAGCTCTTTGCCCACGTAGTCGGCTCGTTCCTGCTTGGTCATAGGCCGACCATGGCCGCCCCTCCGCCGATGGCAACGCACCTCGGGCGGACGACTTATTCACAAGCCTCGGCAGGGGTTGCCAACCCTTATGCCGAAACCCTGATTCTCTAATACCCCCACCCACCCTTGGTGGGCGGTTGCGACACCCGTTTCCTCCTTCAAAAACCATCGTCAATTCCATGGCCCAACTGCCCTACGATCCGTCCAAGATCTCCCGCGAACTCGCCCGTCATTACATCGCGGCGACCGAGGCCGACATCCAGGCGATGTTCGCCGCCGTCGGGTCGAAGGACTTCCCGGACATGTATGCGCACATCGACCCCGCGGTGCAGTTCGCCGGACCGCAGGACCTCCCAGATGAGCTCGAATACCAGGCCCTGGCGGACCGCATGGAAGCGCTCTCGCAGAAGAACTCGGTCAAGACCGCCTTCCTCGGCGACGGCCTGCAGGTCTACCGCACGCACGAGATCGTCGGCCACGTCTGCTCGATCCGCAACCTGACGACCTCCTATACGCCGTACCAGCCGGAGCGCTCGCAGGGCACGCTGATCACGCACTGGATCTACCAGTCCACGCTCGCCCAGCTGACCGGCTTCGAAGCCGTCAACTCCTCGCTCTACGAACGCGCCAGCGCGCTCTTCGAAGCCGCCGTCTGCGCCGTGCGCATGGCCGACGCCGAAGCCAACACCGTGCTCGTCGCCGGCAACCTGATGCCGGCCGACCTCGAAGTCCTCCGCACGCACGTCGCCGGCACGTCGGTGAAGTTGGAATTCCTCGCCCCCGAGGACGCCACCGGTCGCCTCTCCGCCGCCGGCATCGCCGCCGCGGCCGCCCGCCTCGGCAAGCAGCTCGCCGCCGTCATCTTCCCCCAGGTCAACGCCCTCGGCCTGCTCGAGGACGTCGACGCCCTGACCGACGCGTGCGCCGCCGCCGGCGTGAAGTCCATCGCCGTCATCGACCCGATGCTCCTGGCCACCGGTGGCCTCAAGGCTCCCGCGCAGTATGGCCGGAAGGGCGCCGACATCCTCGTCGGCGAAGGCCAGCACCTCGCCATCGGCGCCAACTTCGGCGGCCCCGGCCTCGGTATCTTCGCCGTCCGCCACCACGCCGATAAGAAGAACGAAGTCCGCGAGACCCCCGGACGTTTCGTCGGCAAGGCCAAGGACAACGCCGGCCGTGATTGCATCGTGATGGTGATGTCCACCCGCGAGCAGCACATCCGTAAGGACAAGGCCACGTCCAACATCTGCTCCAACCAGGCCTTCATCGCCACCATCGCCGGCGCCGCCATCCTCGCCCGCGGCGAAGCCGGCATGGCCGCCTCCTGCGTCGCCGGACACGACCAGGCCCGCCGTGCCGCCGCCAAGCTGCACAATATCCCGGGCCTCAAGGTCTGCTACGCCGACCAAGCGTTCTGGAACGAGTTCAGCCTGATGCTCCCCGAGCCCGCCGCCGCTGTCATCGCCAAGGGCCGCGCCGCCGGCCTGCACGTGGGCGTCGACATCACCGGACGCACGCCCTGCCACTGCTCGCTGCTCAAGATCTCCTTCAGCGACCTCCAGACCGCCGCCGACACCGATAAGCTCGTCGCCTTCTTCGAAGGTCTCTACGGCAAGTCCGCCGGCACGAAGGCCCTCGCCGAAGTCCCGGCCGCCCTGCTCCGACAAGGCGCCGTCGGCCTGCCTTCCTTCCCGCTCTCCGAACTGAAGGCCTACTACTCGAAGCTCGGCGAACTCAACGTCTCGCCCGACACCGGCTGCTTCCCGCTCGGTTCGTGCACGATGAAGTATAACCCGCACATCAACGACTGGGCCGCGGGCCTGCCGGGCTTCACCGGCCTGCACCCGCAGGCGCCCGCCGAGGATACGCAGGGCTCCCTCGAGCTCCTCTGGCAGATCCAGGAATGGCTCCGCAAGATCACCGGCCTCGCCGGCCTGACCACCCAGCCCGTCGCCGGCGCCCAAGGCGAACTCGTCGGCCTCAAGCTCTTCCAGGCCTACCACCGCCACCACGGCCAGCACCGCGACATCATCCTGATCCCGACGACCGCCCACGGCACGAACTTCGCCACGGCCACCACGGCCGGCTACGCCACTAAGCGCAACCCCGATGGCTCGCCCTCGGGCATCGTGCTCCTGAAGTCCGCCCCCGACGGACGCGTCGACCAGGCCGACTTCGCCGCGAAGATCGCCGAGTTCGGTCCGCGCATCGCGGGCATGATGGTGACCAACCCGAACACCTCGGGCGTCTTCGAGACCGACTTCCAGAAGATGGCGGCGGAGATCCATCGCATCGGCGGCCTCGTCTACATGGACGGCGCCAACATGAACGCCATCGCGGGCTGGGTGAACCTCGGCGCCCTCGGCGTCGACGCCGTCCACAACAACCTGCACAAGACCTGGACCGTCCCGCACGGCGGCGGCGGCCCCGGCGACGGCATCGTGGCCGTATCCGAGCGCCTCGTCGACTTCCTCCCGGGCTTCCAGATCGAGAAGCACGGCGACACCTTCGTGGCCGTGAAGCCGAAGCATAGCATCGGTTCCTTCCACCGCCACTGGGGCAACTTCGCCCACAAGGTGCGCGTCTACACCTACCTGCAGCGCCTCGGCAAGGAAGGCGTCCGCCGCATGGCCGCGATGTCCGTCCTCTCCAGCCGCTACCTCTTCTCGAAGCTCGGCAAGTCCTTCCCGTCCCTGCCCGCCGCGGCCGATGGCGTGCCGCGCATGCACGAATTCATCCTCACGCTCACCGAAGAGGACTTCAAGCGCATCGAGGCCGCCGGCATCCCGCGCGCCGGCATCATCGCCCGCGTCGGCAAGCTCTTCCTCGACTTCGGCTTCCACGCCCCGACCGTCGCCTTCCCCGAGGTCTTCGGCCTGATGATCGAGCCCACCGAGTCCTACACGAAGGACGAGCTGGATCGTTTCGCCGAGGTCGTGCTGGCCATCGGCGAGCTCATCCGCACGAACCCGGAAGTCCTCAAGTCCACCCCGCGCTTCACGCCGGTGGACCGCGTCGATGAAGTCGCCGCGAACCGTAACCTCGTCCTCAGCGAACACCTCACGGCCCTTCCGCTGATCAACGAGAACCGTCTCTCGCCCGTCCTGCTCAACGCGATGCCCGTCGCCGAGATCAAGCAGCGCGTGCTGGCGACGGTCTGAGCGCCCAGACGCCTCAGCGAGGCTCAGCCTCGATGAACCGGCCGCGAGAGATCGCGGCATAGGCGCCCGTCGCCAGAGCCGCCGCGCCGCAGGCCCAGAAGAGCTCACCGGAAGTGAGCCCCAGCCAGCCCGAAGCCAGCCACTGCACGCCGGCGGCCCCGAGGATGCCGACGAAGCTCAGGACGTTCGCGGCGCCCTGGACGGCACCCTTGTCCTCCGGTGCCGGCCGATGCTGCAACACGGCGGCGATCGGGACGATGAAGAGGCCGGCGAAGAAGCCCAGGCCGACGAGGCTGACGACGAAGCCGGTCAGGCCGACGCCGGCCAAGCCGAGCGGCACCGCGCATAAGGCCAGACCGACAGCGCCGGCCGGGACGAGACGATACTCGATGCGGCCACGGGAGGCATACCCGGCGGTGACGCTGCCGAAGCCGATGCCGAGGGCGAGAGAGAGCGTGAGGTAAGCATTCTGAGCCTTGCTCAGCGCCAGGACGTCCTGCGCATGGATGACGAGGTTCATCTGCACCAACGCGGCCACGAAGAAGAAACCGGCATTACCCCAGCTGGCCCGCCAGAGATCCCGGTCCATCCGCATGAGCCGCAGGCGGGCCCAGAGGTCGGTCACGGGATTGATGCGCGGGATACATGACGGGTTCGCCGCCGGCACGGGCGTGATACCCCGGCTGCAGGCCCAGCCGAGCACGGCGAGCGCGGCAAGCAGGAGGCCGGACATCTCCTGCCGGCCGGCGAAGGCCTCCGCCAGGAAGCCGGAAGCCGCGATGCCGAAGATGATGCCGAGGAACGTCAGCAGCTCGAAGATGCCATTACCCCACGAGAGGCGGTCATGCGGAAGCAGTTCCGGCAGGATGCCATACTTCGACGGCGCGAAAATCGCGCTATGACAGCCCATGAGGAACACGGCCGTGAGCTGTAGCCAGACCGACTCGAAAGCCAGGGCCGCCGCCGCGAACAGCATGATGCCGACCTCGGCCTGCTTCACCGCGCGCATGACCGCGGCCTTGCTGAACCGGTCCGCCAGCCAACCGCCGAGCATCGAGAACAAGATGAACGGGGCGGCGAAGAGTCCGCCGGCGAGCGCGACGTAAGTATTGCGCTGCTCGACGGGCATGGCGCTACCGAGGACGAGCAGGATGACCAGGTTCTTGAGCGCGTTGTCGCTGAACGCAGTCTGGAACTGGGTCGCCATCAGGCTCCAGAAACCGCGCTTCCAGCCGGGATGGTCAGAGGCCTCGTGCATGCGGGATGTCATGACGACCACCCCCGGACGGCAAACCTATTGAGGCCTCAGGCGCGGAGCTCGGCGAAGAGTTCCACCGCTGACTCGGCCTTGTTCAGGATGTAGACGTGATAGCCGGGCGCGCCGCGGGCGATCAGGCCGCGGGCCTGACGGACGGCCCACGAGACGCCGACCTTGCGCTGGGCTTCTTCGTCCGGACCGCAGGCTTCGAGCTCGCGCACCAGAGCGTCAGGAATCCGCGCCTTGCAGAAACCGCAGAAAGTACGCGCCTGCTTCAAGGAGAGCACCGGCATGATGCCCGGGAGGATCGGGACGGACACACCGGCCGCATGGGCCCGATCAACGAAGCGGAAGTAGTCGTCGTTATCCAGGAAGAGCTGGGTGGTGACGAAGTCCGCGCCGGCCGAGACCTTGCCGGCAAGGAAACGAATGTCAGCCAGGTCGTCCGTGGCGTCAGGATGACGCTCCGGGAAACCGGCGACACCGACGGCGAAACGGCCCGGGCGGGCGGCGCCGATGAGACGGACGAGGCTTTCCGCGTGGGCGAATCCTTCGGGGTGCGCGACGAAATCCGTCTGGCCCTTGGGCGGATCGCCGCGGAGGGCGAGGATGCCGGAGAAGCCGGCGCGGTCATACTGCTCGATGATCGCGGAGAGCTCAGCCTGGGAATGGCCGACGCAGGTGAGGTGACCGATCAGCGGGATGCCCATCTTCACGAGCTCTGCGCCGTAGGTGATCGTCGTGTCCCGGGAGGTGCCGCCCGCGCCATAGGTCAGGGAGGCGAAATCGATGCCGAGGGGCTTCAGCGTCGCGGCGACCTTGAGCATGCGCACGCCGCCTTCCGCGTCCTTGGGCGGGAAGAATTCCACCGACACCGTGGGGCGCACGGGACTGCGGAGAGCGGCGATGAGCTGGGTGCGGGACATCCGAAGTATCTTCTTATCCAGATATGAAGATGTAAGTCAAGACCCTAAGGGTCACTCGTCACTCCCCTGCCCGCCCCCGTTGACAGGCAGTTCACCCGGCATGGCCACATGGTAGGCCATGACCATCCAGCAGAGCATGACGGGGTAGATCAGGACGATGAAGCCGAAGGTGCCGAAGATGCCCAGCAGGACGCCGGCCTTCACGGAAAGGACCTTCATCGCCACCAGGAAACTGATCGGGATGATGATGAAGAGGATCGCGGCGACGTAGCCGATGGAGGTCGTGCCGGAGTAGATCCCAGCCGAGCGAGCGAGGTCCATGCCACAGGCGGAACAGGCCTTGCCCAGGCGGAACCAAGAAGCCAGGAGGCCACGCTTGCCGCAGTTGGGACAGTGGCACAGCAAGCCGCGGGCGATGATGTCGCCGCGCGTGACTTTGAGCTCCGGTTCGTCCATCCCGACAGCGTCCTCACGCCCGCCCGGAAGACAAGCCCCGCCTTCTTCTTGGTAGGGTCAGCACTGCGTGCTGACCTAGTCGTATCGCCCTTACCCTAGGTCAGCACGCAGCGCTGACCCTACCTAAACCCATGCCGCAGCTCACACCCTCAGGAAAATCCGCTGCCGCTTGAGGAACCAGAAGAGCAGCCACTTCACGGCGAAGATACCGGTGACGAGCACCACCGAGGCCACAGCCGGAGGGAAGGCCCGGGCGAGACCGCCGAACAAGGCCTGTCCGGTGAAGTCGAAGCTGACGAACTTACCCGACATGTAGATGAGGACGGAATTCATTCCGATCACGGCGAAGAAAGCGCCGAAGCCGCGCGCCCAACCGCGGACATCGATGACCCAATAGAACGAAGCCAAGAGCAGGCTGGCCCAGCCGCAGGTCCAGAGCACAAAGGAACTGGTCCACAGGTTCTTGTTCAGCGGGAAGACGAAGCTCCAGAGTCCGCCGACGGCGAGCAGCGCGAGCCCCGCCACGGCCAAGCCGGCGGCTTTACGGTCGCCGGAGACCTCCTCCGCGGAACGTCGCAGCCACAATCCAGCCAGGATGCCGAGCAAGGCGTTACCGATCGCCGGCAGGACCGCGAGCAGGCCTTCCGGATCGTGGATGCCTTTGTGGAGTTTACCCGGCAGCAGGAGGCGGTCGACGTAGCTGGCGAAGTTCCCCTCCATCGTCAAATCCCCTGCGGCGAAGCCGGGCGCATGACCGAAAGACATGACCGCCCAGTAACCGAGCAGGATACCGGCCAGCCAATACAAGAGCCTTTTCGGGGTCTCGTAATTGAATACGAAGAGGAGCTGGGCGAACATGCCCGCGAGGCCGATGCGCCCGAGCACGCTACCGAGGCGCATGTTCTCCAGGCCCTTCCACTGGAGGCCGTTGTTATAAATGACGCCGAGCAGGACGAGGATCAGGCCACGCTGGATGACCTTGCGGATGACTTCGCTCCGGGCGCCTTCGGTCAGACGACGCGTCAGCGAATACGGCGTCGAGACGCCGGCCATGAAGAGGAAGAGCGGGAAGATGAGGTCGTAAGGCAGGAAGCCGTGCCACTCAACATGCTTCAGCTGGCTGTCAATCGCGCCGAGCCAGCCCCACTCGGTCAGCTTGAAGAGCGCCAGCAGGATGCCATGTCCGCCGACGATCCAGAACAGGTCGAAGCCGCGCAGGGCGTCGAGCGAGAGCAGCCGTTCAGACTTCGGGGTAGGCGCCTCCATGGGGGTGGGGCTTTTCTAACCACACCCCGGACAAGGTCTACCCGGAATAGCGTGCCAGCATGCCCCCTCGGGGCCTTGCGGCGCTCACATCCGCTCCACGGGCTCGATGCCGAGGAGACGGAGGCCGGTCTCCATGACGGCGCAGGTGCGCGCGCAGAGCATGAGGCGGCGGGCCTTCACGGCAGGGTCGTCGACGATGACGCTGTCCGCGGCGTAGAAGGTGCCGTAGGCGGCGGCGAGTTCGTGCAGATAGGTGCAGAGGTGGTGCGGGCGGAGCTCCTCGAGCGCCTGATCGAGCGCGGCGGTGAACGCCAGGAGCTTGCGGGCGAGCGCGATTTCGGCCGGGGTCTCCGGATCGGTCGCGCCTTCCTCGCCCTGCCCCACGGCGAGTCCGCTCTTGCGGAAGATCGAGCGCACGCGGACGACGGCGTACATGAGATACGGCGCGGTGTTGCCTTCGAAGGCGAGCAGTTTGCCCCACGAGAAGGTGTAGTCCATCGTGCGGTTCGACGACAGGTCGGCGTAACGCATGGCGGCGACGCCGATGGCCTTGCCGATGGCCTTACGTTCGGCTTCGGGCAGGTCGGGGTTCTTGCTGGTGACGGCTTCGAAAGCGAGTTTCTCTGCTTGGTCGATAAGTTCCTGCAGACGGACCGGCTCGCCGGACTTGGTCTTGATGGCCTTGCCGTCCTCGCCGAGGATCGTGCCGAACCAGACGTGACGGAGGCGCGGAAGCTTGCGACCCGAGGCCTTGAACCACTTGCCGCCGGTCAGGAAGAGCTGATGAAAGTGATCCTGCTGACGACCGTCGGTGACGTAGACGATCTCGTCGGCCTTGAAGTGATCGGCGCGGTAGAGGAGCGTGGCGAGGTCGGTGGAAGCGTAGTTCGAAGAACCGTCCTTCTTGCGGACGATGAACGGCATCTTCGTCTCGGCCTCGCGCGAGAAGCGCGGCTCCTCGTCATGCCAGACCACGAGGGCGCCTTCGCTCTCCTCGGCCAACTTGTGCTTCGCGAGCTCGACGTAGACCTGGTCGACCTTGTCGCGATAGAAGGACTCGCCGAGGATGACGTCGGTCTTGAGGCCGAACTGGTCGTAGATGCGCTGGCAGGCGGCGTTGGAGACTTCGACGATCTCTTTCCAAAGGGCGGTGTTCGCGGGGTCTCCGGACTGCAGCTTCGCGAGCTCGGCGCGGGCGGCGTCCATGAGGGCTGGGTCGGCCTTGGTGGCGGCGCTGCCCTCCTTGTAAAGGCGTTCGAGGTCCTCGAGGGCGTTCGGGCTCTTGGCATCGAGTTGGAAGCCCGCGCGACGGATGGCCAGGATGAGGATACCGAAGTTGGTGCCCCAGTCGCCGATGTGGTTATCGCGGACGAGGTCGGCGCCGCAGAACTCGATCAGGCGGGCGACGGCCTCGCCGATGACGATCGGGCGCAGGTGGCCGACGTGCATCTGCTTGGCGGTGTTCGGCGAAGGGTAGTCGATGACGACCTTGCGGCCGCCCATCAGGCGGGCCGCGCCGGCGCGCCACTTCGATTCGTCGCGATACTCGCGCAACCAGGCGCCGAGGGCGGCGGGCGTGAGCTTGAAATTGATGAAGCCCGGGCCGGCGACCTCCATCTGCACGATCTTGTCGTCCAGTCCGCCCTGGGCGCGGACGGCTTCCACGAGCGCGGTGGCAAGGGCGCGCGGGTTGGCCTTGGCCTTCTTGGCGGCGGCGAGGACGCCGTTGGCCTGGAAGTCGGCGTGACGGGGATCCGAGGGCTTCAGCTCCGGATTGAAGTCGGCCTCGAGGCCGGGGACGGAAGCGGCCGCCTTGCGCAGCAGGGCGTCGATTTCACGGGCAGGATTGAACCAGACGGACATGCCTCAAGCCGTAAGCCCCTACGCCCCCTCGGCAAGCGAAGAAGGCCCCATAGGGGTAGGGACAGGGGTAGGGGCAGGGGTAGGGCTTACTTGAGCGTCTTCAGGTAAGCGAAGAGGTCCGTGATCTGCTCGTCCGTGAAGCCATCGAGCAGGCCTTCCGGCATCAGCGAGCGGCGCAGGTATTTGGCGGACGCCACTTCGGCCTTGGGCACGCGGCGGTCGGCGCCGCCGGCCTGACGGATGACGTACGCGGTGGCGTCCTCGGAGACGTAGAAGGCTTCGATGACCTCGCCGGCCTTGAGCTTGACCTGGAAGATGCGATAGGCGGCCTCGATGGCGGCGTTGGGCTCGATGATATTGCGAATGACGGCTTCCATGCCCATCGCGCCGGCGCCGGAAAGGTTCGGTCCGATCTGGCCGCCCTGCCCGTTGATCATGTGGCAGGACAGGCAGAGCGCGACGAGCGTCTTGCCCTTGGCGGGGTCGCCGGCCTTCGCCGACAGCGCCGTGAAGCGAGCGGTCTTCTGGGCGATGGCCGCGAACTGCTCCGCGTTGAGCAACGGCGGCGCGTCGGTGGTGCGCACGATCTTCGCACCCTTACCAAGCTTACCCCAGACGGCGTCACCGCTGGCGGAAGCAAAGACGAGCGACTCCGGGAGCTGCTCGCCCGCGTAGGTGCGGGTCATGTTGAGACGGATCTCGGCCGGCTTACGCTCGATGCTCCAGATACGGTATTCGGCGAGAGCACCCTGCGTGCCACCCTTCGGCGTCGACCAGCCGATGGTGAGCCCGAGAAGGTCGTGAGGCTGGGCCGACTTCGACGTGCCCGTGAGCTCGCCATCCTGATAGATGCGCAGGACACCCGAGACGTCACGAGTCAGCGCGATATGCGTCCAGATGGCGGAGGAGGTCGGCTTGGACGAGACCACGGCATCGTTGATCTTTCTGCCCATGTAGGCGCGGAAGACGCCGCTTGCGAAGTTGAGGTCCAGCACGCCCGAAGCACCGAGGAGGCTGTCGTTGTTATCGACCTTGCCGTCGAGTCGTACCCATGTCTCCACGGTGAAGGCACCCTTGAGGGCGACGCCCGACTTGGCGACGGCGTCATTGGAGCCGTCCAAGGTCAGCACGCTGCGGAAGACGCCGCCGAGCTGGGCGGAGACCGCCGCAAGCTCGGGGCTATCACCGAGGGCGATGGCGAGCTTCTCGGCGACGGGGGTCTCGATGTCGGCGACGGCGACGGACTTGTCCGCCAGGCCCGCGGCGATGGCCTTGGCGCCGGCCTTGGTGCCGCTGATGCCGTCGAGCACGACCTTGCGGTCATTGACCGATAACTTGGAGTAAAGGCCCATCGCGAGCGCCGAAGCCTGCGGGGCACGGGATGCGACCAAGGCGCGCAGCGCGAGGTTCGAGATCTCCGCCGGAGCGGAACCGATGAGCGCGGCTAATTGCTCCGGCTTGGTCGTGCGGAGCTGCTGGAGTCCGAGGAGGGCTTCGCGACGGGAATCCTCACGGGAGAGGAGCGCGAGCAGGTCGGCCTCTAATTCAAGCAACTGGAAGCCGCCGATGAGCTGGGCGGCGAGGGCGCGTTCGGCAGTCCCTTGGGCCAGCAAGGCCTTGGCGGCTTCGGCGACGACCGGGCCGACCTTGGCCTGATCGAGGTCGGTGCGGAAGACGAGCAGGAGTTCGACGACACGGTTGCGGACCGCAGCATCGGCGAGAAGCTTACGGAGCACGGCGACGCTGGTCGGCTGATCGAGGGTCTTGGCGACGGCGAAGAGTTCGTCGGGGCCGGGGGCACGGTCCAACTGGCCGACGAGTTCGGCGACGAGCGGAGCACCGACCTTAGGGTCAAGCGCGAGCGCGGCGAACATCCGTCCTTCGGCCGGCAACGCCTTCGCATCCTTCGAAGCAAGGAAGGCGGCGACCGCCTCCGGTTGACGCTCGAGATACATGCGGACGAGGAAGCGCTCGAAGTCGCGCTCGTAGGCGGGGCCGACCTTGATCGGCTTACCGCGGCGATCCGGGGCGACGGGACCTTCAAGCGAAGGACCAGCAAAACGCATCAGCGCGCCGAGGGCGGCGGGCCACTTGGCGGAAGACTCACCGAGGGCCTTGATCGCGGCGGCGCGGACTTCCGTGTCCGGGTCGGCGGAGAGCGCAGCGAGAGATTCGTGATGCGGCGTCCATGCGCCGAAGTGGCGGAGGGCGTTCACCGCTTCGCGACGGATGTTGCGATTGGGGTCGGCCAGCAGACGCATGGCCAACGGTCCGATCTTGCGTCCGTGCTCGCCCAGCACCCAGAGGGCCTGGATCCGGCGGGCGGCGGGCGCGGTGGAGTCACCGGCGATCGCGGCGAGCGTGCCTTCGAGGGCTTCGCCTTCGTTGCTGCGGTCGGCCAACGTCTGCCAGGCGAGGTGGGCGTCTCCGACGATCTTGGAGCCGAGGCGGGCGATCAGGTCGGCGGACGAGAGCTGGGTGTAATCGGGTACGGCCGGCGGGACGAAGCCCTTCGGCTTGATGCGCCAGATACGACCCGACTGCTTGTCGCGGTCCGGGTGATTGCGGGCGACCTCGTTATGGCTGATGATCTTGTTATACCAGTCGATGACGTAGAGGCAGCCGTCGGGCCCCATGGTCATGGCGATCGGACGGAAGAACGGGTCATCGCAGGTGACGAAGTCATCGAGCCGCTCGAGGCGATAGCCCGAGCCCGCGCGGTGCTGGCGGATCGCGTTGACCTTCGAGGTGATCGGGTTGGCGACATACATCACGCCGTCGAAGCCCTTCGGCCAGACGCCGACGTCGGAGAGCGCGAGGCCGCTGAGGCCGCTGCCGCTCATCTTGAAATCAGGAGCCTGCACCGGGAACGGCGGCTGATAGGATTTCGCGAGGCGGTCCGCGCAGCCTGGGTAGAGGGCGTATTCATGGAACGGCATCACCGGGTAGCCGTAGTCGTTGGCCTCCTGGATGAACGCCTCGCCTTCGCCAGTGAGGACGAGGCCCCAGATGTTGCAGGGGCCGACGCTCGTCGGCTCGAAGAAACTGCCGTCCGGACGGAAGCGGGCCATGCGGGTGTTCGGGAAGTCGGTGACGTCGCCCTTGGTAGACGTGACCTTGCCGGAATTGAACGCGCCCTGCGCGAGCCAGAACCATCCCCACGGGGCGCGGGTGAACTGGTGCGGGAAGAGGTGCGAATCCTGGATGCCGAAGCCGGTCAGCAGGACCTCGCGCTGATCGGCCTTGCCGTCGCCGTCGGTGTCGCGAAGGAAGACGACGTCGTGGCCGTGCTGGACGACCGCGCCGTCCTTATACGGCAGGACACCTTCCGGGATCGCCAGCCCATCGGCGAAGGCGCGAGGCTGGCGGACGCCCGGCTCGAAAGGCTTATCAAAGAGGACGACCTTGTCGCGGGCCTTGGACTTATAAAGCGCCTCGGCGGCGGCGGGGTTCTCGTTGGCGTCGACCGGGTATTCCAACGCGGTGCTGGACCACGCCCTGCCCTGCTGGTCGAAGATCAGCATGATGAACTTACCGAAGTCGGCGGACTCCTTGGCGAAGAGCTCGATCTCGAAACCCTCGGGCAGCTTGAACAGCTTCTGCTGCTCCTCGGCGGTGCGACGCACGCCCTGCACATCATTGTAGCTCGTGTCCTTGCGGGGAGCCGCCGCCTTGGCGAGCTTCGGCTTCTTCACGGCGGGCTTCACCTTGTCCCACGTGAGCGCACCGGGGGTCGCCGGCAGTTCTTCAATCGTGATGTCCTTAGCCTGGATCACCGCCATGCCACCCGAGTGGACCTGGAGGCCGATCTTGCCGTCGGCGGCGATGTTCGGCGCGGTCTCGACGTAATCCAGCGCGGGCACGCCGTTGACCCAGCTGCGGATGCGATTCCCTTCCGCAAGGATGCGATACTCGTTCCACTCGCCTTCCTTGACGGCGGCGAGGACCGCGGCGGCATCCTTGGATTCGGCGATGACCTTGTTACGACGGCTCTCGTCGTAGATCTTGCCATACCAGCCCTTGCCGTAGTCGACCTGATAGCCGCTCATCTCGGTGCTGTTCGGCACGCGGACGCTGCGGATCTGCACGCCGCTGTTGACGAAGCCCGTGCCCGTGAGGCGGAGCTTCACGCGCAGGTCGAAGTTCTGGTAGGACCTCTCGGTCGCGAGGAAGAAGTTCTTCGGAACCTTGACCGTCGAGGAACCGCCGCGGATCTCGCCGTCCTCGACGCGCCACCAGGCGGCGTCGCCTTCCCAGCCCGCGAGGGACTGGCCGTCGAAGATCGGCACAGGGGCGGCATGGACGGAAAGGGCGAAGAGCAGAGCCAGGAGACAACGCATGGTGAAGGGGGTTAGGGAGAAACTAGCCGACGACGAGCCGGCCACAACCTTACGCGTCACCTTGGCATGCAACCCGACCACCCTCAAAAGCACATTTCGCCCGCACCCCACGCTTGCGTCCGCAGGCCTTCCCGCCTGTCTTCTGGGCATGTCCTCCGTCCATCACCTCGTCCGCGACTGCGCCTCGACCCTGATCCCCGCCGGGGATGTCGTCGTGCTGGAAAAAGGCACGGAAGTCACCGTCACCCAGGCCCTCGGCGGTTCGGTCACCGTGCGCACCCCGATGGGCCTGTTCCGTATCGCCCCTGCCGACATCGAAGCCCTCGGCGCCGACGCCGTCAGCCAATACGGTAAGAAGGACGAAGCCATCATCAGCGGCCCCGTGAACCAGGAAGCCCTCTGGGAAGCGCTCAAGGGCTGCTTCGACCCGGAGATCCCGGTCAACATCGTGGACCTCGGCCTGATCTATCACCTCGAACTCACCCCCGGCGAGCGCGGCGGCCAGAAGGTCGCGGCCAAGATGACGCTCACCGCCCAAGGTTGCGGCATGGGACCCGTCATCGCCGCCGACGCGAAGTCCAAGATGGAAGCCCTGCCCGGCGTCGAGTCCGCCGAAGTCGAGATCGTCTGGGACCCGGTCTGGAATCCGCGGATGATCTCCGAAGCCGGCCGCAAGCAGCTAGGCCTCGAGTGATGTCCGCGCCCGTCCAGTCCGCGACGGCCCTCTACCTGCACGTCCCGTTCTGCGCGTCGTCGTGCGACTTCTGCTCGTTCTACCAGGAGCAGCCCAAGCGCGGCGAGATCGACCGCTACCTCGCCGCGATCGAACGCGAGATGGAGCTCCACCCTCCCGGACGCGTCGAGACTGCCTTCTGGGGCGGCGGCACGCCGGGACTCCTACCGGCGGAAGACCTCCTGAGACTCGGTCACGCGATGACCAAGGCCGCCGGCCGACCTGGCGAATGGACCGTCGAGCTCGCGCCTTCTTCGGTGCGCGCCGACAAGCTCGCCGCGCTGAAGGAGATCGGCGTCACCCGCGTCTCGATGGGTGTGCAGAGTTTCGATGACGTCACGCTGGACGCCCTCGGCCGGCGTCATTCGCCCAAGCAGATCATGGAAGCCTGGGAGCTCATCGAGGCCGCCGGCTTCGCCTCGCGTAATCTCGACCTCATCTTCGCGATTCCCGGCCAGGATGAGAAGCGCTGGACCGATGACCTCTATCGGGCGATGGAACTCAAGCCCGACCACCTCTCGACCTATTGCCTGACCTTCGAGGAGGACACCGCGATGTTCGTGAAGCTCTCGCAGGGCAAGGTGAAGATCGACCGCGAACTCGAAGCCTTCCTCTACCGGCGGACCTGGGAGACGCTCGCCGAAAACGGCTACGCGCAATACGAGACCTCGAATTTCGCCCAAGCCGGCCATGCCTGCCGGCACAACCTCATCACCTGGGAGATGGGCTCCTGGATCGGCTACGGCCCTTCGGCGGCGTCGCAATGGGGCCACGTCCGCTGGACGAACCCGGCGAACCTCGACCAATGGGTCAAAGGCATCGAAGCGGGTCAGCCCGTGCGAGAGCAGGCGAAGGCGCTCAGCGCGCGCGACCTGCTCTGTGACGCCTTGGTCTTCGGCCTGCGCCTCAACGAAGGCGTCGACCCCTTCGCGCTCGCCGAGCGCTTCGAGACCCCGCTGCCGCAAGGCATCCGCGAACTCTTCGCCGACCTCATCGAGGAGGAGATCATGGAACTGGCCGGCACCCGCTTCCGACTGAACGGCGAAGGCCGCCTGCGCGCGGATGCCGTCGGCGTCGCCGTGCTGGAGAAATTCGACTGATGGACTACGCCCTCGGCGCCGCCTTCTTCTACGCGTGGTCGGTGACCTGCGCCCGGCGTAGCTCCGCCCACCACGGACCTGACCTCGCGAACCTCGGACGCCTCCTTGTCGCGATCGTCATCGTCGGGCTCTTCGTCGCGTTCAGCGGTCGCCATCCGTTCAGCGCCGGCTGGGGCTGGCTCCTGCTCGGCGGCGTGCTCGGGCTCGGCGTCGGCGACATCGCGCTCTTCAACGCATTGCCCCGCATCGGCGTCGGCCTGACGATGCTGCTGACCCAGTGCCTCGCCGCCCCGATCGCCCTCTTCCTCGAATACGAGATCCTCGGCCTTTCTCCGAACGGTCCGCAGCTGCTCTCCGCGCTCGTCATCCTCGCCGGCGTCGGCGTGGCGCTCGGCGCCCCGGCCGAGGGGGACCCGGCGGACCGCCGCACCGGCGTCTGGCTGGGTGTACTGTCGGCCTTCGGCCAAGCCTGCGGCGCCGTGGGCACACCGATGGCCAAAGCAGCCTGCGACGCGGTCGGTGAGACCATTCCCGACGGCTTCGCTCAGGGCTTCGTCCGCCTGCTGGGCGGCGTACCGATCGTGCTGCTCTTCGTGTTCTGGACCGCCCGCAAGGACGGCCTCCTCGCCAAGCTACGCCGGCCTTACGCCTGGCGCACCGCCCCGATCTGGATGTTCATGAACGGCCTCGCGGGGCCCGCCCTCGGCGTGGCGTGCTACCAATGGGCGCTCACCCAGCACGACGCCGCCCTGGTGCTCAGCGTCGTCGCATTGACGCCGCTCATCGGTCTCGTGATGCAGTGGGCCGTCGAAGGGCAACGTCCGTCCTGGCGCCTCTGGGTCGGCGGCGCGATCGCCATCCTGGGCGTCGTGCTGCTGCGCCGGCTTTAAGCCGAGGCCGCGTCCGCCTTCCGTTCCTGCGCGTCGACCACCGCGGTCGTGACGAGGTCCGAGCCGACGTTTGTCATCGAACGAGCCATGTCGAGGACCCGGTCAACGCCGAGCACGATGCCGATGCCCTCGGCCGGGATACCGAAAGTCACCAGCAGGCCGGCGATGAGCGGGAGAGAACCGCCCGGAATGCCCGCGACGGCCACGGCGCTGAGGACCGAGAGGAAGAGCAAGGTCAGCTGCTGGCCGATGGACAGGTCCACGCCGAAGACCTGCGCGACGAAGAGGACGACGCAGCCTTCGTAAAGGGCGGTGCCGCTCAGGTTCATGGTCGTGCCCAGCGGCAGGACGAAGCCGGCCACGCTCGGCTTGAGGCCGAGAGTCTCCTTGGAACACTCCAAGGCGGCCGGGAGCGTCGCATTACTGGAACTCGTCGAGAAGGCGGTCACGAGCACGCCGCGGATATCACGGAAGAACGCCAGCGGCTTCCGATCGGTCCAGAGGCGCAGCCAGAGCGACATCGTGCCGAAAAGATGGAGGAGCATCACAGCCAGACAGCCGAGGGCGAAGACCCCGAGGGCGATCAGGATATCCAAGCCGACCTTGACGATGACGCCGTAGATCATGAGCGGCACGGCGTAGGGGGCGAGCCGCAGGGCGAGCCGGACGATGCCCGTCATGAGCTCCGCGACGAGATCCAGGGCCGAGAGCAGCTGCTGACGCTTGGCCTCGGCGAGCTGGGTGCCGACGACGCCGACGAGCAACGCGAAGAGGATGAGCGGCAGGATGTCGCCGATCGTGCCGTTGGTATGGCCGACGACGGCCCCGAAGAGGTTCTTCGGCATGAACATCTCCACGATGCCGGCCAAGGACAGCGATGGGGTAGCCGAAGAGACGGCCATGTGCTTCTGCGCGGCGCCGCCGAACTCCTGCATGAGCATGGCCTTCGCGCCCGCGTCGAGATGGTCGCCGGGGCGGAGCATGTTCATCATCAGCAACCCCAGGCCGACGGCGATGGCCATGTTGAGGAAGAAGAGCGCGAACGTCCGACCGGCGAGCGGACCGAGCCGGTCGAGACGGCCGAGCTGCGCGACGCCGGCAGCGAGGGAGGCGAACACCAGCGGGATCACCACGAAGAACAGCAGACGGAGGAAGACCTGTCCCAGCGGGTCGAAGACATTCGTCGAGGCCTTCCGCATGAACTCCAGCGATGCCGGCGAATACTGTCCGAGCCCGAGGGTGGCCAGGCCGGCGACGACACCGAAGAGCAGTCCGTAGAGGATACGGTTAGCGAGGGAACGGTTGGTTTCGGCCATGGGGGTTAGGGATATCTTTAGGAGCGACTGCGCTTGGCTTCCACTTTAAACCCAGCGCACCCCTATGAACGCCCTGCCCTTCCTGCTCGTCGGCTGCCTGAGCCTCGGCGCCGCCGAAGTCATCCCGCCCACGCCGAAACAGACCATGCCCGTCGCCTCGGCGGAAGAGACCTTGGGCTGGAAGCAACTCTTCGACGGCAAGACCCTCAAGGGTTGGACCGGCGACCCCGTCTACTGGCGCTGCGTGGAGGGCGTGGTCGTCGGCGAGATCACCCCGGAGACCATCGTGAAGCGCAATACCTTCCTCATCTGGGAAGGCTCGCTCCCCGGGGACTTCGAGCTGAAGGGCGAGTATCGTATCTCCGAGCGTGGCAACAGCGGCATCAACTACCACAGCGCCGACGTCGCGGGGCTGACCTACGCCCTGACCGGCCCGCAGGCCGACATCGACGGCCAGAACCGCCACACCGGCCAG
>JANRFG010000018.1:150698-152384 GCA_030725715.1 Opitutales bacterium
CGCCCTGACCGGCCCGCAGGCCGACATCGACGGCCAGAACCGCCACACCGGCCAGAACTACGAGGAGCGCGGACGTACCTTCAACGCCCTCCGCGGCCAGATCACCCGCGTCCGCCCCGGCATGAAGGCCGAAGTCGTCGGCAGCGTCGGCGACCCGAAGGAACTCGCGACGTTCATCCGCAACGGCGACTGGAACGAGTATCACCTCATCGTCCGCGGCGGCACGCAGGTCCATATCCTCAACGGTCACGTCATGAGCGTGGTCATCGACGACGACGCGGCGGCCCGTCACCCCGAGGGCAAGCTCGGCGTCCAGGTACACGTCGGCCCGCCGATGAAGGTCGAGTACCGGAACTTCCGCGTCAGGCAGCCCTGAGGTCGGCCAGGATCGCATCCCAGAGGGCGATACGCGCCTCGATGGCGGCGACGGAGGCCACGGCGGCTTCGTCCCACTTGCGATCATCGTCACCGCAGAGCAGCTCGACCATCCGGAGGGAGATCGCGCCGTGGTGGCCGCCGTCGACCTCGATGTGTCGCTCCAGATAGTAGCGGAAGGTGTCGAGCTTGCCCGGGTATTCGCGACTGAGACGTGTGACGAGTTCCGTGAACATGTCGGGAATCAGATCTTCGCGGCCGAAGGTGAAGGCTGCGGCGACTTCATGCGACTTCCCATTCGTCGCTAGGGCGAAGGTCGCACCGGAGAAAGCGGCGGCTCCGGAGGGGACCCCAGCGGAGACCAGCGCGGCGGCGGTCGAGCCACCCGCCCGGACAGAGGCGAGCGCCTTATCGACGGCGGACGTATCAGAACCGGCCTCGTGCATCGCACGCAGGTAGAGATCGAAGTGCGCGATGCGACCGCCACGCGGATCGACGTCCGATTCCTCGCCGCAGACGATCTCGTTGATCAGGAAGCGGACTTCCGCGTCGCCGACCGGCACCCAGGGGACGGTCACGCAGGTGAGGTCGCGCTGCAGGCGCTTCAGGAGCGACATGAAATCCCAGACCGCGAAGACATGCGACCGCATGAACACGCGCACGTCGTCGAGCGAAGCCATCCGGGCATACAGCGGATGCGCGAGCAGACGGGCCCGGGCGGGCGCGATGCGGGAGCGGATGACGTCGAGACGGGACATGGGAGAGGCAAGGGCAAGGGTAAGGGTGGGAGGGAGAAGGCAAGCGGGAGAAGTAGATGGCTGAGTCGATGACAGAGGACTGCATCGATGACAGAAACCGCCCGTAGGCGTCTGGGGGACTGCCTTTGTTGCCACGCATGAACCAGGCTGCCATCCTAGGGCATGGAATCTTCGGCAGAGGGCCCACCTTACCGGCAGCTTAAGGCTTGGGCGGAATCCAGGGATCTGGCGGTGTTGATTTACAAACTTTGCGTCAGACGGGCCAAAACCATCGACCGAGGATTGGCCGACCAGATACGCCGCGCCGCCATTTTCCATCCCCTCGAATATCGCCGAAGGCAACGGCCGGGGGACAAATCGGGACTCGCTGAGATTCCTCTATATCGCCCGCGGCTCGCTCTGCGAACTCGAGTCACAGATAGACGTCTGCCTGCGTGCCGGCCTGATCGAAGTCGAAGACAGCCAAAGCATCGCCGGACAGATGACCCTGGTTGGCCGACTCATCGGCGGCCTAATCACCTACCGCAAGTCCCGACCCGACTGACCCCCATCC